>JALONM010000051.1 GCA_025454925.1 Cytophagaceae bacterium
TCCTACCGCCACTACGTTTACCGATGCCCGCGATCAGAAAACATACAGCTATGTTACCATAGGCACACAAACCTGGATGAGCCAGAACTTAGACTATGCGGGAACGCTTTCGGCAGGTTCATCAGAATGTTATAACGGCTCTGCGGATTCTTGCGCAAAGTATGGAAGATTGTACGATGCCGCCGGTGCCAAAGTAGCTTGCCCAAGCGGATGGCATTTGCCTACCGATGCTGAATGGAAAACATTGGAGTCCTACATTGGCATGAGTGCTGCTGATTTGAATGTAGTTGGTTTTAATGTGGCAAGGGGCGAAAACTTAGATGACAAATTAAAAGAAGGTGGAGTTACGGGGTTAAATCTAAAATTTAGTGGATCTAAAGGAACTAATGGAGTCTTTGGTGGGGCTAATTCTAATGGTACTTATTTTACATCATCAGACTCCTCCGTATCCAGTTATACTATGGTGAGGAGGATTAGTGATGCTCATAATTGGATTATCAGGTATTGGAATACTAATACAGGTACTTACAGAGCATGTGTTCGTTGCTTACAGGATTAATAAAATAAAAAAATGAAGAAGTTATTTCTAATTGGCCTTTTGTTATTAATTAATTCACTGTTTGGTCAAATTGGCCCGGGTGTATTTCTTACTGTAAACAAAAATACAACCTGTTCAGGCGACCAGGTTGTATTTACGGTTTATCCTTCAGGCAACTATGAATATAAATTATATCGGGTTACGCCATCCAATAATTTGGCAACTCAAACAAATAATAATGTTTTTTATCAAAATCCAACCGCCACTGCTACCTATTATGTAGTAGTAGATGATGGCGCAACATACACCTCCAACCAAGTCACTGTAACCGTTAACAATTATCCTTCTTTGGGTACTATAAACATTTTTTATCAATCCAAGCAGACTACAGATGGTCCAGTAGATTTAAATGCAGGATTTGTAACAGGTGCAGGGGGTACGATTAATTTTTTCTCTAACGATCCAGGTGTTTATAGTAATTCCTTCTACCCTTCAACGGGCGCTCAGACATATCATGTTTATTACACAGTAACCAATAACGGATGTACCTCTACAAGTTCCAGTAGTATTCAATTTGATGTAACTGGTAATACCCCTGCGGCCGACTTTGTCGAAGCCCTTCCAAGCTATCCTTTGCCTTTGTGTCAGACAGGAGATGTTAAATACGTTCGAATAAGGAAAACTGGAAATACCGTAATTAAGAGTATAACTATAAAAGATATAATGGGTTCGTATTCAGCATATAATAATATCATCTTCCCAGCTAGTACCCCAGTACTCCCTCCTCCATTTGTAAATTTTGTAGATGTTCCGGTTATTCCAGAAAGGCATGGTGCGTTTGAAATTCGGGTTTCTCTTTTTTATTATTTGTGGAATGGATCTTCTTGGGTATCTCGTTACGAAGAGGGAGTCATTCCCGTGTATCCTAAACGTATTGTTGATGTATTAGGATTACCCAAAAAGGGGACCAGAGATACCGTATTGCTTTGTGCTTCCACCAACGATACCTTGAATATGAGAGCGGTGCCAGGTTCAGGAGTATTTGGATTTCAAAAAATAATCGGTACATCTACCTTCAACATGCCCAATGGATTTAGTAATTATCCTGTTTCTGCTTCAGACTCTACGTTTGCCAGAAAGTTTGTGCCTTTTGAATTGTTCCGGGATTCTTCTTTACGCGATTACAATACCATATTTAAAGTTTTGTATACCTATCCTAAACCTGGTTCTGGGGTTTGTCCCACCACCGATACTACGATTATAAAATTCAATCGTCCCCAGAATATTTCATATACGAAAGTAACTAGTTCTGGCAACCAGCAAATATGTCTGGGAGATACCTTGAGGTTTACTACTTCAGACAATTCCAGTCTATTGAACAACAAATACGCATGGTCGTATGGGGATGGATTTACGGAAACCCTGGAATCATTTAATTATCAAAATCATTCATATATATATAAAAGACCAGGCAGGTTTACACTGCGATTTAAATCACAGGTAAACACGAGTCTCTCGCCCGACTCTGCGTGTAATGCTGATTCTCTTGCCATCATCATTGTAGGTGCTCAACCCAAAGCAGATTTTGAAATCAAAGGTTTACTAGAGAATACAAATTCTACATTGTACAACCGAACAGTAGCCGATCTGAATAGAGATATAGAAAAGGATACTATTGCAAGATGGACTTGGTATTATGATGCTCCCTTAACTACGCCGTCGAGCACGTTTAACGTGAATGTGGATAGCGTTCAGCATCTATTTCCATTACATCGTGTTCAGCCCTATCGTATTTCATTGGTGGCAACTACTCCGCCCCATTATCCAATGTTTCCCTATGGATGCAAGGATTCCATAACTCGTCACATTCCTATATTTCCGTTGGATACTCCGCAAGTAGGGAGTTTTTATTTCAACGACTTCTCTACTCCTGGACGTGGCTGGTACCAAAGTGGTGATTACCGCATCGGTGGTAACAGCAGTTGGAAACTGCAAGCTCCGGCGGGCTCAGTAATTTCTGATCCAGGCAATACCGCATGGGTTACAGATAATCTGGTGCCCATTGCCGACAGTCGGTACAACTTTTCAGAATTTTCCTGGATTGAAAGTCCAGTGTTTTATTTGGATTCTTTGAGTCGTTCCTTGCTGTCTTTGCGCACCTGGGTGCAGAGTGAAAGCCAATTGGACGGTGCCAGCATTCAATGGGCATTTGCTGATACAACTTTCGGTGACGAACGTTGGAAAACCATCGGAGCAAAAGGACAAGGTGTAGGTTGGTATTCTTCAGACATCGTGGTTAGTATGATTGGGAAGTTAGATACGATCAACAAAAAAACATCGGGCTGGACGGGCAGCAATTCTAAATGGGTGGAATCAAAAATTAAAATTGACGATGTGGTGGCCGAGGCAAAAAATCGTCCGGTGCGATTCCGAGTACTCTTTAGTAGTAATGCCGACAATGCTCCGGAGCCGTTTGAAGGATTCGCCTTCGATGATTTTAGTTTGGGGTATCGCGACCGAAAGGTGTTGATAGAAGAGTTTGTCACCAGTGCAGCATTGGATACTGTAGGGCCTAATACGGCAGATAAAAAAGTAGCCACCGATCCGCAGGCGCTTAACATCAAGTATTTTGTAGGCTATTTGGGTAAAGACACTGTGAACGATCTCAATCGTGCCGATCCGAGTGCACGCGCGCTTCTATACGGTTTTAGCGAAGCGCAGCGAGCCGTGATTGATGGTACTATTTTTCAAAACAAGTCGTATTCCTTCAATAGCTGGGGAAATACCGAATTCAGTAAGCAAATTCTAAAAACTTCTGACTTCAGTATCAATCCGGAAGTAGGCGTAGTGAATGGTAAATTGTATGTCAATGCTACTATTGCCCGCAAAACAGGAACGAATGCTTTGCAGAATCGTCCGTTCCTGGTGCATATTGCCGTGCTGAGTAATCACGCTGCTATACCGAATGTGCTACGCAAAATGCTTCCCAGTGCAGCGGGCACTTTCTATTGGAGCCATAACTGGAATACGAATCTAAAATTGGATACCAATTTTTATGTACCCATACAAAGGTTGAGTCAGCAAAAGACATTCAAGGTGCTGGTATTTATTCAGGATTATAAGACGAAGGAAATTTATCAGACAGAACAGGTAGAGTATACGATTCCTGTCGGATATCCCTTGTTAAGTGAATACAATCCTGAAATTACGCAAGGCGAAAATATAAGACGGTCGGATAATTCAATTCCCAATGCTGTTATTTTCCCACAACCTACCATGCAAGATGCACAGGTAGAGTTTGCCCTTCCCCTGATGGAGCATGTGCAATACTCCATACGCAACAGCATGGGAGTGGAATTAGCGAAAGGAGAATTTAAAAAGGGCGAAGATTTATTCGAGATCTATACAGGCGCGCTTAGCCCAGGCTTCTATTCGCTGGTGCTGCAAAGTTCGGGTAGTTCAAAGAATCTTCATTTTATTAAACAATAGGGCTATGGACTTCCTGAAAAAATGTAGTATGCTGGCAGTACTGGTGTTGTTGCTGGCCTGCAAAAAAGATAAATACGAAGTAGGAGATACACGAAAATTCCTCAAGTTTTTTGGCACTGCCGGGATGAGTCAGGCATATTCACTGACAGAGACGAGCGATGGTTTTTTATTGTGCGGGTATTCCATACAAGACGGTCGTAACGATAAAGATATTCTGTTGGTGAAAACGGACAAGTCGGGCAATCGTCAATGGGAAAGGCGCATTGAAACGCCGGAAGATGAAATCGCGCGCAGCCTTCAGGTAAGGGGTGATCAGATCGTATTGGCGGGTATGCAAGTGCAGTCAAATTCTGTAAAATCTTCTCAAGCCATTTTGTTGACCTTAGATTGGAATGGAAATGTGATTAAGCAATCATTGATTGGAGACAGCCTCTCCAGTGAAGAGGTGTTTCATGTTTCCTATTTGTCGGATGGCGACTTGTTAGTAGGAGGTACCCGAGACAGTGCCAATCAACGGAATATGTTCCTTGCCAGAATTCACGCCGATACCACCCAATGGCAAATGAATATTGGTAACTTATCGGATAACGACGAGTTGAACAAAATTGTTGAATTAAGTGATGGAGATCTGCTTTGGACGGGCACGGTGCAACGAACCAATGAACGGAACATTCGATGTGTGCGCTCCAGTAATACTGGTGTAGTGAAGTGGGCCTATGAATATGATTTGAATGGACAAGACGAATCAGGAAGATATGTAGAGCTTACCTCGGATGGAAATTTTATGGTGGTAGGTTCCCGAGGCCAGGAGAACAGCACCAATGAGCGCTTGTTGGTAATGAAAATAAATGGCAATGGCTTTAAGCTTTGGGAGTCATTACCGATCGAAGTGCAGAGCGGAGGATATTCCATTAAAAGAGTTAGCACGGGCGGATTTATAGTAGCAGGCTATTCGTTTGTAAAATTTGGCGATACGGATCCATTACTTTTGCGCCTGAACGAAGAAGGGAATACCATTTGGAGCAAGCGTTTTGGAGGCAACCGCCTGGATCAGGGAAGAATGGCTATTGAATGTTCGGATGGACATTTTGCCATGACGGGATTTGTAGATCTGTACCTGGATAAGAACAATGTTTTTCAATTGGTGAAAGTGGATCAGGAGGGTGAGTTAAACGAGAAAAAATAAACGTCGTCGGTATACAAGGCTCTGAAGCCGGGAGAAATCCCGGCTTTTTCGTTTAACACAATCAAGCGATTGTGTAGGTCAGATACCTGCCTTGTATTAATTCCTTAAAAGTCGTATTTTAATGAAATATACCCGAAAAAATAACAATCAAAATAGTATCGTTTTTACGGGTAACAGGAAAAAAAATCTGCACGACAGCCAGCAGAATTACTTTTAGAGAAAAAACAAGTGAACGTATCATTACAACAAAGACTAGTAGGACTAAATCATAAATTAAACACGCTTCTTCGCGATAAAAGTTTGTTGCAGGAAGTAGTGTTTGATCAGGATATTCAAAAGGATTGGGAAGAGGTCGAGGATAGTTTCCCCCATAGTGATTTGTCGGTATTGGATGGCCTCGATGAAAAGGAAATAGAAATCGCCATGCTTGCCTTATGCCGATACATAGCACCCAGCATTTTATTTAAATTTGACAATACCAGAACGGTCTATCCGGGAATTCGTTTGTTTGGCGGAACCATGAACGATAAATTTTTTATACCTACAGTAAGGTCAGCATTGTTCCTGATTGAACCTATACAGTTTTCAAAACATCCGGCCTTCATCGAAAAATATTTTTCCAAAGAATCTCCTTTGTTTTCCAAAGGCATTTTAAAATCGCTGGATGCGGATCCACTATTAGGCGATTCTGAATTAGAATGCAGCAATGATTTTGTAAGCCGCATTACACGCGGTAAGGATTACGAATATGTATTTCCTTCGGAGTTTCCAGCGGTGAAAATAAATAGTCCGCACCAATGGCAGGATTTAATTTTACCACATTCCGTAGAGTCAAAATTGTCGATGCTGCTCTCTGCATTTCAACATCATAAAGAGCTAACGGAGCACCCCGGAATTGGCAAGCATTTTAAGAAAAGTGTGGTGGCTTTATTTTCAGGAGAACCAGGTACCGGAAAATCCATGACTGCGGGCATGCTGGGTAAGCAATTGGGCTTGCAGGTTTACCGGATTGACATTTCACAACTGGTGTCGAAGTGGGTGGGTGAAACGGCTAAAAATTTACGCATTCTATTTGATGTTGCAGAGCAAAAAAACTGGATTTTGTTTTTTGATGAAGCGGATTCTATTTTTTCAAGACGATCGAAAGGAGATACCGCTCACGATTCCGCAAAGAATCATGATATCTCTTATATTCTGATGCGCATAGAATCATTCCAGGGGTTTGTAATATTGGCGACCAATCTGGGAATCAATATTGACGAGGCTTTCCGGAGAAGAATCGATATGGAAATAACTTTTATGCAGCCTGATACAGATACCCGACTCCGGCTTTGGCAAAAGGCTTTCAGCGATGCAGGACTTACGTTTAAAGAACGTCAGTCGTATAAACTAAGGCGAGGGGATTTGCCTGCAGGCGATTGGGATTCGCCGGATGTGGGAATGAACTACGAGGAAATAGCTGAATATTGGGACAAAGCCACTGGTGCCAAAATAATGAAAGTGATGAGGCGATTGCTGGAAGAGGCGAAAGTACATCAATCTACTCATATACCTAGCGGAGTAATGGTGCGGGTATTGAATGCTGAATTAGGATTACGGAAGATGTAACATCAACTGAAAAAATGCGGAAAAAATGAGCCATCAATACGATCATAAAAAAGAGGAGTCGAGCGAACTAAATTCTTCGCAATCGCTGTTGCAGCCTAAATTAAAACCGTTGCTGCAACCCAAGCTGGTGCCGCTGCTGAAACCTATGCAGTTTAAAACGGCATCCAAAATGCCGGAGGAAGTACAAGCGAAAATGGAAAATAGTTTTGGTGAAGATTTTTCCGATGTAGCAATTCACGATAATTCTGCACAGGCGGAAGACTTAGGAGCCAAAGCCTTTGCCCAAGGTAAGGACGTTCATTTCGCCCCGGGTGAATTTCAACCCAACACCAAACAAGGCCAGGAGTTGATTGGCCACGAACTTACGCACGTAGTGCAGCAAAAAGATGGTAAGGTGCATGGCAGCGAGGTACATGGAAAAGACATGGTGAACCAAGATCCTGCTTTGGAAAAAGAAGCCGACGATGCCGGGAAGCTCGCGAGCGAAGGGAAGAGCGTGGAGGTGAAGGGAGGTGCCATCAATTCTACCGTTCAGATGTTTGAAGCCCCTGGGCATGAGGCCGCAGAGCGCACGGCCCTAACTGAAGGAGATAAATTTTCCAACGATGAAGCCTCCATGGTGTATTTTGGAAACTGGATGCGAGATACTAATCAGGCGTTGGTACCTGCGTTGGGCGATGCTCTTGGAGCGGATGGTGTTTTTGCACTGATAAAGTTGTTGGCGGTTAAAAAGTTCGGAAGAGAACTCACTCCAGAACAATTTGGTTTTTATATTCCTTCAGAACATATTGACAATCCTGGCGGTCAGATTGCCGGCATGGATTATTACAAATCGCAACCTTCTATCTCAAAAGATATTGCTAACGATGGTACGGACGATCGATTTAAAACGTTAAATTTTAAGCCCAGGGATACCGACATGGTTACTCCTCAAGAGGATACAAACCCTGCCACGGCAAAAGTTTTGGGTACCCCTATTTTCTCCGTAGATCAAACCGGCATGCTTGCCTATATAAGGCGGACCAATCTGCATGTAGAAGACCGATTAACCTTAGCTGCGGAAAGAGGCAGAAATGCAGATGGCATGATGCACTTTGGTGCAGCCTTGCATGCGATAGAAGATTTATTTGCGCATTCTAACTTTGTTGAAATTGCATTGAATAAAGTACTGGAATTTGATCCGAATGTACTGTCGGAACAACCTCTTTTGCCAGAATTGAAAGGTGCTGATCGCAAGGTGCAGACCTTATCATCCAGTGTAAATGTCAATGGAAAATCGCGACCGGTGCTCACTACTGGAACTTTTACTAGCATGGATACCATGGAGTCGGTAGGAAGTGAGGCCGTTAAAATGTTGCGTGAGGGCATGCAGCCTGCTAAAGACGATGCGGAGCTGGAAGCCCAGGCCGCTGTAATGAGCGCTATGTTGCACAAATTGGATAAATTGAAATCAAGTACGCAAGCAAAAAAATTAATTAAAGATGCGGCAGCTCAGTTGCCTGTAGGTGGGGATACCGTAAATGATTTGGTTCAGAATAATGATATTGGTGGTGCTTATGATTTCATGAGAAAATTGCCCAAAGTGCCAGGTTTGCGTTTGTTTAAATTTATTCATAATGGCATGGTGAGTATTGTGAATTCCACTGTCCTGCCTCCGGTAGCCGAAACGGTGGAAGCGCATACGCTTACTGCCAAAGTTCAAGATACCCCTTTGTTTAAAGGTGACGCGGATAATAAAGCCATCGTAGACAGTGGAGGCAAAAAGACAACTCCCATGCAAGATCTTACAGCGGAACTTACAGGAAATCCTGTAGACACTGCCAAAAATCTGGCGGAAGCTCAAGCAAGACGAACCGCATTTCATGCTACTCCTTACAAAGTCCAGGCAAACGCCTCTCACAGTCAATTGGCCAAAGACCACTCCAATAGCATCTTCAATGGATTGGCCTTTAAATTGGCTGTTGAGGCAGACAAAATGCTGCGTGACAAAATGATCGCTGCCTGGAATGATACCAGCAAGGAAGTGGATCCGGATACTACGGACAGGGAGAAATATGAGAAGTATGAAAAGGAATACGATGCCAATAAATGGAAACCAGATCTATTAAAAAAAGATCCCGCCGATAATGTGCAACGCTCTCGCATCCGAGATAAGGCACAAAATGAATCCTTGGAATACGGAAAATCAGTTTACAGCAATGGACATAAAGAAGGACAAGAATTTGATTTGGACGAAATGCGTAATTCTTCCGCCCAGCATGTGTTTATGATTTCTGAAACCATACGAAGCATTGCAGAGGCCCCATCCAACGCATCCATAGGAATCCAGAATTTGCAGAAATTTTTGGGCGCTAAAAAAATTGAAAGTGCGTTTGCTACTAAGACTTTAAATAAGGCGCTGGAGACGACAGAAGGGTTGGATAGTTCGATTACAAAAAATGAATTAAAAGAGAAAATGATTTTTTGTGCCAAAAAAATGAAAGAAACATCAATCTTAATCAGGAATTCAAAAAATCTTAAAGAAAGAGAAGCTGCTTATAATGAATTGTTAAATTGCAAAATTGAGTTGATTAGAATCGTAAAGATGGATATTAAAACAAATTCTTTTGGTTCAACGGCAATTTATTCTCCTTTGATTGTTATGCTGGATAGAGAAATGGCTGTAGTTGCTCCTGCTTATACCTCTGAGCAATTGACAAGATTGAATGACTCTTCCCCTAATAAGGCATTAGTGTCTTCGATGGTTAAATTGCCAGAACTTACCTCAGCTCGAATCGCTGCTAGACCAGGCTTAAAAGCGTTGTTGGAAACCTCGCGCATGATCATCAATCATCCCTTTGAAAGCACCTGGTGGAAACAGCATGTTGTAGATTTTGCCAATCAGCACTCCAAGCAATTGATGGAAGAAATAAAGGCCCGTAATGCTGGCTATACCAATATGGGTGGGGAACATAAACATTAATGAAATGATATTTAAAAATTTTCTTCTTTTCTCAATTTGTTTTTATTCCATCGGGCAGACAATAAAATTTGATACTTTAGCCTATTTTGAAGTAAATGAGAAGAGCGGGATTGTGGATCGAAATGGGAAAATTATATTAAAGCCCAAATATGTATGCTACACTACTTTATATTTGGGCGACTCTATCATTATAGCATCCGATATAAAATGGAACCATAATAAAGATTTATATAACTATTATTTTTTAAATAGAAAAGGTGATATTATAAAACGTTTAAAAGCCAATCATATTAGCTCATTTTCAAATGGCTTAGCTATGATATCTTTGCCAGTTAAAAAGGAACATTTATTGAAAGGTATTTCTTTTAGCATATTCGATGAAGGCTATATTGATCGTTCAGGAAAAATGGTTATCCCCCTTGAAAATGGTTACTCTAATTTGCAAGGAAAATTTAACAGTGGAAGAATACTAAAAGAACTTGACTCTAAATACGGCTACATCGATGCCAACAATGTATTGGTCATTCCTCATTTATATGAAGAAGCCAGTGCCTTTGCCTACGGCACTGCCATAGTGGGGAAAAAAGATTTATACGACACCAATACTCTATTCGGTCTGATAAATACCAATGGCGATACGTTGCTTCCTTTTCGATACGAAAAAATCAGTCGGGTCAGAGATTCTCTTTTTATAGCGAAATACTATTCCGAAACACAAATCGATACCTTTCAATATAGGTACACTTTTTTTTCGGGAGTCATCAACGCTCATCACGATACACTCATTCACTTCGAATACGATTCCATCAAAAATGAATATCATACGTATTGGAATGAAGAAAACTATTTCATGTGCAACAAACGCGAAAGCGGATGGCGAATAGTAGAACTTGGCAGCAGCAAAGAAACAGGATGTTGCTACGAAGAAGCCAGACAACTGCGTTACGGTTATGCACCCGTGCGGAAGGGGAAATGGGGATTGGTAGACAGCCTGGGACAAGAAAAAATTCCATACGAATACGACGAAGTAATCTTGCTTTCCAGAACCAGAGCAGGCGTGCGCAAAGGTGATAAGTGGAGTTACTGGAAAACCGACGGAACTAAATTAACTGATTTTTTGTACGATGAAATCATTCGCTTCAGATTTGGTTTGTCGTATGCCAGAAACGGAACAAAATCTTATATTTATGACGAAGACCTGAAAATACAATTGGAAAATTTTACTGAAACAGAAAATTTTAAATTAGATCCCGTTCAAGGCCTAAACACGTTGATGTTTTACCAAAATGGGAAATTTGGTTTGAAGAATAGGAAAGGAGAAATTTTATTCCCAGCCAAATCCGATGAACCCATTTTATTTGGTGAAGATTGGTGAGGATTGGCCAATGATCTCCTTTTTTTATTCGTTATCAAAGAACGAAATTTCATTCAGGCCATAGCGGCATTAGCATTAATTAATTGCTTTGTTTGCGTGAGGGACAGAGCGGAAAGCCCGCAGTGGTGGCGCCTACGGCGCCACCACGAGGACTTGCAGCGATGGCCCGGCCCGCAGTGGCGCTGAAGGCGCTACGCAGGGACACGCCCTAAAGGGAAACCTACCCATCGACTTAACTGCGTTTTTGTTCCATGGGATTAGCCCCAGAAAATTTACTACACGGCCGTAATTTCTGCACCAGAGAGTCAATGCCTTGGTTGCTGTTCGTTTCTAGAAAAATTCACGTAGGAAGCGATGATGATGGACAGTCGGCTCTTGTTGCCATGTATTCTTTCTAGTCCTCTTGTATCTCTGCAAGTTGATTTTACATGACAAAATACAAGGTGGTGCCAAGGCTAAAGCCTAGGGCCATGCCTGAGTAGACTTGCCAGGGTGTATGGGCGCGCAGGTACAGGCGTGCACTCAACAACATACCGCCTAGCAGGATTAGCAAAAGGATGGGGTAAAACAACATGGAATGGGGGCTTTGTGCGTGTATGACCATGAGCATGCTGAGCATGCCTGCATACCCAACGGCGTGTGCACTAATTTTCCAGTAGGTGCTGATGAAAGCGGTTAATAATATAAGTATGGTGGTAATAATAAATACCATATACACCCATTGGTTGAATTGATTGCGCTGCCCGATGAGATACACCAGCATGGAGTAAAAGATGGCCACAATGAGGAGGGGCATGACGCGGTCTTTGGATCGTTCGAGCATGAGGATGCGAAAGGTGACACCACGCCTGAAAAGCAGCAGGAACAGGGCAACCAGGAGAAAGGGCATACCGAAGGTGGTAAGAAACACCAATACCAAAAAACGTAGGTGGCTGTTTTCGGGAATGGAGGAAAGTTGCAGAGGATTAAAGAATACTACCAAAGTGAAGAGGTAGGAGAGCAGCAACAAGGGATGGAAGAGCACGGTGATGATCCATGCCAGGCTTTTGTGGAACCTAATCCACATTTTCCAAAATCCCAACCGTATCAAAGGTTACAATTCTTTTCGTAAACGTGCTACCGGAATGTTTAGTTGCTCGCGGTATTTGGCTACCGTTCTGCGGGCAATGTTGTATCCTCGTTTGTTTAAGAGCTCTTCGAGTTTTTCGTCCGACAAAGGTTTCTTTTTGTCTTCGGCTTCGATGATTTCTTTCAGTATGTGTTTTACCTCGCGGCTGCTCACATCTTCGCCGGAATCGGTGGCGATACCCTCGGAGAAGAAGTATTTGAGTGGGTAAATTCCAAAATCAGTTTGCACCGATTTGGAATTGGCAACACGCGATACGGTAGAAATGTCCATGTTGATTTCCTGAGCGATGTCTTTCAGAATCATGGGGCGAAGCTTACTTTCGTCACCTTCCAGAAAAAAGTCGTACTGATATTTGACAATAGCTTCCATGGTCATCAGCAGCGTATTCTGACGTTGTTTGATGGCATCGATAAACCATTGGGCGGAGTCAAGTTTTTGTTTTACGAACATCACCGCTTCCTTCAGTTTTTTGTCTGTTTTGGAAGACTTGCTGTAGGTGTCGAACATTTCTTTGTAAGAGCGGCTCACACGGAGTTCGGGTGCATTTTTGCTATTGAGTGTTAGCTCTAATTTTCCGTTGTTGTTGAACAGGAGAAAATCGGGAATAACATATTGGGTGCGTACGCTGCTGCCATCGCCACCACCGGGTTTGGGATTGAGTCGAGTAATTAGGTGGACAGCTTCTTTTAATGTTTCGTCGTCGATGTCGAGTTTCTTCTGGATTTTGTCGTAATGTTTTTTGGTAAATTCTTCAAAACACTCGGCGATGATTTTTCGTGCGGCCTCTACTTCCCCATCTTCGATATTTTTTCGTTCGATCTGAAGGGTAAGACATTCTTGCAGCGTGCGGGCTCCTATACCGGCTGGATCAAAGTCTTGAATTTTATACAGTAATTCCTCCACTTCTTCTATGGTAGTTTCTACGTTTTGAGAGAAGGCGAGATCGTTAACGATGAGATCAAGATCGCGACGAATGTAGCCGTCTTCGTCAATACTTCCGATGAGTTGTGTTCCGATGGCGGTGAGTCGATCGTCTAATTTGAGGAATCCAAGCTGTGCGAGCAGGAGTTCGTGCAAGGTTACGTCGTTGGAAAGCGGGCTTTCACGTTCTTCTTCGTCCTGGCTAGGCCCATCGCCTTGCATTTTATAGCCGCTGATTTCATCTTCTCCAACATATTCCTCTACATTCACTTCCTGGGAGAAGTTATCTTCAAATGAATCTTCTGAATTTTCCTGCGCAGAATCGTCACCGTCGAAGTCCTGGTCTTCATTATCACCGGAGTCTTCTTTCTCTTCGTTCGAAAATGGATCGTCGATGCTGCCGTCGAGATTTACTTCGTCGTCTTCTTCCCTTCCTTCTTCCAGTGCAGGGTTTACTTCGAGTTCTTCCTCGATGCGAGTGTCCAGTTCAGCTGTCGGGATCTGCAACAATTTAATAAATTGTATTTGTTGCGGCGACAACTTTTGGGTCATGATCTGGTTTAAACCAAGCTTCTGCATATTGCCCTAAAAATTGTTAATCAAAGATACGTCTTTGTTGTAGTAAATAAAACCTGAAAATGAGGTTATTAGCTATTTAAGCATCCAAACGACAATTCTCTTGCCAAAGTTGCTGCTTCCGTATAAATATCGTTTTTTTGCATTTGATTTCCAGAGTATTGAGGAAAAAATTGTGGAAAAGAAAAATCCTTTCCATAGGTACTTGTCCTATACTCTATCAAAGACGGACTAGAAGATAAAATTCCATAAATTGCCAGTATGAGCACAATAGTAGAGCAAAAGACAAGATTAAGAATCAAAGATATATTGTCTGCAAGACCAGTAGGTCAGGAACTAACGGTGAAAGGTTGGATTCGCACGGCGCGTGACAACAAGAATGTATATTTCATCAATCTCAACGATGGATCAACCTTGAGTAACCTGCAAGTGGTGGCAGATCCGGAGACCTTGTCGAAAGACCTGTTTGCCCGTTGCACTACGGGAGCTTGTTTGTCGGTAAAGGGCTTGGTGATTGAGTCGCCTGGTTCTGGCCAGAGCGTAGAATTGAAGTTGATCTCCATGGAGGTTCTTGGAGATGCCGATCCTCAGGTGTATAAACTGCAACCGAAAAAGCATTCTCTGGAGTTTTTGAGAGAGATTGGACATTTACGCATGCGCACCAATACGTTTAGTGCCATCATGAGAATTCGCCATGCGCTGGCGTTTGCGGTGCATAAATTTTTTAATGATCGTGAATTTGTATACCTGCATACGCCTATCATTACCGGTTCGGATTGTGAAGGAGCAGGAGAAATGTTTCGTGTGACTACCTTAGATTTACACAACATCCCCAAAAATGATAAGGGTGAAATTGATTTTACCGATGATTTCTTTGGTAAAGAAACTAACCTTACCGTTTCTGGTCAGTTAGAAGGTGAGCTAGGAGCGATGGCGCTCGGACAAATTTATACCTTTGGTCCTACTTTCCGGGCAGAAAACTCCAACACTACCCGTCACCTTGCCGAGTTCTGGATGATAGAGCCGGAAGTGGCGTTCAACGAACTGGAGGATAATATGAAACTTGCCCAGGATTTTCTTCAGTACTTAATCGGGTATGCGCTGGAACATTGCAAAGAAGATTTGCAGTTTTTAAATGGGCGTGCGGAGGAAGAAAATAAGAATAAAAAGCAGGAAGAGCGCGATGAAATGGGATTGTTGGACAGACTTCGTTTTGTGACTGAAAATCCATTTGAGCACATCACCTATACTGAGGCCATTCAGATTTTAAAAAGTTCCAATCATTTTAAAAAGGGTAAATTTAAATATCCGGTAGAATGGGGCATCGATCTTCAATCGGAGCATGAGCGCTATTTGGTGGAGAAGCATTTTAAAAAGCCGGTTATTCTTACGGATTATCCTACAGGAATCAAAGCTTTCTACATGAAGCAAAGCGAAGATGGAAAAACGGTGCGCGCCATGGATGTGCTGTTCCCGGGCATCGGAGAAATTATTGGAGGTTCGCAGCGGGAAGACGATCTGGAAAAATTGATTAAGCGTGCCAACGATGTTGGAATAAAGGAACAAGATATTTGGTGGTATTTGGATACGCGTCGATTTGGCAATGCTCCACATGCCGGATTTGGCCTGGGCTTTGAACGCCTTGTATTGTTTGTAACCGGAATGACGAACATCCGCGATGTAATTCCGTTTCCAAGGGCTCCTAAAACGGCTGAATTTTAATGTCTCGATCGTTGTTTGAGTGCCTCACGTTCTGCTTTTTGAAAGCTTTTACGGTTTTCATCTGGGTCAGGACAGGTAGCACATTTTCGGCTTCCGGCGCAAGAGCTGCCTGATCCCAGCGCGAAGACGAATATTAGGGCCGAAAGAACAAACGTATTCAGTAGTTTCATAGTTTTTATAACGATGGCAGCATCAAAATAGATATACTGCATGTTAAAGAATATAAAAAGTGGATTTTCTTTTGCCGATAAAAGTACTATTGGAAAATTGGTGCCCAGTGTATTTTCTATTGGGTTGTATACTGCAGCGGCCTATTATATTGAATATTATGCCTTGCACTTTGATTTCGATTTCAGGCCGACGAGTACGGTATTTTCACTGCTAGGAATTGTATTGGGTTTGTTGCTGGTATTCCGAACGAATACGGCTTACGAGCGCTGGTGGGAAGGCAGACGTTTGCTGGGACAGTTGACCAATGCATCCCGCAATCTGGCACTCAAGCTGAATGCTTTTTTACCCGAAGCCGATAAAGAAAACAGGATCTTTTTTGCCCAAATGATCGGTAATTATTATTACGCACTCAAAGAGCATATGCGCGAAGGGGTAATTATGAGCGAACTGGAAGAGGCTTTTCCAGGCATGATACAGGATTTGCAAAAGGTAAAGCATGTACCCAACCGGATTAATGCGCACTTAATGATCCGAATCAATGAATTGGCGAAGAAGGGGGTATTTACTCAGGAACAATTGTTGTCTCTCGATAATCAATGGAATACACTTGCCGACGTGGTGGGTGGGTGTGAACGCATAAAAAATACACCGATTCCAACATCGTATACCAAGCACCTCGACCGCTTTATGCTTTTGTACACCATGATGCTTCCTTTTGGTTTGATGCACGATCTGGGATGGTGGACGGTGCCTACTGTAATGATTATTTATTTTGCCTTGGAGGGGATAAAAATTATTGGAGAAGAAATTGAAGACCCCTTTGGGAAAGATGCCAATGATTTACCTACCGATTCTATTAGTGAACGTGTGCGTGCAAATGTAAAAGAAATTTTAGTACACTGATGGGAAAACGCTTGCATCGTTATTATGGCGCACAACTTGAAATTCAGTTGTATAAATCGTTGCAAAAGCGAGTCGCCCTGGTTTTGAAAGACAATAGTGTTCACGATGGAGTTTTGATAAAGTGCCAGCCCCACATTCAACTAAAAGATAAGTTGGGAAGGTTGCACACCCTGGAGGTATCGCAATTGCTGGAATTGATACTGGATGAGGAAGCAGACTACTAAGCTATGTTACGACACTTACTGATAAAAAATTATGCGTTAATCCGGGAACTAGAGTTTAGTCCTGCAAAGGATTTTACTGTGATAACCGGTGAAACCGGCGCGGGTAAATCTATCATGCTGGGAGCCCTAGGGTTATTGCTGGGCAACCGGGCTGATTCTAAAGCGCTGTTTGAGCAAGATGAGAAATGCATCATAGAAGGTACCTTTGTATTGAATGCTCAACAGTACGCAGAATTTTTTGAAGAGGCAGATCTGGACCCTGAAGAAGAATGTATTATCCGCAGAGAAATTACTTCTGCAGGCAAATCCAGAATGTTTGTTAACGATACGCCTGTAACTTTAGATATAGTAAAAAAGTGGGCCCCTCGTTTGGTGGATATTCACTCACAACACGACACCTTGCTGCTGGCCAACCAGGGAATACAGATGGACGTGCTGGATTCTTTTTCCAATGCTCTTGCCTTGCGACAAAGCTTTCAACAGCAATTTAAGTCATTCAGAAAAACTGAGTCTGAATACCAGCATTTGGTGGCCAAAGCTACCGAGGAAAAGAAACAGCTTGACTACTATTCCTTTTTATTTAAAGAACTTGACGAGGCAGATGTTAAAATCGGGGAGCAGGAATCGCTGGAAGAAAAATTGAAACTGCTGGAAAATGCAGAGCAAATCATTTCTAAGTTGAGTCAAACGGCCCAATGGATTTCAGGCGATCAGAATAGTATTGTCGATCAGTTGAAGTTGGCAGAAAAAAATCTGGAGAGTTTATCGAAGTTTTCTTCGGCCTATCATGTTTTGCATGAACGCTTGCGTTCGGCATTGCTGGAGCTCAAAGATCTGGGCGCAGAATTGGAAAGTCTGGAATCAGAGGTAGAATATAATCCGGCTTTAATGCAGGAAATGGAAGCTCGGCTTAGTCGCCTGTATTCGCTGCAAACCAAGCATCAGGTAAATTCTTCCGAAAAATTAATAGCGATTCGGGATCAATTACAAAGCAATATCCAGCGCACCGAAAACCTGGATCAGGAGATCGGAAATCTGGAAAAGCTGATGGAAACACAGCGCAAATCCATGATGAAAACGGCCAATGAGCTTTCCGCTTTGCGGAAAAAACATACCGCGCCATTGCAGGAAAAAATTGAAGGATTACTGAAAGAGGTTGGAATTGTAAATGGGTCCGTTCGCATTGAGTTGGTTGAAAAAGATCCTTATGCCTTGGGCATCGATGAAGTCTCTATCCGGTTTAGTGCCAACAAGGGCGTAGCTCCTCAGGAGTTAAAGAATGCCGCCTCAGGCGGTGAGTTTAGCCGTTTGATGTTGTGCATCAAATTTATCATGGCGGATCGCATACAGTTGCCTACCATCGTTTTTGACGAAATTGATACAGGCATTAGTGGAGAAATTGCGATAAAAGTTGGAAAGCTGATAAAGAAACTTTCTGAGAAACATCAGGTAATCACCATCACCCATTTGCCCCAGATGGCCAGTCAGGGAAGTGTACATTGCTATGTATACAAAGACCATGAGGGCTCTCGCACGAACAGCCGCATGAAGAAACTTAGCGAAAAGGAACGCGTGGAGGAAATAGCCAAAATGATTGGAGGGGAAAAGCCAAGTGCCACCGCCATTCAAAATGCAAAAGAATTATTGAGTCTTTAATTCGTTCTTGTCAAAAGATCACTGATTCTTGACGGGCCTTTATATTTTGGAATAAAGAAATATTTCTCACTAGAAGAATTTCTATGAAGGAATTGGGATTTAAAATCCAGGAAGTCTTTTTTCAAGCCGCGCCGTTACTGCCTCCCACAAGCGAATGGGCGAATACGTGCGCCAGTTGCTGAATTCCAAATGGTTTCCATAGTTGAAGTAGGAGTCGATGTTGAATTTCCTCCATTCGGCATGCACATGCTCCCTGAATTCCAGGGCCGCTATCCAACCATCTTCCACTTCTTCCATCCATTCTTCGTAGTAGCAGTCGTCGGAGCCGTGAAAATTAAACACATTTTCACCGATCAAAATGAAGTCGGAAATTCCTTCTGCCAGTTGCGCATCAATAATGTTTCTTTTCAAATGCATGACGTCGTTGTGAAGCGTGTCGTTCCATTCGCCGAAGAGTTCAAGTATGGCAAATCCTCGTTTGTAATCGACGTACAAAATTTTGATGTACAGTGTTTCGGAACCTATATAATCCCAGAGTGGGTGAATGTAATAACCATAAATGGCCGAAGAGTATCGGCTTAAATCATACGTTTCGCCATAAAGTGGATTTTGACGGTCTTTGCTGCTGTCGTACAACGGATACCATCCTTCAAAGGGTTCAATGTCCTGCATACGCGTCTACTGCTTTACGAACGCTGCCGTGTTTTTCCAATAAATTTTTCGCGGTGGTTTCATCTACCGGAATTTCCTGCATGATCATGCGGACTGCGCGGTCTACCAACTTTAAATTGCTCAGTTGCATATCTACCATTTTATTTCCTCGTACTCTTCCGAGTTGGATCATGACCGAGGTGGAAATCATATTCAAGGCTAGTTTTTGTGCAGTACCAGCTTTCATGCGCGTGCTGCCGGTCACAAACTCAGGACCTACGACAATTTCTACCGGATGTTCAACCGCACTGGCCAAGGCAGATCCTGGATTGCAAGTGATGCAGCCGGTAAGCAATCCCCGCTGGCGCGCAGTGGCTACGCCACCAATCACATAGGGAGTTCTTCCGGACGCTGCGATGCCGATTAAGGTATCGAGGGGACTGGGAGCAAAGGGCAACAGGTCTTTCCAAGCTTGTTCCTTGTCGTCTTCGGCAAATTCTACGGCTTTTCTTATCGCCGTATCTCCACCAGCTATTATTCCAATAACCATTTCATGAGGGACACCGAAGGTGGGAGGGCACTCCGATGCATCTACAATGCCCAATCTGCCGCTGGTACCGGCTCCAATGTAAAATAGTCGCCCGCCTTGTTTCATGCGAGCGACTATTGCTGTAATGAGGGTTTGTAACTGAGGAATTGCAGCCTGAACCGCCAAAGGCACCGACTGGTCTTCTTTATTAATTCCGAGGAGTAATTCCTCGACAGACATTTTTTCTAAGTGATTGTAATGGGAATTGGACTCGGTTACACTCATACTAAATTTTCGCTTTTCAAATGGTAAAGCACCAGGCCTTCCATTGGATTGCGAAGAATTTTGTCGATAGAGGCACCTTTAGACTTGGCTACTTCCTGTAGCACTGGACTAAGGTAAGCGGCCACAGAACCTACAAAACGGATAGGTAGTTTCTGATAGTCCGGGTAACGGCAAATGCACTGATCAAACATTTCTTCAAAGTTTTGATAAGCAAGTTTGTGCATGGCCGGATGGTCTTGATTCTGAACCACAAATGGAGCGAAAGAGGCCAGGTACCGGTTAGGGAAAGGTTTCTTATAAACCTTGTCTAGTATTTCAGCCGTTCTATCAGGAGTAAACTCCTCAAATTTCTTCATCAACGAAGGCGGTAATGCTTTGCGAATATAATCACGAACCAGCAATTTACCCAGATATCCGCCGCTTCCCTCGTCGCCCAGCGCCAATCCTGGGGAATAGATGTTTTCTACGATCCTGCCGTTCTCAAAAAGGCAGGTGTTAGAACCTGTACCAGCAATGCAGGCAATGCCATTTTCGTCGTGGAATAAAGATCTGGCAGCTGCCAGCAAATCGTGATCAATATGATAGAGTATTTCTCCAAAAGCGAGTCTAAAACCAGCTTCAACGACATCACGCTGTGCTTTGCGCTCGCATCCTGCTCCGTAGTAGAATACTTCCGTAATGCGGGTGCCTTCTTCCAACTGTGGGAATAAATCACGACGTAAAATGTCACCAATTTCTTCCGAAGATTGGTAATAAGGGTTAAATCCTACGGTTGAGTAGGCAGACTTGCTACCGTCTTGATTAATGATTGCCCAACTGGATTTAGTGGAACCACTGTCAATAATCGCTATCATATCGTATTTAGTACTTTAGTTTTCCAATTACCTTAAACTTGTCAAATACCGAAGGCAAGTGTGGGGCATTTTCCATTTCTTCCGTTAGGTCTTGTCCAGCCCAATGTTCGTAATGTTTTCCTCCTCTCCAAAGCCTCGATGCACTTAAGTCATATACCAGTCCTTTATAAGCGCACCAAATTTCCGGCTTATCACTTCCATTTCTTAGCGAAAGCTGACGCACAGAAATTTCAGGGAGATCATGCTCATTTGGTATCAATCTATTTCAATTTAAATTATTATCCTTTTTAAAAAAACACAGCATTTTGGTGTTTTTGCACCTTAATATAGGAATAAAGAACAAAAATATTTAACTTTTCGAATGTTTTTTTATAAAAAAATGCCAAACTAAAAGAACTAGGCTTTCTAAAAGCCAAAATTATTAATTAGTAACATTTAATAAATAGTTCAAAAAGTACCATTTTTCGTTCAGTCTATTTTAGGAATCAACATTTCAATGTTGATAATCAGTGGATAACAATCGGAAAGTCGAATAAATTCCGGTTATTTCTGTTTTGCTCCCTAATTTCATTTCGTCATAATCTAAAAAAAAATTGATTAAGAAGCTGTGATTCAATCAAATTTTGAAGGTAATGCCTAAGCTGTGGATTCTGTAGATTGCAATTCGCTAGAATTGGCATTCAAGGATATACTATCCTTTTCAGAAAGGGTGTCATTATGCACCTCTGAATCTTTAGTATTTTCTATATGTTTTTTGGTAATGGATTCAGAAGATGAACACCAATCACAGAAATTTCCCGATTCCAATATTTTTTTCCCTTCGCACAAAGGACATACATAACCACAGGTACTCATCATCCGTATAATTTCTCAGAGTCGATTATAAAAATTAAAAAATTATTCGATTAAAAATAACTGTTTACTACAATCCCATAGAATTCATTGTAATTATTTTTTAACTATAAACGTTGTTTAGTATGAAATACCTCAGTTTAGAAAAAGACGAATTGAAAGAACTCATTTTTTTGAGATTAGGATCCTTTAGTATCAGTCTCTTCATTCTTGCACTTTCGTGTTTTACCATCGGGTTAATCCTTCATCAATTTGTTCATAGTTCAATTTTATTCGCAGGCATTCCTATTTTATTTTTTATGACAGGCTTGTCTGTTCTGATCTATTCACAGCGCCCCTATTTAAAGGATCTGACGAAGAAAGAGAAAAAAGTATATAAAGGAATTCTTGCTCGCAAAAAGGAAATTTCTAAGAATAAAAAAATTATGTATACCTTTAATGTTGATGGATATATTTTCCATGTTGAGGAAGAGCATTATCGCCAGTATAAAGAAGGTGATTTTCTAGAATTTCATATATCACCAGGAATCAAACATTTATTTAGAGTAGATAAGGTAGCATAATCTTAATTTGATAAAATTTAAAAGCGCTGGTGAATTCAGCGCTTTTTTTTTGTATTAACCAAATTGATTAGAATGTCGATAACTTCCGAAGGATCTGTTTGAACAAGTGATCGTGTAGCGACAAAAATCTTTGTTGAATTGATTTCATTCCTGACATCGTTGGCGAATTGGTTAATTGAAGAGTTCTTAGTAGCTTTGAACCACTTTAGGGGTGTTTGTAAATAGCAAACTGAGATTATACCCTCTGAACCTGATCGGCGTAATGGCCGCGTAGGGAAAAGTCGGATGCGCCTGCATCCGGGTATACTTTGTTGCATGATGCAATTCTCCTAAAGGTTGTTTATTACTACCCAAAACGAAGAATTATGTTGTCAACAGTACTGTTGCTTCTGAATGTCTTATTAGCTTCCATTCAGTGCAATGTAAAAGATGCGCAGTCAGGTGAAAATTTATCTGATGTTCAAATAAAAGTGAGTCCCGGAGGAGAGATTTACTATAGCGATGCAAATGGTAATTTTTATTTGAGCAATAAGCCCGGCACTTATTCCTTCACGCTTTTTAAGGAGGGATATAAACCCAACACACAGAATGTTGAAATTTCAGATACTACCAGATCCCTTTTCTTCACGATTCAAATGAAGGAAACTATTAGTCAGGAAATCGTAGTCAAAGCTGTGCGAGCACCGCGCGAAGTTCCCGTATCTCAGCAAAATATTTCCCGAGAGGAAATCACCAAACGATATTTCGGACACGATGTGCCTACTTTTTTAAACTCTGCAACGTCTGTTAATTCATATAGTGAAACAGGAAACGGTATTGGCTATTCGTATTTCCGCATGCGCGGAATCGATCAAACCCGTATCAACTATACGGTCAATGGTATTCCTGTAAACGACCCTGAAACGCAGGGATACTATTTTAATAATTTTGCGGATCTTCTCAGCAGTGTGCAAAGCATCCAAATTCAGCGAGGTGTTGGCACTTCCTCCAATGGTACTGCCAGCTTTGCCGGTTCGGTAAACATGTTGGGTATTAATCTGGCCGATACCGGTTCCTTTGGGTTCAGCAGCGGTTACGGCTCTTTCCAGTCTAAGCGATTGAGTGCCGAGTGGCAGAGCGGACGCGTGTCGGATCGATTTGCATTTTATGGCAGAGTATCCAACATTTCTACAGAAGGATATCGCGATCGCTCCGGAGTAGCAGTAAACAGTTATTACATTTCGGGTGCCTATTTCGGTAAAAAATCCTTGTTCAAATTTACCTCCTTTGGAGGCGAAGCGAATTCCCAACTTGCCTATGTGGGTACTGCAAAATCGATTCTGGATACCAACCGCCGTTATAATCCACTTACACGGTTTGATAAAGATAAATTCCGTCAAACATTTCATCAATTACATTATGCTTACAAGTTCAGTAGAAAGGTGCAATTGACTTCTGCGGCTTATTGGGTAAAAGGGGATGGTCATTTTGATGTATACGTTCCAGGCATGCCTTATTTTGCCTTAAATCTCCCTGATACCTTGGGGACTTCCACCAATTCCATCCTTAGATATCAGCTCAACATGGATTTAGTAGGAGCCATGTCTTACCTTACATACCAATCGAAGCAAATAAGTGTTACCGCGGGATTCCATGCCAATACCTTTACCTCAAGGCATTTTATGACGACACCTTGGCTGCAGGTAATGCCCGATACGTTTAGCAGCGATCATATCGTGCACGACAATACCGGATATAAAAATGAAATGTCTGCCTTCGGGAAATTTACATACCAGGTTTCTCCCAAATTTTTAGTGTACGCAGATGCACAATGGCGCACCGCCAGCTTTCAATATCGGGCCGTAGATAAACCTATTTACCGCGACTCATTTTCCATGAAAGATCCTATGCAATGGACCTTCCTGAATCCTAAAGCCGGATTCCGCTTTTCGCTTTCACCAAATGCCAGCGTGTACTCCAGCATAGGACGTACTACCCGCGAGCCTACTCGCGTTGATTTAATTGTGGACGACCGAGCTCTGGAGCCCATCCGCAAAGATCGAGTAAAACCCGAAGAGGTAGTCGATATAGAAGTGGGTACCGACATCCAATCCCGCAATTTCCGCTGTCAGGCAAACGTTTATGTAATGGAATTTAAAAATGAAATTATTGCCACCGGAAAATTAAACTCCGTGGGTTATGCCATGAGGGAAAACGTTGCCAAGAGTTTTAGAAGAGGTGTAGAGTTGGAAGTGAATTGGAAACTCCACCCTAAGTGGCAGTTGCTGCATGCTTCCTCCGTTTCTCATAATCGTATCCGGACTCTCGTACAGAACCTTCCCGTTTTCGATACCTTGGGCAACAATACATTTACCACCGAAACGTTTCGCATAGAGAATACGCAACCCTTAATGACACCCACGCTGATGTTGAATCAAGGCGTTCGGTATTCGCCACTACCATGGTTATCGCTCGAGATTATGGGGAAATATGTAAGCAAAGTGTATTTGGATAATACCTCTACCGAAAACCTTACGGCACCGGCTTATTTCTTTGCCGACGCCCGCGTGTCGGCCGATCTGAGTCCGCTCTTAAAAAGAGGCCAGTACACACTCAGCCTGCAATGGAATAATTTTACCAATACGGATTTTTATCCGAATGGAACAGCCAACCATTTCTATCAGATGCAATCCGGAGGCTCTTTGGTAAGAACCAATTCGCCCGCATATTATCCGGCAGCACCTTCGAATTTTTTTGTTACCTTGAATATGAAATTTTAGAACATGGAAATTCTGATAGCCCTCGATTGGACTCCTAACCCTATACACGCCGGAATATTTTTGGCCAGAGCCAAAGGTTGGTACAGGGAATTGGGAATAGACCTCAAATTACTGGGTGTAGAAGACGATGCCTATGGTCGCAGCACCCTGGATAAATTGTTGAGCCAGGAAGCCGCCATAGCCATTATGCCTGGAGAGATGATGATGAAGGCCGTTTCAGAAGGTCACGACCTGGTGGCTATTGGTACTTTGCTTCAGGGCAACAGCAGTTGCTTCGCTTCACTCAACGACGTCAAGCCAGGTCAAACTGTAAAATACGGAGCCTTGGGTTTGCCTTTTGAACAGGAAATCATTTCACAGTTATGGCCCAATGTGCAAGTGGTAAATCCGCCTAAACTGGAATTGTATCAGCAATTATTTGAATCTCATGTAGACCTGGTGTGGTTGTATAAACCCATTGAAGGGGTGGAAGCAGAATTTCGTGGCATTCCATTAAAGTATTTTACCTTAGAAGAAGCTTCGGTGCCTTATGGGCATGCTCCTTTGCTGGTCACCAGCAGGCAATTCATTCAAACCCATCCACGCGAGCTGCGCCGCCTCATGGAGGTTTCTTCTCGTGGATATTTGTATGCGGCCTACAACCTGCAGGAAACGATAGAGATATTATTTGCCCTGCATGTACCAGGCATGCGCGACCGCAATTTGCTAAAGCTGCAATTGCAGGCCTTAAAACCGTATTGGCTCAACGAAGACGAGCAATGGGGAGTAATGAATCCGGGGCGCTGGCATAAATTTTACGAATGGTTGCATTTTCATAGTGGTTTTCAACTTTCTGAAACACAGCTCGAAACTTGCTTTACGAACCAATTTCTTCAATACTCCGTTATTAAGGCATAGTATTTGAAACCCAACATTCAAAAATTGTAGTATGAAAACATGGTTCTTTCTGGCAATTGCCATCTTCTTTTCATTCAAGCTCAGCGCTCAGGCAAACTTTAAGTTCGAAAAAACATCCCACCATTTTGGAAAGGTGAAAGCAGGAAAAGACACCCTCTGGACAGACTTCGTATTTACCAACGATGGCACCGAAACCTTAACCATTCAAGATGTGAAAACTTCCTGCGATTGTACCCTGGCCGATTTTCCTAAAAAAGGAATTCTTCCGGGTCAAAAAGCCGTCATTCGCGGAGGCTTTAAAATAGAGGGAAAATCAGGATCATTTCGTAAAAATGTCATTATCATCGCCAACACCATGCCGGGCACTACCATACTCACCCTGGAAGGCGAAATAACAGAATAGCATTCACGCTTTCAATATAATCGGCTCAAGGAAGTATACATCCTTGGGCCGTTTTTTTTGCCGGCTTATCCGGCTATCGCTGCAAGGCCACGCCAGCGGCTGAGCTTCTATATACACATCATGCCGTGGGCTTTCCGCTCTATCCGGGCCGGATTGCCTAGCATACTTTCTCTAATGAATCACCAGAAACGTTTAACCCTAATTTTTCAATAGAAATTCTTCTATTGAAAAACGACTACTAAAATCAAGGGCTTCAAAAAGAATTTCGTCTGTTCGAAGCCTTCTGAAGTTTTTAAGTTTAGTTGAGGGTTTTCCATAGAAGAATTTCTACGGATGAATTCGAGGCACAGCGCTGGTGTACGCGTGAGGGATAGAAGTTTATACCCCGCAGTGGCGCGGGCGCTGAAGGCGCCGCCACGAGGAGTATAAACGTATAGCCCGACCCGCAGTGGCATGGCGCCTATGGCGCCACCACAAGGGGCACGCCCAATTCCTATGCATGCGGCTTTGCTCCCTAGAAATTCTTTTAGGGTGAAAGGAAGATCCTATTCTTATTTCAGCAAAGGTCCGTTTTTAATCCATAATTCATCCCGGATAAATTCACCCGAAGGAGTTAAATCTTCCGGTCTCCACTTACCGCTGCTTTTAGCTCCTGGCTTAATGATAGAGGCTGTTTCCTCCTTGTCCGATACAGACCAGTTGCACCAACTGATTTTGTATTGGTCCATAAATTCAAACCAGGCTTGAGTGGCCATATAATCCAAGGTGCCATTTCCGGTATATTCGCAGGTGCCAAATTCAGATACAAAAATACAGATTCCTTTCGCCATGGCGGCCTTGGCTTCATCCCTCAAGTATTGGCCATGCGATGCGGCATAAAAATGAAGTGTATACACCGTATTCGAGTCTTTCACCGGATTCATGGCAGCTTCGCCAACCAGTTGCGACCATTGGCGCGTACCACAAATGACGATGTTGTCTGGATCATTGCTGCGGATGACTTTGATAACCGCTTCCGAATAGGGTTTTATATCTTTATGCCAGGAAATATCTTGCAAGGGCTCGTTGTAAATTTCATACAATACATTAGGCAGGTGCCCATATTTCTTAGAGACTTCCAGAAAAAATTTTTTCGCAGGTTCCGGATTCATATGGGCCTCATGACTATGGTAATCGATGATGACGTAAATACCATTGGCTACGGCTGCATCTACCATGGCATACACTTTCTTTTTTTCTTCAAACGAGTTATCCAGGTATCCGCCACTTTCAACACCCATGGCAATACGTATCACAGTTATTTTCCAGTCATCTTTCAGCCATTTTACCAGCGAGGGATTATAAAATTTGCCCATCCATTGGCTCCAAAACATCGACATACCTCTTAGTTGCACGGTGTCTCCATACTGACTAAGGATGTAGTTCCCTTTAACCCGTAATTGACCATAACGCTCTACAATGCTTTTGGGAGTTTCCTGCTGCGCGTGCGCCAACGAAAGCACCATTCCAAAACACAATCCAAACAAAAACTTCTTCATGGGGGGCGATTTTAACGTTTGTTAGTTCTATACTCTTTCTACTTATTGATTCGTTTGATAAAGATAGCATCAAAATATCATATTTACAATATAAATATCTGTATTACAGTGTTTTATATTCTTATTCCGGAATCAAAATACGCCGCATCCAAGCTTTGCAAATTTCCTTAATGGTCTGTAAATGTAAGAGTTAATGGCTGTGGAAGTTTTTTGGAGTCGAATCAAAAAATACTTTGAAAAGTACCTTTTTTATTCCTTTTTGAAATCCTGTTTTAGAATAAAGTACGAAACAATGATAAAAATTATACCCTGATTCAGGGATAAGATGTAGATTTGAGGACTAAATTTGTTTGAAATAAGTCTAAATAAATGCGAGAGGGATCACGGTCAGTGGCCGACTTAAAGATAGGAGAGGGAGGGATCATAGCAGGTTTTAACAATGTGGAAATGTCGTTGAAGCTGCTGGAGATGGGTTGCCTTCCAGGATCAGAAGTGCAGTTAAGTCATAAAGCCCCGTTGGGAGATCCGATTTGCATTAAAGTGGCTGGCTATCAATTATTGCTTCGCAAGGAGGAAGCGGCAACCATTAAGCTCCGGTAATTATGCCCAGACACGTCATTAAAGTAGCGCTGCTAGGAAATCCTAATTCAGGAAAGTCTTCGTTGTTCAATCAACTAACGGGACTAAATCAAAAAACCGGAAATTTTCCTGGTGTAACCGTCGATAAAAAAACCGGACTCTGCAAACTGAGTAATCAATCGGTGGCCGAGATCATTGATTTGCCGGGTACGTATTCCTTGTATCCCAAATCCCTTGATGAGCAAGTTGTTTTTGAGGTATTGAATGCTCCACAAGGCGAAAATTATCCGGACTTCCTGGTGGTGGTGGTCGATGTTTCTAATTTAAAAAGAAATTTACTTTTATTTACTCAAGTTCGTGATTTAGGATTCCCGGTTATATTAGCCCTGAACATGATTGATGTGGCATCTCGTCAAGGGCTGAAAGTAGATATTGATAAGCTGCGTGCAGAGCTGGGTGTGCCGGTCGTAGAAATTAATGCGCGTACCGGCAAAGGGGTAGATGTACTGAAAGCCGCAATTTCCTGTCCGGTGCATAATGCCCCCGAAACGTATTTGGATTTTAACGAATTTGCTCCGCAGGTTCAACATGAAATTAAAACGCTATTTAAAATACCCAATAATTACCTCGCCTTACAGATTGCCCACCGGTATCAGGACATGCAAAATTTTTCTGAGTCCGAAAAAAATACCATCGCAGGCATTCTGAAGAAAAATAATTTTGATAGCGTTTTGCTTCAGTCGAAAGAAACGGTGCACCGCTACGAAGTACTGCACCAAATACTGAACCGGGTGGTAGTAACCCAGAAAAGCGCTGAAAAGGAACGCTTTTCCCAACGCATTGATCGGATCATTACGCATAAAGTTTGGGGCTACCTCATATTTTTTGCGGCTCTATTTTTATTATTTCAAGGGGTATTCTCTCTTTCCACCTTACCCACCGAATGGATCGGGAATTTGTTTTCCGGCTTGCATCACTGGCTAAGTGAGGTCCTTCCGGAAGGGCCTCTGACCAATTTACTCACCGATGGAATTTTAGTTGGATTTCAAAACATCGTGATCTTTTTGCCACAAATAGCCCTGCTGTTTGCATTTATTTCCATGCTCGAAGAAAGTGGATACATGACACGGGTCATGTATTTGATGGACAAAATAATGCGCCAGTTTGGATTAAATGGACGCAGTGTAGTACCCCTGATCTCTGGGGTGGGATGCGCTGTTCCGGCGCTTATGGCCACAAGAAGCATCGAAAATTGGAAAGAACGAATCATTACTATTTTTGTAACTCCATTGATGAGTTGCTCTGCCCGAATACCGGTGTTTACCGCCATGGTAGCGCTTCTTACGCCCGATAAAACCATTTTGGGTATATTTAATCTGCATGGTATCATTTTAATGATGCTCTATCTCGCCGGATTTTTGTCTGCGATTGTAGCGGGATGGGTGCTCACTAAGCTGCTCAAAAATAAAGAGCATAGTTATTTCATCATGGAGTTTCCGGCATACAAAATGCCACGTTGGAAAAATGTAGGATACACCATATATGAAAAATCCATGGCCTTTGTTTGGGGCGCAGGCAAAGTCATTATTGCTATTTCCATTGTGCTTTGGGTGTTGGCTTCGTATGGTCCTGGCAACAAAATGGAGGAAGCGCGCAGCCTGGCTCAACAAGAAGCAATATCTTTAAAATTAGATGGAAAATCGGCCGAAAACCTCATCCAAGCCCGCACTACGGAAGCTTCCTACGCAGGGTATTTTGGGAAAGCCATCGAGCCGGTTATTGCTCCCATTGGATTTGATTGGCGTTTGGGTATTTCATTGATCACTTCTTTTGCAGCCCGCGAAGTTTTTATGAGTACCATGGGGATTTTATACAGCATGGGCGATGAAGCGGAAAACGAAGCTATTGTAGAACAAATGCGTGCCGACATAAATCCTAAAACCGGTCAGCCATTTTATTCTACTGCGGTTTCATTTTCTGTTTTACTCTTTTACATGTTCGCCTTGCAGTGCATGAGCACCGTAGCCACTGTATACCGCGAAACCAAAAGTTGGAAGTGGCCTGTTCTGCAGTTCACCTTCATGACTCTTCTCGCTTATGCAGCCAGCTTCATCGCTTTCCAAGCGTTGAAATAATAACAGTACAAGTCTAATCTAACAAGTCCTTCTGAAATCCATTTTAGGATGTTCTAAGATTTTGTACCTTTATTATTAAATAAACCTAACCTTTTCCGTATGAAAATATTAAAATACCTGGGAGTAGTGCTGGCATTGCTAATACTGACTCCGTTGTTCATTGCGCTTTTCCTTAAAAAACAATTCACCGTAGAACGGGATATCGTCATCAACAAACCCAAACAAGAAGTTTTTGATTTTATTAAACTGCTCAAAAATCAAGACTCCTACAGTGTTTGGGCACTCAAAGATCCATCCATGAAAAAGGAATGGAGAGGTACTGATGGAACAGTAGGATTTGTATCTGGCTGGGATAGCCAGAACGATGAAGTAGGTAAAGGAGAGCAAGAAATCATTGGCATTCAGGAAGGACAACGGGTAGACTATGAATTGAGATTTTTTAAGCCTATGGAGGGTAAAGATAATGCTTACATGACCACCGAGGCCCTGAGCGACTCTACAACTAAAGTGGTTTGGGGATTTAAAGGAAACATGGCCTATCCAATGAATTTGATGTTATTGTTTTTTGATATGGAACAAATGTTAGGTGCCGATTTTCAAAATGGACTTTCCAATTTGAAAAAGGAAGTCGAAAAATAATTTGAACGGATTTCTGTTTGAAAAGCAATTTGATCAACAAAGCGTGGTTAAATTGCTTTTTTTATGTTATTCTGCGCAGCAGCATGAATAGAAATTTCCATACGAAAGCAGTGCACACACACTCAAGGACTATGGTAAGGTAATGGAAATTTAAAAATCGGTAAAAATCACCTATTCAATTGGAGCCGCCTTGGTCGCGTACAAAGGATGATGCTTGATTTTTTTTCGAATGGTCCAGGGGTGCATATACCGTTCGTTCAGGCTGATGGGTAAATTTTCGAAGTCAATAGTTCGCCAATCGGGTAGATTTTTAAAATATTTACTAGCCAACTTATCGCGTGTAAATTCGCTCCAGGCAAGTAATTGCCACCCTAGCCCATGATCGATGGTGCTTTGATCGGTAGCAAATTCCATAGAGTCTAAATATTTATTGGATAAGTTTCCTTTTGCCACCCGCATGACACCCCAAAAGTTTTGATGTGTAAAGTACGCAACATGAGCAAGCTCATGTCCTAGCACACCTATGGCAGCATTTAAAGGAAGTTTATGCAATAGAATGGAATCTATAACGTGACGCGAATGGGTACTGATCAGTATTTTATAACGTCTGTTTGTTTGCTTATGAAAAAAAGTTGAGCGTACCGATGGCATCGTGGTAAGAGGCACAAAGCGCCTGCGTTGAATACACTTGATCCGTGCTCCTTTCAGTTCCGGATAATGCATTAAAGCAAGCAGAAAGGCTTCTTCCTGCCCTTTGGGTAAGACCATGCGGGCGCAATACGCTTGTTTGATAGAATCGAGGTTAAGGTCTTTTACTATTTCAGGAGTGTAGCAAGGTACGGGCATAGATTGCCCAACCAT
>JALONM010000052.1 GCA_025454925.1 Cytophagaceae bacterium
GGGCTTCAGAAGGAATTGAATAGAAGAAATTCTTTTCTAAGCCCGTGATTTTCTAAGTCGGGATTACCGGCCATGGATCTACGATCCATGAGCTTTCTCTATAGTGCGCTTCGCTTCTATGGAGAAAAGCCGGTTTAATCAATTGACGACATCCTCTCGCCAGCAGTCGGGGCCTGCACGCCGAAGCATTAATCATTCGCTGGCTCCAGCATTCGTGGGAGAATAAGTCTCTTTTTCATTATGCATCCGTAGTCTAAGACTACGGATAGATTGAGGGGGGAGCTATAAGAAATAAAATAGAGACAACATTATACTTCCAGGAACCAAAACGTTACATCATCCAATTGAGGTGTATCTCCCTTCCATTCTTGAAAAGCTTTAAATAGCAAATCACCTTGCGCTTCTATGGATAATCCGGAGGTTAACTCCAGGTTTTCGAGAATTCTTCGTAACAAAAACTTCTGATTATTTTCGCCACCTAATTGATCAGTAAATCCGTCTGTAAAGAGATATATGCGATCTCCGGGCTTCAGTTGAATTTCAGAAATTTCAAACTCAAGGTGCGTACCTACTTTATGCGTACCAATGGAAAAACGATGGCCTTTGGTGCTTACGAATTCTGTACCTTGAAAAATGACAATACTCATTTTAGCTCCGGCAAAACGAAGTGTATGTGTATTTTTATCGAATTCACATAAGGCTATATCCATACCCTCCATGTGAAACTCATTCTGAGGATCTCTCAGGGTGCGCACCACTTGTTGATTCAATTGATTCAGAATATTGGCCACATTGCAATGCTCGCCACTGACCAAATTATCCAGTTTATCGCTGGCAATCATGGTAAGAAAAGCACCCGGCACGCCATGTCCTGTGCAATCAATAAGTGAGAAGTAAACCTTATTATCAATTTCTTTCAACCAATAAAAATCTCCACTTACTTTTTGTTTGGGCAAGTACCTTAACGCATACTTGGGAAAATGACGAACAATTTCAGTCTCGGATGGAAGCAGATTAAACTGAATGGTTTTGGCGGCATCAATGCTATCCTCCAACTCGAGATATAACTCTTCTATTTCTTCTTTTTGCTTTTCTATCTGTTTGGTTCTTTCTCTTACACGATCCTCTAACATTAGTTGCCTGCGTTTTAATGCTGCCACGCTGTATCCATAAAGCTTATATACCAACACCAAGAACACAAGAGAAGCAAGCGAAATAAACCACCAGGTAGCATAGTAGGGAGGCTGAATAACAATTGTAAGGGATTTTATTGGACCTGGTTCCGATTCATTATACAACCAACTTCGCACCTGAAAAGTATACGTTCCGGGATTAAGATTGGTATAGGATGCCGACAATGTGGCGTCTGCCGTTTTCCAATTATCATCAAAGCCATCCAGTTTATACGAGAAAGTCAAACGGTTGGGATTAAAATAATTGATCGCTCCGAAAACTAGTTTTAGATTATTTTCCTGATAAGTTAAATTTAAAGATTCCAGTTCATTCAAATGAATGGAGGAAAGCCTTCCTTTTTCACTTAAATTATTAGAGATGCGTTCCTCATCATTTACAAAGCAAGTAACCAATCGTACTGGACAGGGTTTGTTATGAGCTAAAATTTCTTCAGGAAGAAAACGATTAAACCCTGAACTTCCTCCAAACACGAGTTCACCGGAAGACAAGAGAGCGGAAGAGCGTGTAAATTGATTTCCCTGAAGACCATCCGATACATTGTACATGTAAACCGTTTTTTTAGTATTGTTATAGCAATACAAGCCTCCGAATGTACTGAACCAGATATTGCCTGACCGATCTTCCTGAAAGGAAAGAATGTTCGCATTCTGGATGGCAGGATGTGTAAATTTGGTAAATTTTAAGCTATCGCGATTCATCAAACAAATTCCTTCGGAGGTACCTATCCAGAAACGATGTTTGCTGTCTTCAAAGCAAGAATAAACATTATTCCCGATAATACTCAGGGAGTTCTTTTCTTCTTTATAAAATCTTCTGAACTCTCCCTTTTCAGCATCGAGCACTAAGTTTAAACCGTTGGTTGTACAACACCATACATGATTTTTCGAATCCATGTACACCATAAAAATAAAATTATCACTTATGGAAGTTGGATTGGCCGGATCGGACATGTAGCTTTTCATTTTCTTGGTTTTCAAATCCAGCAAATACAAGCCACTATTCCAGGTACCGATCCAAAGGCGCTGATTTATTTTATCTATACATAAACTACCAATAGAAACTTTAGGCAACCAAGCCTCCTTGGTTTTGCCAGATTTATCGATTAACTGCAACCCGCCCAAATAGTTCCCTACCCAAACCTGATCGTCGTCTTGTATGGCCATGGATATAACGACATTGGTTTCGAGACTGGAATTTTCTTTCGTGTATACACGATATTGCTTTTGGGAATAATCATAAAAATTTAAACCACCGTTGTCCGTGCCAATCCACAATCCGGATTTTGTTTCGCTTATGCTTAAAATAGAATTAAAGCTTAACGAATTCCGAACACCAGGCTTTTGAAAATGATAACCAAAAATATTATTGGGATACTTCAGCAAGCTAGCACCACTTGCAAAAGTACCGAACCACATGTTTTGTTCCCGGTCTTTAAAAATAGTATTGATGGAATTATGTCCGATAGAATACGGAATAAATTCGGAATGCAATAGTCTTTGTTTAGCTTCCAACGTTTCTGGGTCCAACAAAACGATTCCGCCATTTTCTATGGCCACCCAAAGGGTGTGATGAGCATCTTCGCCAATTTCCTGCACGAGTTCTCCGGCCTTAAGGGCAGGTATAGGTCTTAATCGATCTCCCTCCACTAAAGCGAGAGGAATCTCACTTCCTCCGACCCAGATTCGGCCTTTAAAATCTTCATAAATCCCAATAGTCAAATAGGTCGACAAACCGTTATTGTAAGCAGTAAATTTGCCGGATTTAATATCGTAACAAAATAATCCTTTGCTTAAAGAGGCGATCCAGAGGCGATCTTTGGAATCGCACATAATCTTTGCCAACTCAGCCTTTTCAAATCCGGGAAAAGGGATTTTCCTAAAGGCGTATTGGGCTGGTTCATAATAGCACAGATCTGTACTGGTAATTACCCAAAGTGTATTTTTGGAATCCGAAGTGATGTCGGCTACTTTACGTGCCGGCAGGCTTTGAGGATTGTTGGGGTTGTGCACATGGTTAATAAAATCTTCTGTTTCTTTAATATATTCACTCAAGCCGCCACTGTAGCCGACCCAAAGTTTACCAGCCTTATCGACATGCGTACACCGAATATAGTTATTGAGAATTGCGCGAGGATTGGATTCATCTCTCCGAAAGATTTTTATTTTGGTACCATCGTAGCGATTCAAACCATCGTTGGTTGCCATCCAAATAAATCCGGCGGAATCCTGTTCGATGTCACGAACCCAATTCGAGGAGAGGCCCTGCTCGAAATAGACTTGTTCGAACATCAGTTCTTTTTGTTGAGAAATCGCTAAAAAGTAAAAGAAAAAAAATAATATCCCGTATTTGTGCATACTATACTACAGAGTGCGTGAATTAATCTACGAGAATAAACGTAGATAGTTTCTTCAAAGGAATATAATTTTTGGCAGTAAACCCTGGTATGGAAAAACTAAATTTCGTTAGTATAACCTTTTTGTGGAATCTTCGTTGAGTATTCGTATGGGAAAGGTTTGGACTTAGTGTGTTCCTTGTTTAGTTTTGTAGTCATGGGAATCAGGTAAACGGGGAAATTGCCTATCTGGAAACTTCTATTCATTTCGGGATTGGAATAGAGTAAGATTTGGGAAAATTTGATATTTTTCTACCTACCACCTTTTCACCAGCCTTAAAAAGACAAAACTAAAACATAACCCACCATACCTTATCTATATTTTTTACATTTCTTATGAAAATAGTTATTCTCGATGCCATGACTCTAGGGGAAGAGACAGGCTTTGATATTTTCCAATCCTTTGGGGAAGTAGTTCAATATGCAACCACTTCTCCGGAACAAACGGCATTGCGATTACACGGTGCCACTTGCATTATTACAAACAAAGTTGTTATCAATCGCAAGCATCTCGAAGAAAATCCAAGTGTCCGATTAATTTGTGTGGCTGCAACCGGAATGAACAACATTGATCTAAAGGCCGCCCAGGAGCTGGGAGTGAAAGTAAAAAATGTAAGTGGCTATTCAACCGAAGGGGTCGCACAACATACCCTGGCCATGATATTATATGGAAACCAACATTTATGGTATTATTCTCAGTATACCCGGAATGAGTATTGTAAATCTCCTTTTTTTTCCCACCATGGTAAAACTATTTATTTACTTAAAGGAAAAACCATTGGTATACTTGGGCTGGGAGCCATAGGTTTGGCAGTTGCGCGGCTTGCAGAATCCTTCGGAATGCATGTTATCTATCATTCGCTGTCTGGCAACAATGTATCGCAGCCCTACCGGCATGTTAGCTGGAAAGAACTTTTAAGCAATTCCGACGTAATCAGTATACATGCGCCATTATCGTCTTTATCGTACCACATTTTCGATGAAGCCGCCTTTTCGCTGATGAAGAAAGATTCGATAATAGTAAATACAGGTCGTGGAGGCATTATTGATGAAATGGCCCTTATAAAAGCACTCTCCCACGATGACATTGGATTTGCAGCCCTGGATGTTTTTGAAAAAGAACCTATCGAGCCCTTGCATCCTTTGCTTTCGTTGCCTCCTCATAAATTATTGCTTACGCCTCATATTGCATGGGCAGCGATAGAATCAAGGAAAAAACTAGTTTCGGGAATTTTCAAAAATATTGAAGAGTTTCTAACCCCTAGTATCAACACCACTGTGCATTAAAGACACAGTAAAAGGAATAAAAAATCTCTGTGAGATTTACTGATTGAAAAAAATGAACGAAAACGAATAGAATGACAGCATTAAATATTTCCTTGTTAGCAGAAATTTGCGAAACACCGGGAGTTTCAGGGTTTGAGCAACGCATTCGTCAGGTTGTGATACGAGAAATAGAACCCCTGGTTGACTCTTACTATTTAGACAACATGGGAAATGTTATAGCCTTAAAAAAAGGAAATAATAACCCTGATCAAAAGAAAGTAATGGTTTCCGCGCACATGGATGAAATCGGATTCATTGTTACGCATATAGACGAGCAAGGCTTTCTGAGATTTCATACACTGGGTGGATTTGACCCTAAAACACTCACCGCTCAACGTGTTATTGTGCACGGGAAAAAAGATCTGGTGGGTGTGATGGGATCCAAACCCATACATGTGATGAGTGCCGAAGAACGAAACAAACCTGCCCGTACAGAAGAATTCTTTATAGATCTGGGCATGACAAAGGAAGAGCTGGAAGGATTGGTAAACATAGGCGATCCGGTTACCCGAGAGCGCTCCTTGATCAGCATGGGCGCTTGTGTAAATTGTAAATCACTTGACAACCGAGTATCGGTATTTATCCTTATTGAAACCCTTCGCCAATTGCAACACGTTCCATACGATGTATATGCCGTGTTTTCAGTGCAGGAAGAAGTGGGTCTTCGGGGAGCACAGGTAGCGGCGCATAGTATTAATCCGGATTTTGGATTTGGATTAGATACTACCATTGCCTACGATGTGCCCGGAGCAAGACCAAGTGAAAAAATAACGGAATTAGGAAAAGGCACAGCTATAAAAATAATGGACTCCTCTGTAATTTCAGATTACCGTATGGTAGAATTCCTGAAACAGCAGGCCCAACATCATTCGATCGCCTGGCAACCCGAAATATTAACGGCGGGTGGCACCGATACCGCCCCAGTGCAGCGATTTGGAAAAAATGGAGCCATCGCCGGAGCCATTTCAATACCTACGCGACATATCCACCAGGTTATCGAAATGGTGCATACGCGTGACATGGAAGCCTCCATCGCTTTATTGAAAGTAGCCTTGGAACAAATTCATTCTTGGAACTGGAAATTTTAACCTTATGAAACTACGCTTTTCTGCTAGAGCATGTTTACTTCTTGTAGGCCTTGGTTTTCTCATTTGGAAACTACCGATGACGCCTGCCATGCTGGTCCTGATCGGATTGCTGTTCTTGGTGGTTTTTTCTATGTTTGTGGTGCGACCACCACATCTGGATCTCAGCAAATCCACTTCGGCATCAGAAAAGTCTGAATCGAAAAATGTAAAAAATAATCTACACGAGAACGAGGATTCTAGTAAGGAATATTACGCCACCTGGTTATCAGAGTTCAACCTGTTTATCAATTCGCAAGAAACCATAGAAGATCTTTTTCGTGGTTATTTCAGCAGAGCCACCGAAATTTCACATGCCCATTATGGCATTTCCCTGGTAAAGCCAGAAGTACTCTATCAAAAAAACGATCGATTGCTCATCGCAGGCGGCTATGGTGTTTTTCATCAGTTTATGGATGAATATGAATTTGACGGCATCTCCGATCAAACCATTAAACAAGGCACCGAGACCTTGATACATCCGGTTCCGGACGACTTTTTCCCAATTGAATCCGGTTTAGGAAAGAGAAATCCCAAATATTTATGGATAGTGCCTTTGAATGCCTACGGACAGATATTGGGCCTGGTAGAACTTGCTTTCTTTTCAGAACCTAAAGAAGAACTCAAAGAACTATTGCGTCAAAGTATTACCCTTCTGGCGGTGCGTATGCAAAATATATTGCTTCGAATTCGTTCTGAAGAACTTTTAAAAGAAACGCAATTACACTCCAAACAATTGGAAGAAAGCCTGGAGGAACTAAAAAATAAAGAAGCCAAACTCGCCGAGTCTTCTGCTAAGATACGATCGTATCAGTCCATGCTTATTTCCATTTTGAATGAAATACCAATGAAAGTATTTCTTAAAAAACCAGATGGAAAATTCTTCGCTGTAAACCAGGCTGTATCTAAGTTCCACGATATGGATGCTGAAGAATTAATAGGAAAATCAGACTTTGATTTATACCCTAAAGAGCAGGCCCAAATTTGGTTTGATGAAGAACAAACCATTATTAAAAATGGAAAACGGGAATTTATTACTGAAGATGGGAGTAAATTTTTACAAACAGTAAAAATGCCATTCTTTATTGCGCCCATCAATCAAATTGGATTGTTAGGCTATCAAATGGACATTACAGAAATCGAAAAATATAAACGAGGCATCAAATGAGTGATGAACATATCATTCAACTACTTACCAATACCTTTGAAAACAACCACAGTGTAGACCTGATCACTGGAAAAAATTACAGGGCGCGAAAAAACTTAATGCGCATTTGTTTGATGCAGGCAGGCAAACAAGGGCGTGTGCACAGCACAGCTCAAGCCGCAGCCCTAAGTTTCTTTCCGGATAAAAAACTCCCTTTCGTGTGGGACCTGTATTTTTCAATTCAATTAGTATTGCACGTAATTCCCATCACTTCCATTTCCAGAATCCTCGAACGAAACCGCTACATTGCACAACAACATCCCCCTTCCAAACGATGGCATATCTATTTCATCGGAGTAAATCTCTTGGAAAAAGGAAAGGGACATGGCCGGCACTTACTGCAGCAACTTGAACAAGAAGCTTTTGCGGAACAACGCACGGTTGTCCTTGAAACTTCTAATCCGGAAAGTTTGAAATTTTACCAGGCCTTGGGATATACCATATACCACGAATGGAAATGGGAAAAAGTTCCATTTCCATTATGGTTCTTGAAAAAGGAACCACCTGCCAATCGCTAACGTGCTCTCATTTCTGATACCACAAGGTTACAATTTATTCGGAACCTTTACATGAAAAACCAGGAATGGAATTCCCGTGCGATATGCCATCTTATGAGTAAGACTTCCTTTAAACAAACGCTGCAATAAATTTTTACCGGAGGCATTCATAACCACCAAATCAGCATGCTGGTCACTGAGGTATTGGATGATCGTATCAAAGTTGTTTTCTTGTTTGGGAATAAGTTTGTAGGATATTTGATCAAAATTAAATCGTTTTTCGGCCAATTCTTTTAACCACCGCAAACGCTCTTCTTCTGATGACTGCGGAGCAGCTGTCATATGTACTACCTGGATTTCGCTTTGATAGCTTTGGGCTAACGGAACCACATCTGCCAGCGCATCGGCGTCTTCCCACTCAAAATCACTTGCGAATACAATCTTCTGAATTTTTCCAGGAGAATATTCATTCGGGATGATAAAAACAGGAATATCGACGGTGTCCATTACCCTTACGGTGTTGCTTCCAACCAGTACCTCTCCTACTCCACTGGCGCCTTTGGTTCCCATCACAATCAAGTCCACCTGGTGCATTTCAACAACCTCTTGTATGGTATCGGCAAGAAATCCTTGTTTAACTTCTTTTATCACAGGCACTGCAGGAAATCTAGGATGCAGCGCCTGTTCCAAAGCCAGCAACGATTGAAAGCTTTCGGCTCTCCGCTCATTTTGACGTTCTATCAAGATCATTGCGTCTTCCTGAATTTGTGAGACCGGGACATGTATCACGTGGAGAAGCACAACCCTGGCTTGAAATCGCTGTGCTAAGTCTAGCGCAAATTCGGCCGCAGCGAGGGCATTATCGGAAAAGTCGGTAGGAACCAGAATGGTTTTAAATGCTGACATAGTTCGATCCATTTTGTTTCACCAAACTAAACAGCCTTTCCCGGATGTACCTTAATAAAGATCATGTGCTTGTATGATGTTTCTCAACGTCTGAAGCCGGCTCTAACCTACCCTACATTAACTATACATAGAAAATACAAGATTATAAGCTTATTATTTTATCCTAAAACTTATAAAAAGTAGAACCATATTTTTTAAACTACAATTTTTATAAAAATATTATTATTATATTTGAATACCTATTAACCCCACCCTATGCGCAAGTATGTGTTTACAGTGCTTACGATGCTGGCGAGCATGTCTGTAAGCGGCCAAAGTAAATTGGCACAGGCATTACGAAATACGCCCAATAACTTTTTCGCAATTCAAAAAACTGCGGAGGCTTATTTTCAAAACGAAGCGAAAGCACCTTCTCTTCCCGGAAGAAAAGCAAGCATCCGATCCCTTCGTCAGATGGGCTCCCAAGAATGGGATTCCGAATATGTAAAATTTAAACGTTGGGAATGGTATTGGCGAGATCGCGTTTTACCCGATGGATCGTTTCCAGATCTTGCCTCATTGGAAAGCACCAACAAAGAGGCTCGAAGCATGAAGCAAGCAGCCGCTGGTGGTGCCTGGTCTTGTTTTTCTCAAACCAACACCACCGGTGGCTACAATGGAATGGGACGAGCTACATCGATTGCATTTCACCCTTCCAATCCGGATATATACTATGTTGGGGCCCCTATTGGAGGCATCTGGAAAACTACCAACCGTGGAGCTTCCTATACGGCATTAGGCGATCAGCTTTTATTTGTAAGTGTCGGTGAAATTCAAATTGACTACAACAATCCCAATACAATTTACATCTCCATCGGTGACAATACGGGCTGGTGGAATCCTAGTCTAGGAGTAATGAAATCAACGGATGGAGGCCTTACCTGGGCCAATACAGGGTTATCGTTTACGTTTAACGCAGGTGTTGCTATTTACCGATTAGAAATAAGTCCGACCAATTCCAATGTCTTGATTGCGGCCACCACCAACGGTATTTACCGCACTACCAATGGAGGCACCAACTGGACGCAAGTTCGCGCCGGAAGTCATGGTGATGTAAAGTTCAGACCGGGTGATGGGAACACTGTTTATGCAGCTTCCGACGATTACTGGGGCAATTCCAACGTATACCGATCGAATGATGGAGGAGTGAATTGGACACAAGTCAGCAACTTTAACACGACCAACAGTTTTCTGCGAATTAATGTGAGTGCGGCCAACAACAATAAAATTGTTGCCATTATAACAAACGGTCGTGATTTTTATGTATCCAACGATCAAGGAAACACATGGACGCAACGAACAGATGTTCCGGAGGATGCCTTTTTATACATTTCCCCCGTGGATGCGAATGTCATTTATTCCGGCTATGTAAATGTATACCGCAGTAATGATAATGGAGGAACCTGGACGAAAATTACGCATTGGCATGGAGGCATGCCCGAACCTGAAGTGCATGCAGACCATCATTATGCCAAGCATAATCCGGCTGATGGGAACATTATGTATTTTTGCTGCGACGGAGGAATTTACAAGCACCAGGAGCAAACCAATAATTGGTGGGAGCTTAACAATTCGCTGGTGATCACACAATTTTATCGGCTGGCAACAGCACAGAACAATGCCAATGTTGTGATAGGCGGTACACAAGATAATGGAGGCCGTAAGCGCGATTCAGGCGGAGCATGGTCTGCCTCGAACGGTGGCGATGCCATGGAAGTAGCTATTGACCCTGGCAATTACAACATTTTTTATACTACATATGTCAATGGACAATTGTACCGGACCATGGATTTTTGGAATTTCGACTCGTACCACGACATCCGTGTGAATATTCCCGGTGCGCCTGATGGAGACTGGGTAACGCCTTATGTAATTGACCCTAACAACAACGCCACGCTGGTGGCCGGATACAAAGAAGTGTATCGCTCCACCAACCGGGGAGATTCCTGGACTCAAATCAGTGCAGGCATGACAGGCAATGAAAACCTTCATTGTATTGCTGTGGCCAAAGGAAACTCCAATATCATTTATGCTTCGCGGAATAACATTTTTTACGCCACAACCAATATGGGTGCGAATTGGAATTCCTATACTTTGCCCAACTCGGAGCGCATCACTTCCATCACTGTGCACCCAACCAACAGCAGCACAATTTATGTGACTCGATCTGGTTATAACGCAGGAGACAAAGTATTTCAATCTACCAACGGAGGAGCTACCTGGACCAACATCAGCGGAACCCTGCCGAATGTTCCCATAAACGGAAGTGTCTTCTACGAAGCCAGCCCTTACGATGGCCTATTCATCGGAGGCGACCGTGGAGTATTTTACCGAGACAATACCATGAGCGATTGGATTCCTTGGGGCAACGGCTTACCCAATACTTCGGTCACTGATTTGGAAATTTACAAAGCCGGTAAAAAACTTCGTATCTCCACGTTCGGAAGAGGGATGTGGGAACTTGACATCAACGATGTACCCTTGCCCGCCAACATTTCCAATCTTCAAGGAAAATGGAAGAATCCTCACGAAGTTCATTTATGGTGGGACTCCTATTATGAAAATAACTTTGACGGCTATCAGATATTACGATCCATGAATGGCCTTGACTTTGAAGAAATAGGTTTTGAGAAAGGCCGAAACAGTCAGGCTAAAAACAGTCTGTACCAATTATCCGATAGCGTGGGAACGCAGGTTTCTATGGTGTATTACCGATTAGGACTCAAAGAAAATTCAGGCTTGGTTTTTTATTCGCCCATATTGAAAATTGAAAGACAAGGGGATGACTGGGTTCAGTCCATGCACCCGATACCAGCAATCCAGGAATTTTCGATTTACTTTACAGACCAAACCTCTGAAGTTACTTACTCTCTCTGGAGTGCGGACGGCAAACAAGTGCGTGCCAATACAACGATTGCATGCAAGGATCAAACCTGCACCATTCCCGTAAACAGTCTCACTTCTGGGCAATACATTATTCAACTCAATAGCAAGGGGAAGTCCCATCAACAAGCCATTCAAATACGATAAAAACTTTCCATTTCTGATTCATAAAAATAATATCTAATTTAGGCCACCTTATAGCAGGTGGCTTTTTTTTGCATCACGTGATGGATGCAAGCATTGATTAAAAAAAGAAATTTAATTTCCATGAGCAAATCCTCCATCGAATCCATATCTGAATTTAAACCTTTAGTCTTCCCCATGTTATTGGCCCTATTACCCTGGCTTGGATCGGGATTATTGGTTTATGTCATTAAGACCTATCCCTCCATTGTGGAAGGGCAAGACCTGGGAATACAGCTCATGGGATTGGGAATACTTACCCTGGGACTGGCAGCTGGTCTGGTGCATGCTTCCATGGCTTCTATTGCCATGGGGTATTATTTTGGATGGAAAGGTCTTGCGATTTTCGGCATTCCATATCTAGGAGCCTGTGTGCTGGGATACTTACTTTGCAGCTTTCTGGATTCTGGAAAACTAAATTCCTATTTGAAATTAATGTATGACAAATGGGAAGTACATGCACAGGACGCCATTAAAAACCCGATCGTGTATGTATTCTTTTTACGATTAACCCCTGTATTTCCCTTTGCCATCACCAATTATCTGCTGGCATCCTTACGCATTGATTTCTGGAAGATGCTGATTGCATCCGCTGCTGGCCAGCTTCCCAGAAGTGCCTTGTTTGTATGGGTGGGCACATTAATAACCAATTGGCTTACCTGGGTAGGGGAAAGTAAAACCGGAGAATTTATGATCTGGCAAAACATGCCCGGCAATACCCGTTACTTTTGGTTTGCACTGGTAGGATTGGGCTTATTGGCTTTATTCGTGATGTGGAAACGCGCCGATTCCATTTCAAAGTCCGAAAACATCACCCATAAAGAATAATTCCTTGAAGGAATCCAGGACCTCGATTATTCCTGATCTACCTTTTTACGAAGTTTAGACTTTTCCTTTTCTACCCAAATAGATAGTTGTTCTTTCAGTAACTCCTGATGGGCTTGTTCAATAATGGCCAGCATTTCTTTGTTATGCACGACTTGTTGCTCCACCTTCTGTTGCTCCAAACTGCTGATAAGAGTTAGCTGATTATTTAATTTTTGATTCCGGATATTGATGGATGAAATTTCTTCCATCTCGTATTCATATTCTACTGTTTTGAGCAGGTGATCGTAGGGCCCCAGGGGAGAAAGTAATTTGGCGAATATGGGCGCCACTTCAATACAAATCAGCAGCAAAACAATGGCGATGGAAGGTCCGGCAGGCAATTGATTCAAGGCATTAAGACGGGCCATCAATCCACTTGCGAAAGAATCTTTCAGTTCCCCCTGATAGGTTTTCTTTTCCGAAGAAAGACCTTCCATTTCTTTCTGAATGGCAGCCATCTGCTTGGTGCTTTGTGCTTGTAAATCCTGGTATTCCTGGTCGGCTTTTTTATACTTGCTTTCTTTTCTTAAACACTCGGAACCTACGCCGCGCGCGCCAGTACCGCAGCTGCCTTCGCATTCACATTTGTAATCTTCGTAATATTTCTCACGCAAGGCAAAACGTTCATCCAACCGAGATTTGATGGCTGCAATTTCTGCCCGCATCGCATCTTGCTTTTTTTGATATGCCTGATCCAGGGCGGTAATTTTTTCCATACCTGTATAATGCAGGTATTCATTTATTTCCTGTTCAAAAATTTTCAATTCGAGCGGTTTTGAAATCACGATGGATAAAAAGATAGCCAGGAATAAGCGCGGCAATACTTGTCGGTATTGACTGATTTTACTACCGCTTTTTTTGATGGTAGATACAATAAACCGATCGAGATTGAATACCAAAGCCCCCCAGAACAAACCAAGCAATACTGAAAGTATTACAGAGTTGAACACGGTATACAAAGCATAGCCCCCCGACAAGGTAGCCAGGACCCCAGTAAAAAACACCGTAGCGCCAATACTGGCATATTTAATTTGTTCTGCTTTGGGACAGCGAAGCAATAGATCTTTGTCGGCAGCGGAGCAGAAAATAAAAAAAGAAAGCATTTTGCCGGGCGTAGCTGTTGATTGCTGGGATAAATCCGATGATAGCATATTTTATTTTTTGCTTTTTAGCGATTGAAGTTGTTTATAAAAATCATCAATATAATCTTTTACCTGATCTTTGATGCTGTACTTCTTTTTCATTTCGATCAAGAGTAACGATTGCAGCGCATCCACATCCGTTACATTTCCAGACTCGGATAAGTGTTGCATTTTTTGTTGTAATTGAACATAGCGTTGATCGGCCTCTTGCATAATCAGCTTGATACTCTTTTTTTGAAGTCTTGTCTGCTGATCGGGTAAATGCACTTTTACCTCTTTCTGCAACCATTGAGGATTTACCTGTACCATCTTTTCAGCATATACAGGAACAGGGAATACACGAATATGAATAACACGCTCTGATTCCTGATTATTTCCGGAAGCATTAATGACAATCTCCATCGACTGTTGGGGCGTAAACGTCAGCTCGCCTTTGCGCTCCGATCGATCAAATGGTTGAATGCTTACTTTATCTGCTTCCAACACCTCCCAGGAAAATTGCACCGAATGTCCTTTCATGATCCCAAACACATCGGGGTAATTTTCAGCATTTACCAAGCTGGAATATTGCTGCGTAACCGGATTTAAAAAGCCTAAATCGTATTGTATTTCTACATCTCCGTATACCCGGACATAGGCTGTAACCGCCTGCACTTGCTTTTGATGCGTGGCAACCAGCTTAACAATCGTATTTTCAAAAAAAATAATTTCGCGACTTCCCTTGCTTTCAACCGGACCAATACCTTCGAGCTGCACTTCAGCAGCGCCTTTTACATCCCAGGTAGCTATGACGGGCGTTCCACTTTTTACGAAATCCGTACTTAACTGAAATTCTACTTGTATGGGAGATAATTCCCGGAATAATCGTTGGGACTTTTGTTTTAAGCCTTGCACGTAGCGGCGACTTCGAATTAGATAATCGCGCTGATCTTTCTCATTAAAAACGGAAACAACTGAAGATGGAGAGACGAAGCTAATTTTTTTATAATCACAAAGTAAAAACGCGTTGACTGGCTCAAAGCAAGTTACCTGCATTAGGCTACCTCCGGATTGAAGCAGTCGCACACATAACTGATGCAAAAATGGGTCCTGGCGCAGATAGTCGCTATTTTCCTGCTCTACTAAAACCTCGACTTGAATTCCCTTTTCCTGCTTTTCTACTAATCTTCGAAACATTTCCACCGACAATCCACTGCGCATATAGAGACAAAAGGTAGATTGTACCTCCTGTAGTTGCGGGAAAATGACTTCTTCAAGCATCGTAGAAAAAAACCGGATGGACGGGTTATGACTGTTTTAGTGCCGCTTGCTTCTCTTCTCCCTGTTAACACATTTTACTGCCCACTGCAGAAATGCATACATTGGTTCGATTCAAGGGTTACAAGCGATGAGTGAAGGTACGAAATCTGATGATTTTTATAAAAATTAAAACAAGCTTAATTGGCAAAATATGCCTTCATTCTGGCGTTACCAATCCGTAACACACCTCTTCCTGCGAGCATGGGCCCTTATCATCATTCTCGGACAGTGAAATTGAGGAAATGAATCGGAGTAATGCCGGCATTTTTTTTTAGTTTAGTTGTTCTATGCTGGAATTAAGTAAAATACAACGCTACCTTTCCTTATTCACTAATCTTTCCCTGAGTGACATTCTGCACTTGTTCACATTGGTGAAAGAACGAAAATTGAAGGCTGGAGAAATATATATACATGAAGGAGTTGTCCATAAAAAAGTAGCCTACATAAAAAAAGGAATTGTCCGTGGATTTATGATGAAGTCGAATGGAGAGGAGGCCACGATGGTTTTGAGAAGCGAGGATGAATTTGTAGCCTCTTACCATAGTCTGCTTCATAAGACGGGCAGCAAAGCCACTTACCACGCTCTGGAAGATTGTGTATTGCTGGAAATAGAATACGATAAGCTTATGGAAACCATTGATAAAAACCCACATTACCATTCCGGAAGAAAATTTTTCTTATCCAATATTGCAGAAGATCTGTTGAATCGCCTGGAAGGATTTATTTTGCTAACTCCCGAAGAACGGTACGATGTATTTCTGAAAAAGAATACGACTCTTGCCAAAAGAGTGCCCGATAAATATATTGCATCCTACCTAGGCATCACCCCTGTTTCTCTCAGCCGCATCCGGGCTCGAAAAAGTAAGAGATCCTGATTATAGGACCGAATACGGATCCCTTGCTATACTGAAATAATAGACCATTGTTTTTATGTGCCCCTGCAGAGCAAATTAACATTTGTTAATCTTCCAATCCCAAACAACGAATACCTTTGGTATATGCTTTCAGGAAAAGCCTGCCGGCTAGCCCGCCAGACTCCGGATCACCGGAGAGGAATGCGGAGTAAAGGATGTGAAACTAAACTAACCGTTGTATGGAAATTACACTCGCCGTATTTTCAAAATTATTGACCATTAACTTAATCCGATATTTTGTTATCGCAGGAATCCCATTCTTATTATTTTATATCGCTTATAAAAAGAAATGTTCCGGCTTAAAAATTCAAACCAAGGATTCGACCTGGAAGGATTTTATGTTTGAAATCAGCCATTCCCTGCAAAGCACCGTGCTATTCGTAGCTATTTCCATGGCTATTGTATTTTCTCCTTTAGCAGATTATACTCAGTTGTATGAGCAGGCCGATCAATATGCCTGGTGGTGGAGCCCCATAAGCATAGTGCTCGCCATCGTGCTGCACGACACCTATTTTTACTGGATGCACCGTACAATGCATCATCCCAGGATTTACCGCTATGTGCACCTGGTGCACCACAAATCCACCAATCCCTCGCCCTGGGCCTCCTACTCGTTTCATTGGCTAGAAGCAATCATTGAAGGTCTGGTAATCCTTCCCATCGTTTTTCTTATTCCTATGCACCTGAGTACACTGGGCGTATTCATTACCCTAAGTTTTATGATTAATGTGTATGGACACCTGGGCTATGAAATTGTCCCCTCCTGGATCAGAAGCACCTGGATCTTTTCCTTCTTCAACACCTCTGTATACCACAACATGCATCACTCACATGTAAAAGGAAATTACAGCTTGTACTTCCGGCATTGGGATAAATGGATGAAAACAGAAAACAAGGGGTATGAAAACTATTTTGATAAGGTTATGGAACAACGCGGAGTGATTCGCCCCGAGAAAAGAATTGAAAAATCAGCTGATTCAATTTAAAAAGAATACTGGGATGCGTGTGAATTTTCACGACACGCATCCCGGTATTGTTCAAGGTTGTTTTGACAAATAAGCCAAGACTTTTTTATTATCGTATACGGCAGCAAGTTCTTCCAATTCTTTTTTGGCGATGCCAGCTTTTGCAAGGTCGTATAAGGGATAGAGCGTAGCAAAAGCATCCTCGTACTGAATGGCCAGGTGTAAAGCCGTTTCGCCACTTTTATTTTTTACATATAAATCAGGTTTAAAAGCAAGAACGACCTTCATTTCCTCAATGAACCCACGACCGCTAAAATACATGAGTAACGAATTTCCCTTGCTATCCTGGATGGAAGCATTGGCGCCGTGTTCCAAAAAATACCGAAGTATGTCTAAATCCACCATCGTAAATAGTGGAGGAGATTGATTTTCGGGAGTAAAATTAACATCGGCACCATAGCGGTAGTATTTTTTAGCTGTTGCCAGATCTTCAATCCGCATGAGTTCGATGTAATTATCTTTCAACGTTGCTCCTTTTTTATGCAACAATTCTGCTGCTTTCCATTGTTCATTTTCGAGGGCAAACAACAAAGCGGAAGAATTATTGAATGCGAAAGAAGGTGTAGCCCCATACTCAATCAGTTTCTCTAAATGCTTGCGCCTGGAATCATTTGCTAGCATGGCAAGAGGCGACATGGCGATACCCCCGGAGCGGTATTTACTTCCAATAAAACCATTCACAATTGGGATATCGGCACCCAAGCGTTTAGACAACACTTCAATCACACATTGGCAATCGAGTGAGGGTTTGGCCACTTGCATCAAGGAATCCAACCGCACCTGATTGATGGACTCTTCTTGCAATAAATCACACAATATTGGATGACAATCAACTATACCCGTAAGCTGCTTTGGTTGTTCTGTCGGCGAAACTGAAGTATCTCTGGCTTTCAGCATGGCCGCTTCCAGATCTTGTTGAATGCGTTCTTGCATACTTGTATCTTGGCTTGAACTGCAAGAAAACAAGAAGAATATTCCTACGAATCCTAACGGGATTAAACTTTTCATAGATTAAACATTTGTAAAAGGCTACGAAACATTGCTTGAAAAGTTACAATACATATTGAATTGAGCGAGGCATAACGATTCATTTCCCCTAACAATTATCAATTATTTTAACGCACAAACACCTACTCAAATTAATTTAATACGTATGTAGGAAAACGCCATTGGTCTGCAACGATTCAACGGTCATTATTCCACCATATTTTACAAGCATCGCATGCAAGCACTGCACATAGAGGCCACTGAGGATAGTCCTTTGATTTGGTTTGAGGAATCGACGGGTATAGTAAAAATTTCGGGACGTTCTATTCCGGAGAATGCTACCGAATTTTATGCTCCCTTGCTTCAATGGATAGAACAACTCGCTGTTCAGCCGGCGGCAGTTGCCATTCGTTTTATTTTTCAATTAGAATACTTAAATACTGCTAGTTACAAAGTATTTCAGGACATCCTAGGCGCCATCGACCGACTCCCGCAGGCTTCTATTCGATGGGAATACGAGTCTTCGGATATTGGCACAGAAGAGATGATCCGGGATTTTGCCGAATGTATAAAAACACCTATTGAAGCAGTAAAATATTAATCCTTCGTGAAATAAAAAATCCCAGTAGCGAAAAGCACCTGGGACCCCATGTTGTTTTACATTATGTATTTAAGGTTTTGCCTGCCACCATCTTTTACATTTCCACCATCCGACAAATAAGCAGTATTCGGTGGACTATGGTAGTAGCTGCGCACTTATTCTTTAATGATGGGCAGCAATTTATGTTTATCTTCCACCATAAACCAAGTATTAATAGCCAAACAGATTATGGCTATAGGAAATCCGCTTGGTTCCTGAATGGAGTGTGTTAACACAATACCCGCCAGTATGGGCAAAAGCATCAAGGCACCCAATACACGGAAACGAGGAATCATACATAATATTCCACCGATTATTTCTACAATAGCGACCAGTGGCATCAACCAGCCGATGGTTTCAAAGGCAGCTATTAATTGTTTCATTTTTTCAGGTAAATCTGGCGGAGGAGGCATGTACATAAAAATTTTATTCAAACCTGCATTCAGCATAAGTAGGCCGTACAAGATGCCCAAACCTAATAAAATCTTTTTCTTCATGGGAAAGGAATTGTTTTTTTCTCAAGATACAAATCTTTTAAATAAAAGCTACCCCTCGGACATCTATCCATTTTTATGGAGTATTTCCTGAGAAAACAAAAAAGGCCCATATGATTGGACCTTTTTGTTTCAAACTTAGAATTCACAAATTAGGGTTCGTCGATAAAACGTTTGGTGATATCGCCATAGGAATCAATTCGTCTGTCTCTCAGGAATGGCCAATGCGTGCGGTAGTAATCACTCTTTTCAAAATCGATTTCCTGTACAATGATTTCTTCCTGGTCGTGGCTGGCTTGCACCAATACGTTGCCAAAGGCATTGCTAACAAAGCTTCCGCCCCAGAATTTCATTGGACCTTCCAAACCTACACGGTTCACCGAAACTACATGTATCCCGTTGGCAACGGCATGGGCACGTTGTATGGTTTGCCAGGCATTGTATTGCTCTTGATTGGTGGCTTCGTCCTGCGTACCGGCCCATCCAATGGCGGTAGGGTACACCAGCATATCCGCTCCCATTAAGGCTGTGAGACGGGCAGCTTCCGGGTACCATTGATCCCAGCAAATCAGCACACCGATTTTACCATACTTGGTAGGAAACACTTTGTATCCCAGATCACCAGGGGTAAAGTAAAATTTCTCATAATATCCCGGGTCATCGGGTATGTGCATTTTACGATATTTGCCCAGGTAGGTACCATCGGCATCTAGTACCGCAGTGGTATTATGATAGAGACCCTCGGCGCGTTTTTCAAACAAAGAAGCCACGATTACGACCTTGAGCTCTTTGGCCAGGGCCGCTAATCGGTCGGTAGTTGCACCCGGAATGGCTTCTGCCAGTTTAAAGTTTTCATAGTCCTCTACGTCGCAGAAGTACAAAGACAAAAACAGTTCCTGTAAAACGATTACCTGTGCTCCTTTGGCCGCGGCTTCGCGAATCTTGACCACATGCTTTTCCAGGTTTTCCTCTTTGTTGCCTGAGCAACTCAACTGTACTAGCCCAATCTTAACTTTTTTCGACATATCGTATTGTTCGTTTTCGCATGCTTTTGACAAAAAGCATGCTATTAATTTCCATCCTTGTAAAGAGTGATTTACACACCCACTTTTAAATTTTTGCGAGCGTTCGACAAGGCTTTATCAAGTCCTTGTACATCCTTCCCTCCTGCTGTAGCATAAAAAGGCTGTCCGCCACCGCCGCCCTGTATTTCTTTCGCGAGTTCACGCACGGTATTACCTGCATGCAGTTTACGCTCTTCCACCAATGCATCGGCAAACATCACCGACAACATGGGTTTACCATCGATAACGGCCCCTAATACCAAGTATAAATTTTCTACCTGGGCTTTGAGTTCAAAACTTAGTTGTTTAAGACTATCTGCCGAAGGAACTTGCACACGTTCAATGAGTACCTGCATTCCATCTTCCGTTTTAACTTTTGACAAAAGTTGTTCTTTGATTTGCTGAGTGGCAGCGGCCTCCAGGGCTTCGACTTTTTTCTGAAGGGCCGATTTTTCAGACAACAGATCCTGCACCGCTTTTACCAGATCTTTGGGATTATTCAGCGTTTCTTTTACTTGCTCCAATACTCCTAGCTGTTGTTGCAAGAGCGACTCTGCTTCGGATGAGGTAACCGCTTCAATACGCCGCACCCCTGCGGCTACAGAGGATTCCGAAACGATTTTAAACAATCCGATGGACGAAGTAGAAGGTACGTGAGTACCTCCGCAAAGCTCCACGGAATAGCTGCTATCAAAAGTAATAACACGGACAAAGTCGCCGTATTTTTCACCAAACAAAGCCGTGGCACCTTTCTTTTTAGCCTCTTCAATAGGAACGTTTCTTTCTTCCTGCAACGCAATGTTTTTCCGGATCTGGGCATTTACTTGTGACTCCACTTGTTGTAATTCTTCGGGAGTCATTTTGGAGATATGAGAAAAATCGAAGCGCAATACTTTTTCATTCACCAGCGATCCACGCTGAGCAACATGTCCGCCGAGTACTTGACGCAACGCGGCATGCAACAAGTGTGTGGCACTGTGGTTGTTTTCTGTGGCTTTTCTGCGTCCTTTGTTTACGGATGCCTGAAATGTTGCCTCTACGTTTGAGGGTAATTTTTCTACCAGATGAACGATCAAGTCGTTTTCTTTTTTGGTATCTACCACTGCAATTTTTTCATTGCCTTGCACTAACCAGCCCGTATCGCCAACCTGTCCGCCGCTCTCGGCATAGAACGGCGTTACATCAAGCACGAGCTGATAGAAATCTTTTTTGTTGGCCGTAATTTTACGGTAGCGGGCAATTTTACATTCCGATTCCAAGTCATCGTAACCTACAAATTCCACCCGTTCGATATCGTTTACAACAATCCAGTCGCCGGTTTCCTTTTCGGCGGCGGCGCGGGAACGATCCTTTTGAATGGCCATTTCGGCATCGAAGCCTTTTTCATCTATGGTTAATCCGTTTTCGCGGGCAATCAGGGCAGTCAGGTCAACAGGGAAGCCGAAGGTATCGTACAATTCAAATACTACTTTCCCTTCTATTTCAGTTTTCTGCTGCGACTTCAATTGTTCGCGCACTAGCTCCAATCGTTTTAAGCCTGTTTCGAGTGTGCGCAAAAACGAATTTTCTTCTTCCAGAATTACTTTTTGCACAAAATCCTGTTGTGCTTTTAATTCTGGGAATACATTGGCAAACTGATCGGCGACCAGAGGTATGAGGGTATTCAGGAATGGTTCTTTAAGTTGAAGGAAGGTATATCCATAGCGCACGGCACGGCGCAAGATACGACGCACTACGTAACCTGCCTTTGCATTGCTGGGAAGTTGTCCGTCGGCAATTACAAACGAAATAGCACGAATGTGGTCGGAGATTACCCGAATAGCGATATCTGTTTTTTCAGAAGCACCATAGGCTACGCCTGATTTTTTCGAAATAAAATCGATAGAAGGCGTGAATACGTCGGTATCGTAATTGGAGGATTTACCCTGAATGGCTCGCACCAATCGTTCGAAGCCCATTCCGGTATCGACGTGTTTGGCAGGAAGCTCTTCCAGGTTTCCATCGGCTTTACGATTGAATTGAATGAATACATTGTTCCAGATTTCAATAACCTGAGGGTCGTCTTGATTGACGCGGTCGCGTCCGGGTAGCTGAGCTCTTTCAGCATCGGGGCGCATGTCGAAATGTATTTCGGTACATGGACCGCAAGGGCCCTGGGCTCCCATTTCCCAGAAGTTATCTTTTTTACTTCCAAATAAAATACGATCCTCCGGTACATGCTTCTTCCAAAGCGCCACCGACTCCATATCCTTATCAAGATTTTCGTTGGCATCGCCTCCGAAAACCGTTACATAAAGCCGGTCTTTGGGAAGTTGATAGACCTCTGTGAGCAATTCCCAGGACCAGTCGATGGCTTCTTTTTTAAAGTAATCTCCAAACGACCAGTTGCCCAACATTTCGAACATGGTGTGGTGATACGTATCGATGCCCACATCTTCCAGGTCGTTGTGCTTTCCGGATACGCGCAGGCACTTTTGAGTATCGGCAATGCGCGTGGATTTTGGAACTTCATTGCCCAAAAAATAATCTTTAAACTGATTCATGCCGGCGTTGGTAAACATCAGCGTGGGATCGGTTTTGTTTACAATCGGTGCAGAAGGTACAATGAGATGTTGTTTGGAAGCAAAGAAGTCTAAAAACTTCTGGCGGATTTCTTTGGAGGTCATCATGTATACTTGGTGTAAAGGTCAATTCAGGACTCAAACTTCACCTGACTAGGTAATTCTTCATTTTTTCCTAAATTGAGAGGCAAATTTACGGGGATTATGTCAAAAATAAAATTCTATTACGACCCGGAAACGTGTCGCTATAAACCTGTAAGAACCACCTGGAGTGAAATCATCTGGAACGGGCTGGGTTTCCTGCTGGTTTCTACCATCATGGGGGCCTTGTTGCTATTGGTGTACACCCGTATTTTCCGTTCTCCTGAGGAACAATTGCTACGAAACCGTAACAAGGAGCTGAAGTTGTATTATGAATTAATTAACAAAGACCTGGACGAGCTTTCAGCGGCACTGAATGCCCTGGAGAAGCGGGACGAAAAAATTTACCGCAGTATTTTCGAAAGTCGCCCCATTCCTGATGCGTTGCGGTATTCGGCCCAGGGTACCATAGAAAATTACCAGAAGATTATCAGTAATCCGAACATAAGCCCGGTCATACTATCTACCTTTGACAAACTGGAGCGTTTGAAAAAAAGGGTGTATGTACAAAGTAAGTCTTACAATGAAATTGACCAGTTGGCCCAACAAAAAACACAATTGCTGGCCTCCATTCCTGCCATTCAGCCGGTATCGAACCCTTCGTTAACGATGTTGGTATCGGGTTTCGGCTACCGCATCCATCCTATTTTTAAGGTTCGTATGTTTCATTCCGGGGTGGATTTTAACGCCCCACGAGGAACTCCGGTGTATGCTACCGGAGATGGCGTGATTCAGAAGGCAGAGTCTAATGCCGGAGGCTATGGCAAAGAAATTGAAATTGACCATGGCTTTGGCTATGTTACCAAATATGCCCACCTGGACCGTTTTGCTGTAAAAATCGGGCAAAAGGTAAAGCGTGGGGAATTGATCGGCTACTCCGGGAATACCGGATCTTCCACGGCCCCCCACTTACATTATGAAGTTATTCACAACGGCGACAAAGTAAATCCGGTGCATTATTTCTTCAAAGATTTAAATAACGAGCAGTACAAAAAAATCCTGCAACTGGCGGAAGTAGAGAACCAGTCGCTCTCGTAGCATGTATTTACACAGAATACCTTCCGGCCCGGATAGAGTGGAAAGCCTCCCGTGCGCTGGCGCCACGGGAGCCTTGAAGCGATAGCCGGATAAGCCGGCCAAAAAAAAAAATAAAAAAATCTCCCCGAAGATGCTGCCATGGGAAACGGCTATCAAACTAGAGGAGAGACCTGGGCAGTTTTTTTACAAGGCGTCGCGTAAGGCCTCTAATTGAGCTTTGAGGTATTTGAGCCGCTGCAATACATCTACCTTTCGATGTTCTTCCTTTTTCACGGCCTTTTCTTTAAGCATTTCTTTGGCACCTTGAAGGGTATATCCCTTCTCTTTCACCAAATGGTAGATTAATCGAAAATTTTCAATATCCTGTTGGGTGAATTGCCGGTTGCCTTTTCTGTTTTTTTTAGGCTGAAGAATATCAAATTCTTTTTCCCAAAATCGAATCAGTGATGGCGCTACTTTAAACATAAAGGCCACCTCTCCGATGCTGAAATACTTTTTCTCTATGGTTCTCTCTTTGTAAGGCATTTGCAGAATCGAATGTAATTTTTCCCGAATTCAATTTACCAAAGATAAAACGATAAAAACAAACACGGTTGCTAAACGTTGATACGAATGCGATTGATGTGCCATCAAGGCTTTGCATTTTTATTGACACCCACTTATTTGGATTAATGCAAACTATGCTTTCGATTTTACGTAAAATTATCCAATAATTTATAATATATTTACAATAGCACTTTGAAGAATGTATTATGATATTTCTGCCTACCACCCTCTATCGTGTACTCTTGCCTATCTTGTTATTCACCTGGGGAGTAAGTACTCATGGCCAGATTGTAATCAATGAAATTTGTGCTTCGAATCAAACAGTGGGCATGGATGAAGACGGCAACTTTCCGGACTGGTTTGAGTTGTATAACGCCGGCAGCAGTGGTGTTCAATTGGGCAATTATAAAGTAAGTGATTTATCTACACTGCCGGCAAAATTTGCATTACCAAACCAGTTATTGAACCCTGGGGAGCATTTGCGAATCTGGGCTTCAGAAAAAAATAGAAAAAGTTCTGTGCATCATTGGGAAACCGCCTTGTTTGAATCGGATACCTGGAACTATTTTTTACCCACTTCGAATATTCCTGGCTGGACCGGACTTTCGTTTGACGACTCAGGCTGGCCAAGCGGAAAAGGTGGTTTTGGATTCGGTGATAACGACGATTCTACGTTGGTACCAACTACTCAACTAAGCGTTTATATTAGAAAAACATTTACCATTACCGATTTATCAAGTATTTCCAACATGGTATTGCATTTGGATTATGATGATGGCTTTGCGGTATGGATCAATGGAACACTGGCAGCGCGTAGCAACCTATCGGCCAATCCTGCATTTAATGAACCTGCCTCCAATTCCAACGAAGCGGTCATGTACAACAATCAAGCACCACCGTATTTTTCCTTGGACACTGGATTGCTTGTGGCAGGGAATAATGTGATTTGCATTGAAGTGCACAATAATAATATCAATTCATCGGATTTGAGTTGCCGACCATTTTTGAGTTTTGGGATTTCGAATGCCAATACATTCTGGAACAATCCCCCGTCTTGGTTTTCTATTCCTACCCAATTACCGATTCACACGAATTTTAAACTTTCGGCGGGTGAAACATTATCCCTCTACGATGCCAGTGGCACTTTACTGGATTCTAAACTGATCCCCACAGATCTGCGTTCAGACCAGAGCATGGGCAGGAGCCCGAGCGGAGGCGGTACATGGAAGTTTTTTACACAACCTACTCCAGGAACTACCAACACAGGGAACAGCTTCGATTCGTATTGCCAGAACACCATTATATTTTCGCAGCCTGCAGGCTTTTATTCGGGAAGCATTCAAGTGAGTTTGTCGGGTTCTTCGGTCATTCGTTATACCTTGGACGGTTCCGAACCCAGCGCCAGTTCTCCATTATACACTGCCCCAATTACAATTTCGTCTACCAAAGTTTTGAAGGCTATTTGCGCCGCCACAGGCACCTACCCCATGCGTACCTTCGTGAATACCTACTTCATTAATGTGAGCACCAGCCTTCCTGTATGGTCGATTAGTACCGCTCCTGCCAACTTTTTTGATTTTAATACAGGCATATATGAGATGGGCCCGAATGCAGGAACAGAAAGTCCATACTTTGGAGCCAATTTTTGGGAAGATTGGGAAAGACCAGTTTTTGTAGAATTTTTTGAAAAAGATAAAACACGCCGGGTTGCGCAAGGGGCTGACATTCGCATTTACGGAAATTACTCCAGAGGCAATGACATGAAAAGTTTGTTGCTGATGGCTAAAAACAAATATGGCAGCGACCGATTCCAATATAAATTCCATTTCCAGAAACCTGTAACATCCTTTGAAGATATTGTTTTGCGTAATTCCGGTGGAGATTTTAACATTACTCACTTCCGGGATGGATTTATACAGGCTGAAATTGCACGAGTAAGTTCGCTGGACTATCAGGCCTATCGGCCTTCGGTGGTATTTATTAACGGAGCTTACTGGGGCATACACAATATACGTGAAAAAATAGGAGCGGATTTTATCAGTGAAAATCATGGGATAAAAAAGAGCGAGGTGGATTTGGCTGAAACCTGGGGCGATTCGATTTCCGGAACTAATAATATTTACTATTTGCACGCTTACTCCAAGGCATTGGACATGACCAATTCGCTTCAGTATAAATTTGTCGCAGACAGTTTTGACATCCCAAATATGATCGACTACTTCGCATCCCAGATTTATATTTCCAATTGGGATTGGCCTCAAAACAATGTAAAGTTCTGGAGACAAAATAATGGCGATCGAAAATTCCGGTACATACTTTGGGACACTGACCTTAGTCTGGGAATTTTTAATTTGCAAGATTACAATTAC
>JALONM010000053.1 GCA_025454925.1 Cytophagaceae bacterium
AAGGGAACGGCATACCTGCTTTTGATTTTTACTAGTATCAACGATGCGAAGGCCAGCATACTGGAAAGAAAATCTCCGTGGGCTACCATGCCTTTGATGTGAAGAGGAAAGTCTTCATCCACCTGGCCGGGCATATACAAGGATAACGGCAAATAGCGAAACACATGGATGATGAGTAAAACCGCCAGGATCGGAAATTTTGATTGCTTGCTAAGGCGAGGTGTTACATACCAATGCGCCAGTAGGAAAAAAATGATACCGCTAAAGGTGCATTGAAGGGCAAGTACTACGAGTGGATCCATAATTAAAAGGAATGTTTAGAAAGTGAGCTGTGGTATTTAGGATTCAATGTTGTTTTCATGATGATGGATCAAAATTAGCCAGGCATCCCCCCTTTCTTCGGAACATCCGGTTCAAAAACAAGGATATTTGGTTCATGGAAATCGACCTTGGAGGTTGACGAAAAAAATTCCAGCCCGGATAGAGCGAAAAGCCCACGGCACGCCAATAATACTATGGCTATGCCTTTGGCGTGGCCTTGCAGCGATAGCCGGATTAGCTGGCCAAAACATTTTACCCATCGAGAAAAAGCGACTCGGGCATAACATGGCTCTCACTGCACCCTTTCCTTTGAAGTCAATATTTCTTTCTTGAAGCCGCGCTTAAATTGTTTCTTAAACAGTAAATCGAACCTTCAAAAACAGTTAAAACGATTACAGTCAATAACTTGTACGTGTCTCACAAGAGTAATAAACCACCTCACTAAAAGAGTCTATGGCATAATTAAAAGAAAAAGATACTATAAATATTTGTTTAAATAATTTCACTTTAATACCATACCTGTATGAGGAATGGTTGGGGAATTGCAGCAATGATTATTGGATGCCTGGGCGGGGCTTGGGCACAATGCGGTGGCACGTTGATATGGTCTGACGAGTTTAACGGCACCAGTTTGAATACCTCCAACTGGACGTACGACAATCTGACTATAGAGGTACGGGCCGAAAATATGGGGGGGCGTAGTTTTACCTCCGGAAAAATTCATACCAATGGAAAATTCAGCCAAACCTATGGCCGCTTCGAAGCCAGTGTTCGCTTATCCAATGGTGCTGGCCTTTGGCCTGCTTTCTGGATGCTTCCTACGGTAAATAACTGGCCTACTACCGGAGAAATAGACATTCTGGAGTTTAGAGGAGATATGTTGAACAGGGTTTCGGGCACCTTGCATTACGGCAATCCCTGGCCTCAAAATCAAAACGATGGTTCCGACTATTACCACCCTGTGAATGATTTACATACAACGTTCCATACCTACGCGGTGGAATGGGAGCCAGGCGAGATACGCTGGTATTTCGATAACATTCGTTACAAAACAGAAACACAAACTCCCAATACGCTAAATCCACCAAGTAACAATGCCAACACCTGGCCATGGACTACCCCCTATTACATCATTTTAAACCAAGCGGTAGGTGGATGGTTTACCGGTGTTACCGTACCTGCCAATGTCATCATTAATAAAGGTACTATTGAATTTGATTATGTGCGTGTGTACGACATGACGCCTTCGGCAGGTACCCAGGCACCTTACTTCGGAACACCTTCGACCCTACCGGGTACCATACAGGCGGAAAACTTTGACCGCGGCTGTGCCGATGCGGCTTACGCAGACCAGGAACTTGCCAATCAGGGAGGACAATACCGGCAGGAAGAGGTAGATATTGAAACGTGCAGCGATGCCGGTGGAGGTTACAATGTTGGGTACATCAATGCCAACGAATGGTTGGAATATACGGTGAATGCCACTTCGGGAGGTTTATACAACATCGATTTCAGGGTTGCGGCCCAAACGGCAGGTGGAAGAATTCGAATGGAAATAGATGGAATTAGCATGGGAACGGTAAATATACCTGCCACGGGTGGCTGGCAAAACTGGCAAACCGTAACCTTGAGCAGTGTTTCCATAGGGGCAGGAAACCACTTAGTCCGGATGTTTTTTGAAGCCGGCAATTTTAACTTCAATTCTTTTGGCACCAGTCTGGTGACGCTAAGCAACGATTGGTTGATAGCGGAGCTCCATGCACAAACGCTTACCTGGATGAGCAGCGAAACCGGACTTTTTCAATTGCAAATGCTGGAGCATGGCTCCTGGAAAACCGTTGCCACTGTCGAGGCTCAAGATCAACATCAACAAGTGTACTATTGGGAACAGCAACCTTCGCTGCCTATCCGCATTGTTCAAATAATGGCAGAAGGCAACACCATATTTTCCAACATTCTTTTACCCGCCGAAAAGCAGTGGTATGCCAGCCCTAATCCTTGCCGGGATATACTCGTCGTACAAGGAGCAGAACAGGAGCTGGAATGGACCACCCTGCTGGGTGTGAGCGTGGAAGTACCCTACATCCAACAGGGGGAAGTACGCAGCTACACCACCAGCAAATTGGCTCCCGGGGTGTATATACTAAGCTCGGCCGATCACACCATGCGCGTACTTAAAGAATGAGGCTGGGCTAAGAAAGATTCCGATGGAAGCTTACCGGAGAGACGATGTAAGCAAAGAGCAGGATATTTTTATATTCCGCTCATTTGAAAATATGGGATCCCCTTTTGAATCTTGTGTTGCGTTTGAATATTCGAAATGGCTTGTTGTAATTCTTGAATTTTTTTATCCTTTTCAGCCAACGCATTTATCAAGGATTTAATTTCCTGCATGCGGCTTGTTTCTTCGTTGCTTTCGGTGCCGAGCAGCAGGTAGTTAACACTTACCTCAAAATAAGCGGCCATGCGAACTATGCTTTCAATCGGAGGAACTCGTTTTCCGCTCTCGTAATTGGCAATATTACTGCGATCCATATGCAAAACGAGCGAGAGCTCTTTTTGAGTGATGCCTCTTTTCTTTCTTAAAAATTTGATACGACTATGTAGCGTTTTCATAAGTAAAGCTTTTACTATATAATACCAGCGAAGCTGTGGTGTGTGACAGAAAATGTGACGCAGCCTCACATTTTTTTCCGGATAATGAAATAAACTACTAAAAATCAAAAACTTAAAACTGAGCTTCTGTTGGGAATGAGCTCTTGCCTAATGCGTCGAACAAAAAGATAGAAGACCGAAGGGTTGTAATAAAAGTTTGAAAGCAGAAAACCTTCTATGCCAACCTTCAGTCTGCATCCAAAGCCCATGGAACTTCGATCCAAGCGCTTTCTAAACAGTACATATGGTTTCTATGGAAAAGCCGGTTGGGGGTGACGAATTTGTAGAGTAGCCCTTTTTTTTTGTAATTTCAATACTGAAAACTAAGGCTTGAATTCACTAGAGGATATAGTAGCAAGATGTCGTAAAGGCGAACGTAACGCACAAAAAGAATTGTACGCTTTGTTTGCTGGCAAAATGAAAGCCATTTGCTACCGGTATTTGAATAGTTATGAAGAAGCCAAAGACATCACGCAAGATGGCTTTTTGAAAGTATTTGATAACCTGCACCGGTTTGACGCTCAAAAAGGGAACCTTCATAATTGGATTAAGACCATTATGATCAATACCACCCTCAATTACCTCAAGAAGAAAAAAAGGTTACCCATAGACACACTGGAAGAACACCACGACGTAGGTGCGTTGGATGCTGAGGCAATGAATGATTCCTCGCGAGACTTTACTGCTGAAGAGCTTGAGGAAGCCATCCAATCACTGTCGCTATCCTATCGAATCGTTTTCCAGATGTATGTGTTGGACGATTTGTCGCACAAGGAAATAGCGGAAGCCTTACAAATTTCCGAAGAGAGCTCAAGAACACGATTAAAACGGTCACGAATTCGATTAAAAGAGTACTTACATAAGCTGAGACTTTCTAAAATTAAGTCAGGGAAAATGGTTGAATGAAAAACGATCAGGACGATATAGATCATCTTTTTAAACAAGGTCTTCCAGAGAAAGAATTCCCGGAGGATGATTGGGCCGATATGGAACATCGGTTAAATCGTCATGAGTTTTTTAAATTTAAACCGAATACCTTCCATCTATACTACGGCATAGGCTTGGCCATACTTGTCACAGCAGCAGCCATTATCTGGTGGAGTTCATTGAACGAACCCAATACTCCCGTGACTCCATTATCTGTGCCGGATTCTATACCTGTTCTGGATAGCAACCGGGATGTATCTCGTACTATTTCAAAAACTATTTCAGGCACTACCGTCCTGAATAAAAAATCAAATTCTGCGGCGAACACCAAGCCTGCAAAAGCTGAAGATACGAGTGTGAAAATTCCGCAACACGACACCCTGCTGCATCAAGCCATTGATTCGGTGCAGGCCGAAACCAAAACCATCAGGAAAAAGAAAATCAATCACGTTATTCTTCAAGATACCATACCTCAAAACGACACAGTGTGGGTACAGAAAAAAAGAAAACGGAATAAGCAATAAAGCGCATGCATCGTTTCTTTTGGCAACTCATTATTTTAGCTACAAGCCTACCGCTGGCACATGCGCAACTTACTCCGGAAGCTGCACAAGTGGGCGATACCATTGGAGTAATAGAAACCGACACGTCCATCACTTACATCATAAAAAAACCCGACCTGATCGTAAAAAATAAAATTGAGTTACTCAAAGAACGCATCAAAGCCAACAAGCACGTATATTCTCAATATGGTTTTGGGATGATTGCCTTTCGAAGCTGGTATTTCGAAACATCCACCGATTATCTCAACGAGTTGCAATCCACCCGCAGCGAGCGGCTTTCACTTGCGTTTCAGTCTTCGTTCATCATCGAAAAAAAGAAATGGTGGTACGAAGTAGGCATCCAATTTTCCAAATACCGGTTTTTGTATTCGTTCACTTACAACGATGAAAGAGAAACTTCTGAGCAACGGTTCGACTATGCAGGCGCCTACTTTTCGCTGAGCAGAAAAGTAGTAAACCGTCGACGTTGCTGGAATTTTGTGAGAATAAAACTAAGCCCCAATGTTTTACTTTCGTACGGTGGCTCTTTCGATTCGGATTTAGGGAGTCCACTTGTGCCTCAATATCTTCAGTTCATAATCCCTTACCGCACCTTTGTCATGCGGCCTGCCCTGGAGTATCCGGTATGGATACGCTTTAACAAATTCTATTTTCAAATTTCACCGGGTCTTCAATTCCCCATAGGAAAATTAAATAAAAGCAATCCCTATTTTCGTGAACGCTGGATCGAAGCTGGTTTAACATTTTCACTAATACATTCCTTGTTCTAGCTCCACGTTGGCACTCAACACTGTCCATCTTGGTCGACCTACGAAAGACTTACCCTGCAAACTGGCAGTCAAAATGTAATTTCTGTTAATTCAGTTCAAACGTAAGTCCTATCAAACCCAGGCCTATGGAGCGCAGCAGAGTGGGTCCGCGGTTTGACTCGTAAAAAAAATATCCCAGTTCATCTCCCAAAAATTCTTTTGATTCCACTCGTTGTACATTGCGCATCTTTTTATTCTCGATATCCCAAAAACTGTTGGACCAACGTAAGGCCTGATGATAATATACTTTTTTAAAAATTCGTAGTTGCCAACCCAGCATGGCAGTAGCTTCCAATCCCAACAGCCGGTAGGCCCCCGTAACGGGTGCCGGATCAAAGCCTACAACATCAAAAGTACCCGTACCCCCATTATCCCAAAGCGGATAGGCTCCACGCTCGCGCAGCAACAAAGCTGGCTGTATGCCTGCACCGGTAAATAACTCCAGCCCTGATCTTCTTAAAAAAGAATATTGCAACATTACAGGAAAGCGACCATACATCAGGCGAATTGCCCCTTGGTAATATTCGCCAATGGAATGTATGTACAATCGATATCGACAACGATCCTGGAGAATGTGAAATCCATAGGTAAGCCTGAGGTTTTTATGCAATACATTAGAAAACAAAAAGCCCGAAGCCCAGGTAAAACTAGGAATCAGTTCGAATTGAGCGCCCTGATAGCGCTCCGATTTAAAAATTTTATTCCTGAAGGAGCCTTTGCACAACATATTGTAAAAGGTAAACTGTGTTTGTTGGCCGCACAAAGGCAGTTCTCCCCAAAAAAAGAAGAACATCATCAATACTGTATAGTTACGCAAACATTTCACCATTCAACGAGTTCAAGGAAGTTACAGGATTCCACTTGGTTTTCGAAATAGAATTGCCTCAAATTACCAGTACCGGACGTTGGCGCCATTCACATCTCGCGGGTAATCTACCGCCCAGGTATGACGCATACCAAATTCAAAGGTAATCCGAAATACCAAAATCATATAAATTTTAACTAGGTATATTGATATTCATCAATATACATTACGTATTAACACGTACAAACACCCATATAGTGTACGTTTTTTCACCTTGTCGCCCTTCTAAGAATGTTTTACTTTTGACCTTTCTGGTCCGCTTAAGTAATTGCATTTCAGGCAACAAATAAAAAGTAATGAGTTCCTCCTTTCCGTATCATTTATTCCAATTACACTCGAGCCAGCTTATCAACCAATCCTATCAGTTCCGGAAGTTCATTGAGGAGAAAGGGGTAATACGTCTGTTTAAACGCAAGCAAGTATTGTACGAAGAAGGTACGGCTTGCCAAGGCATACATTTTGTAAAATCAGGACTCGTCAAAAAAAGTAAGCTCATCCATCAACGCGAGCATGTATTGTTCATAGGAACCAAAGGCGACTTACTAGGCTATCACGCGCTTATTGGTAACCATCAGCATTACGAATCAGTGCTTGCCCTCGAGACAACACAAACAATGTTTGTGTCGAACGAACAATTTATGGAATGCATGAAGAAAGACATCAGCATTCATAAATTACTTACACAAACCGTTTGTCAGGATTTTCAGGTAAGCATCAACTTTCTTATTTATCACAATCAATGGAATGCCAAGCAGCGTCTGGCATTTTATCTGCTTTTGCTGGAGCGCAAATTCCAAAACGAGGCGCAAGCCGAAACCGCCATCACCCTTACGCGCAGCGACCTTAGCTCTATGATCGGAGTTGCGACCGAAAGCCTGGTGCGCTTGCTGCAAGAGTTTAAAGCCTTAAATGTGATCGAAATTGATGGAAGAATTATCTGGATTAAAAACAAAGATTATTTACTCGAACAACTATTCAAGCTAACACACCCCTAAGGATACGAATTACCTGCTTCACTCCATTCATTTTCACTTAGCCTCCACCTCATTTTCCTTCTACCGCGCTGCCCCCGACTTGAATACGCTCTACTGTTTGAGGAATACGTATATTGCAGCATGGTACAAATTTTTCGTCAGCAATGAGTAAGACAAATTCCGAATTACATACATTTAAATCTTCCGAATTCTTTCATCAACTGCAATCCTCAGGAAGTACCAAAGAATTCAAGGAGGGCAGTATCCTGCTGGATGAAAGCGCCAACATTCACCTTTTACCTATAGTATTGAAAGGACTGATCAAAGTTTTGCGCACCGATGAAGACGGACGCGAAATTTTACTCTACTACATTCAACCGGGAGAAAGCTGCATCATGTCTTTCCTGGGCGGCATACATCAGGAAAAAAGTAAAATTCGGGCAGTCGCCGAAGAATCCTGCGAACTGCTGCTAATCCACATAGATAGAGTAAAAGAGCTCCTTAAAGAACATCCTCAATGGTTGGATTATATTTTCCGTTTATACCACAAGCGCTTTGAAGAATTACTGGAAGTGGTAAATGCAGTAGCATTTAAAAAAATGGATGAACGATTGCTCGAAACCATACGAAAAAAATGCCGCATGAATCAAATTCATACCATATATATGACCCATGAGCAATTGGCCAGCGAAATGGGGACCTCCCGAGTGGTGGTTTCCAGACTGCTTAAACAGCTCGAAGACAGCGGCTACCTCCAACTGGCACGCAACAAAATCAGCTTGATCAACAATGATATAAATCATCTTTAACGCCTGTGTAACGTATGTTACCAAAACTTTTTATTGCATAGCTTACCTTTGGTTAAAACAATAACTAAACGATTCATCGCTATGAAAAAGAATATGGGAACCTTAGACCGCAGCCTTCGCGTATTAATCGCGATCGCACTGGGCATTGCGTATTTTACCAATACCATTAGCGGCACACTAGGATTGGTGTTACTGATACTGGCCGTTGTATTCGTACTCACCAGTTTCCTCAGCTTCTGTCCTTTATATTTGCCATTTGGCATTTCAACTTGTACTGTTAAAGAAAAAAATACATGAAAAATCGTATACTTCCCTGGCTATTAATCAGCCTTGCTATGCTAAGTCTTGCCGCTTGTACCGCTACCAGCCAGGCGCAATCGGTAGTTTCGCCCATTCAGGCAAACGAGCTAAAACCAATGCTTCAGGACTCCAGCATCACCGTGATAGATGTTCGTACTCCCGAAGAAATTTCGGAAGGGTACATGGAAGGCGCCGATCTCTTTTTGAATTATAACGATGCTAATTTTGAGCAGCAATTGGCGGCCCTTAACAAAAGCAAAACCTATGTGGTGTATTGCCGCAGCGGAGGCCGCAGCTCCAGTGCGGCTGCAATGATGGAAAAAACTGGATTTACAAAAGTATACAACCTCCAAGGTGGCATTTCCGGCTGGGATGGAAAAATACTTCGTAAGTAAAGGCTGAGACACAACGCTGTTCCCCTTCCGGCAAGCGGTTTTAAGAATGGTGTAGTCGACAATTTCACTACACCATTCTAATATCGAGCAGAAGGTTCAGCAATAGTAACCCTTCTTTTTTGGGCGGAATTCCCGGCTATCGCTGCAAGTCCTCGTGGCGCCTTTGCCGCCACTGCGGGCTTTCCGCTCTATCCGGTCCGCAAGTGCACTGCCTTGCCTTTAACCCTAGCGCATGACTCCGGCAGAGGGAAGTCGATTAGCGGATATAAACACCCGTTTCCGGCTCACCAACCACCACTTCAATATGTTCCTTCAGCGTGGTCGCCAGGGAATATCCGATGTAATCGGCAGATACCGGAAATGTATTGTGGCTTCGGTTCACCACCACCGCAATTTGAATCTTCTTTAAAGGAATACTTAAAAAAGGCTGTAGACTGTAAGACAAGGTGCGTCCTGTATTCAATACATCGTCTGTAATAATTACAACCTTGTTTTCCAGGTCAGTGAGCGGAACATCCAATTGCACCGGGCATTGTAACTTCGCATATTTATCCAACGACACCTTTACCAATTTTACGCTCAAAGGAGAAATGGCTTCCAGCTCATGGGCAAGCAAAGCACCAAACAAATATCCGTTATCATCAATTCCTGCAATCACAACCTCTTTCTCCTGATAATTTTGCTCAAAAATTTCAAAAGCCATACGCTTAATTTTTTGAAGCGTTTGTCTTTTATCTAACAGCAACGTTCTTTCTGCCATACCGGATCAATGTTTAGGTAAAAATACCGAATACGTTTTATTTACTAGACTTAATAAGTTCGATTACATGAGCATGTAAATGAGCATTCGCACACACAATGGAATACGTATCCAGGTAGCGCAAAGGATCCAATATAAACGAAAGTGGATTTCCATGCACATCACTTACCTTCCCCCCAGCTTCCTCAATAATGATGGAAGGAGCGGCAATGTCCCAGATTTTCGTTGATTGCGTGGCGCAACCGCCCAAACGGCCATCCGCCACATAACCAAAATCCACCACGCAATTGGTACCTCTTAAATTTCGGATATTTCGAACCAGGTTCCCAATGATGCGAGCTTCGAAATCTGTCTTGCCCGGTTGTTCCGAATAATCGAGACAATACGCAAACAATGTTTTTTTCAAGTCCTGTTCCGAAGTAACCTGCACTGGCAAACCGTTGCGCGTTGCCCCATTACCACGGGAGGCAAAATAATATTCCCCCGTTACCGGCAGGCACATGGCACCAGCCTGTACCTCATTCCCCTTCATCAAAGCGATAAGAATCCCAAACCAAGGAATAGAGCTTGCAAAATTCGATGTACCATCCAGTGGGTCTACGATCCAGGTATATTCCGATCCTTTTTGTTTGAATCCCGTTTCCTCGCCGATGATATTATGGGAAGGAAAATCCTTTTCAATTATTTCTACAATTTTCCTTTCGGAATCAAAGTCGGCCTGTGTCACCACATTGCTTTGGTCTTGTTTCAGATGTATTTCACCAATGCGGCCAAAACTATTCATCAATATGCGGGAAGCTTCGTCCGAAGCCTTTCGAAATGTGCTTTCTACATGCATGCATTCAGAAAATTTAAAAGTATCTGTGCAAACTCCTGCGGTTTTTCTGCTTGCACCCAATGTCCAGCCCCAGCCACGGTGGTCAAGGAGGCCTGAGGAAAAACCTGACGAATGGAATCCCAATCTTCGTTGCGTATATAATCCGAGCGCTCGCCACGCACGAACATTATAGGCAAGGAAATCGCCGATGGAAATACTTGCGCCTGACCAATTTCTTCGATATGCTTGCTGATTACCGGTAAATTCATTCTCCAGGCAAATGCCCCCGACTCATTCCGGTATAAGTTTTTCAGCATAAACTGTTTTATGCCTTCGTCGGATATGTGCTGTCCGAGCAATTGTTCTGCTTGTTGCCTGCTTTCAAGTGTTTCGAGAGGCAACGCGTAAAAACCATTCAATACCGACTGATGATGCGGAGGATAGTAACGCGGAGCAATATCGACCACCATCAGCGATTTTATTCTCTGAGGAAACCTCGACACCAAATTCATGGCGGTCTTACCTCCCATGGAATGGCCTACCAAATGCACTTTGTCCAGATTCAGCGTGTCCATCAGGCGCAGAACATCCTCGGCCATGCTGGCATAATGAAACACATCGCTATGCGGCGACTTGCCATGGTTACGGGCATCCGGCACTACCACAAAATACCGCTCCGACAACTGCTTACTAAGCGTTAGCCAATTGTCTCCGGAACCAAAAAGCCCATGCAAAATAAATAAGGGAGGATGCTGAGGCTCCCCCAAAGTTCTGTAAAATACAGATAGACCGGAATTTACTTCGCTCATAATTATCGGAGGCAGCGTTTGTACAATTGAATGGTATTTTCAAGGCCCAGATATAACGCATCGCAAATCAGGGCATGTCCAATGGAAACTTCATCCATGAACGGAATGGAGGCCTTGAGAAAATTCAGGTTCTCCAAACTTAAATCGTGACCAGCATTGAGACCCAGACCGCAACGTTTGGCTTCTTGAGCGGCACGCACATACGAGGCTACGGCCGCATGACGGTCGTTAGCATAAGCAGCGGCATAAGGCTCTGTATACAACTCCACACGATCGGCTCCTGCTTTGGCAGCGCCTTCTACCATCTTTACATCCGGATCTACAAAAACAGACACACGAATGCCTGCATGTTTAAACTCCGCAATTACCTCTTGCAAAAAATGCTGATGAGTAATCGTATCCCAACCTTGATTCGAGGTAATGGCGTGCACGGCATCCGGCACCAGCGTTACCTGTGCAGGCTTTACCTCCAGTACCAATCCGGCAAAGGCATCCTGCGGATTTCCTTCAATATTGAACTCCGTCTGAATAACTTTTTTTAAGGCACGCACATCCTCATAACGAATATGCCGCTGATCTGGTCGGGGATGTACAGTGATGCCTTCGGCACCAAACTTTTCACAATCCAAGGCAACTTGCACTACATCCGGATTATTGCCTCCACGCGCGTTGCGAAGGGTAGCAACTTTGTTTATGTTTACACTCAGGCGTGTCATAGACCTCATCAAAATAAGAAAAGCAATTTCAACAATTTTTATTTAAGAAACCATGAATTTGACTACCCATTGCATGCCTCATGAAATTTGATTAATATGCCAGCTAATTTCAATCCTACTATTACTTATGAGTCTGAAAGAAAAAATTGATGCAGATATAAAGAAGGCCATGTTGGCCAAAAACCAAGGTGAATTATTGGCACTTCGCGCTTTAAAATCCATGATCTTACTGGCCGAAACAGAAAAAGGAAACAAGGTAGAACTGGATCAGGATACCGAAAATAAATTATTGATGAAAGCGGCCAAACAACGCAAGGAGTCGGCTGAAGTATTCGGTCAGCAAGGCCGCCAGGACCTTCAGGAAAAAGAATTACTGGAGTTGGCAGTCATCGAAAAATATCTTCCCAAACAATTAAACGCCGAAGAATTAAAAGAACGTTTGAAAGCCATCATGGAAAAAGTAGGTGCCAAAACCCCTGCCGATTTAGGCAAGGTAATGGGTGTCGCTTCCAAAGAACTGGCGGGACTTGCCGACGGCAAGTTAATTTCCGAAACGGTAAAATCATTGCTTTCCTGATTGCATCATGGTGCTGGATATCATACTCCTGGCAGTGCTGGGCTTTGCTGGATTTCGTGGATATAAGGATGGTATCATCATGGAAGTTTTTTCCTTTCTGGCGGTATTCCTTGGACTTCTTGCTGCCGTAAGGCTGCTTCACCCTGCAATGGAAATAATGGCGCCACACGCGCGCAATGCAGGACCTATGCTGCCTTTCCTAACCTTCGCAGTCGTATTTGCGGTAGTATTTGCACTGATTTTTATTCTGGGCAAAGTGGTGAAAAAATCCATGGGACTCACGGTAATGGGCAACGTGGATCAATTTGCAGGCGGCCTTCTGGGTATTTTAAAGGCAGGTTTCCTGCTAGGCATCTTATTTTGGATCGGAGAACTTATTAACATTACAAAAGTTTTCCCCAGCCTAAACGACTCGTACATGGCGTCCATTACCAGCGATTTTGCATCGGGCACCGTTCAATTTATCAATCATGCCTTTCCAATCAAGGAAATCTTTGAAAAAATCAAACACATCCTGCATGGCACCAAAAATGGCGGGTTTTAACACAGTAAATCCCTGAAAAAATCATTTTTTATTTTTACCATTTTTTCCGGACAGGCACAAAGAATCCACAGACTACCAGATAGATGCTTGAAATTTTCAAACTTTATAGTAGTTTGCAACGTTAAGAAAACTAATAGTCTATACTGCTCATGACATTTAAAGTACAACAAGAAGGAGAATTCAGTTTCATCGACGAAGGAAAAGGTGATACCCTCTTGCTTTTACACGGTTTGTTTGGGGCGTTGAGTAATTGGGAAGGGGTAATCAAACATTTTTCAAATCAATACCGGGTGGTAATCCCTCTCATGCCGATTTATGAGATGCCAATCAAAGCCGCAGGTATAGAAGGCTTGGTAAGTTTTATTGACCGATTTGTAAAGCTCAAAGGCCTCGATAAAATGACTTTACTTGGAAATTCCCTGGGAGGTCACATTGCCTTGGTTTATACACTCAATAATAAAAATAAGGTTAATCGACTGGTGTTAACAGGAAGCTCCGGCTTATTTGAAAACTCCATGGGAAGTTCATACCCAAAGCGCGGTAGCTATGAATATGTGCAACAGCGCGTAGGTTACACCTTTTACGACCCCAAGACTGCCACCAAAGATCTGGTGGATGAAGTATTCGGCATCGTTTCTAGCATTCCAAAATGCATGCGCATTGTTAGCATTGCCAAATCGGCGCAGCGACACAATATGAGCAGAGATATACCGAATATCAGTGCTCCTACGTTATTGGTATGGGGTTTGAATGATACCATTACGCCGCCCATTGTGGGTCATGAATTTAATCGCTTGATCCCCAATTCTAAGCTTCGGTTTATTGATAAATGCGGCCATGCGCCCATGATGGAACACCCGGAAATATTCAACAAATACGTCGATGACTTTTTAGCATTGACCAAATAAATAAAGAATGATAGCAAAAGACCTGATAAACGAAATGGTTCCACCACTGAAACCTTCTGACAGCGGCGAAAAAGCAAAACGCTGGATGGAGGAATTGCGGCTTTCGCAATTGCCAGTAGTGGATAACAATCGTTATGTGGGAATGTTGCTGGAAGATTCTATATACAATGCCGGTGAATTAAACCGTCCGGTGAGCGAGTACAAACTGGAATACCCGGAACTTTTTGCTACCCCCTCCACGCATTATTACGACATCATTAAAATGGCTATGCGAAATAAATTGCATGTATTGCCTGTCATTAATGAAAACAAAGAGTACTTGGGAGTGGTTTCCATCGCCGATACGGCCTCATCCATCGCTCAGATGGTTGCCAGCCAGGGCCCGGGAGGAATCATGGTGGTCAGCATGAAAGAACAAGATTATTCCATGGCTCAAATCAGCCGACTCATTGAGTCTAACGATACCAGAATATTGAGTTCTTTTGCCGTTACCGATGAGAAAAACCCCCAGTATTTGAATTTAACCCTGAAGTTAAACAAAACCGAACTTTCCAGAGTAGTGGCGACCCTTGAACGCTACGGATATTCTGTGATTGCACAATTCCAGGCTACAGAACTCATCAACAACGACCAGGAGCGACTGGATATGCTGATGCGATACTTAAGCATCTAACCTCCACCTGTTTCAGCTTTCTTCAATTCCTTCCATCTGAATGTACTTTGGGTGGCATTTTTTTCTATTTATTCAATTAAAAGAGCTTGAAAATTAATTTCAAAAAGGTAACCAGCCCTATTCCTTTGCCGTTTAAGAACCTTAGGCTATAAATATTTTTAATGAAATTGAATTCTTACATACTGTTGGAATTTAAGGGCAGGTTAAACGGCCCTCTCCTAGACCAATTGTTGGCCTCATTGCAGTGGAATTTGGAAGAGACTGAAACTTCCGTAAGTCTACGAAAACGAGTTTTTTCTATTGCTATGGAATCCTTTCAGAATGTTTACCGGTATGCACCCCAACTTACCCACTCTCTTAGTGGTGAAGTAAACGATGATATGGCTTACAGTGAAGCACATCTAACTGTGGTGTACGAACAAGGAAAATACAAGGTAAAAGCGGGCAATATGCTGTTAAAAGAACAGGAAAATGCGCTTACCAAGCAATTAGAAGAAGTGAACCATGCAGATTCCGAAAGCTTGAGACAACGGTACAACGAAACCTTGCAAAACTACAGAACCAGCAATAATAAAGGGGCAGGTCTTGGTTTGATGGATATGAAACGCAAAGCCAACTCTCCTCTTATTTATACGATTCAACCTTACCAGGATCATTTCTGGTTTGACATCGAATTACAAATTTGGTAAGCATATGGATACCTTAGTGATTGAGGGCACACAGAAAACACCCTATATTTATCTCGATGCTAATGGGATGATTGAAATTCGCGGAAGTTCTTATCCTGAAAATTGCAGGGGCTTCTACAAACCTGTTCTTTCATGGGTTTCTGAGTATTCTCAGTCTCCGGCACAACGCACCCAGGTAAATTTCTATTTCAAATACTTTAATACCTCCACTTCGGGCATTGTGATGGACATTTTGAGTTCTTTAAAAAAATGTTCTAAGCCGGTACAAGTTACCTGGACTTATGACGATGGTGACGAAGAAACGCTGCTCTCCGGTCAAAATTTTTCGGAACTGTTAGAAATGAAATTCGAATACACGGTTAAGTAATACTATCCATTCTTAACAAAAATAAAACCGCTTGTAGTGCACAGGCGGTTTTATTTTTGTTAGAGGCTATTCTATCTGAAAATTCTTCTATGGAAAACGAAGGCCAAACCAGCTTTCTCCATAGAAGCGAAATGCACGATTGAGAATGCGCTTGGATCGTAGAGCCATGGCAGGCAATCCTACACTTTACAAAACATTGGCAACCAGCATCTTGAGAATAATTTAATATTTTTTTCGACGAATTTGTCACGTTTGCCTAAAAAAAGCGTCTAACTGTTGATTCTAACAAATCGTTTATGGAAAACACATTAGCAGACCGGATGAAATTGCTGAGAACCAAAAGAGGTTCCACTCAAAAAGAATTGTCCTATTTTCTGAAAATGGACAGAAGCAACGTTGCCAACTATGAAAATGGCAAGCGTGTACCAACCATCGATACCGTAATCAAAATTGCCAACTTCTATGGTGTAAGTGTAAACTACTTGCTTCTGGGTGAAGAAAGCCAGGAAGCCACACCGTACATGCAACAAATCAACTCGTTGCTGCATTCGTTGCTTGAGAAAGATAAAAAAATTCAAGAACTGGCAAATACCTTGAGCCTTCTAAAGCAGGGTGTTTACGCTCAGGTAAGTTAATCGAAAGTACAATTCTTGCAGATTGCAAGAGAAACTCAGCATGGACGTTTTGTTATCTCAGGAATTTGAAGCACTGCGGAGCTTGAAGTTTTTGTTCAGAATACTTTTCACTTCATCAAAAGGAACAAAAATTTCTATTTCTCCCAGTGCATCCTGAGCTACTTCTGAAGGGGCATATACAAAACCTACTCCACTTGAAGTCAGATAAAAATTGGCACTATAGCTAAGGTACTCCACCAGAAATCCTACGTCTGCCAGCGTTTCATTGGGTTGTACATCGAATTGCTTGCGCAACCTGAGATTAATTACCTGATTCAACTTTTTCTCAAACCCTTTTGCAAAAATATCCTTTAATTGAATTTGCCTGGCACTGTCTTTGGAAAACACCAGGCAGATGGAGGAATAATCGCCATGCGCTCCTCCGGTAAATTCATAATTCGCACTTCGCAGCGATAAGTATCCATTGTCGTTGTACAGCACGGTATTTACATTGCTGTAATCCCAACTAAACGAACTGATGCCCAATTCCGGCGAATAATCTTGCTTTAATTCCAGGTAGGAATTTTTGAATTCCAGATGCTCTTCCGCCAGCAATTCTTCAGGACGCAAGGAAAGGCGCTTGGAACTAAATTGAGCCTTTTTGAAAAGTTGTTGCAATGGAATTGCTGAATCGATGGGTAAGATGACCAATTTGGAATAAGTTCCCACCGGTCCATTTGCATCTCCGGTAAGTCGAATAGAATCATGTAAAAAATAAGGCCGCAAAGGCAAGGCCAGCTGATAATCTTCACGCAGATTGCAAGGCAATTGTTTTTTCTTATCTCTGGAAAACCAAAACCCAATCAAACTATCTCCCGCAATAAGGCCAGACAAAGAACCCACTTTTTTCTGGTTAACACTTTCAAGCCATTCCATCTTTCCGAGGGAATCTATTTTTCCGGAAATAGCAATCAACTCTCCACTTCCCAAAAAATAGTATGAACCCGAAAGAGCCTTTCCATCGCTTGTAAGGTCGACAACAACTTGCTGAGGTCCTAAGGTACCTTTGAAATGTTTATAGAATACCGGATTAAACTGAGGTTGCCAAACCGCAGTGGTATCGGTGCGCAAGGTGCCATCCTGGTCCTGGCCGGTGCAAGCTTGCATCAAAAGGACCAAGACGATGACAGGCAATACCAGGTACTTTTTTCCAATAGAATTCATAACACGTAATATGAAGGGTGGAAACTACTAAAAATTTCGCACTGTTAAACTACTTATTTGACTTACCAGATCTGCCTTGCGCATGATTGATATCATTATCCGTTCCGGAGTTCACTTTCAAAACCAAAATCGGTTTTCAGATGATCGCCCTTGTAGGCAGCTACTGCCAGTCGATCGCAGCGTTCATTCTCAGGATGCCCCGCATGACCTTTCAACCAAATAAACTTTACTTTATGTTTGCGATACGTGATGATAAAACGTCGCCAGAGATCTTCGTTTTTTTTATCCTTGAAGTGATTCTTCTCCCAATTCCACAACCAGCCTTTTTCCACCGAATCGACTACATACTTGGAATCTGAATATATGATCACCTCGTAACCCGGCTCTTTGATTGCCTCTAGTCCGGCAATAACAGCCAATAATTCCATTCGATTATTGGTGGTCTTGCGATACCCTTCGCTCATTTCCTTGCGATGCTGTTTCCATGTAAGAATCATTCCATAGCCTCCCGGACCAGGGTTTCTGCTACAGGCACCATCGGTATATAATTTTATTGGTTCCCTGTTTTCCATGATTCTTGTTTATATGAAATAATATGCAAGCCCAGCAGGTTAATGCAACCATTTAACACAATGGCTTCTGTACTCACGTAATAAGAAAATTCTGTTTTAAGATATTGCACCAGCAAATACGTAAGCGTAGGGGCAAGCACTGCAACCACCGGCACCCAGGCTTCGCGCAGCTTGCGTTTGGTTAACAGTCCATACGCAAACAAACCCAATAATGCTCCGTAGGTATAGGCAGCAAAATCTAACACATAATCAATTAGCGACTTTTGTTTGAAATGAGAAAACACGACAATAATTAAAAAGAACAGCACAGAAAACCCAACGTGCACCCAATTTTTTTGTTTGTTTTTCAGGCTTTCATTTTTGTTTTTAAAATCGAGGAAGTCGATGCAGAAGGACGTAGTTAAAGCAGCCAGAGCGCTGTCGGCGCTGGCATAGGAAGAGGCTGTGATTCCCAAAAGAAAAAACAGTCCTGCCACCAAACCAAATTCCTCTAAAGCCAGGGAAGGGAAAAGATGGTCGGAATTAGGAGGAATGGCCAGGGCCGTGGATTCAGAATACAAATAGAGCATAGCCCCCAAGGTGAGGAACAATAGATTTACCAGAGCCATAATGATGCAGAACCAAAACATATTCTTTTGGGCTTCTCCGATGTTTTTGCAGGTTAAGTTTTTTTGCATCAAATCCTGGTCTAAGCCGGTCATCACAATAGCCAGAAAAGCGCCCCCAATAAAGTATTTTGGAAAGAACAGTTTACTTTTAAAATCGTCCCAGTAGAACATGTTGGAATACTTACTGGAGCTCACCAAATCCAGCAAACCTGGAAAGTCGAGGTTCATTTTGCGACTGATCATAATAACAGAAATCAGCACCGCAGATACAAGGAAAAATGTTTGAAAGGTATCTGTCCAAACAATGGTCTTAATTCCTCCGCGAAAAGTATAAACCCAAATCAGTACTATCGTAATGCCTACCGTTACTTCAAACGGAACATTCCAACGGCTAAACAGAAAAAATTGCAATACATCTGCAGCAATAAATAAACGCAGCGCAGAACCTAAGGTGCGAGATAATAAAAAGAAAAGCGCACCTGTTTTATACGATACCTTTCCGAAACGTTGTTCCAGGTAGGTATAAATGGAAATCAGATTCAGACGGTAATACAAAGGCATCAGAATCGTGGCAATGACGAGATACCCTAATAGATAACCCAATACTATCTGATAATAGGCGAAACCGATTTTGCCTACATTGCCTGGAACTGAAATAAACGTTACCCCCGATAAGGAGGCCCCGATCATACCAAATGCCACCAAATACCAAGGCGACTGTCGGTTGGCACTAAAGAAAGCATCGGTATCGGCGCCACGTGAAGTATACCAGGCGATGAATATTAAAACACAGAAGTAAATCAGCAGTGTACTGATTATTAGCGTACTGGACATGCCAGTAAAAATAAGTGGAATTCTTGTGAATAAAAATTACCAGGTCCAAAGTCCTGCTTTCCTGAGGAAAATGCGTGTCAATTATTTTATTTAAGTCATGTGAGGCGTAAGTATGGCTTTTCTGGGGTCTTTTCCCTATATTCGCAGAGGATACTATTTAGACCTATATGAAGCCATACAGCAGTGCCTTACCATTCGAGCAAGAAGAAGTTGCTCTCGAAGAAGAAGTACAAAGTACGGATCAGTTCGATCTCGTAGTATTTAACGATGATTTTAATACGTTCGATCACGTAATCAATACGTTGGTGAATGTTTGCGGTCATGGTCTGGAGCAAGCAGAACAATGTACCCTTATAATCCACTACAAAGGCAAATGCGCCGTTAAAAAAGGTACCTTTGACGAACTTCGTCCGATGCGCCAAGGCATTTGTGACCGCGGAATTTCTGCGGAAATTATGTAATTCCATCTTCTGCGTATTGCAGATTTTTCACGTTTCGTTTTCATGCAGTTTTCGTCGCGCTTGATTGAAGAGGCCGTTGGAGAAGTGTCTAAGCTGCCCGGTATTGGAAAAAAGACGGCCTTAAGGCTGGTCCTCCATTTACTTAAAGAATCACCCGACAAAACCTTGAGGCTTTCGGATGCGCTTACCAACCTGCGCACCAACATACGTTATTGCTCCTGCTGCCATAATATTTCCGATACAGAACTTTGTGACATTTGCTCCTCGCCACGACGTGACAAACAAGTGATTTGCGTTGTAGAAGATACACGCGATGTGATGGCCATTGAAAACACCCATCAATATCACGGCTTGTATCACGTATTGGGCGGAGTAATCTCCCCGATCGAACGCATTTCCCCAGCCGACCTGACCATTGACTCATTGCTGGAGCGAATTCGCAACGAACAGATCTCGGAAGTCATTCTCGCCTTAAGTCCCACCATGGAAGGTGATACCACAGCGTTCTACCTGACACGCAAAATGAAAGAATTTCCTATAAAAATAACAACCATCGCACGCGGTATTCCAATGGGGGGCGAACTGGAATATACCGACGAACTTACGCTAGGACGAAGCATTCAGGCGCGCATACAATACGAATCGTAATCATCGCATTGCTGCCTAATTCTTAGACTTCAAAAAACTGCGAAAGTCCCTTTTCCCTTCTTCTGTTTTAAAAACATCTTCCAACTTACCGAAATTATTTAAATCGGAGGTACGGTCGTAAGCATTGCGAGCCAGCTTAAGCTTGGTGATATCATGACTAGTAGCCTGCATCAGTTGGCGCACTTGCCCGGTTTGCAAACAATTCGATTGCACCAATTTATTCGCGGCTTCCAACTTGGCGGTATCTCCTTGCGCCTGTTGTACCGTTTTCAGGCCTTCATTAAATTCAAGACCAGACATCACATTTTTACAACCTGTTTTAATGGCTTTGTTAATGGTAATATCTTTACCCAACACATGTACACTGGTACTGGTTGATTTATTCTGAGGATCCACTTTTACATTTACACCTCGTCCGCTTACCTGCACGCCCTGGTCGCTCACCCCAATGTTTCCATTTTGGGTTTGAATGGAAATGTTGCCATTATCAGGATTGGAGGTGCGCGTGTCGGGAGCCGGTGCAGAACTGGTACTATTATCGGAACTGGTAGAACGCGTGGACTCCGGTACTGGAGCCGGTTCTGGTTGCGTCGGCTCTTCTACTTCAGGTTTTATTTTAGTAGAAGTTAAATAATCCATGCTGTGTTTACGTCCTTTTCTATTAAGTGAAAAATGACATTCATTGTTCGTGCCATAAAAAGTAAGGGTAGTATTCAATTGCTTAAGTTCGGGATTTTCGAAGTTGATGGTAACTTTGTATTGCACCAGGTTTAGATCTACCACCCGCACTTTAGAAACAGGAAAAGGATTTTGCTTTTCTCCATTTAGTATTAATGTAAACTTTTCCCCTTCATTGGAGAAAACGATCAAATTATTGACAACCTGCGACCAGGCAAATGGAAAGATCAACAGGCAGATGATTAACCAAAAGTTTCTCATAGAGTTATACATTTAAATGGGAGACTTTCATGAGGCAAAGCAAAAAGAACATCACCAAAAATGTGCCAGGCATTTGGAATACGATCGAGTGTTTCTCCTCTTATTGGAATCCTTCTGTGCGCACCAGGAATACTGACCATGGACTTTTCCAATACACATTCTTCGGTAAGCCTTGATCTTCCTGGTAGGAATTGCCAGCCTGACTTCATAATTTATAAACGTTTCCCCTGTCATTGGGATGCTTATCGAAAACAGCTCTTTCGTGTATTATACTGATTTGAAATCAACAAGGTTTCCTTGATATTGGGCGTGTCCCGCGTGTTGGCGCCTAAGGCGCCATGCCACTTGGGCCGGGCTATCGCTGCAAGCCATGGTGTTGGCGCCTTAGGCGCCAACACCATGGCTTTACACTCTATCCCTCACGCATAACCAACCATGTGTTTTAAACAGAATTTCTCCAAAGAAAATCTTCTATTGAGAAATCTCAACTAAATCAAGGGCTTGCAAAGAAATCGACCAGAAGAAATTCTTTTTGAAGCCCATGATTTTAGTAGTAGGGATTCCGAATCTACAATCCCTGAAAATCGCTACCGTGCGGCTTCGCTTTTAGGAGAAAAGCTGTTTAGATGGCTGCCATGCGTGTGAAGTATAGAAGCATTCAGGAGAATGTTACGTTAAATGAGAATCTTTTGGAAGCCTATTATTTTCTATTATCTCCAACCGCCCCCTAATGCTTTGTAGAGATATACGGTAGCATCAAAACGTTTTTTGCGTGTTTCTACCAATTCAATATTGGCGATTAATGCACTGCGCTGCGACATCAATACTTCCAGGTAACTTGCTCTACCGGTTTTGAAAAGTTCTGTAGAGGTTTCTATGGCATGGGTGAGCACAGCCACTTCTTTTTCTTTCAACACATAAATACTATCCAGATTGCGCATAGAAGCCAATTGATTGCGCACCTCGGCAAAGGAAAGCAACAAGGTTTTCTGATATTGATATAAGGCTTCTACCCGCGCTGCGTCGGCAGTTCTAAATTCCGCTTTTATGGCATTTCTATTCACCAAAGGCAAAGCCAATCCGCCAAACAATCCATACGCCATGGATTCCGGATGTTGCAGAAGGAATTTAGTATCGAATGCCTGAAAACCATAACTTCCAGTAATCATGAAAGAGGGATAAAAAGCAGCACGCGCTGCCTTGAGATCTGCCTGATTGGCTTTTAACTGATACATAGCTTCTCGCACATCGGGCCTGTTTTGCAGCAAGGAGGAAGGAACCCCATGAGACAAGGCATCTGGGATGAGCGTTAAAAAATACTGATCGTTCAACGGAATCGGCTGCGAGTATCTGCCAAGCAATAAGTTCAACTGGTTTTCGGTTTCAATAATGCGTTGTTCCAGGTCCATTTCAATCGCTCTTGAATTAAACACCTGCGCTTCAAATTGTTTTACAGCCAGTTCGTTGGCATGACCGGCGTCCTTCTGGATCTTAACAATAGACAACGCATTTTCCTGAAGCCGAATGGAACGGAGTACCAAATTTCGCTCACTCTTTAAAGCAAGCAATTCATAATACAAAGTGGAGATATCGGCAATAAGATTGGATAACACCCAGTTTTTACCCTCTTCAGAAGCGAGGTATCGGTATTGCGCTGACTTTTTTCTGTTTCGTAGTTTGCCCCATACATCTACCTCCCAGGCGGCCTGAAAGCCTGCATAATAATCCGGAAGATCTACGGGCACTATCTGTCCGGGTGTAATTTCGGTAGTGCTGTTTCCTGCACCATCCATCGTATACCGACCAAACTTCCTTCTGGAAGCTCCTGTAGAAAGTTGTGCCGCTGGCAAATAGGCTCCTTTGGCATAACGAACTTGAGCCTTGGCCATTTGCATACGTTGGATGGCCATGCGCACATCCGGATTTTGCTGAATACCGATTTCAATGAGCTGAACCAATACCGAATCTTTGAAATACTGTTTCCAGGGCAATGATCCAATGCTGTTGGTGTCGGCGCTGGATTCAAAAGTACTTGGAGCCTTCGGAAACTCAGGAGCCTTGGTCATTACCGGAGTGCATGAAGGCCCATACAAACCAGCGAGAACCAAGCAGATCAACAGATGCCTGAGTGTTAGCCTACTCATTTGATACCTGTTATACATGTGATTCATGATTTTGCTCGGGGGAAGATTCGGTAGCATTCTTTTTGGCAAATAAAACATACAATCCTGGTATTAAAATTACACCGAACACCGTACCCAATAGCATTCCACCTGCTGCCGCCGATCCAATGGTGCGATTCCCAATAGCACCAGCCCCACTGGCAATCATCAGAGGAATAAGTCCGGCAATGAACGCAAAAGAGGTCATCAAAATTGGTCGCAATCGTGAGTTCGCCCCTTCGATGGCTGCCTGTAACGGTGTTCTTCCTTCTTTTTGTTTTAGAATAGCAAATTCAATGATCAGAATGGCATTTTTTCCTAACAAACCAATCAACATGACCATGGCTACCTGGGCATAAATATTGTTCTGCAAGCCCAGCATTAATAGAAATGCAAAGGCTCCAAATATTCCGGTAGGCAAGGACAACAGCACCGGGAGTGGCAAAATAAAACTCTCATACTGCGCAGAAAGCAGCAGGTATACGAACACCAAACAGATCATGAAAATGTAAATCGCCTGATCACCCGAAAGTACCTCATCCCTGGTAACCCCCGCCCAATCGTATGAGTAGCCTTTTGGTAGTTTTTCGCGGGCTACTTCAGACACAACTTGTATGGCATCCCCACTGCTGTAACCATCTTCCGGCTCACCGTTGATCATGGCCGATGTGTACATGTTGTAGCGCGTCAATTGCTCAGGACCATACACACGCTCGATGGTGATAAAGCTTCCAAACGAAACCATTTCTCCAATATTATTCTTAACATACAATTTCAAAATATCTTCAGGTTGCGCTCTGTAACCGGGAAGCGCCTGCACCATCACCTTATAGAGTTTGCCGAATCGAATAAAATTGGTAGCATAGTAACTTCCAATTAAGGACTGCAAGGCCTTCATGGCATTATTTACAGCTACTCCCTTTTGTGCCGCCTTATCGTAATCCACCCTTAATAAATATTGCGGATAACTGGCATCGAAGCTGGTAAAGGTATTTTTTATTTCATCCCGTTGATTTAATGCTTCCACAAACTCTTTGGTTACACGTTGCAATCGCTGCAAATCACCGCTTCCTGTTTTATCGAGTAATCGTAATTCAAATCCGCTGGAATTACCATATCCGGGTACTGCCGGTGGCGGGAAGAATTCTATGCGAGCATCTTTAATATGTTGGGTTTTTTCCTGCAACATGGCGATAACTTCATTCACCGACTCTTTCCTGTCTTCCCATGGCTTTAAGTTGATCATGCACATCCCATAAGATGCCCCTACCCCATCGGTAAGCATGCTAAAGCCAGCCAGGGTGGAAGTAGAAGAGACCGCGCTGATTTCGGATGCGGCATTTTGTATTTCATCGGTAACAAACGACGTACGCTCGAGCGTGGATCCTGAAGGTGATGTAACGTTTACATAAAACGTTCCCTGGTCTTCACTGGGAATAAATCCGGTAGACAATACTGAACCCGAAAGCCAGGTAGCCAAAACAAACACTCCCAACAACCCATACGTAATGATTCGTCTTCCTGCTATGCGTGATATTAAATGACGGTACTTGAGAGAAATTCCATCGTAGCGGGAATTGAATTTATCAAAAAATCCTTGCAACAACACCCCGTATACTTTATCTCCACCCGTGTGAGGCTTTAATAGAAGCACACACAATGCCGGCGTAAGGGTTAGGGCATTCACCCCGGAGATCACAATAGAAATCGCCATGGTGACTGAAAACTGTCGGTAGAAAACTCCTACGGGACCTGACATGAAAGCCACCGGAATGAATACTGCGGACATTACCAACGTAATCGCCACAATGGCTCCGCTAATTTCTGCCATTGCTTTTTGCGTCGCTTCCAGCACTGACAGATGCTCTTCTGCCATTTTCGCGTGTACCGCTTCCACCACTACGATGGCATTGTCGACCACAATACCAATAGCAAGTACAAGGGCGAACAGCGTTAGCATGTTAATGGAGAATCCGAAAAGTTGCATGAAGAAAAACGTACCCACCAAAGACACCGGAACTGCCAGGGTAGGAATTAAGGTGGATCGGAAGTCCTGCAAAAAGACAAACACAACAATGGCCACCAAAATAAATGCTTCGATAAGTGTTTTGATTACCTCATGCATGGAGGCATCGAGAAAATTGGAAACGTCGTAGCTAATGGTATATTCCACGCCAGGAGGAAAGGTCGTTTCTTTCAGTTCCTTCATTCGTTTTTTGATATTCTCAATCACAGCGCTGGCATTAGATCCAGGACGTTGCTTTAAAATGATGGCCGCGGAAGGCTGCCCATTTTCTTTGGATACCACATCGTAATCAAGCGAACCGAATTCAATTTCAGCAATATCTTTCAACCTGAGGATTTGCCCTTTTTCATTGGCCTTTACAATCACATTTTCAAATTGCTCCTGGGTATTAAATTTACCCGTGTAGCGCAGTACATATTGGAGAGATTGCGATTTCTTTCCGGAGCTTTCCCCAATTTTACCGGGCGCAGCTTCCAGGTTTTGCTCACGCAACGACTGTATGACTTCTTCTACCGAAACATTGTAAACGGTCATCCGATCGGGCTTCAGCCAAATACGCATAGAATACTCGCGCGATCCCATGATTTTTGCATAGCCAACCCCTTCAATCCGTTTTAACTCAGCAATAAGATTGATGTCGCTGAAATTATACAAAAACTTTTCATCAAGCGTCGAATCGGTACTGGTTACGTTCAGGTACATGAGCATACTGTTCACAACCTTTTCTACAATTACACCTGATTTGATTACTTCTTCCGGCAATTCATCCAACACGGCTGCCACACGGTTTTGGACGTTTACTGCGGCCACGTCGGGATCGGTACCTACTTTAAAAACAATCGAAATTACGCTGCTGCCGTCGTTACCCGATACGGAAGACATGTAAGACATGCCTGGAACACCGTTAATGGCACGCTCCAATTGAGTAACCACCGCTTTTGTACAAGCCTCCGCGTTGGCACCCGTATATTTGGTAGTTACGGTAACTTCAGGAGGGGCAATATCCGGGAACTGTGTAACGGGAAGCTGCGTAATCGCTAATACTCCCAACAGCGTAATAAATAATGATATTACAATGGATAATACCGGACGGCTAATAAATTGAGAAACCATGTGCGCGTAAAACTTTACAATTCTTCTACCTCTTTGTTTGTTGACTTTTCTAATTCAACATGGCTAGATTATTCATAAGCTTTTCAGATGGGATGGCATCTACTTCAACTTTCATTCCCTCTCGCACATTCTGAATTCCTTCATACAGAATTCTATCGGTAGATTTCAAGCCGGATTCGATTACAAACAAATGGGGAAGACGAAATTTAGAGACAATGGAACGTGTGCGCACGATATTATTTCCATCTACAACAAACACATACATTTTATCTTGTATTTCAAACGTAGCCTTTTGAGGTATTAACATGGCATTGCGAAGATCTCTGTTTAGGCGCACCTTTCCGCTGGCTCCCTGCTTCAGCAATTGTTCAGGATTAGGGAAACGAGCCCTGAAAGCAATGCTGCCAGTGGTATGATCAAATTCTCCTTCAATGATTTCTATCTTTCCTCTGTGCTTATGAACCTGGTTATTGGCAAGCATCAGCGTAAGCCCCTCTTCAAACGATTGCAAACCATTTGCCTTTATGTCCAGGTATTCTCGTTCCGAAACATTGAAGTACGCAAACACTTCTGTGTTATCTGAAATCGTTGTCAACAAAGTTCCTTCCTCAATCAGCGAACCATGCTTATTGGTGATACGGTCGATTACCCCATCGAAAGGAGCGCGAATTTCGGTAAACGACAACTGAAGATAGGCATTGGATTCATTGGACCTTGCTTCATCTATTTTTGCCATCAAAGCATCCAGTTTAGCTTGGGCTATATCTAACTCGGATTTAGAAACTACGTTTTTTTCAACCAGCAATTTAATATTCAACACATCGTACTCAGCAGCTTTGGCATCCGCTATGGCACTTTTCAAAAGTGCCTTTGCCCTCAATAATTGCTCCCGATATTCCTGGCTGCTGATACTAAATAACAATTGTCCTTTTTTAACCGTACTCCCTTCATCCACATGAATCCGATCTAAATACCCACTTATTCTGGAGCGAAGCTCTACGTTTTGTTTGGAATGAATATTGGCTACATAATCATTGGAATATACCGTATCTAACACAATTGGAGATACAACAGGGTATTTGTCGGCTTCTTCTTTTTTCGCTACTCGCTGGCAGGCCATTCCCAACACCATCACCATCACCCCTAAAACATTCTGTATTGCTTTCATTTTACTTGTCCCGCTTTACTTAATTATTCGATTATTTATACTTATCGGCTTTTCACAACATTTACAACCAAAGAGATTAAAAACGCAACCAAAGCACTTTATTGACCATAAAAGATACTTTACTTTTCATAAAATTACGATTTTTTCATAAAACCACCTAATTTTTTAAGTCTATTTTATAAAATGAATCACAATTTTAAATTTATTGAGTATAAATACTCAATATAAAAGTATCACTATTAGGAATTATACTTCTTAAAAGAAGACAATTTAATAAAACAAACAGTTAGTGGTCCAAAAGGTTCCCATTATTCGTATTGATAGTTTTTATGGATTACATTAGTTTTTGTATTAATAGAAAGGAATAATCGTGGGCACATTGACTAAGATTTGGATAAAGCGCATGAAAAGGGGACCTATGGACCCTGTATTGATGGCGCAGGCGATAGAAGGAAAAGGATTAGCTGGAAATGCCAACCTGGGCGGCAAAAGGCAAATAACTATCTTAGAAGAAGAGGTTTGGAAAGAACTATGCATATCCCTGGATCATACATTGGATCCATCAGGAAGAAGAGCCAATTTGATGATCTGTGGTCATTCTTTAAAGGATTCAAGAGGTAAATTTTTACAAATTGGTGAGGTAATTCTAAAAATCAATGGAGAAACCAAACCCTGCGAACGTATGGATGAATTTTGCCTGGGTTTAAAAAACCTGATGTATCCCGATTGGAAAGGCGGCGCATACGCAGAAGTAACCAAAGGTGGCGTGTTAATGCCTGGCCAGGAAATTAAATGGCTTTAAGCCTCTACTTTGATTAATCAAAAAAATCATCGCCACCTTTACATAGAACGACTTCCCAAAAACAAAGAGGAAATATTCGGATGAATATTTCCTCTCGTTTCTTCTCCCCTACTAACCAACCACCAATTTCTTTTTCACTTCTTCCTGAGAGGCATGTATACTCAGCTGCAAGCCTGTAAACATCGACAATAATTTTGCCCCCGCCTTAATTATCATAGAATCTGTAATTAGAAAAATATGCTGAACTGATTTTTTATTATCTAGTAACATACGCTGAAAAAGGCCACGGGCAAGAGGTTCGTAATTGGTCATCTGTTGACAATCCCATACCATAATCCACTTTTTACCTGGAAAGGCCTTTACCTGAGACTCCCATTCTTCTGAAACTTTTCTTGCCTGCTCTAATGTAAATACTCCGTCAAACAGCATGTGAGCTACAGGCAATTGCTCACCCTGCCAATTGGCAGCATAAACACTATCATCCTCACTTCTCATAGGCTTATTGTTTAAGGATTTTACGCAGTGCAAAACCATCGGTTGAAGTAAATTCAAACTGAATCTTACACATTTCTCTAGCATTCAACGCCTAGTTCTGATTTTAACAAAAAAAGCGACTAAACGTCGCTTTTTACTTGCTGCTGGAGAGATCTTGCTAGATTAACGAATAATGATAGGAACTACCCATTGTTTCGTTTCTGAATAAATAGTCATGTAATAAATTCCGGCGGACAAATGATTTACTTGTACTGTTGGTGACTCATCTCCTTGTATAGTATTTTCAGCTACTTTCATTCCTTGTAAATCAGAAATCACATAGCGACTTGCCTGTGAAGGCAAATTGGTTAAAGTAAAATCACCCTGGTTAGGATTGGGAAAAACACCGGGAGCACTGCTTTGTTGATGATGCACATTGGCCATAGCCATAATTTCACGATCGCCACTTGCAGAGGCAGCTACCAATCGATAATAGGTAATGCCTCCCAAGACTCTTTCATCAATAAAACTAATTTCTTGTACATTCACCTGATCGTTCACAGGTTTCTGGTATACTACCTCCCATTGATTCGCATCGTAACTGCGTTCAATTTGAATCGTTGCAGAAGTAGCACTTGCATTCAGCAATGCTTCAATTCTATTTCCACGCGATTCCGAACTGGCATTCATCCACAACAAGGATACCGGTAAAGGAGTAGAAGCAGCATTCACTGTCCCAATAGTGAAATAAAAGCCTGTTCCGGCGGTGAAGTTAACATCAAACTCCGCTATTTTGGTCGTATTATTAAAGGACACTGGAGAAAATGATGTTGCACCGGATGCAAATACACCATCGGCGTCAGTAAGCAATCGGGTAAAGGAAAGATCCGCATTGCCTGGTACAGAGCTAAGATTCACCTGAATTCGGACTGTACCTACGGTACCTGTCTCGGCGGCACGCCACACACGATGCAGACGTGCTTGTATATTATCTCCATTAACGCTTGTTCCAAAATCGGCAGGGCCAGCACTCAAGGATAAATTATTATTACCCCAAACTAAAAAACTAAGATCGTTACTAAAAGCACCCGTATTGGCATCGTTCGTGGCAGCAATAGCATTTAAGCCAATGGCCATGATATCATCGGCATTAATACTCTTTGATTGGCGCTGATTTAAACACGAACCATCATCTCGTCCAATACCTGCAATATCGTCTATAAAACCACTGTGCGTAGTGGTGGCCGGGTATACTACAGTGGTTCCGTTGGAGGCAACATAATTTTGCAGGGTTGATTGATCCAGCGAAATCCCATACTTTAAAGCCAGATAGGATTGAATTCGCATGTGTTCAGTATTCGTGAGGCTTTCATTAAACACTGCAAACTCTGCAATATCACCGTCGAAGTAACTGCTGAGTGATCCATTATTCATGGCTCCTAATGTAAAGGTACTATTGTTACCAATCAGTGATTCAGAATCTGTGCGATCGGTTCCAATGCTGATCATTAAGCCATTTCGATAAATAGCCTGACGCTCCCCAGAAGGCGATGTTCCGCCTGTGGTGCTGTTCATCCCCCATAGGTAATAGGTGCCACCGGTTCCTCCCCAGGCTTGTGAAACTCTTCCTATACCCAAACCATCGCCCACATCGTAGGCTAGCACACCTGTGCCCCAGGGCAAGTGGGAATTAAATCGCCCATTCGTATTCGCGGAAGTTTCCCAAAATATCGATTGATTTTTTACAGTATGTGTATTGGATACGAAATAAGCATTTACATCCGAATAGGTATCTGCATTAAAAATACCACCTGCATGCAGCATTCGATCATCCGTTCCATCAAATCGAATAGCAGGATTATAATTAATATTCCCTGTTTGAACAACCGGACGATTGGGAGGAGATGAATTTAAGTTATTATAATTACCCGATTGGTCATTCCAAATGGAAACCGGAGATCCACTCACTCCTTGATTGGCTTTGTACCAGGTGAGCATGGAAGGAATCTTACCTGGCGAACAATACGAAGAACAACTAAAGGGAGGTAAACTGGCAGGAAGCGTCATGGTATTGCCTATGGTGGCCGTACCCATCAGCGTTCCATTCCAGGCAGGATTTCCTTGCAAATTAGTAAGACTGTTGAATCGGTAATAGGCTTGCAAACCAGCTTGCGTGGTAGGATTTGGGAGTGAAGTTCTTTTATACTTCATCAAACTGTCTTGGGGCCGTGCTATATTCCAGATACGAACCTCGTCAATATATCCCCTCCATTGTTCGACATTGGCTACAAATGTTTTATCCGTTACGTCCAAACATCCAATGAAACCGATTTTTGTAGAAAAATCATTCTGAAAAAGATTCCCTGTAGCAGGCGTGGAACCTACCAAGCCCCCATTGATGTAGAACCTCAACTCTGAACCATTGTAGGTGAGTGCAACATGATAAAATACATTGAGCGCCGCTCCGGTACACCCATTCGCCAAAAAGAATCCATCGGTGGTGGTAATACTGGCCGAACCCAGTCTTAGCAAATAATTGGCATTGGCAGGAGAGCAGTGCTTGGAAACGATATCCGCTCCACTGGCAGTTCGGTATACAAGCGCCTCAACCGTTAGTTGGTTTCCGGGAATATCCAGATCTCCAATATCAACATACTCAATCGAATCGACAGATCTGAACCAAGTAGAACTTGTTTGTGAAAATGAATTGCCAGAAATTAAAAACAATCCTACAACTATTAACTGTAATATTCCAACCCTCATAATCGACTAATTTGAATAATGACGTAATGTAGAGGTTGATACGACTATATACCTAAAAGGTTAACACATAAAACACTGAACTAGAGATAAATGCAAAAGTTAAAATCGTAACCCTATACTATACTAACTTGAAATACAATAATTTAAAAAATAAGATTGAATAGAAGAGAATTAAACAAAATTGAATTTTTCTAATTAAAAAAACATAACTATTTCAATAACAACTTTTACTTAATTAAAATAACACCATAAAAAATAAAAAAAATAACAATAATGAGATTAAGAACAGATAACCAATAGGATCCTTAAAAAATGAAACAAATTTTAAGGACCCCATTATCTATATCAAATTAAATGTCTAGTACGACACCATTTATTCAGCGTCGTAAATAACGACCTTTTCAAACAAGGCTCTGTATGAATCTAAAAATGATTTATGGATAGGATGCACTTGGTAAACATCGTGACCAGCCAAGTCTTCAAATACAATAAGCAAAGAAAATGTATACGTAGTGTCCACCACAGGTCTGCTTATCGGTGCGGGCACTCCCACATACAAGGCCTTTACCGATTCAACGCCTTGTAGGGATTCTAAGCCTTTTTTAAATGCCGCTTTTTGCTCTTCGCTGGTCTCTGGCTTTAGCCAAAAAAGTACATGATGTGTTAGCATAATTTCAATAAAATAAGAACGGATGCAAAGATAAGGGCTTAGTCTTTTACTCAAACCAGATTTTAACTTTTAATTCCAAGTCCATTATTTTCGTCTCAGATATTCCAACAAGAAATTTATACAACTCCTCCATTACACAAAGGGTTTGGCACTCTCTGAATTTTATAGTAAACTAAGGCTTCCATTTACCAAGCTGTTTGCAGGCATGAAAAAATTACTGATTTCCATTCTGGCATTTCTTGTGTCAGGCATTGCCTTTGCCCAAGGAATTACACCATCCGATGAAAACCAAAGAGCAATTCAATTATTAGATCAATTCTACATGGAATACCTGGAGCGTCATCCAATGAGCGCTTCGAGCATGGGCATTAAAAAAAATTACGACCAATGGGACGACATCAGCGATAAAGCTGCAGAAGCTGAAATTAAACTCCTTGAAAAAAACGTAGACCGTTTGAAAAAAGAAATCGACTACTCTCAACTGAATGAACAAAATTTATTAAGCTGTCAGTTGTATGAATACATGGTAGACATTGAAAAAGAGGGCCGCCCCTTCCTGATGCATAATTATCCCATTACACAATTATTTGGTTTGCATACGGAAGTTGCTTCTTTCTTATCCTCCATACACGCTATTGATTCTTTATCCGATGCCGAAGCCTATCTAAAACGATTAAAAAAAATTCCGGCTTTGTTTCATCAACTAATTCAAAATTCTCAGGCGCGTGCTTCCCGCGGCATTATTCCACCATCGTTTGTTTTCCCCAAGGTTCTGGCCGATTGTGAAACCATATTGAAAGGATTTCCATTTGATAAAAGCAAAGATTCCTGCACCCTATTCAAGGATTTTTCTTCCAAACTGAAAAATCTTTCCCTCAGTCCTGCGAAGCAGGCCGGCTTGCTAAGTCAATGCAAAAGCGCCCTGCAAAAGGATGTATATCAAGCATATCAAATGCTGATCAACCATTTAAAAGAACTGGAAAAAAAATCAGACCGTCGCGATGGAGCCTGGAAATTTCCAGAAGGTGAAGCGTTTTATCAATATGTGTTGCGTAAAACAACCACCAGCTCGATAACGCCCGATCAGGTATTTGTGAAAGGCGAACAAGAAGTAGCCAGAATACATCAGGAAATGAAAGTAATTATGCTACAGACGGGATTTCAAGGCACCTTGAAGGAGTTCTTTACCAATATGAAAGAGAGTCCTCAATTTTATTTCCCCAATGATGAAAACGGTAAAGCTGCCTATCTGGCTAAAGCCACCGCCATTATTGACAGCATGCGATCTCAACTGGATATATTTTTTATCAGCAAACCCAAAGCTCCCATTCAAGTGAGAGCGGTAGAACCTTACCGTGAAAAGACGTCGGCATTTGCCTTTTATCAGGAACCCGCCGCCGATGGCAGCCGACCTGGAATTTACTATGTGAGTACCTTCGACATGAAATCCATACCAACGTATAAAATGGAAGCTCTGGCGTATCACGAAGGCATACCTGGTCATCACATGCAAATTGCATTGGCGCAGGAAATGAAAGACTTGCCTTTGTTTCGCAAGAATGGTGCATACCAGTATTTTATGGCTTATGTAGAAGGTTGGGCCCTTTACACTGAATGGCTGCCCAAGCAATACGGTTTTTATAAAGATCCTTACAGTGATTTTGGAAGGCTTTCTATGGAACTTCTGCGTGCCGTGCGGCTGGTTGTAGACGCCGGAATCCATGCACGTCGCTGGACCCGCGAACAAGCCATTCAATATTTTCTTAGCAATACTCCGATGTCGGAATTTGAAGCGACCCGTGAAGTGGAACGTTATATCGTATGGCCCTCTCAAGCCACCGCCTATAAAATTGGTATGATAAAAATTCAGGAACTACGTGCGCTATGTCAGCAAAATCTGGGAGCGCGATTTGACCAACGCAAATTCCACGATTTAATTTTACTCAATGGGGCTTTACCCTTGAACATGCTGGAAAAAACAGTTAGGCAATGGATGGAGAAACAATAAACAGAAGCTCCATTGTCTTCTTTTTCGGAGGATGTTCCGTTTAACCCTATTTCTCTATCGCGCGTTTCGGTTTTATGGTGAAATAGGGTTTAACCGCACAAGAACCTAACAAAAGATCCTGCCTGATGGGCAGGATCTTTTATGTTAACCCCAATTTTTCAATAGAAATTCTTCTATTGAAAAACGATTAACAAAATCAGGGGCTTCCGAACGAATAGAACAAAAAATTCTTTTCGAAGCACCTGATTTTCCAATTCGGGATACCGGCCATGGATCTACGATCCATGCGCTTTCTCAATACTTCGCTTTTATGGAGAAACGCCGGTCTAAAATCGAGGTATTTTTATTTTGCCGCTTGCAGGGCTGCTTCAAAATTAGGCTCTTGGGTAATTTCAGGCACTTGCTCCGAATAGGTTACTAATCCTTTTTCGTCAATCACCACTACCGAGCGCGAGAATAATCCTGCCAACGGACCATCTTGCATGGTAACCTGATAAGACTTTTCAAACGAATCATTACGCAATGATGAAGCTGAAACTACGTTGGCAAGCCCTTCTGTTTCACAAAAACGTTTGTGAGCAAAAGGCAGGTCCTTGGAAATGCAAAGCACTACCGTATTATCCAAGGACGAAGCTTCCTTATTGAATCTGCGGACTGAAGCGGCGCACACTCCAGTATCAAGGCTTGGGAAGATATTAAGGATTACTTTTTTTCCTGCAAATTCCTGCAAACCGAAATCAGAGAGGTTGGTTTTTGTTAACAGAAAATCGGGAGCCTTGCTTCCTGCGGCAGGCAAGCTACCTGATGTCTTTACAGGATTGCCTTTAAATGTGATGGATGCCATAAAAAATTGTTATGTGGTTAGCGTTTTTAAAAATACAGAAATAATTATCCAATCTTCAAACAATTGCCGCTATTTAAAAGTTCCGGCATCTGGGTCCCTTTCAATTCGACGCTTCTCTGCGTATATTTGCCGAAATTTATTGCCATGCCCAAGTACCGCCTTTTAAGCTCCGATGAACTGCAAGCCATGGAAAAAGAATTCATCGAATTTCTTATCCTGAATGGAATAACAGCTGATGAATGGAAAAAAATCATTGCTGAAGATACCGAAAAAGCAGAGCGGTTTGTAGCACTTTTTTCGGATGTAGTTTGGGAAGGTATTTTGAGAAAGATAAAATTTCTGGAAATGAGGGGCAATAACTTTTTGCACATCTACCAGTGTTTAGCCCAGGAATTAGTGCTGGTAGCCATGGAATGTGAAGACGAGGGGGTTAATTTCCTTAATCCGGATTTTATTAAAAGTGCTATGCTAACTCCCCCTGAAAAAATCAATGTGTATACAAGCACCCGTCAATATAAGGATTCCAGGGAAGTTGAATTGTTTGACTTTTTGCAAAAAGGAGCCATAATAGCGGATGACCGCCTGTTTAAGATTTTATGCCTGCAACTACAAAAGTAAGTGATGCATCCTTCTGAACTTTCTATTCGCGATTATCATTACGAACTTCCTGATGAAAAAATCGCTAAACATCCCCTACCCAATCGATCCGATTCTAAATTACTGGTTTATAAACAAGGATCCTGGAAAGACCACAATTTTCGAGAACTCCCGGATTTATTGAAAGCAGACGGTAGTACACTCGTTTTTAATAATACCAGTGTATTACAAGCCCGATTGCTTTTCATCACAAATGATGATGAAGAAATTGAAATTTTTTGTCTGGAACCACATCAGGAGCTTTACGAAAAGGCACTCAATGCCAGTTCTCCTGCTCGATGGAAATGTTTTGTAGGTAGATTAAAAAAATGGAAAGAAGAATTGCTTAGTCGAACTTTCTCTGGCATTACCCTATCTGCGAAACGCATAGAGTCTTTAGGAGATTCTCATCTGATAGAATTTTCATGGAATGCCTCCATAAGCTTTTCGGAAGTATTGGCCCTGGCAGGCAAAACTCCTATTCCACCCTATTTGAAGCGCCCTTCCGAAGCAGAAGACACCCAACGTTACCAAACTGTTTTTGCCAAAGAGGAAGGCTCCGTAGCCGCCCCCACTGCCGCCTTACATTTTACAGATGAACTTCTGGAAACGTTACAGCAACAAAAAAACAAGCTTCTGTTCACTACGCTTCATGTTGGAGCTGGCACTTTCAAACCTGTTAAATCTGACACCATGAAGGACCACCCCATGCATGCAGAATGGATGGTGATAGAAAAAAACTTTATTGAAGAATTACTATCTTCCAGGCATACCATAGCGGTAGGAACTACTTCCCTGAGAACACTGGAAAGTATCTATTGGATGGGTGTAAAAACTAACCTGCATCCGGAATGCCAGGTGCAGGACTTAGAAATTCAACAATGGGAATGTTATCAGTTGCCTAAACTCCAGCGCAGCATTGCACTGAACTCATTGCTGGATTGGATGCGCCGAAATGCCTTGAATTCATTTACCATACGTACGAGTATTTTAATAGCTCCCGGGTATTCCATTCAAATGGTGAATGCACTCATCACTAATTTCCATCAGCCACAAAGCACTCTCATATTGCTGGTAGCAGCTTGCATTGGTGAAGACTGGAAAAAAATCTATCAGCATGCGCTGGAATCGGAGTATCGCTTTCTTAGTTACGGCGATAGTTCTTTACTCTATATCTCGTGATTATATGAAACCAATCGTCACTGCCTTAAGTTCTTTTGGAATGTCCGGGCAAGTCTTTCATGCTCCTTTTTTATATACCCTGAAAGAATTTGATTGGAAATATGTATGGGAACGCAGCAACAAAAAAGCTCGGGAAAAATATCCGGAAGTACAATCCTTTGATTCCTGGGAACAATTGCTGGAAGCTGCCGACCTGGAATTAGTAGTTATAAACACACCCAATGCCTTGCACTTTCCAATGGCTAAACAAGCCCTGGAAAAAGGCAAACATGTAGTGGTGGAAAAACCATTTACCTTATCGGTATCCGAAGCAGAGGAACTGCTTCTTCTTGCGAAAAGAAAGAATCGTATTATTTCTGTTTTTCATAATAAACGATTGGAAGGTGAATTTAAAACCGTGCAGGAATTGCTGAAAAGTGAAAAGCTGGGGAAGCTTCTTTCGTTTGAAACCCGTTTTGACCGCTTTCGACCGGAGATAGGAAACAAAAAATGGAAAGAAAACGAGGTACCGGGTGCCGGTTTGCTTTACGACCTGGGTCCGCATCTGATCGATCAGGTATTGCAACTGTTTGGACTCCCGGAAAAAATTTCGGCTCGATTAGAAAAACAAAGGCCACAAACCCAAGTAATCGATTTTTTTGAAATTCAATTTCACTACGCACACTGCCATGCCATTGCTAAAGCGGGTATGCTCGAACAACCTCCTTTTCTTAAATACAAAATAGAAGCTGAAAAAGGATGTTTCCTAAAATCAGGTTCGGATCCTCAGGAAGAATTACTAAAACAAGGTATATTGCCTGTAGGACCTGATTGGGGAAAAGAAGATGAACCTCAATGGGGAACCATTCAATGGAAAAATGGACGCCAGGAAAAAGTACCTACCTTGCAAGGGACTTACTCGGACTTCTATCTGAATGTATTCCAACAAATACGCTTACAAGCTGGATACGACACCAGTCAATCCGGTCTCGATTGCGTGCGGATTATTGAATGCGCGCTGCAAAGCGAGGCTTCCGGAGCACCGGTACTAGTATAAGCCTACCTTTACAACTAAAAAACCCAACACCCTATGAAAAAGTTTTTATTGCCTGCTTTTTTTCTCACATGGCTACTCGTCGCCCCCCATGCTCAAGCTCAAACCAATGTAGTAGCCAATCCAGGATTTGAACTGGGAGAAACCGATTGGAATTTTTGGGGCGGTACCGTGCAATCCGGCATTCGAAGAACAGGTGCTCAGGCACTCCGGGTAAGCCTCAGCAGCCCAACCTGGAGTGGAGCGGATCAAATCATTGCCCTTCCTCCAGGCACTTTTAAAGCCAAGGTGAGCGGATGGATGAAAACAGAGGCTGTTGTGCAAGGCAACCAAGGCTATGAAACAGCACGTATTGCGGTAGAATTTCTTGACAACAACAATCAAATGGTAGGCGGATATCCGCCGGTTACCGGACAGCGTGTAGGTACGCAGGACTGGGAACTCGTTACCAAAGAATATGTCATTCCAGACCTGGCTACTAAAATCAAAATACAGGCAGTAATAGGGAATTGCGTTGGCACTGCCTGGTTCGATGATCTATCTGTGGAACTCAGCGATGCGGATGGTAATGCGCTACAACGCAAATCCATTGCGGGTCCTGAAAGCGAAGGCAAATGGTATGCCCTTTCAGATTTCAACAACCTGGCTGGGCATTATGTAGATTGGTCTTCACTATTAGATGCACCTGCCGGTAAACATGGATTTGTTAAAAGTGCAAATGGACATCTGCAATTTGAGAATGGTAAACCTGCACGATTTTGGGGCGTGAATATGGTTGCCGCCAATTGTTTTCTTAGTCATGGTGAAGCCGACTCTGTTGCCCTGCGCCTGGCCCGCATGGGATGCAATCTTGTGCGCTTGCATCACATGGATGCCCCCTGGAGCAAACCCAATATTTTTGGAAACGCTTCCAACACCAGGCAACTTTCTAAAGAATCCTTAGAAAAACTTGACTACCTGATTGCTGCATTAAAAAAGAAAGGCATTTATATATTCCTGGATTTATTGGTGCATCGCGATTTTATGGTAAGCGATGGAGTCAGCAATCGGCCGCCAGACCTGGGAGGGAAACAAATTGGCTACTTTGATTCAACCCTCATTCGATTGCAAAAAGAATACATCCAACAATTACTATCGCATAAAAATACCTATACCAAGCTGGCTTACAAAGATGAGCCTGCCATTATCGCCTCCGAATTCATCAACGAGGCAAGCGCCTTTCTGCATTTTGGTGGCGACATTCTTACGCCTGCCTTCCGGCATCAGCTTCAACAAAAATTCCAACAACAATTCCCTGGAAAAAAACTTAGTGTTTTCGATCTTAATTACGAAAAATTCTTTGCCGCCTGCATGAAAGAGAAGCAAGCGGGGGACCTTCATGAATCCATGCAATTCCTATCCCAAACCGAACGTGAATACTATCGGGAAATGTCGCAATTCATGAGGAAGATGGGCGTACAATATCCACTTTCGGGAAGCAATTTCCCTAATCCGATTTTAATTTATCAGTTTGATAATTTAGAAACAGAGTTGATTACAGCCAATGATTATTGGGATCATCCACAACTTTGGAAAACAGGCAACGACTGGAGCCGGGTTTTGTATGCGCCGCTCAATAACACCAGCATGTATAAAAATCCGGAACGATCGGTAATCGCCAACATCATGCGGTTTCGATGGAATCATAAACCATTTATAGTAACAGAATTCAATGCCTGTTATCCGAACGAATACCGTCTGGAAAGCGTTCCATTTATTGCTTCTTACGCTGCCCTCCAGGATGTGGACGGCATGATCCAATTCGATTTTGAAAAACACGCACTGGCGCATGTACCGTTGACGAATATTGCCATCTCTAAAATGCCGGAATACATGGCCGCTTGGGTAGTAGCGGCTCCTATTTTTCATAAACAATATGTAAAACCAGCGCCTGGACGGGTGCATGATCGGGTTACTGAAAAACAAGCCTTGCAACTTCCCTCTTATTCTGATTTCCTGGATAAAAATTTTCACCTGAGTTTCATCACGCGGGTTGGTAAACTGCCTGCCGACTCCAGTCAACAGGCTCAACAAGCTTCTGATTTCGATTCCTTCTTTAATAAAGAAACAGGAATTATTACCAGCGAAACAAAAGAACTTAGCCTGGACACAAAACAAGGAATTTTCCGTATCCAAACAGATTTTGTACAAGGCATTTCGGGTGCCATCAAAGATCAGGAATTTAGCTTTCCCGTATTCAGGGTACAAGTAAAAAACAGCTGGGCAGCAGTATACTTGATCAGTGCGGATAATTTACCACTAAACCAAAGTAAGAAAATGTACCTGGTTGTATTGTGTCCGGTGAAAAATACGGCCCAACAATTTAACGAAAGCCGCAATGCTTTGCTGGAACCAGGAACTACCCCCGTCATGGCTCAGGTAGCCGAAGGAGATTTTGTATTTAAAACTACCGCTAAAAAAATCTCCGTGTTGGAATTGGACCATAGCGGAAACAAAAGAAAAAAATTGAATGTATTATTTAAATCCGACGGTCTAGGCATCAAACTTCAGGAAGGTAGAAGCTTTGTTTATGAAGTATCGTATTAAGTAATAGACATTATACATTCAAGTGCCGCTGTAAAATTGCAGCGGCACCTTTGGTCCCTCCCATATTAAACCTCATCACTCTTTACTAATCTTGCGAACCCAGGGGATTCCTCCTTCATCATACACCCACACGATGTACATGCCGGAAGCAAAGTAACGCATGTCCAACTCAACGCTTCCTTCAAAACTGCCCTGCGCCACTTCTATTCCATTCGATTGATACAACCGATACTTACTCCGTCCACTTTTGTTGGATAGCAATAAGCAGGTAGATTGTGTTGGATTAGGATACAACTGATACGACTCTTGATTTGACACAGCTCTGATTTCAGAATACAACATCGTTCCTTTGGTCTCCTGATATATTATCCGGTAATAGACGGTACCTTGCCGTGCACCGGCATCTATATAATAATACTGACTCCCTGCACCTGTTAAGGTATTTTCTTCCAAAGAATCAAGGGCGTAAAATAAAGTTCCATCATCACTGCGTTGAATGATAAAACGCCCCCTTCCCGATTCGGATGCGAGCGACCAATCCAACCGCACTTGTTCTCCTTGCGGACGTGCTGTAAAATTCAACAGATGGCTGGGGAGTGCAGTAAAACACCATTTATAGGTGATGGTAGTATCTTCGGGAAGAAACCAGGTTCTACCGTCTGTAAATTGTACCATGCGCGCAGGATCACCGGGGGGATTATACAATACATAATGGCGACAATCTTCCTTATCAAATACTCCATACGAAGAATAGTTGGCCAGGACCGAGCTGTTTACATGCCCCAGGCTGTCGAGCGCATGGATCCAATGATAAAAATGCGCCGGAGGTAAATCGTTGTGCGTATCCAAACCAGGATCGTCCCAAACCACACCGGAAACAACGGGGCCATTGTAGGTAAACCGGTAAGGAAAGTTACCAAAACTTTCGTATCGGTTAATCACCTGGTCGGCTTGAAAGGTAGCGCGCCAGGCAAGGATCACATCCTGCCAGGCTTGTTCTTCCGATACCGCTGGATTGGCGTAATATGCGCGCATATCTTGTTTGAGTTCTTCATACAATTCGTTGGCATACACAGTATCGTGGGCCAGGTACAACAAATGCGCATTCATGAGTGAAATATTGATTCCCAGGCCATGTTCGGGCCTTGTGCCAAACCATGTCCACTTTCCATGCGAAGCCCCGTCTACATTCCAGATATGCTTAGCCGTAAAGGAAGGCGGGAAATTGGTATTTTCTACATCGTACCAATACTCTTTGGTCGTTTCAACTTCTGTAAGAAATAAGTAAACGCCAAGATCTCTGATTTCCGTTTGATGAGTGTTCAGGCCCCATTGAAAAACTGCCGCCGCAAAATTAATCGCCTCCGAACTCGACTCCTGGCCTGCTCCGCCCACCCGGGCGGAGGTTCCTCCGGCATGCGAATGTCCTAAAAACGGACTATGAAATCGGAGGAATGGAAATTGTGTGTCACTACGATCCCAGTTATTTATTCCCCGGATTAAAAAATTAACCATGCCTCCCCATTGGCCCTGCTGTGCCCATACCGGGTCAAACTTTGCAATGGTAGCGGCCCCCCGGAGTATGTAACCAACTGAAAAATGAAAATCATTCAACAATTGCGGACCTAATATTCCGTTGTACGGCGTTAAGGTATGCCACTGTGCATTGTAGTACAAATGCCTGCCATTGCTGCCAGCCAATGGATTTTTCAGCCATAAAAATTTATTCTTCGCCAGCGTATGACCTGCGGCATCCGCAAGTTCTGTGAGCAAAGCCAGTTTGGCGATTTGCTTTCCTCCGATGTAATTATCTCCGGATGTAACATATTTCACTACCTGACGCTGATCCTCCAGGTACTGGTAAAGCTGCGGAAAATTTCCGGTAAGTGGCAAGGCTGGCAACAACCCTACATGCGGCAATTCTATTTGGAACGAATCAGTATCGGCACATTTTAAAAGGCCTCTCGGAACATTAAACTGATGTCCATTCAAGGCTTGTGTGCTA
>JALONM010000110.1 GCA_025454925.1 Cytophagaceae bacterium
GTACATGGGATTAACAATTTCCATAGAAGATGATTATAGCTTCTATAGGAAGACTCCATAAATGAAAATAGTTTCAACTGGAAATTTATAAAGTGGCTGACTGGAGGGCAAATCTATTCTATAATCAAGGATAAAAAATTCAAGCTTCTACGTGGAACGGCTTCAAACAATAAAAAAGCCGCTTAGGGAAACTAAACGGCTTGGAATTATGCGTTAAAAAAAATCCTTATGCATAGCTGCTCAACATTACTGGCATTACCAGCATGAGGATATCTTCGTTGTCATTTTTATCTACCGGACTAATCAAGCCCGCACGGTTAGGAGCACTCAGGCTTAATAATACCGTATCGCAATCGAGATTGCTCAACATTTCAATCAGGAACTTGGCATTAAATCCGATTTCCAGATCTTCCCCGGCATAGTCACATGAAAGTCTTTCTACCGCTTCATTCGAGAAGTCCAAGTCTTCGGCCGATACCTGAAGTTCGCTACCCGACAAACGCAAACGCACTTGATAGGTAGTTTTGTTTGCGTAGATAGAAATACGTTTTATGGAATTGAGGAAATCGGAACGATGAATGGTAAGCTTATTATTATTGTTTACCGGGATGGCATTTTCGTAATCAGGGAAACGCTCATCGATCAAACGGCAAATCATTTTAATATTATTAAAGCTGAAAAACGCATTAGCCGTATTGAATTCGATATTAACCACGGTATTTTCGGAAGGCATGGACGCTTTCAAAAGCATCAAGGCCTTGCGAGGCATGATGAGTGTATTGTCGCTTTCTGAGTTCACATCAGTACGACGGTAACGAATCAGGCGATGTCCATCGGTGGCAACAAACGTTGCATTTTTGTCATTCAGCGATAAATAAACGCCTGTCATGGCTGGCTTTAATTCGTCGGTGCTGGCGGCAAAAATGGTACTGGAAATGGCTCTGCCTAATACATCCGAAGAAATATCAACAGTAGAGGAGTTACGAACCGTAGGTACTTTGGGGAAATCCGTGGCGTTTTCACCCGAAAGTTTATAGCGACCATTGTCAGAACTTATTTCTATGCTGTACGTTTCTGTGTCAACACTAAACGTTACCGGTTGTTCAGGAAGGTTTTTAAGGGTATCCAGCAAAATTTTTGCAGGAACACAGATGCTACCTTTCTGCTTGGATTCTACTGGAACTTCAGTAATCATGGAAGTTTGTAGATCGGAAGCGTAAACAGTAAGTTTACTATCTTGAATTTCGAACAAGAAATTTTCAAGAATCGGAACTACCGGGTTGGAAGTAATTACCCCATTTATGGAAGTAAGATGCTTCAGTAAGTTTGAAGATGAAACTACGAATTTCATTGTTTGAACTAGATTGTGAAAAGGAATTCCTTTCCGGGTTAGTGTTTTTGAAATTTCCGGGCTTTACATCTTTACATGGAACATCCCCGGACGGATTTTTTCCTTATTTTAAACTCAAAATTAAGCAATTGCCTTCTTAGTTATTTCTTGAGTTGTTAATAAGTTATCCACCTTGGCATGTTCAAAAAACAAGATTCTACCAACTTCGTTAAATGGTTGACTATAGTAAAAGCGTGCAAAAATTTGTCTTAGATTTATAATTTTTTTTACTATATTTGAACTTATTATATATAATTTGGAATGAGTATGCTTCCTCTGAAAAAAAGCTTCCTGATTTCCGTTCTTCTGGTTTGTACTTCGGCGTTATTGGCTCAGGATATTCAGTTTTCGCAGTTTTATGCGGTAACTCCTTACCAAAACCCTGCTTATGCTGGTGGAGCTCACGCCTTGCGCTTTATGGCACATGGCCGGTATCAATGGCCTGGCCTGGATGCCAAATATGTAACTGGTTTATTTTCAGTTGACAATTATTTTCACAAATACAATTCCGGTGCTGGTATTATTATTATGCAAGACCAGCAAGGGTATGGCGATATCAAATCTACTACCGTAGATCTCCAATATGCCTACGACCTACCCATTACAAAAGATTTCTCTATCCGTGCCGGCTTGCAAGGAGGTTTTGCCAACAGAACACTGGACTACTCAAAATTGTATTATCCCTCTCAAGTGGATGAAAATACTGGTGTTGTCACCCAAGGTTTAAACGGTCCGTCTCCCAGCAAAAACTATTTTGATATATCTACGGGTGCCTTGTTGTACTCATCCAAGATATGGGGAGGTGTTTCGTTGCACCACATCAATACGCCCAATCAATCTTTTTATGGAGATCGGGCACCGCTTCCTATGAAAACTGCTTTTACCGCCGGATATCGAATTGTACTGGATGGTGGAAGAGAAATGGCTTACCTTCACACGGCAGATAAAATCGTTCTAACACCTACTGTGCATTATAAAATGCAGGGCAAAAATGACCAATTCGACATGGGTGCATACCTTATGTATGAGCAAATTTTGGCAGGTGCCTGGTACCGTGGTATTCCACTGAAGCGCTATGGAAAGGGTTTACACAACAACGAATCCGTGGCATTGAGTTTGGGCTGGCTGTATAATAACTGGTCTTTTCAGTACAGCATCGATTTTATAGTGTCCCAGCTATCCAGGGTAGGTACGGGTGGTTCGCATGAACTTAACTTGACTTACGTGCATCACAAAACCAATAAACACAAACCTCTCAAACGCTTACCTTGTCCTGATTTTTACAGGTCGCAAAAGCATCATTAATGAGGCAACTGGAGCTCCGGGATTTGCTTTTAACACTTAAGTACACCTGGAAAATTTCACGTAATTCATCGGATCACAAGCACAATTTCCTGGTCATACTGAGGGAGGAGGGAAGAGAATTTTTGGGTGAGGTAGCTCCCAATGTTCGGTATGGTGAAAATCCGGAAAAAATACGAAATCAATTCAATCGCATTGAGCCTGAACTTCATCGAGTTCAGAAGGAGTCACAACTTCAGGAGCTTTTAGAAGCCGGCGAATTATGTCAAAGCCTACGATTTGGCATAGAATCGGCATTTATTCACTATTTCGCTTATTGTCAGCATCAAAGCCTTGCTGCCTACCTGCAATGGAAAGCACCCAGCAGGGTTTACACCTCCTATACGATTCCGATACTACCTCCCTCCGAAATCGGAGCCTTTGTTGAAGCACATCAATTAAAGAGGTTTAAAAGTTTGAAATTAAAAGTAGGGCAGGAGGGAATGGTAGACATGGTGCGTGCGCTATCCGACGCTTATTCGGGTTCCTTACGGATTGATGCCAACGAGGCCTGGAGTTCCCCGGATGCTTTGTTGAAGGAACTTGAAAAATTAAAAAAATACAATATTGAATGTTTGGAACAACCCTTTGCCCAAGCCCTTATTTCAGAATATCAATATTTAAAGAAGAATAGTCCGTTTCCGTTAATTGCGGATGAAAGCATCACCTATAACCCTGATTTTGAAGAAATTGAAAACTGCTTTCACGGAATTAACATGAAACTAATGAAAGCTGGCGGGTATCGGAATGGGATTAAAATCCTTCAGGAAGCCCGAAATCGCGGGCTTTTAAGCATGGTGGGTTGTATGATAGAAACCACTGTTGGAATTTTTTCGGGATTTAATTTGTGTAATGAAGTAAATTATATAGATTTGGACGGTTTTTTTGTGGTTGAAAATGAACCATTTAAACTAATCTCCGAGGAAAACGGAGCTTTATTTATTTAACTTAGTATTTTTCAGTACTTTATGGCGAAAAATATCAAATCGAAAAAAGCTGCCAAGAAAGAATCGTCCAAAAAAGCAGTTCCAGCGAAGAAGGTGGCAGCAAAACCTGCTGTTGCTAAAAAGTCTGCGCCGGTTAAAAAAGCTTCGGCCCCTGTAAAAAAGACAGAAGCCAAGAAAAAAGTAGAGACGAAAGCTTCATCATCAACGAAAAATACAAAAGTTGTAAAGAAAGCCAGTCCTGCCAAACCAGCAGCGAAAGTAGCTAAGCCAGCGGCAAAAGTTACCAAACCGAGTCCTGCGAAGCCTGTCGCTAAAAAAGTGGAGGTAAAGAAGCCGGTAAAGAAAGAAGCCCCTAAAAAGGAAATCAAGAAACCGGAAACTAAAAAGGTAGAAGTTAAAAAGCCGGCAGCTCAGAAACCAGAAACGAAAAAGGCAGAACCTAAAAAGGTGGAAGCCAAAAAAGTGGAGGTCGCCAAAAAGCCCTTGGCTGAAAATAAAAAGAAAGAGGCTAAAGGCCCTGAACTTTCTAAAACGGAAAAGGTAAAGGTTGAAAAGGTTAAGCCTGAGAAAAAGCAGAAAACGGTAGTTAAAAAGCCGGTTATCAAAAAACCGGAACTGGAGCTTCCGAAAGTAAGCCGTCAGCCTGAAATTGCCGAGAAAGAGAAAATGGAAATCAAACGCAAGCTTTTAGCGAAGTGTCTTGATATACAAACCACCATCGTTACCAATGCCAAAAAGGCCATGGACGATGCCCAGCAAAGTGCCAACGAAGAAAAGAATTCCAACGAAGAAATGTCGGATTCTTTCCGCGAGAACATGCAAGCTACGCGCGATATGTACGCTCGTTTGGTACACGATGGCCAGCATACTCTTGGTCTGCTGAACCGCATCATCGTGAAGCCTCAGGAAGTGGTTAAATTCGGTTCCATTGTCGTAACTGATTTTCAAAACTACTTCATTTCTGCCGGCTTAGGCGAGGTAAAAGTGGACGAACGCAGTTTTATTACCGTTTCTACCCTTACTCCTTTATATCAAATTCTTGCAGATAAGAAAAAAGGCGACTGGTTTATGTTCCTCGATCGCAAATACAGAATCATCGATGTTTTTTAATCGACTATAATCTATATAAAAATAGACCGTTCATAGCGGTCTATTTTTATTTCCAGCCATCCCTGCAACAACAATTCAGATATGTCTGAAACAAAGTAATAGTTCAATTAAAATGACTACACTCTGAACGAACAACTCATGCAAGGCACCCCAAGCATACTTACCATTGTTGGAAGTGCAAGCCAAAACTCTTCCAATCATAAATTGATGGAGTGGATGGAATTGCAATGGGCCGATCAGGTTGAAATCGACCGACTGGAGAATCTTTCCCATTTTCCGGCGTTTGACCCCGAGTGTTCAGGCGACAAGGCACCGGCCAGTATTCAAAACATGCTGGCGCGCATTGAAAAAGCATCGGGCGTTTTTATTTGTAGTCCGGAATATCTATTCAGCATTCCTAGTGGTTTGAAAAACATTTTGGAATGGAGTGTTTCGAGCACAGTTTTTTTGAACAAGCCGGTAGGCTTTATTACCGCATCTGCGAGTGGGCTCAAGGCTCACGAAGAACTATATTTAATTCTTCAAACCTTAGGTGGAAATTGCCTGGATGGTACGTCCTTGCTAATACCAGGCATAAAAGGGAAATTTGATGGACAAGGGAATCTTATAGATGACTCTTGCCGCAAGGACTTACAACTGCTTTCAGAAAAATTTCTGGAGGTAGTAAACAAATCATCCGATCATTGAGGTGCTTGAAAAATCTACATCCAGGCATTGTGCTTTACCATTGTCGCTTACACCCTACCCGAAGCAATTATAGAAGTACATAGGGCGATTGCTAAACTTGTTCCCGCCATAAACCATATAAACACTTTAAAAAGTTCGGACTTTTTATTTTCTCCGGTAAGTTTTTTAATCCAGGCATATTTCCCTTTCGATACCGCATTCAACGTCGTTTCCAGTACCTTCTGGGTCAGCAGCACCAAGCCTGCAACGGCCAGTAACAGGCCCAATAAACAAGCACTGATCACACAACATATTTTGCTGGCTACAAGCATTCTTTCCTGCGGACCCAAAGATGCCTCAAAATGCCAGTCTGTCAAAAGCAAGGCTATAAAAGTTTCCATAGCCGCCAGCTTAACAGCTGAATATACCAGGTCAAGGTTATCTGAAATTTTATTAAAATATTTTAAGGGGTCCATCAATGTTTAGTTCATATAAATATACCATATTCTTCAAATTTGAAAAAGATGATTTACAATCGTTCTGGAGATGCCTCAAAAAATTTAGATTAGAAAAGATACATTCTTTTATATCGTTCAATGGATCATCCATCAAGATCGATGATGAAACCTATTTCGACATAGAAAGATGCTAGCATTCCTCATCGTTCAATAAGTACGGGCTTACACTCGATTTCAATATCTCGATCAATTCCTGGTCCATAAATGGGTAATGGTCTTCGATGTCAAGGATAATTATTTTCTTGTCCTCAAGAAGCGAGTCAAATCTATCCTGCAATCGTTGCTTGTGTCTCTTTTCCATGACAAAAATCAGGTCAGCCCAACGAATTAACTTTTCATTCACTTGTATTCGTGCATCCTTTGCGGTACCTGCCGATCTGTATTCGTGTCTAACATCTGATTTAAACCCTAATTTTTCAATAGAAATTCTTCTATTGAAAAACGACTAATAAAATCAAGGGCTTCAGAAGGAATCGATTAGAATAATTTCTTTTCTAATCCCATGATTTTCTAAGTCGGGATTACCGGCCATGGATCTACGATCCATGAAACTGTTTCCGCAGTCCTGCTTCTCCATTTATTACGACTGCACACAAAAAGTACTTTCATTGATTACATAATTTTACTGTCCAATATTTTCAAGCGGCTTTTCACCATTGAGCGTTATGCTTCTATATAGAAAGCTCATGGATCGCCGATTCATGGCGGTAATTCAGACTCATACCATCAAAATAATCGAAAAGAATTTATTCCGTTCGATTCTTTCTGACACCCTTGATGTTGGTTACATTTCTCCATGGAGAAATTCCATTTAAAACAGGGCTGGTTTTGCGTGAGGGATAGAGTGTAAAGCCATGGTGGCGCTTTAGCGCCAACAAAGGCTTGCAGCGATAGCCCGGCCCAAGTGGAGTGGCGCCTTAGGCGCCGCCACGCGGGACACGCCCAAAATAAAATCTTGAGTTTGCATACTAAACAATGGCAACGCAGTGGTTGTATATTTAGCTGCATAAGAATACGAGCAACTCTTTGATTTGGATTTAACGGAAATACAAACCTCTACTGGCTCAAGCTCCAAACAAGCATCAACTGCGCTTTTTCGTTGGCTTGGTTTCAAACTGCTGCCATTCGCTGCAATATTGTTTCTTACCGCAGGTTCTGCAATTTTCACCGATCCATAACTGATCGATTTGTGTCATTAGCTTTTCAATAAACATAGGTTCTGTGGTTAAAATGCCTGCTTCGAAATTCCGGTTGTTTTTGCTTTTAGCACCCAGTCCGGCGCCGGTAAGATTGGCGCTGCCGGTAAAGGCTGTTTTCCCATCGGAAATAATCGTTTTAAAATGAACGCGTGGACAATGCATTTGCTCGAGTCCCTTTATCAAAGTTGGGTATTTGTCAAAATCCTTTCGGAATGCAGGACCTGGTTCTTTCGCAAAGATCAATCGTATCTCAACGCCCTTTTGCAGAAGGTCGGAAAGTATTTCCAGAAACGGAACCATCGTTTTTCCTTTGTTTACATAAAGATCTTTGATGTCGGCGGTACCAATCCACAAAAAGCGTTTGGTATTGGGTACCATGTCGAGAATTACCTTTTGGTAAATTTCTTCGTCGGTAAGGAGTTCGGTACGCACACGTCTTTTAATTTCAATTTACTAAAAATTTAGAAACCGGAGCGCACAAAATATAGTAATGGAAGAAAATGTAGCGTAGGGGACTTGCCGACTTCGTCCAACACCAATGCGAATGAATGATTGATTGATTGAATGATCGAGTTCATCTTTTGATCGGATAAATTCCCAATTCAGACGGTGTGGTAGAAGGTTTGAAACTGGGCATACCCTGAAGTCGGGCCTTGCTATGGCTATAAGCGATTGTTGTGCGCATACAAATTTATATTTTCGCAGGACTGGTAACGTATTGAATTGACCTCGCCGGCCAGGCATTACTTTTTTGCATTGTCGAAAAAAGTATAGGGCTGAAAGACAATCGTACTCCATCAATCTACTATCGCTGAACTACCGATGCAATCAAGCGTGTAAACACCTAAAATTCTATAACTAGTAAAGTTGTTTGCCTCTGGCACAATATTTATATTGATCTAACAAAATCGTATGAATTATGAACTTACTTTCTAAAAAAATAGTAATCCTGGCATTTACCATCGCCGTTGTTTATAGCAACCGTGTATATGCTCAGGAGGTAAACACTTTGGCCGGAACCGGAACTGTAGGATCTGCGGACGGAGCCGGTATATCTTCCTCTTTTCATTTTCCTTATGGGGTAGCAATCCATCCACTTACTGGTGAACTTTATGTGGCGGATACCGATAATCATAAAATCAGAAAAATAAATTCTTCCGGCGTAGTCAGCACATTTGCCGGACTGGGTACAAGCGGTTTTAAAGATGGCTCTCTTTCTGTCGCTACGTTTTCTTCTCCAACAGGCATAGCCATCGACTCTCTGGGCAATTTTTACGTGGCGGATTATGCCAATAACAGAATTCGAAAAATAAGTGCTTCTGGCGTGGTAAGCACGTTTGCAGGATCGCTGGTCAATACACCAGGAACCATCGACGGAAATGGTACCGAGGCTCGTTTTACAAGTCCTACCGGAGTTGCCGTGGATAGCACAGGCAATGTGTATGTAGCCGATTTATTCAGTCATAAAATCCGAAAAATTACACCTGCAGGCCAGGTAAGCACCTTGGCAGGATCGGGCATCATTGGCTTCCAAGAAGGCAGTGGTTCGAATGCCAGGTTTAATAGACCGACAGGTGTAGCTGTGGATTGGGCAGGCAATGTGTATGTAGCCGATTGGTACAACCACAGAATCAGAAAAGTAACGCCACAAGGCGATGTAAGTACCTTGGCAGGTTCTGGCGCGCAAGGTTCTTCGGATGGTCCGGGAAACACCGCCAGTTTCCTCTATCCTTATGGTATTGCTGTAGACCGCGCAGGCAATGTATATGTAGCCGATGGCGATAATCACAAAATTCGAAAAATCACGCCTTCAGGAACCGTTAGCACCCTGGCCGGAACTGGTGTTGCAGGTTCTGACGATGGAACTGGTGTTCAGGCTTCATTTAATTTTCCTTCTGGAATATGCGTAGATTCTATCGGATTCATTTATGTAGCAGATACGGAAAATCATAAAATCAGAAAAATTTCAAACCAAACTGTTACAGCACTCAACGATGGCAGTATAGCCAATACCATTCAAGTATATCCGAATCCGGCAGTTGATCAGCTGACAATCCAAGGAGCAATAGGAAGTACTGTGGAGATTTCCAATGTTATGGGGCAAACTGTTTTCAGATCTGAAATGAAGCATGCAGACATGAATATCAACACCTCGGACTGGGCCAAAAACAGTTTATACCTGGTGAAAATAGTGAATGCTAATACTAAAACTGTTTATATAACCAACGTGCTTGTAAAGCACTAGCAGCGCCAATTTTTCTCAATGCTACAGCAAATACGCGCAACGGTATCTCAAGTGTCCACCGATGATGACTGCATTAAAAGTGAACACTTGATATAATGTTTTTACAAGCTTTCGGCAGCTCTGGGGCTAGGGTGTATACATTCACGGCACAACTTGCAACAGCATCGAGGAGTTAATCAATAATCATCAATGCTCCACTTATTGAACACATTTTCCAAGCGCATTTAATACCAAATCGTTTCCACTTAAGATTTTTTATTTTTTCAATCCCAGTTTCATTCCAGCATTCATCATAATATCCATTAGAAGCATAAACAGCGTGATAACTATTAAATATAACTAAATGTTCAAGATGATTAATTTTTGTAGCTCGCTTTGGTTTGATCTTTTTAAATTTTAAGCCAAGCAAAACGTTTGAAATTTCCGTTGTGTATCCATTATTAAGATCAGTAATTGCGCTGTCTAATGTTTGATAATTATTTAGAATCATTACCTTTTTACACATTGCGGCAAAGCAAAACTCAGCAAATTTTTTAAATTTTATAGAAAATTCAGTTGAATCTTTTAATCTAAAATTTGCTCTTTCTGAAATTATGTTGAGCTCATTTTTTGTAAAAGATACTTCAGAATTATCTCGCATAGTTACTTTATATTTAGTAGCATCCACTTCTTGAATGCTTTTAAAAATATTTTCATATCCAAATTTTGAAAACGCAGCTTTTATTATTGCAATTGAAACACAATTTCCTCCTTCTTTTACATTGCCTTGCTTAAAAGCATTAAATACCTTTGTATCTACTTGTTGGCCATAAATGAATGTTACAAGAAAAAATGTATTCACAATTAAGAAAATCTGTTTCATATTTTTAACTTTTAACTATTTATACTTTGATTTCATTGAAAATAAAATTTTTAAAAAAAATTCTAATTAATACAAATATAATCGAGTAGCGAGATACGCTTCATCACCAATTAAAAGTGCCTTTCTCAATTAAACTTTTTTATCACTAAGTTCTATTAGCTTTTGACTAAAATTTCTTGCCTTTATTAATTTTTGAACCTTAGAAACAAATTGTCTTTTGCATTCAACAATTGCCTTTTTAGAAGACCAACCATTTCCTATATCATTATCACCAAAAGATCCATCAATTGAGTAACCATCAGGCAACTTGTCAAGACCTTTCTTAATTTTCTCTATTTGCTTAAGAGATTGGTACTCTTCACATTCGTTTGAGAGTTTGTGTATTTTTTCAAATTTTTCTATTTCAATTTTTACTGATGCTTTATTGTATCCTTCATTGGTAAAGTTTATTGAGGTAGCCAAATGAAAAGCAGCAGCCAAGCAATCTAATACTTCATGTCTAAATCCTTGATATGCTTCAGCTTTATGGGTTCCGTAGATTTCTGGAAATGTATTTGGAATAATCAGTTTACCTTTGTCTCTTAAAGATGAAACTTTGCTTATTAACAAATTATATCTATCAAAAAAATCTTGCTTTAATATTTGTGGATTACATTCACAAAGACCTTCTAATTCAGTCATTGTGTCAATTGCTTCATTTGCAAATTTTATTAAAGGATCCCTAAACTCTTTGAATAACATGAGAGCCTGGATGCGTCTTGCCCGATGATTTAGTGCGTATCCGATTACGAAAAGTACGACCGTTGTTAAAAAACCAATAAAACCTTTATTGATTTCAAAAAAATTGATTAGTTCTTTCATATTCTATGTTGTTTGTATGATTTACATGCCCCCAATCGGGTACTTGATTTTACTTAATCATATCAAACCAAAGAGAAATTTAAATTACATGGAATTGAAAATTTGATGCTTCAAAAAAAATCCTGCATAGCTGCGCACCCAATAGTTAAATCTAATAACTTTTGAGATACTGTGGTTAAGTATAAAAACGTAACATAGAAAATTATTTTCAAAAGTATTGACAATTGTCAATAAAACGAATAGGAGAGAGTGATTGAATGATTGAGTGATTGAATGATTGAGTGATAGATTGATTGAGTGATAGATTGATTGAGTGATAGATTGATAGAATTAAGATTGCTATAGTGCTTGGGAATCCTTGCGGCGGCGCTGTACATCACGGACTAGGTTTTTAAGCATTACAGGGACAATTAACCGATGAAAAGGTTTGATCAAATAAAAATATAATCTACCGAATCGGTTATTCCGTTTTACTAATGTGGTGATGGTAACATGTTGGTTTGATTCAAGCGAAATAAAAAGGGAAATCCTGAAATTCAAATGAACATCGTCTTCGCCCATTACAACTTCGTTTTCGGTTTTTGAAAACACTTTAAATAATCCCAACCGCTGACCTGGTTCGCACCGAAATTCGCGCAGCAATTTCTCTTTGTCAGAATTTCCTGAAGTTTTTAAGCCTACAAGTGACACAATCGTATTTCGAATAATAAAGAGTTTCTCGACCCAAGCAGGCGCTGTGGTAAAAAATAAGATCCCGAGTTGACTTGAAGTAATGGGTGTATCTGTTTTAAAGGATTCTTCAAATGCATCCAGATAATCAAATTGATCCAGTTCTTTCTGAAGAACAGATTCGGTGGGTAATTGTGACGGTCGCGGCATTAGTTCTTACTGCTAACTTTATAACCAAAGAGAAAATCGTACATCGAACGATTCAGGAGATCAGGAAGTATGTTCATCAGGTTGTTTCTTAGCCAGATTAACAGGGGATTTTTAGTTTGTGCTAATTTCCCGAATTGATACGACATGTTTACTATTTTAGTGGTACGTGCAATTCATTTTTTTTCGAATTCTGGAAATACAGTAGTTAGGTTTTTGTTGGTACTTAACAAGTGGTGAAGCATCGCAGCATCTTCCATGGCCATGCAAGCTCCTTGTCCCATGTTGGGCGTAGTGGTATGGGCCGCGTCACCAAGAAGCAGAACGTTGCCAAAGGCAAATTGCCGTATGGGATGGAAGTCATTTAAATCGCTTTGGAAAATATCCCGTTCATCCGTTTGTTCTATGATACGGGGAATCGGATCATGGAATTCCTTGAATAGATTTTTCAATTCTTCTTTACGCATATTTTTATGTTGCTGCGCGGGTGCATCCAGCACGGCAAACCAGTAAATGCGGTTGTCTTTCAGCGGAACGTTTCCAAAACGGATTCCTTTTCCCCAACTTTCTGAAACCTTGTTCAATAGTATGGATTCGCTTTTGCAAACCCCACGCCAGCAGGTTTGTCCGCTGTAACGTTCGCCGGAATCGGGAAGAAAATGTTTTCGGACAACGCTATGTATTCCATCCGCAGCGATCAATACATCGGTTGTTTCTTCTGTGCCGTCGGAAAACCACAAGCGAATGCTAGGGTCTTGCGTTTCCATTTTTATGCAACGTTTTTGAAATCGGACCTTGGTGGAAACAAGTTTTGATACCAAGGCTGAGTGCAATTCATGACGATGCAAACTCACAAACGAACCGCCCGTGCGTTTAATGATTTTGCTTAGGTTCATGGAACTGATGATTTTTCCATTGACTTGTAAGATGGCCCCGCTCTTGTACTGCTGCGCCTGCGACAATACAAGCTCTTTTATGCCCAATACTTCCAACGCATTGACAGCATTGGGAGACAAGGAAATGCCTGCACCTACTGGCTTAAAGGCATCCGACGATTCCAGTACCTGAACTTCGAACCCGTTATTTTCCAGTGCAATGGCCGCGCACAATCCACCGATGCCGCCTCCTAATACCGTAATTTTCATAATAAATCAATCATCTAGGACAAATGTACTAATCTTTCACAATTAGCACAAGTGATCTAAAATATATATTTTTACGTCGTAAGAAATATTGAATAAAGAAGGAATGAGTGGAACGAAAGAACGAATACTGACAACTGCACTAGAGTTATTTAATGAACAAGGAAGCGATGCGGTAAGCATTCGCGATATTTCTGGTGCGATGGAAATCAGTTCCGGAAACCTAACCTACCATTATAAAAACACAGACGAAATGATCGTCGCCTTGTATTTTCAATTGGTAGAAAAATCGAATGCTTTGTTTTCCGCTATGCAATCGGAAAAAATTGACATTCATTTCCTCATGAAATCCAGTCACGCAACCTTTAGATTAATCGAAGAATATAGATTCCTGTTTCTCGACATGGTTCGCATCATGCGGCGCATGCCGGAACTCTATGCGCATTATCTTGAGCTAATGAAAATTCGGAAAATGCAGCTGAAATATTCGATTCAAATGTTGGTGCAAAATGGCTACTTGCAAAAGCGGATTCTAGACCCTGAGTTTGCGAATTACGAGGACATCTGTTTTATTTTAGGCGATTTCTGGCTTTCCAGTGCAGAGCTTCTGTTTAAAGGTACTTCAGAGCAAAAGATTAAAAAATACCTCGATATGACCTTTTATCCGTTCAAACCTTTCTTAACGAAAAAGGGCTGGGATCAATTGGAGCTCTAAAGTCGGCAAATGGCTGAAATTTTTTTTCTGAAGTTGGAATGAATGATAGATTGAATGATTGAATGATAGAATGATTGATTGATTGATTGATCCAGTAAATCGTACTGATCGCTTCGTTTCCTTGATTTCTTAACGCTATTTCCATAAGGGTCGTTTTGAAAATGGTATGAGTAAAGAACGCTTTGAATAGTTACTGTGTTTGAATTCGTTGGATAGTGAAGCATAACGGTTTGGCGCTTGTGCAGTGGCGGGTTTCGGAGCACTTCACTGTCAACCTGCCCCACCCCCTCTCGCGCGGATGTTCCGGCAAAGCCGGATCATCCGTGTGAATCGCTCTACATATTTTGCTAATTATATACAATGTCACGCCATGGTGGTAATGCCCGATCATTTTCATGGCATCATCGAAATCCAATCCAACGTAGGGGCCGACCTACG
>JALONM010000111.1 GCA_025454925.1 Cytophagaceae bacterium
AGCCGCTAATTGTTTGGTAAGTAATTCCGACGTGATTCTAAAGAATTATTCGTATACCACTGGTGTTAACGACACCATGGTTAAGATCAACGCAAATCCAGTTCTGGTTGGTTTTGACTCTGAATTTTTTTGCAAGAAATACACCTCTGTCTTACCCGTTCCCTTGAATTTACAATTTACCTCCTTTCTAAATTTGGGTGTTTCAGTGGCACCGCCATTGCCAGGTTATGACAATGCTACACATCAGATTACTAGTTTTGCAGGAGCAGAGGGGAATTACACATTTTCTTATAACACCCTCGATGGTATTTGTTTGATTAATCTTCAGCAAACCATTCGCATCAGTGCGGGTTTGCAAAATTCGCCTGCCCTACTTTCAATTCCTCCTACTTGTCTGCAACCGGAAGGAGGGAAGGTTGTCGTGGATACCACTCAACTGAATGCGGGAACCAAACCTTTTGTGTTTAAATTGTTGGCCGATAAAACCGGCTTTGAATATGTTTCCCTTAATGGAATCTTTCATTCCATACCATCCGACACCTATCGGTTAATAATACTAGATCAGCAAACCTGCGGCGATACTCTACTGGTTGCAGTCCCCCAAAATACGGCAGATTGCCTTGGCTCCCGCGATATCATAACGCCCAGAAGCGGCGATGAATTTGCAGAACTTTTTCTCCCTTGGGAAGGCGAGACCAAAGTATACAATTACCAGTGGCAGTTGGTCAATACATTTACTACTCCTTCCGTCTGGAAGGGCGTCGACCAGCAAGGCCTGGTGCTCAAGACAGGCGTATATTTCATTTTTACCGATGGGAAAAAAATGAAAGAAATAACTGTCGTGAATGAGTCCTCTTTCAAATAGAATCTCCCACGTATTTTCTAGGAATTTTTTCTTGGCATTGACTAGTCAATTTCAGAGCTAGCACCCAATACGGTATTGTTTTGGGCGTGCCCCACAGTGGCGCCTTCAGCGCCACTGTGGGTCGGGCCATCGCTGCAAGTCCTCGTGGTGGTGGCGCTCCTAGCGCCACCAGTACCACTGCGGGCTTTCCACTCTGTCCCTCACGCTCGAGGCACTGGTTCAGCCTCGATGCATGACTGGGCAAGAAAACAAAAAAGGTCTGTTTGAAAAAACAGACCTCTTAATTATAAATACTTTTGAATATTAGTTCAATGCAGCCACACCAGGAAGTGTTTTGCCTTCCAGGTATTCAAGCAAGGCACCACCACCTGTGGACACGTACGATACTTTTTCACCGAAGCCAAGGTTGTTGATGGCAGAAGCAGAATCTCCACCTCCGATAAGTGAATAACCACCTTTGATAGTGGCCTCTACTACCGCTTTGGCGATAGCGTCTGTGCCAGTGGCAAAGTTAGGGAATTCAAATACGCCCATAGGTCCATTCCACATGATAGTTTGGGAGCCTTCGATAACCGAAGAGAATAGTTTTACTGTTTCTGGTCCGATGTCCAATCCTTCCCAACCGTCAGGAATTTCACCTCTTTTTACCGTTTTCTTATTGGCGTTGTTGTTAAAATCATCGGCAATAACGGTATCCACAGGAAGGTATAGTTTTACCCCTTTCTTCTCTGCTTTTTCAACGATCGATTTTGCGAGATCCAATTTGTCGTTTTCGCAAAGCGACTTTCCAATTTGACCACCGTAAGCTTTCACAAAGGTATAGCTCATTCCGCCACCTATGATGAGGTTGTCTACTTTCTCAAGCAATCGTTCGATTACCAAAATTTTATCGGAAATTTTACTTCCTCCCATAATGGCCGTGAAAGGACGATCCGGAGAACCTAATACTTTTTCAGCATTGTCCACTTCAGCTTGCATGACCAAGCCACATACGCGCTCAGAGAAAAATTGTCCCATCACCGCCGTAGAAGCATGCGCGCGGTGAGCGGTACCGAAGGCGTCGTTCACCCAAACATTTCCAAGGCTAGCTAATTTTTTTGCAAATTCTGCATCGCCTTTTTCTTCCTCTTTGTAAAAACGAAGATTCTCCAATAAAAGAATTTCTCCTGGTTTTAATTCAGAGGCTAATTTTTTAGCATCCTCACCAATGCAATCATTGGCAAATTTAACCGTGGTATTGAACGTACTGTTTAACGTACTGATCAGATGTTTTAGAGAAGATTTTTCTTCCGGGCCATTTTTAGGACGACCCAGGTGAGACATGAGGATTGCCGATCCACCGTCTTTTAAAATTTTAGTGATGGTAGGGATGGTGGCTTTGATACGAGTATGGTCAGTGATTTGGAATTTTTCGTCCAATGGTACGTTAAAGTCAACTCTTACCAGGGCTTTCTTACCGGCGAAGTTGTAAGAATTCAATGTTTTCATGCTCTTGTCTTAAAATTACGTTAGCGGTTCAAAGTAAGGAATTTTAGGCAAGATTGCCTAATGAATGTATATGTTTGTGTATCTTCTTTCTGGGCGGGCTTTTGCCCCTGACAGGCCTGCTTCAGTATTTAACTTATCCGTATTTGTTTTCTGGATAGCGCCTGTCGATATACCTGCAGGTGTTTTTCCCGCACCACAGACTCCGAAAAGTGTTCCACCGTTTTGTTTCGACTTGCCTTGGACAAGGCTTCCTGGTGTTGCAGGCAAAAAGCAATTCCGTGCGCAAATTCTTTGGTATCAAAGGGCGAAGCCAGGTAACCGTTGTGTGCATGGTCTATTAAGTCGGCCAGCCCTCCGATGGCGTATGCGACCGTGGGCAATCCACAGGCCATGGCCTCCATCACGGTATTGGGTAAATTATCTTCTTTACTGGGTAAAACAAAGGCATCGCAGGCGCCATAATAGTTGGCAAGGCTTTCGTCACCACTTATAAAACCAGTTGTGATGAGATCGAAGGGCAGAGGAGGCAAGGCTTGTTGCAGCGCGCCCATAAATACCAAGGCAATTTCCTCATGCTGGACTTCTGTTTGCGCCAGATGTTGTAAACTTTCCAACAGTAACGTTACTCCTTTGCGAGGATCGTCTAAACGCGCACTCGAAAATAAGACAAGCTTTTTGTTGACTGGCCATCCCAACTGATGGCGCAACTGCTGCTTGTCACCCGGTTTAAATACCGAAGTATCGATGGCATTTGGAATTACATGAATATCGCAATCTTGCATCACCGTGCTTTTTTTGGCGGCATCTGCCAACCAATGACTACAGGCAATGAACACAGGCCTGTAGTTGGAATACAATATTTTTTTTCTTTTTTGCTGCTCCGAGGAATAATCTTCTGCATGAGCATTCGTGAGAAAGTAGCACTGTCCGCAGCCTTTGTCAACACGCTCACAGGGACCGGTATAATGGCAGCCACCCGTGAAAGGCCACATATCGTGCAGCGTCCAAAGGACTGGTTTCCCGGAACGAACTATTTTTTCCAGTTCTTTCATGCTCAGAAAACCCTGGTTAATCCAATGCAAGTGAATGATGTCTGCTTTCTTGAAATCGCTGTGCGATGACCAGGCAAATCCAAATCGATTATCATCAAAGTAAAACTTTTGAGCACGGTCTTTCAGTTTGAAAATAAGAAAGAGCTTTTCCCAAAACAGATGGTTCAGCCAACGAAGTTTATACCACTTTGATTGACCGGTAAGCGTCAGCAATTGCACCTGGGCCGAAGCACTTAACGCTTTCTTTAATCGCTGGCAGGCAATGGCGGCTCCACCGCCTTTTCCATAAGAATTGATTAATGTAATTCGCATTCCTTCCTACTTCAGTGGCTGTATTCGCATTTTTAAACTTGTGCCAGGTAAAATTCCAGATTATCCCGGTGGATCAAATCCAATGGCATGTATTGTTCCGGATTAGGATTTTCATTTAAAATCAATTTACGAAACAGCGTCTGAATGCCTAAGTAGCTCTGGCGTGCAGGATTTTGACTGATCAGAAAGTCAATACTACCTTTAGTGAGTAACGTTTTATTGGATTCCGTTAGGTCATACCCGACAATCCGGAGATTATGTACGTTGATTTTCTCCAAAGCCGCCGCTACAATAGAAGCTCTGGAGTTGGTTACAAAAATACCTTCGAATGGGTGCTGGTCTTTAAGCAAACGGGCCAGTTCCGATTCAACTTGTTGCACATATTTGTTGTCGGAACTGTTGAAGTTAAGAAAGGTGGCTTCGTACGAAGGATGTTCTTTCATGAACGCTTTGAATCCTTCTTCACGCTGCAAATAGTTGACATGGTTGTCGGCCATCTTTGCCGCATTGATGCTTACCACCAGCACCTTGGATTGTTTTTGAACCCAATACGAAAATAAACTTCCTGCAAAATAGCCGCTTCTGAAGGCATGCTGTCCGACAAAGCTGAGGGCAGGATAATCATTGGATTGTAAATGCGTGTCGATGAATACACAGGGTATTTTTTTTTCATGGCAATGTTGCAGCAAGGCCATGCTTTCGACATAATAAAATGGAACGAGCAAAATGCCGTCGATATTGCTGTTTACAATTTTTTCACGTTGAGCTGCAAAAGACTGAACATCATGTTGGTCGTAGGCAAAAGATTCGAAGGAAACACCGAATTGAGAAATTTCTGCAATGGCTTTATCGATGCCATGCTGGTGCTCGCTCCAGTGTGTGTTGTGCTGATCAGACATCGGAATCATGACCGCCAGTTTAAACTTCTTTTTAGATACTAGCCTTCTGGCTAAAATGTTGGGTTGGTAATCGAGTTCTTTAATAATGCTCAATACCTTCTCTTTGGTTTCTTTATTTACTCCAGGACGGTTGTGTAATACACGGTCTACTGTACCAATGGACACTCCAGCCAGCTCAGCAATTTTTTTTATTCCACTTTTAGCGCTTGTCTCATCCATACATATTGTATTTAATATTGAAAATTTCCTTAGTAAAATTTAGTTCCATATTGGCTGATCCCTGAGCCGATAGGTACTTATTTTACATGAATACAAGGGATTGATAATAAAAGTGGGAGTTACTATTCAATCCTTGCTCGCAAAATAATGCAAAAAATACAGCTTGCCTCGACCTGGTGGATTTCTTTTGCAAAAGACGGCCCAAAGCTTTTTAAAAGAATAGTAGAAGGCGTTAATTATGAATTGATTATATGGTTTTTATAGGAGTCGATTGAAGTAAAATCAAATAAATTGGGTTGTATTTCCCTATTGGGTTGGTTAAGGCCAAGAATTAGACTTTCGTAATGTTGGATTAGGGTTTAACCCAAAATCTTAGATATTGATAACAGAGTCTGTTAATAATTTATCAATACAAAGATTGCAAGAGGCCGTCTCTTCGCTATCTCTGTCGCCTTTTTTAAAACTTGACAAAGCAGGACTAAGAAAATTATGATTAGCTTTACTGTCAGATCAGTAATTTCTCTATTTAAGCTTAGTTTTTCCGATGAAAAAATCTAGTTTCTTCTGCACTCTTAATGTTGTTTGGCTTCTCGTGCTAGCAAGTACATTGCGAGCTCAATATTCTCTTCCTGGGGAATTAGATACTACCTTTAATTACGGTGAGGCTAATAGTTTTATGATGCGCAATGATCAGTACCTTGGAAGGGGGCCAAGTGAAGAGGTGAATGCTATTGGTTTGCAATCGGATGGTAAGCTGTTAATAGGCGGTGCATTTACGAGTTACAATAGCATCCCAGCGAATTCAATTTCTCGTTTGAATATCGATGGTAGTATGGATACAACCTTCAAGTATGGAAAAGGGGCTAATAGCAACGTAGAATTTATTAGGCAGCTACCGGACGGTAAGATATTAGTCGGAGGGTATTTTTCTGTTTATAACGGAATATCTCGTGGCAGAATCGTACGGTTGAACTTGGACGGAAGTGTCGACTTGACATTCAATCCTGGTACTGGCGCAAATGATGGAATATTTGAAGTGGCGTTGCAAGCGGACGGGAAGCTGGTAATTGTTGGAGCGTTTACCACATTCAATGGCGTTTCTCGCAATCGAGTTGCACGATTGAACTCTGATGGAAGTTTGGATACAAGCTTTGACCCTGGTACAGGAGCTAATGCTGATGTTCATTCTGTAGCCATTCAGGTAGATGGAAAAATATGGATTGGTGGAGAGTTTAATATATATAATGGCATGTCCCGCAATAAAGTTGCTTGTTTGAATACGAATGGCAGCGAGGTTGCAATTCCAAATTTAGCTTCGGGTGTGGTTAAGTCCTTGGTCCTTCAGTCTGATGGTAAAGTTTTGATTGGTGGGGATTTTTCATTGTATGGCTCTTCCTCAGCGAAAAATATTGTCCGATTGAATGCTGACGGTAGTATAGATACGGGATTTAATCCCGGTACAGGCGCGACTGGTGGCACAATTCTGAGTTATGTTGAAGCGATCGTGATTCGGCCAGATGGTAAAATTATAGTCGTAGGTAGCTTTACTGCTTATAACGGAACATTTAGGAACTGCATTGCTCGATTAAATGCAGATGGAAGTTTAGATTCAAGTTTCGATCCAGGTGCAGGTACAGATGGTTCAATTTTGAGTGTAGTTATCAAGTCGGATGGAAAAATTGTAGTTGGAGGTAGGTTTGGGAAATACAATGAAATGCCTCAAAAATTTTGTGTACGATTGAATGCAGATGGGCTTTGGGATGCTCGTTTCAATCCAGCGACTGGTGCTAACTCTACCGTCAATAGTATTGTTATGCAAGCAGATGGCAAAATTCTTATTGGTGGTTCATTCGATCGGTACAATAACATTTTACGAAAAAGCATTGCGCGTATTAACTCCAATGGAAGTTTGGATACAAGTTTCAATCCAACTAGTTGGATAACGAATACAGGTACTGTTGTTGCTATCGCTGTTCAAACGGATGGAAAGGTATTAGTAGGGGGAACATTTAGAAATTCAGGTACGGGCGTTCAAAATCTGGCACGTTTGAATGTGGATGGAAGTCTTGATGGTACTTTCAACTCAGGTACAGGTCCGGAAGGTACGGTAAGGTGCTTGGCTCTACAAGCCAATGGCAAAATACTCCTTGGAGGTTTTTTTGCAAGCTATAATGGTACGTCATGCAGTCGAATTATCAGATTGAATTCGGATGGTACTCTCGATTTAAGCTTTAATACTGGCCTTGGTCCTAATGATGGTGTTGAATCTATGAATATCCAGCCTGACGGGAAAATAATTGTGGTGGGGAAATTCACGAGCTTTAATAGTAACGCTTGTAATAGAATAGTTCGTTTGAATGTGGATGGTAGCATAGACGCTACTTTCAATGCTGGAACTGGAGCTTCAGACGATATTTATTGCTTGGCACTACAAACAGATGGAAAGATCGTAATTGGAGGATCATTTACAAGCTTTGGTGGCGTGTCCCGTTTCGGAATTGCACGCCTAAATACAACTGGAAGTCTCGATACAGGCTTCAATCCGGGTACTGGTGCTAATAATGATGTTCTTGATTTGAACTTGCAGCTCGATGGTAAAGTGTTGATTTGTGGATTTTTCACTTCCTTTAACGGATCTGTAAGTCGAGGGCTGGCAAGGCTCCAAGCCAATGGCAGTTTGGATCTTAGTTTTAGTGCAGGATTAGGTGGTAGTTCAGTTATTAGGACACTTGCTACGCAGCCTGATCGCAAGGTTCTTATTGGTGGCGATTTTTTAAGGTATAATGGTACCTTTCGCAGCTATCTTGCGCGGATATGGACGGAAGATAATACATTGGATATCGAAACAAGGATTCCAACTCCGTATTCAATTCTTATTTATCCGAACCCAGCAAATGATTACATTGTTGTTGAATCACCAGAGTCATTTCAATATGAATGGTACTCTCATTTAGGTCAAAAACTAATGGTGGGTAGTACAGACCAACTTGAGTCTGAATTAGATATTGATTTTTTGACTCCAGGTTCATACGTGTTGAAGATAATTACAGCACA
>JALONM010000112.1 GCA_025454925.1 Cytophagaceae bacterium
CTGGGTCTAAAGTGCGGGCAAACTCCGGGCTCAAACTCCGGGCTCGAAAAACAAAAGAAGCCACGCTTAAGCGTGGCTTCTTTTGTTTTTCGTTGTACACGCACTGAAGCTAAAGGCGAACCAATTGTTAGAACTTACCCCTGATGAAATGGAGAAATTAGAAAACTTTTTTTACCAAAACCCCTGTATTTAAATAAGTTACAACGAATTTTCGATTTTGAAATTCAACATTCACGGGTGGATGTTGAATTTCATTTATTCAGTTTACTTGAAAATTCTTAGTTTATTTAAGGGGGGGGAATTTCATTATAAAGCAAATGGTATGAAGTACTTACCCCCAATTTGATACTTTTTGTGCAAGATAACCTGATATTCGTTTTGATTTTAGGGTACTAAATATTTTAAAACTGAATTTTTAGAAACTACGTTTCATACATCAATTTCATTCCTTGTTCTGTAAGTACTAAGTTCATACCCTTTCGAATAATTAATCCTTCCTCTATCAAAACCTTTAATGAGTTCGCAAAACAGCGGTCTTCTTTCATTTTTGGATTTAGGATTTGCTTTATTGAGTCAATAATAACTTGCAAATGAACAGCATCGGGTGTAGGATTTTTTTTGCTTCTATGGAAAGTTCGGAAGGCTAATACAATATGGTTAATAATTTGTTCTTCCACGTTTAGGGCATCATACCTATATATATGTTCAAACCCCTTTCTGCTCAATGTAATGCTGGAAACAATCCTGCGTTCTTCCGTCCAGGTAAATAATCCAAAATGAAACGTTCTTAGGTGCCAGGTAAATTTGTGTATTTCATCGGCTGATAATTTTGATTTAATACGAAGTTTAATCTCCTGTCCCTTATAGCTATCTCCATCGACAAGGCTATCTTCCTTAAATGCTTGAAGAATTATTTTAGTTACGTTTGTAAGCATATCCACTTGAGTTGCAGATTGCCGTTGCCATTCCAAAATTAAGAAGAACGGAGTCACTTGATAGATACATTTTTTAGCATTCTATCCGGAATACTAAAAATCCCTTAAAATTCCTATTAAATATCTCATTTTTAGTCTATTAGGCTTGAGATTCGGACATTGGCCATTATTTCGGACTTTGTGTCCGGTTTTAGCTAAAATATTGAAAATCTTTGCATTAAGTCTAAAGTTTATTCCAGAACAAGCATTTCTGGCACAATGAATGATTTAGTATAGTTAACCGCCTCTTAAAGAGACGATTAACTTAAAAACTAAACCATAAATAAGTATGAAAACGCAAGAAGTAAAAACACCAGAAGCTAACCCTTTCGAAGGCAAATTTGAAAAGGAGAACAGGCTATGAAAAAGAGGGTAAAATTATTCTAACAGATGGCCACCGCAGAATGACTGCTGTTGGTATGGCAATGGAACGTGGATACGAAGTTAAAAGGGTTCCCATTATAATCGAGAAGCGAGCATTAACCGAAGAAGAACGTACGCTTGGCTTCTGGCTTCTTAACGATGGAAAACCGCTTAATATGCTGGAGCAATCAGAGGTAATCAGACGGCTTCTGAATTTCGGATGGAAACTCAAAGATATAGTGAAGCGAACTGGTAAAGCAAGAGGCTACATTGAAAATCTTGTTTTATTGATCGAAGCACCAACATTAGTCCGCAATTACATTATTGATGGAAAAATCAGCGCACATACAGTAATCCAAATCATGCAAGCCTTGAAAGGGGATGCTGCCAAAGTGATTGAGGCGGTGGAAGAAGCCATTCTCAACGCCCAACAAGCCGGAAAGGATATGGCTACTCCTAAACACATGAAGAAACAAAAGGAAAGTCCAGCCCCTTCCAGCGGTAAATTCTTTAAATGGTCTGAGGCATTATACGACCTGCTGGTGGAGCGCAAGGATATCGACAAAGTAAAGCTGCAAGTACTGGAAACTCTTATGAGCGGTTTTGAAAATGAAAAGAATCCCGAAGAAATTGTGAAGTACTTTATTGACAAGGCCAAGTCAGCGCAGCAGCCAGCAGCCAAGCCTACCAAAGCAACCAAGAAACCAGTTAAAAAATAAGTACAAACCATCCCCACCCACCCATAGAATAGGAATGGGTGGGGGAAAATTAAAAATCTATGGAACGAATAGAGAATATAATACAAGAGTGGAAGGTAAAACTGCGAGAAAATATTAAAACGATGGAATGTATCTTTAACCTTTAATGAGCTACGGAAATGAATAATAAAATGGTGCAATTATATTTTCAGTCGGTGGATGTAGCGACTGGGAATATCATATACAGAGGAACCAATAACGAACTGTATATTTCAGTGGAAGAAACGATTCACTTTATGACTGGCGAAGGAGAGCCTTTAAGTCCGGTAAACTCTGAAAGAATTATAATAGCCGACGGAGAACCTAAATATGATCCAAACGATCCATTTGCTAAACGATTACGGGGAAATTAAAATGGAAAATTATAACATAAAAATAGGAAATGGAATCAGGATGTTACGTTTGGTTCGTAATTGGACACAGGAAGAAATGGCATATCGGCTTGAAATGTCATTACCAGGATATGGCAAAATAGAAAGAGGGCAAACCGATATAAGTATTTCACGAATAATTAAAATAGCAATGCAATTTGAAATGAAGCCTTCGGAATTTTTACATTTTATTGAAGAGCCAAGTGAAATTTACAACAAACTAGGACTCCCCAAATAAAAGGGGAGTTTTTTATATTGCATTTATTTTTATAATTTAGAGTTACCAAAGAAAGCATAACAGATTAGTTAATAAAAATACCATAGCTGGTTGAGAGATATCCCGGAAAATAAATTGGAACGCCCGTTCTAATTCCGGGATTTTTTTTTGGATAAAAATTAAACCGGCTTTTCTCAATAGAAGCGAAGCGCACTATGGAGACAGCTCATGGATCGTAGATCCATGGCCGGTAATCCCGACTTAGAAAATCATGGGCTTAGAAAAGAATTTCTTTTATTCGATTCCTTATCAAGCCCTTGATTAGAAAAGAATTTCTTTTATTCGATTCCTTATCAAGCCCTTGATTTTATTAGTCGTTTTTCAATAGAAGAATTTCTATTGAAAAATTAGGGTTAAATTCTTGGAAAAAAAATGCCCCACCACTCCCGGCAGGGCCAAACCAACTTGGATAGGTTTAGTGATTGTTAGGATTTATGAAATGAATACTCCACTTGAAAACTACTTATACTAAATTCTTTTAAAGATAATTAAATCCAAATTTTAAAATAGCGATTTTTCAACTCAAAAACGGCAACCAAAGAAATTATTTTTGAAGCCCATGAATTTCTATGCAGGGATTTCCGGGCCATGAGTGCGATCCTTGATCATTTTCAATTGTATACTTCGCTTTTCTGGAGCAAAGCCGTTTTAAAGTTCAAAATTGTGTTTATGATGCGAAGCATCATAAACACAAAAGACTAAATTATTCCAGATTTCGAGAACGATAATTAAAAAGTCTTATACTTTTCCAGCCAAGCTAGAGCGGCATCTTTATTGTTAAAAATTTTGGCTGGGATAGGTGGTCTGTCTAAGGTTAGATAAATATTTCCTAAATATTTCGGGATAATTCCATTCACAATAATGGCTCCGGCATTGATGTATCGAATGGATTGCTCAGAAGCCAAAAATTTCCGAGCCTTGGTATCTATGGCTACCACTCCAGATATATCAATCAATGCTGGACGAGTTTTTGAGTTACTGACCAAAATTCTGTCGGCAACCATTAGTTTGGCAATTTCTAAATTGATTTCCAAATTCCTTTTACAAACACCATACACAATGTCATCTTCTAACCAAGTTGTGAGGTATTCAGAATCTATGCGTTGAACCATTTCTAATTTAAATTTTTAAATTTCTCAAGCCATAATAATGCGGCTTGTTGCTCTGTAAACAACCGAGTTGGAATGGCAGGAGTATCAATTTTAAGGAAAATATTTCCAGCAAACTTTGTCAACGGATTATCAAGCAGCACTGCTCCGGCAGTAAGCAAACGAGAAGCTTCTTCTGTTGCCAAATATTTTCTTGCCTTGATATCTATGGATACCAAATTTCTTACGTCCAACAAAATTGGCCTTCGGATGTTATTAGAAAATTCGCACCTGGCATTTACCATTTTAATTGCCATCTCTAATGAAACTTTCAGGTTCGGTTTGTAAATAAAATGAATTATTCCATCTACAAGTCGAATGGTAAAATATTCGTGATCCATGGACTCCATATTTACCTAGTTTAATTTATTTTATTCTCGTTATTCCATAAAAACTAAGAACCTAATTTTATAAAAAACATTCTTTGTCGTCTTTTATAGTACGTTTTTATACTGATACAATTTTAAGCAACAAATTGTAGATTGTTGATACTGAGAAGCTCAATTATTTGTTCTTGTATAATTTCAATATTTGTATCACTTATCTAATATTATTATGACTAAGTCTTCCTCTACACTTTTAAACACAGTAAATGAAATAATTTCCGAAGGGTATCATAGAAAGGTTCTAATGCAACACACCCAGGATACTTATTACGATGGAAAGCACATTACTGTTGAGGGTCGCAAATTAATCAACTTCGGTTCCTGTTCCTATCTTGGCTTGGATCAGGATCAGCGTATAAAGGATGCGGCCATTGATGCTATACAAAGGTATGGTGTTCAATTTTCTTCCAGCCGAACATATCTTTCTTGTTCCCTTTATGAACAATGGGAAAGTTTGCTAGAAAAAGTTTTTGACTGCAAGGTAGTATTGTCGACCTCAGTTTCTTTAGGGCATCATGCGGTCATTCCCATAGTTGTTGAAGAAGGCGATTTGGTGATTTTAGATCAACAGGTTCATGCCAGCATACAAGAAGCTGCTCAGCGTATGCAGCTCAAGGGTTGCTTGGTAGAAATTATTCGTCATAGTCGCCTGGATGAATTAGAATTGAAAATCAAGCAACATTCAGGAAAAGTCTGGTATATGATTGATGGGGTATATTCTATGTATGGAGATTTTGCCCCTGTAAAGGAACTGGTTCAATTGTTGGACAAATACCCCCATTTTCATTTATATGCCGATGATGCCCATGGTATGAGTATTGCCGGGAAAAATGGCCGAGGAGTAGTGCTAAGTCAGATTGATTTGCATCCCAGGATGATCTTAGCTACCTCACTAAACAAAGCTTTTGCGGCAGGTGGTGGAGCATTTTTAATCCCTGATGAGGCATTATTAAAGAAAGTAAAAAATTGTGGTGGATCTTTTATTTTTTCAGGGCCTCATCAAATTCCATCTATCGCAGCCGGAATTGCTTCTGCACAAATACATCTGAGCAAAGAAATTGAAGAAAGACAAAAGGCGTTGCATGAAAAACTTTTGTATTGCCACCATTTACTTACAGAGGTATATCGCCTTCCGGTTGTTTCCAATCCGCTGGCTCCTATTACATTCATTGGATTGGGATTGCAACGTGTAGGATATAATCTCATTCAACGACTTCTCAACGATGGATTCTACACTAACTTATCTATCTTTCCAGCGGTGCCGGAAACCTGCACGGGATTACGTTTTACCATTACCCTACACCATAGTAAAGAGGATATAGAGCGCTTGGCAGAGCGAATCGCTTACCACTTCCCACTTGCCTTGCAACAAGAGGATAGAAGCATGAAAGATATAGTGAGGGCATTTAAGCGTGTCGCTGATTTCTCTCATCTCCTGATAGAAGTGCCTGTAAATATAAAGCAAGCTACGATGCTAGAATTGAAACATTCCAACTCCATTGAATCCATAGAAGAAAAAGTATGGAACTCATACATGAATAAGTCGTCTTTGGATTGGGAAGCATTAAAAATCATCGAGTCCACCTTTGCTCCTGATGCCAAGAACTTACCAGAGCATCGTTGGAAGTTTCATTATTTCAGAGTAAGCAAAAATGGGAAACCAATAATCATGACTTATTTCACTGAAATATTATCCAAAGATGACTTGTTAGCCCCGGCAACAATATCCCAAAAGATAGAGTTGGAACGTAAGAAAAATCCATATTATTTATGTTCCTCCACCATGTTAATGGGATGTATGATGAGCATAGGAGAGCATATATATTTAGATAAAACGGATCCCGATTGGAAAAAAGCACTATCCATGCTGATTGATGAGGTATGGAAGATACAAGATGAAGGAAATATTGACGCTATCAATCTAAGAGATTTTTCCGCATACGATTCTGATGTGGCAGAATATTTATCGAGTCATGGATTTGTAAAAATTGATTTACCTCCTATGTATGTATTAGCACCATTCAGCAGCGAAGATAACTATCTTAAACAGTTTCATTCCAAGCGAAGATACAATCTCAGAAGAGAGGTAATGCTCAAGGAAAAGGATTTTGAAATCTCTATGGATAAAGATTCAGCTAATCTGGAGCAACTATACCGGATGTATTTACACGTTGCCGACAAAAGCTATCAGATAAATGATTTTGAAATGCCTGCACAATTATTTTACGACCTAGCCCCATTGTCTAATTTTGAAATCATCACCTTGCGTTTGAAAGAAAACAGATCAGAACCTGTTGCAGTATGCTTTTGCTATCGAACAACAAGAACGTATAATTTTATGATGGTCGGGCTGGATTATACTAAAGTGATTTCGGATAATGTATATAAGCAGGCGATTTGGCAGGTGGCCAAAAGAGCTTCCGCACTTGGACTAGAGGCCAATATGGGTTTAACAGCCGATCAATCTAAGTTGAAATTCAAAGCTAACGTAGTTAGACAAATAGCATTTGTTTCTATGAAGGACAATTATAATATGAACATTATTAATGCTATTAGTGCAGCATCTATGGAAGTATAGACCCTTAAATTAAGATGATTTGGGCAGGTGCTTACGCAGAAAATCTTCCGTAAATTGTATTGAGTAAACAAGTTCTTCTATCTCAGTATAATTTTTATACCCTTCTGCCTGAGTAACCTGCCCTTTAATTAATATGTCGGTATATCCTTTAAGGAGAATTTCGGTGCGTATGGTTTTTTGTTTACCTCGAAGCAGCCATTTCTTTTCAATGGCTGGATAATTAATGAGAATGGAAGAAATGTGGTCTCCTATTAAATAACCATGCTGAATGGAAAGTAATTTCTCACCTAAGTCACTAACAAACCTAATGATTCCATCTTTATCAGCAATGATAACCATTACACCCGGTTGTGATTGTAATGCAGTATTAAAAGCCTTTACCGAAACGGTAGCCGTTTGCATGGATTCTACGAGCATATTTAGCATGGATGCAGCATAATTAAGGATGTTGGCCTTTTCACCTGTTGTGATTGTTGAAAGCGGAACTTTTGAATTGTAATCCAATTGCATGGTATTGGCTATCACACTCTCAACATGATCAAAAAAATCTTTAAAAACTTCTTCTCGGGCTTTCAGGAAAACGAACTGTTCCAACATAGAATAGAACTGATCCTTTTTATTATCCCAGCTTTTATCAGTATTTAATATTTCTATGGCTTGATTCAAAATTGATTCAAGTAGAATATGATCGAAGTCTTTACGATTGGTATACACCTTCTCAATTCCATGAACCCAGCAGCGCTCCATTAAATCAAGATTTTCAGGACTTCTATCCTTTAAAGCACTATAAATTTGACGCAGCAATTGTACAGAAACTGCATCATTTCCTTTAATGATTTCTTCTGGGCGCGAGAGCTGATCCATAGTATTTAAGGTTTAAACGCAAGTTACATAATTCTTAACAATTGAAGGAAGTAATGATTTGAATAAATAAATTAAAACAAGTAGTTGTATTTCTTACTCACTTAGGAAAAATTATACAACTAATTAGTTTTACAATAATTTTAAAATTTTTAGAGTGCTGGAATTGATTTTTATACGCATTAATACTGATTTCTGTTGCATTGATAAGTGTTAATTTTAAAGGCACGGAAAATAAATGTACTATCAATTATCAATAGCATGAATTGCACCCTATTGCTTGAAAAGTCGCTTTCATCCGATGAAATGGAAAAGATTAACAATATCTCTTTTAAATTGAAAGAAGGTCTTGCCAACGCAAGATTTGATAGGTTTCAAAAGAATTGGATAGTTTTTAAGGGAGAATATTTAACTGAAAAAATTTGTGCCTTGGAATTGATTTGCCAGCATACTTCGTATCAATATATAAGCATTGATATACTTGATTTGGTTTTTAATCAAAGTAATTATGATTCTACCTATTTAATTTCTATGCTTAAAAAGGCAGAACGTTTAGGGAAATTGATACTAGTTCTTAATGCTGAGTATATGTTAAATACTACTCAAAAGGAAGATCCAATTTGTAAGAACATTCGTAATGTTATGTATCAAAAATATGCTTACCATTTTGCCATTTCCACATTTCGAGGTTTACTGTTTTTTTCAACTGTCAGACAAACCTCTTTATCCCCAGTTGCTAACGAGCAAATAGAAGTAGAAATTAACTTTGGAAAATGAATACTTGGTGCTTATTTCCAAAGTTCAAATTCGACTCTTCTATTGGAAGCTCTTCCTTCCTCAGTATCATTACTTTTTAGTGGTTCTTGATCGCCTTTTGCAATGATTTGTATTCGCTTGCGTTCAATTCCCAATGACAATAAATAATCCATTACCATTTTGGCTCTTACCTCAGAGAGGGATTGATTTCTTTTTTTGCTTCCCAGGTTATCGGAATGACCGATGATGCGAACTTTTAAGTATTTATTTCCTTTTAGCAGTTGGGCCAAGTCTTCGATAATGCGTTTTCCTTCTAAAGAAATGGTAGAATCATTAAAAGCAAAATTCACTGCTTCCTGCAAATGAAGTGTGTAGGATTTTGTGTTGTCTTTTTCCTCTTCTTGTTTAACGATAAATTCTCTTGAGGTGCCTAGGTTATATTCGGCAGGTACAAGCGGTGCTTGTGGTTGATTTTTCTTTCCAGGCAAGCGGAAAGTTAGAAAAACTTCAGTAGCCCCTCGCCCCCTGTTAAAAGAATGAATTGGAGAGATCGTATAATCGTAGCATACACTGAGTGCGTATAGTGGTTTATTAAATTCGATAGCTATTGCGATAGCATCCTTATGGCTATATCTGGGAGTAGCAGCGATGCTAGCCTGTTGGGTTATTTTTTTTTCAGTACCCGAAAAATAATATCGGAACTGAGAGCCTGCCATCATTCGCTGTTGTTGCAGGCTTCTGCTGTAGAAGATGTCAGGGGTGATGGACAAAGTAGGTTTGTCCAGGATCATCCAGGCTGCTGTGGCAATAAGTTGAAGTGGCACTCTATCGGCATTGCCACTTGGGGCACTGTAAGGTCTATTGATATGAAAGGCCGATACACCGAATTGGTAATGCCTTCTACCCGTTTCTTTATCGGAAAACAGCGACAGGCCCGTTCCCAAATCCATAAAGGCATGGTTGAGATTGGAAGCCTCTTCTCCATTGGAAAGGGCAGCATTGTAGCCCGTTTGTGCAGTATACTGACTTTCTGTAGAAGCTTGGTCTAAGTTCCATCGTTTCTGGTAATATCCGGCACTGATGCCATAAGCAAATTGAGTTGATTTTTTCAAAGCTAGTGTATATGCCAATTGCAAAGAAGCTCCAGTTTGTTGAGTATATATGGCTTGTCCGGCCTTATCGCTGAGGGCATGAATTCCTATGCCACCCTTCTGATTACCAAGTTTATTTCTGATCGGAAGCATTCCGGCAACCAGTGGCGTTGAATACTTGCCATCGAGGCTTCTCCATTGAGAACGATATCCTGCCACTACCTGTGCTTGTCTGTGGCCGCCCACCAGGGCGGGATTCACCAAGGTTGGCGTAAGATGGTAATGCGTAAAAATGACCTCCTGGGCTTTTAGGGTGGGAATCCATAAGGATATACCTACTAGCAGCAGCCCTATTAATTTATTTGCTTGACTATACATAACGCACCTACAATTATCGTTTCAATACTACTGTTCCTGATTTTTTTCCTTGGTAAGAAAGCTCCGTTCCATCAAAGAACTTACCTTCCATCGTCCACACATAGGTGCCACCAATTAATGCCGCTCCTTTGCAGGTTCCATCCCATCCTTTTCGCAGCAATTCATCTACATCCGATGATTCAAAGAGCAGTTCTCCATAGCGGTTATAGACAGATAATTTTATTTCTTTAATGCCTGATCCAAAAATTTTAAATGTCTCGTTGGTGCCGTTTCCATCGGGAGTAAATAAGTTTGGAATAAATAAATTGTTTTTGACCGTTATAAAAACAGAAGCGGTGTCTTTGCATCCATTGATATCTGTACCAGTTACCTGATATATGGTATTTTCAATCGGGAAAACAATGGGAGCCGCAGCGCCGGTATTAGAGATTCCAATGCCAGGAGTCCAGAGGTATGTGGCTGCTCCACTAGCAGAAATTGAAAGTGATTCACCTGCGCCTATGCTTGTATCTCGACTTGCTTCCACCACGGGCAGCGAATAGACATCAATGGTAACGCTTGCCGTATCGGGCTTACAAGTACCTGCTCGCACTATTACCTGGTATTGGGTTAGCTGATCGGGCTTGGCTATGGGGTTGGCTGAGGTGCTATCATCCAATGAATTTTTAGGAGACCAGGCATAGGAATAGGGCAATAAGGCACCTGAGGCAGTCGGCATTCCTCCTAATCGGGTGGTATCTCCAAGGCAAATAGATCGGTTGGCACTTGCTTGTAAAACAGTGGGTGGATTGGCTGTAACGATTAACGTATCGTACAGAGCAGAACAGCCAATGATTGAATTAGACTTTTGTGCCCAGATAGTATCGTTGGAAGTGATTTCAATTTTCACAGCACTTGCATT
>JALONM010000054.1 GCA_025454925.1 Cytophagaceae bacterium
GAAGGAGGCAGTGTGGTGTTACAAGCCAATACAGGCGTCGGATTGACTTACCAGTGGTTGAACGGAACCACTGCTATTGCAGGGGCTAGTTCTGCTTCGTACACAGCCAATCAAACAGGCTCGTACTCGGTGGTGGTAACAAACGCCAATGGATGTTCGGCTACTTCAACAGCCACTGCGGTTACTGTGAATACCTTGCCAACCATTCAAGTTAGTTCTCCGGATGGTTTGCGTTTGAATCCTGCTACTCAAGTGCTGTTGCAAGCTAATTCATCAGGAAGCCTTATTACTTGGTATAAAGACGGGAATATGGTAGGTTCAGGCGCTTCTCTTATGGTAACATCGAATGGCAATTACAAGGCTATAGCTACTCAGCAGGAATGTTCGGCCGAAAGTGAAGTAATGGCCGTCACCAGCAATGTTAGTCCAACCATTAGTTTTACCACTGATGCTGCTGAATATACTGCCATTGCCACGATCCTTATGAGTGCGGACGCCAGTGATTCGGATGGTTCTATTGCTATAGTGGAATTTTACTTGGATGGAATAAAAGTAGGCGAAACTTCGATTCAGCCTTATTCCTTTGAACTTCCTAACATGAGTGCGGGAACATATCAACTGAAAGCAATTGCCATTGATCAAGAAGGTGCTAAAAGCGAATCAACCGTTGTTCAAGTAGTGGTGAAAGATCCGATACAAACGTCTGTATTGGAAGAAACCATGCGTACCATTGAACTATTTCCAAATCCATTCCGTGAGACCTCTCGCATTCGCCTGGATGGAAATGGAACGTATGAACTATTTACGATTGATAATCATTTGATGGAATCCGGTCAAGTAAATCAAGAGGTTGAAATTGGATCAGCACTGTCATCAGGCGTTTACCTGTTGAAAGTACGTGTAGGGGATCAATTCAAAACATATAAATTAATAAAACAATAAGTTTCATTTAAGCATATAAGAAAGTCCCACCAATGTGGGACTTTTTTATTTTACCTGTATTGCTGTATCAATTTAGTGCCTTCATTTGGGCGGGGTAGGCTCCACAAAACTATCTCTGATATGTCAGGTTTAACTTATACTTTTCCTTGTGTTAAGATTTGAACTAGTGAAACCAAGTTTTGGTTAATGGTTATACAGTTTTTTATACATGCGTTCCGCAAGATTTTCTATGTCCTCATGTCTAGCTAATTGTCGCATCCAATGAGCAGGAATGGTATCAAAGCCGTATAATATTCCAGCAAGTCCGCCAGTGACAGCGCCGGTTGTATCTGAGTCTTCTCCTAGATTTACAGCTTTTAAAACGGCATCTTTATAATTAGAGGTAGTCAACAGGCACCAAAGGCTGGCTTCAAGTGTATGCAACACATACCCGCTACTAAAAATGGATTCTTCTGGTAGTTCATAGATTTTATTTTCAAATAATCTATTAAACACTGAAATCTCATCTGGATTAATAGAAAGAGATTTTAAATAGGAGGGGATGTTGGTTTGTAAAATAGTATATGCTTCAAACCTATCCTTTTGTTCCATTAATAATCGGGCAAATTCAAGATAGTAGAAACAAGAAATTACAGATCGAATATGTCTGTGAGTAATGGATGAAACGCTTTTAGAAATTGCATAACGTTCATGAATGGGTTTTTCTGAAATATAAAATAATAAAGGAGCTATTCTCATTAACGATCCGTTTCCATTGGATGATATATCCATACCTCCTGCTGCTTCAGGTGTTGTGCCTCTTGAAATACGATCAATCGCTTGTCGAGTGGCTATGCCAATATCAAATACATGACCGCGTGGTGTCCAAAAATTATAGTAGCACCATTTTACAAAGTTTTGACCTATAGTATTCAAATCAAAATCAGCAGTCAAGGCTTCCGCTAAACAAAAGGTAAGCGAGCTATCATCGGAAAATGTTCCTGGAGGTAATTGATACGTTCCATATCCGATCATATCTCTTACAGGATTTTTGTTGATTTCTTTTCGACTTTTAAATTCAACAGGAACACCAAGAGCATCACCAATACCCACTCCCAAAAGAACGGATTTAATAGTATTTAAATTCATGCTAAAATTTAAACAAGCTCATTCCAATTTCAAAATGATGAGGTATTATACAGGCAAGAGCAAGAGGGATTAGAGCGACGGTGGAATCTGGCTACGAAGAATTTCTGTATGCTTTTGCTCTAAACTGTACAAAGCAAAAAGTCGTGAATCGAGGCTTTTTTTGTCTTGCGCTCCGACTGAAGTTGAAGTCGAACGAACATAAAAATTGCGTCTGACTATAGGACTTCGGTTTAAGCGAAATGATCTTTTATCCAACAGAAAAAAGTTTGGGTCTTTAGTGCGGGCAAACTCTGGTCTCAAACCCCATACTCGAAAAACAAAAAAGCCACGCTTTAGCGTGGCTTTTTTTGTTTTTCATTGTACTCAAGGGGGGACTCGAACCCCCACACCTTTCGGCATACGCACCTCAAACGTACGTGTCTACCAATTCCACCACCTAAGCAAATAGTAGCACAAAAGTAAAAATTGTTATAGTAAATTCAAAATATTACTCCTTATTCTCCTCTTTTTTTCTTCAGCGCCACGCGTGCGCGCTGACAATGGCCACCCACCGGAGGATTGTACTTGCTTACTTTAACTTCCACTGTTTCAGCCAAAGGAAGCAAGGTAAACAGGTTATCAATAATTACGGAAGCCAGGGTTTCCAGTAAACGCGCTTTTACTTGCATGCGGTCTTTTACGATGGCATATACCTTTTCGTAATTAACCGTTTTGGATAAATCTTCCTGCTTACTTGAATCGTATTGAAACGTGATTTTTACATCTACTAAAAAACGATTTCCGATTTTTTGTTCTTGTTCATACACGCCATGATAGGCATAAAATTCCATTCCATCCAGGTATACTTCTGCTTCCATGTGTAGGCTTATATGCTATCGAAAAATGAACCTTCGTTGCTTTTGTCCTCCTTTGTTGGAGGAGGTGTTTCTTCTTCTTCCGAAGGTTTTATCGTATGTACCGGCTTTTCAAAATGAATGCGCATTTCATTTCTTTTTTCTTCGGCTAAGTTTTCTGCATTAGTAATTTCTAATGCTTTTACCGGATTGGGATTGTTAAGGTTCCGGATTTCTTTCAGCTTCAGGTCAAACGTCGTTCGAGAGGTTCTACCGTGGTACTTATCTACTTTATCAATAGTTTCTTTGACAAAAGATTTTAGCTCCTCCAGCAGATTTTCTTTCTGATTGTCGATGTAATTGTATTCCCTTTCAATATTACGAACGTCTGATTGAAGATCATCGATAATATTTTTTACTTCAATCTCTGCATCTTCTACCATGGCCCTGGCTTTGGAACGCGCTTCACTGAGCAAAGCCTCCGCGTTCATTTGTGCTTCCCGGACATGCAATTCCGCTGTGCGATGAGCTTGTTCCATCATGCCAGAACTTGTTTCCTCGGCAGTCTTTAACGTTTTATACAGCGTGGCTTCCATGTCGCGCATGCGCTGCAGTTCTTTTTCAGCATGATCCAACCGTTTGGAGAGCTCTTTGTTTTCATCCAGCGTTCGTTCCCACTCTTTTGAAAGGGATTGTAAAAAGGCATCCACCTCTTCCTTTTCATAACCGCGAAAAGCTTTTTCAAACTCTTTCTTACGTATTTCAAGCGGTGTAATCATGCGATTAAGTATTAAGTTGAATATTCCAAAGACTTATTGATCGATCGTCGCTGCACGAAATCAAGGTATCATGATACTCCGACCAGAGCAATTTGTTGACAGAGGTAGCATGTCCGGTGTGGCGTGCTTTGTCGATCACTTTCAGCAAGCGCATCGTGGCCGTGTCCCATACCTTTACTGATTTATCCATACTGCAAGTGGCCATCAGCTTACCATCTTTACGATAGGTAATATGGTTAATGGCATACATGTGTGCTACAATATCTTGTTGCGATGCGAAAGATTCCTTCACCTTCCAGCATTTTAAATGAGCATCTCTTCCCGCACTGAAAAGAAAAGTTCCATCGGGAGAAAATTGCAGGGAGAAAATAGAATTTTCGTGTGCTTTGAAAGTTTCGGTAATCTTCAGTGTGCGAATATCCAGAATGCGAATAAAATGATCGGAACCTCCGATAGCGGCCAGAGTTCCATCGGGTGAAATGGCAATGGTTCGAAGACTCGCTGCAGAAAGAGGCAAATGCCGGATGGTGCTGAGATCCGGATAATGCAGCAATACCAACTCTCCGTTCCCACAAGCTACCAGAATTAAATCGTGGAGAATTTTTATGTCAAAGATACTGGCTTCCGTAATTCGGGAAGAGGCCAACTTCTTTTTATCCTCGAGGCTCACAAGGTGTATGCCTTCAAAATTTTCACCAATTAAAAGTTGGTTTTGCTGAGGTACTAATTGTAAAGCATAAATCGATTTTTCTACCTTGGCCAGCATCCATCCGTCCGCTGGATTTTTTATATCCCAGCGTACCACCATCCCGTCTCCTCCTGCGGAAAAAAAATACCTGGGATCGGTATCATGCTCCAAGGCATAAATACAATCCCTATGTCCGGTAAGAGTGCCGATTTTTTCAACGACAATACCCGTCATGATGTTCTGCTTTGCTTTCTCTAAGTTACAGTGAATCAATGAATAACATTAGATAAGTTATTCACAGAGGTAAGCTCCTGACATACAGTAATTTATTTGTGTGGTTTTACTAGAAAATGGCAAGATTATTGTCGTTATTGCTTCTGGTTAAAAAGTGTTGACGTAGGTCAACCGAAACTAAATAAGGGTAAAATGAAAAAGATTCTAGCTATTCTTTTTGTATTGACATGTACTTCACTGATTGCTCAGTATGCCATCGGTGATAAAGTCAATAACTTTACTTTGGTGAATGCTGCCGATAACAATCCGGTGAGTTTGCAAAATTTTTCCGGAGCGAAAGTAGTCGTTCTTGTTTTCACCAGTCATAATTGTCCATATTCTAAAATTTACGAAGAGAGAATAAAAAAATACATGACAGAGTACGAATCGAAATCTGTCAAGTTTATTCTCATCAATCCCAATAATCCTGATGCTCACCCGGAAGATGGATTGTCGGAAATGGCTGCGGCTTACAAATCCAAAAATTTTGGTGTTCCGTATTTGTCAGATCCCAAACAAGAAGTTGCGAATGCTTACGGGGCTACCAAAACCCCTGAGGTGATGGTATTAAAAAGTACGGGAGGTGTTTTCACACTGAAGTACCGTGGTGCAATCGACGATAATCCTCAGGTAGGTACGGATGTTACAGTGCACTACTTGAAAGAAGCGTTGGAAGCAACCTTAACTGGTGGCGTATTGAAATATTCTGAAAAACGCGCTACCGGCTGTATGATTTATCGTTAATCAGAGAATACAGCAGTCTGGTAGTCTCTACAAAACGGGGCCCGGGTCTGGATAGCAAATCATCATGCATGGTATAGAGGCGTTTCTGTTGGAACGCCTCTACTTGTTTTAACTCCGGATATTTTTCTTGCAATAATTCAAAAGAGTTATTTTCAGACATCAGAATTATATTCGGGTTCATACGCAAAATGGCTTCCCTGCTGAGCTGCGGATATTGCAAGTCACCAATTGTAGCCAATTTTCCGCCGGCATGCCACACCAATTCTTCCATATAACTTCCTTTTCCGAAGGCAAATAAATCGCTCGAAATCAATACCAGTACCTGTGGCCTCATTTGGCTGGGAATATGTTGTAATCGTTCGTAGGAAGCTTTTAATGAATCATGCACGAATCTGCTCCGGGTCCTAACTTGGAGTAATTCCCCCAATGTTAAAATCCCTGTCAAAATTTCTGATACATTATCGCTTTTACATTTTACCAAAGGCAATTGCAACTCCTTGCAACGCTGTATTTCTGAAACAGAAATCATATCGTTTTTAGAAAGGATGAGGTCGGGTTGCAAGGCAACCAAGGCATTAAAATCCACCGGATACGACGAAACAGAAGGTACGTCTTTCCACGTCTCTGGGTGGTTACATTGTTTGGAAATTGCAGCCATTTTTTCCTTAGAAATTAATAATGCCAGGGTTTCGGTGATGGAAGGAGAAAGCGAAACGATTTTCTGAAATGAGGTGTTCACGTTCATTGAATCTCCATCATCATCTTTCCATAGGCGTAAATTTTTCGCAGGCTTTGATTCCGGGGATTGGCATGCGTTGAAGCAGAGGATAAAAGAAGCACCGGTAAGTTGAATTAAAAAAATCCGGAGGATTTTACTTTGTATTAGTTCGAGTAGCGTATTTAATCCCATCGTAGTGGATCGGTTGAAAAAGGAAAGAATGTGTGGTATGGAAAGCATGACAATCAAAAATATAACAAAACTATGTATATTTGATTAGAAAAAATTATTTAAATCTATGATGGTAGTGACGGGAGCGGCTGGATTTATCGGAAGCTGTCTCATAAGCAAATTGAATGCACATAATTTTAATTACATTGTGGCAGTCGATGATTTTTCGCATCCAGAAAAAGAGAAAAATCTGCAGGAAAAAAAAATAAAGGAGCGGGTACATAGAGATCAATTTTTTGTTTGGCTGGAGCAGCATCACGAACAAGTAGAATTTATTTTTCATATAGGTGCACGCACGGATACCACAGAATTTAATAAAGAAATTTTTGACAGGCTTAATCTTCATTATTCCCAGGAAATATGGAAAGCATGTTGCCGCTTTGATATTCCCTTGGTATATGCCTCCTCCGCTGCTACGTATGGTTTAGGTGAATACGGATATGAAGACGATGAATCCATTATTCCAAAGTTAAAGCCTTTAAATCCCTATGGGGAATCCAAAAATGATTTCGACCGTTGGGCTTTGGAACAGTCGGAAAAACCTTTCTTTTGGGCTGGACTTAAATTTTTTAATGTGTATGGACCCAATGAATACCATAAGGGAAGAATGGCCTCCGTAATTTTCCATGCCTTTAATCAAATAAAGAAAACCAATGCAATGAAGTTATTCCGTTCACATCATCCTGATTTTAAAGATGGAGAGCAATTGCGCGATTTTATTTATGTTAAAGATGTAGTGGAGGTTATTTACTTCCTGGCTACTCATCGCCAGCATGCTGGGATTTATAATTTAGGAACAGGTCGTGCCAGAACATTTCTGGATTTGGTTAAAAATACATTCATCGCTTTGGAAATGCCCGAGCAAATCAGCTTTATAGATACACCGGCGGATATTCGTGATAAATATCAATACTATACACAGGCTTCCATGACTAAACTTATACAGTCGGGATATAACAAACCTTTTACTTCTCTCGAAGATGGAGTTCAGGATTATGTTAAAAACTATTTGAGTTCACAATCGTATTATTAACGTTTATGTTTCGGTTATGAAGAAGATTTTGTTTTTTTTCTGCTTCCTGTGGAAGTTATTGAACCTGCCGGGTCAAATTAGCATGGATACAATCATGTATGATGAATTTCGGGATAACGGACTTCGCTGGACTATTAAGGACGATGAAAAACATTATCTTCAGATTCATAATGGATACTACGAATGTGGATTTACAGGAAGATCGTGGTATGTTACCTGGGACGATTATCCTCAGCTTAATTATTCCAAAGATTTTTCATACGAGGCTAGCCTAACGAGTGTAGACGGAGGGGAAATGGGGCTGATTTGGGCGGCCAATGATTTATATAAAGCCTATTATTTTACTACCAAAAATGGTATGGCATATTTTTACACCTACAATGCTGATTCCAATTATGTTCCGCTTGATAGCGGAGCCTTTACCAAGGCCACCACACAATTGTTGAAAGTGGATAAGGTAGGGGCCAAGGTGAATTTTTATGTGAATGGTAAAAAGGTTTTTTCAGAGTCTGTTACTAAGTTCCACGGCGATTATTTTGGGTTTGCCATGATTGCAAAGTCAAGGTTTAAAATAGACTATGTGTATCTGAAGCAAAAAAGAAACATCAATGTCAATCCATTAGCCAAACCAGCTATCCTCGAGAATCTAGGAAACAAAGTAAATACTCCCTACAACGAGTATATTCCTGTGATTACACCCGATGGAAAAGGCTTGTATTTTATTAGCGATGGAAATCCTGCCAATACTGGTGGGGCAGATTATCAGGATATTTACTATTCCGAATTTTCGAAAGGGGAGTGGTCGAAAGCAAAAAACATAGGAACTCCGCTGAATAACTCAGGTCATAATGGTGTTTTTTCGGTTACTCCCGACGGGAATACTTTATTGCTTGAAAACAAATACAGCTCTGATGGAAAAATGTATGCCGGTGTTTCTATTTCTCATAGAACCCGCAATTCATGGACTTTCCCGGAGGCCCAGGTATTTACGGACTTCCGGTATGGAGATTACGGATATGCAGATTATGCCTTGTCGGCAAATGGCAAAGTATTAATTTTGGCAGTTCAGGAAGAAGGGAATGGGTATGGAGAGCGAGACTTGCACGTGAGTTTTTTTACTAGTGGTAATACCTGGACCAAACCCATCAATCTGGGTACTGTGTTAAATACCAGAGGCGATGAACAAGCTCCGTTTCTCGCTTCGGATGGCGTTACCATGTATTTTTCGTCTTCAGGACATCCAGGATTTGGTGAAGCGGATGTGTTTATGACCAAGCGACTTGATAATACGTGGAAGAACTGGTCTAAGCCCGTAAACATGGGACGTCCCATTAACGGGAGAGGGTACGATGGATTCTATTCTACTTCCGCCAGTGGTGAATATGCCTACATTTCTTCCTACCGTGAATTGAACCATGGCAGCGACATTTACAGAATTAAAACTCCTCCGGAAACAAAGCCGGAGCCAGTAATTCTTATTCATGGAAAGGTATTGTCCGTAGTGGATAACAGTCCGGTGTTTTCAAAAATCACCTACGAAAACCTGGAAACGCACAAAGAAATCGGTGTGGCTCGCACGGATCAAAACCATGCAGAATACAAACTGGTGCTGCCATATGGAGAGCATATTGGTGTGCGGGCTGAAGCGGATGGCTATATTCCTGTTTGGGAAAGTTTTGATGTGCGTGTGAAAAAGGATTATATAGAAATTGAGAAGAACTTATATATGATGCCCATTTCTCTGGGCAAAAAAGTGAATTTGAATAATGTATTCTTTGTTCAATCTAAACCTGAATTATTGGAAACTTCTTACTCTGAATTAGATCATTTGAAAGATATATTGAAAAAGAACCCACGCATTGAAATAACGTTGCATGGGCATACCGATAACCAAGGAAATCCGGCTGATAATTTAAAACTTTCGCAACAACGTGCCGATGCGGTGAAAGCATATTTGGTAAAAGGTGGAATAGAAGCCAAACGTATCAAAGGGGTTGGACATGGCGGTACACAGCCTTCTGCACCCAATGATACAGATGAAAACAGGAAAAAGAATCGCAGGGTAGAAATTGAAGTGACTAAGTTCTAACCAGCTATTAGTATAAACATCCTTATGGATTTCTGATGAAGCAAATATTTTTAAGAGATTTTAGCAATTGAGCCAAAAAAAAAGAGACCCGATATGGTCTCTTTTTTCATAAGTAAGAATTACTTTTTTATTATTTTCCACTGATGGCTTCCTGCACCAAGCGGGCCGCATCTTTCAAGATAACAGCTGAGCGAACTTTTAAGCCAGACTCATTAATAATTTTAGCCCCTTCTTCAGCATTGGTTCCTTGCAGACGCACAATGATGGGCACTCGAATATCGCCGATGGCTTTGTAAGCTTCTACCACTCCGTTGGCAACACGATCGCATCGTACAATTCCGCCAAAGATATTGATAAGGATAGCTTTTACGTTCGGATCTTTGAGGATAATTCTGAAACCTGCTTCTACAGTTTTAGCGTTGGCTCCACCTCCTACGTCCAAAAAGTTGGCAGGTTCACCACCGGAAAGTTTAATCATATCCATGGTAGCCATGGCCAATCCAGCACCGTTTACCATGCATCCTACGTTTCCATCTAACTTTACATAGTTCAGGTTGTTTTCAGAAGCTTCCACTTCCAATGGATCCTCTTCCGTAATGTCGCGGAAGTTGGCCAATTCCGGTTGACGATAAAGCGCGTTATCATCTAAAGAAACTTTGGCATCCACTGCCAGGATCTGATCGTCAGAAGTTCTTAACACAGGATTAATTTCGATCATGGCAGCATCGGAAGACATGAAGGCTGCGTAAAGCTTGGTTACGAAACTCACCATTTCTTTGAAGGCATTGCCTGAAAGCCCTAGTTTGAAAGCAATATTTCTTGCCTGAAAACCTTGAAGGCCAACACGAGGATCAATCCAAACTTTGAATATTTTATCCGGAGTGCTATGAGCAACCTCTTCAATGTCCATTCCTCCTTCGGTACTGGCAATAATAACTGGTCTTGAAGTAGCTCTATCGAGGAGGATACTCATATAGTATTCTTTAGGCTGACCAGCCCCAGGATAGTATACATCTGCTCCAACCAATACTTTATTAACTTTTTTACCTTCGGGACCTGTTTGTAAGGTTACCAGCGTACCTCCCAGAATCTGAGAAGCCTTTTCCTTTACTTCGTCGAGACTTTTTCCAATCATCACACCACGGTATTCAGTTCCTTTGATTTTGCCTTTACCGCGTCCGCCGGCATGAATTTGAGCTTTTACAGCCCAAACCTTGCAGCCAGTCATCTCACCCAGTTTCTTTGCCGCTTCCATGGCTTGCTCGGGCGTTTCTGCCACAATACCTTCCGCGATTTTTACACCATTTTTCTTAAGGATTTCTTTTCCCTGATATTCGTGAATGTTCATGTGTGAAAAAATTTAATGTCCCAATGTAAATGATTTGATTGTTAAATTCAAGAAAAGGCCTTTTTTTGCCAATAATGTTTAATACATTCTGTTTTTTATGCTGGTAGCCCGAAATATCCATAAGTCGTATGGTTCCATCCCTATTTTAAATGGAATCGACCTGGAGGTTACCAAAGGGGAGGTTGTGGCGATCGTGGGACCTTCGGGAGCAGGGAAAAGCACCTTACTTCAAATCATTGGCACGCTGGATAAGCCAGACAGAGGCTCCTTGCTAATCGAGAACCAATCTATATACCAACTGGATTCGGGCGTGAGCGCGGCTAAGCATATACTTAGCGAACGCCAGTTGGCCTTATTTAGAAATGAACACCTGGGCTTTGTATTTCAGTTTCATAATCTATTACCTGAGTTTACTGCCTTGGAAAATGTTTGCATGCCAGCCTGGCTTCAGGAAAAAGGAAGTAACGCTGAAAAAGAAGCGAGAGCCACAGAATTGCTACATTACCTTGGTTTGGGCCATCGGTTGAATCATCGGCCTTCCCAGCTTTCCGGAGGAGAGCAACAGCGCACCGCTGTAGCGAGGGCTCTCATGAATAAACCCTCCATTGTATTGGCCGACGAACCTTCCGGAAATTTGGATTCCCACAATGCCGAAGAATTACATCGCTTATTTTTCAATTTAAGAAAAGATTTCAATCAAACATTTATCATTGTCACACACAATGAAAAATTAGCGGAAGCAGCCGACCGTAAAATTAATATGGTGGATGGAAGAATTTCAGTCTGATTCAGCGGCTGTGTATATTTTTTGATAACTTTACATAATTAGATTCCGTTCAGTAACCAAGGTGGGAATTTTTCTTAAAATATGTCTGGTTTTATTGGTCTTGCTTACTTTTACTGAAAGCATACGCAATACACTTGTGGACTATTGCGAAGAATGGGAAATTTCGGCGGATACGGAAAAACTGGAAGAAGAAAAAGATTCCAAAGAAACCGAACAGGAAGAGGGAACTGAATCAAAAGAGCAGGATAACAGCAAGTCTGGTTTTCAATCTCCTTCTGATTTTAAATATGTCCATGTGCTGCGTTATCATCATCTGAAATGCATGTTCATACTTGATACAGCCATCCCTGCATCTCCCTTTTCTTCGCTGGAAACACCACCTCCCAAAGCTTAATACCTTTTCAATTTCTTACAATCGTAAGTTTCATTTTCCTTTCGTGAAGATGGCATTCAATGAATTTATGCAATCATTACAAGTATGAATACTAAAAAAACATTTCAAATTTCTAACGACACCTTGCGCAACGATTTGCCATCAGGCCTGGTGGTGTTTTTGGTTGCATTGCCGCTTTGCGTAGGTATTGCCTTTGCTTCCGGCACACCCATACTTTCGGGTATTATTGCAGGAATAGTAGGAGGTATTGTAGTTTCTCTTATCAGCAATTCAGCTTTTTCAGTGAGCGGTCCGGCTGCAGGCCTTACCCTTTTGGTCTCTAATGCAGTATTAGGACTTAATAATTTACATGCCCTGTTTGCAGCGGTTGTATTAGCTGGAGTATTCCAGGTAATATTCGGATTTCTAAGAGCTGGGGTAATCGGTAGCTTTTTTCCATCTTCTGTGATTAAAGGTATGTTGGCGGCCATAGGAATTATTCTTTTACTCAAACAAATTCCCCATGCCATTGGATACGACCTCGACTACGAAGGGGATTTTGACTTTTTTCAATGGGACAACAAAAATACATTTTCAGAGCTTATTGAGGCGTTTAAACGGATTACTCCGGGAGCTGTGTTTATAAGTGGAATAGGTATTGTGATTTTGGTCATTTGGGATCGCTATAAACTATCTAATAGACTTTGGGTGCATGGATCTATTGTTGTAGTGGCTGCCGGAATTTTGTTGAATGAATTCTTTCCGGTCATTGCTCCCTTTCTTATTATCTCAGATGAGCATACGGTGCAAGTTCTTCCTACGGAAGGAGTTCAAGCCTTGGTTAGCCAGTTTACGTTTGCTGATCTGCGTGCATTGGCAGATACCAAGGTCATTGTGATAGCGCTGGAGTTGGCCCTGGTGGCAAGTATCGAAACCTTGTTGGCTGTTGATGCCGTTGATCGACTGGATCCACAACGCAGGTACACCGATAAAAACCGCGAACTACTGGCTCAAGGTGCAGGCAATATTGTGTCAGGATTATTAGGAGGATTGCCCATCACTTCGGTGATTGTAAGAAGTTCTGCTAACATTGATGCCGGTGCAAAATCCAATATGTCGGCATTTTTTCATGGTATCTTTATGCTTATGGCGGTGTTGATTTTCCCTGGTGTCATCAATAAAATTCCTCTCTCCGCATTGGCCGCGATATTATTGGTGGTGGCTTACAAACTTACTCAGGTAAAAGTATTTAAAGAGCAGTATCAAAAAGGGCTGGAGACTTTTATTCCTTTCCTCGTAACTATTCTGGCAATTGTATTCACCGGTTTATTAATTGGAATTGCTATCGGTACTGCTGTTGCCTTGTTCTTTATTCTGAGAAGAGATGTATTGTTTCCTTTTAAGTTTAATAAGCAGGAAATGAATTACGGAGTAAAGGTGAAATTAGAATTGGCTGAAGAAGTTTCATTCTTAAATAAATCCAGCATCGTTTATAAATTGCAGCGCACTCCAAAAAATTCGCACCTGGTGATTGATGGTTCGAAAACAAGATACATAGATCCGGATATTCTAGAAATTATAGAAGATTTTAAAGTAAATGCTAGCTCGAAAAATATAAAGGTAGAATTAATTAGCGTAGGTAATAAATTTGAAATACTCGAAAACCAGGAGTTGGAAAAGATTGCACAGCAGGAGTATGAAAAATTGTTCAGCAACAACCGAGCATGGGTGAAAGAACGACTTAGTCATGATAAGAATTATTTTAGCAAGCTAGCCCAAGGTCAAGCGCCAAAGTTTTTGTTTATCGGATGTTCGGATAGTCGCATTACGGCCAACGAAATTACAGGCACCGACGCAGGTGAAATGTTTGTGCACCGTAATATCGCCAATCTGGTGGTTCCAACGGATGTTAATTTGATGTCGGTAATGCAATATTCCGTAGAAGTGTTAAAAGTTAAACACGTTATTGTTTGTGGCCACTATGGCTGTGGAGGTGTGAAAGCAGCGGTAGATGGTAAATACCATGGTTTGATTGATACCTGGTTGGGTAACATCAAAAATGTATACAGAACCCATGAGCGTGAAATGGATAAAATTCTTGACGATGATCAACGACATCGCCGACTGGTGGAATTGGTGGTTTCAGAACAAGTATTTAACGTTTGTTCTACTCCGATTATTCAACGGCAATGGCGCCAGGGAAATAATGTGGAAGTACATGGATGGGTATACGACATCAGTGAAGGATACTTAAAAGATCTTCAAATTGATACACGCAATGGATTCAAAGGCTTTGATGTATATAAATTTGATTTTGATTCGGTATAAATCAAGGCTCTTCTCCACGGCCGATGTCCAACCTTGGTGTTTGGTGCCATGGAGAAAAGCCTTGAAACCATTTTGTTGATTTAGTACACAATTAATTTTTCGGAAACTTGTTGTGTAGAAGACTGCACCTTAATCACATATATACCTGGCGATAAGCGAGGCAATTCATGGAGCGTTTGACTTTGCACGGCTATATTAGAATGCAAAGACCTTCCCTGGGCATCCAGAATTTCCATAGTAGCGGACTCTTCCCAACCGCTCAACTGCAGCATCGTTTGCCCTTGTGTTGGATTTGGAAACAGAGCGATTTCTGCTTCAAGCTGACCTGAAACGGCTATCACAGGTGAATACACAAAGGAATTATCAAGGTCCACTTGTTTTAAACGATAATAGGTGACAGGAAGGGAAGGAGTTTCGTCTAGTGCGGTATAGAGCTGTACCATACCGGGCAGATTTTTGCCGTTCACTTTACTCAGTTCGTCAAAGTGAATACCATCGCTGCTTTTTTCAACCAAGAAATAATGGTTGTTTTGTTCCTGTGAACAGGCCCATTGCAACCTATTGCCTTGCTCTGTTCGCCAGCCTTTCCAGGAATTCATGTGTGCCGGCAAAGGGCAAGAAATAATGGACTGGATGGGATCTGATACCGAGTAACTTTTGCATGGATCGTTCGGGTTAGCAGAGTTGGCACCTGTAAAATTATTGTTCGCCGTAAATGTAGCTGCAGAGGCAGCAATGACGCGGAAAAATACTCTTCCACCATCGGCCAGTCCGGCGAATGCTGGAGAATTGGAGATGTTGGCAATATTCGCATTTTCTGCCGCCAATGGCAAGCCTATATTTTGCCAGGAGTTTTGTATTGCTGGCGTCCTAGACCATTGAAATAAAAATCGTGGTGCATTTCCATAATAAGCCTTTAATAAATTACTAGGCCTGGTAGCCATGTCCAGCGAAGATCCACCGCATACGGAGGTTGACTCAGAGAGCGTATTCAAATCGAAATACAAATTTATGGCAGGAGGAGCGCAAGCCATGATTTTAATATCGTCGAGCACCAGGTCGTTTCCATTTTCAGAAACATTCTGATTATTTATAATTTCCATCAGTACACTGTTGCCTGAAATCAAATTTATTTGCGCGGCCACGCGCACCCAGGTTCCACCGCCGTCGGCTTCCCTGGTAGCTGTAGCTGTGGTGGTAACGGTGTTGGCATTGTTTCCAACTTCGGTAAGACGGACGCGCACGTGGACCGGATTATAAGTGCCGTTGGCACTGTTCGTAAACACCGATATCCAACATTCAAAGAATAATTGTTTTCCGAAACAAAGGTTATTTATGGTTCTTGAGTATAAGGTTTGTCCTCCGGTATTTACCGGACAATTCAGAAATAATGCGGCCCCATCGGGTTGTCCGGAAAAGTCATAGGTAATATCCGGATTAGGGATGTTATCCAATCCTCTCACCCGGTTGGCCCATTCCAGTCGTGCGCCATCGTATCCGTTAATGGGGTAATTATAGCCTGTAAGAAAACTGGCCACCGTGTATTGACCGTCTTGAAGAGGGCCAGGAGTACCCACAAAGGTGGCACCTAGAGGTGCCGGCGTAAGGGGCCATCGGAAAGGGGTGGTGGTAGTTCTGGCCACTTCTACCGGATTCAGCACATTGCTATAATCCCAAACGTAGTAACTTCTGCCGGTTCTGTCAGCCATGTTTAACCGGCCGAAATTATCGTAGTAAACGGTTTGCCGGGAAGCCGCTACAGGCGGGGTGCCCACGGTGCAACACGTAATGGCAGTTACGGTGATTGGATCGGTAGTTACTGCCGATCCCCCCGATAACGGAGTTACCTGCAACCGAAACTGATACGTACCTACGGAGGCAACTTCATACAATAAAGATTGCCCGGTTCCATTGGCTGCATTGCTCCAGGTTCCTGCTCCGATTCTTACCTGCCATTGAAAAATAGCGTTGTAGTTTTGGGTGGGTTGTAAAGAAATTTGTTCACCCACACACACCTCGGTTCCCATATTGGAAATGGCAATGGGTTTGATAAAGCCGACCACCTCAATGTTTCGAATGCCCATGGCTACGCAACCATCACGGGTAGCGTTCATCCGAAAAATCATATCTCCGTTAGCCGCCACGGTGCCATTAAAGGTGGCAGTGGCGCACTGCCCCATTCCAATTTGGGTTGCGTCAGTTCCATTCAATTGATTGTTGGCATCCAGGTTTATTCCTGCTTTGAATTCATTTCGTTGCCCATTGCATGGAGCGTAGGCGGCATTGACCACACTGCAATATTGCACCCGAACCGAAACAGCCGATCCTGGTAACATACCTTTTACTACATATTCCAGAATATTAATATTAGTTCCAGTAGGTCTGCGCGGAGAATATACAAACTGATAATCGGGTGTACCCAAATTGGTATACATGGTATTATCGAGTTTAATAGGATTGTCGGTGATGGCGTAATAATAGTTTGCATTAAAAACACCAGCGTTTACATTGGGGGCTATGGGTGGAGTGCTGGTTATGGATCCTCGTTGCACGCCATAGTGGACGATATCATTTAATCCAATGAAAGCCCTGGCTTCATTTCCAGGTAAAGGATCAAAGCTGGTGCCGGTTACTACTATCTGGGAATAAAGACCTGAATATAGGGACAACAACAAGGACAGTGTTGTCAAAGCAATCCTGGTGGACGTTGAAACTGCGTTCATAGTGTTTGTGTTATGGGGATATTAACTATTAACTTTTACCAAGTAAATTGTAAACGTTAAGTATGTGAATTTATATAATTGATTGAAATAAATCAAAATAATAGTTTAATAATGCAATTAATTTATTTAACGGCTAGATAATGAGGTTAAAGGGCCTGCTAAATTTATAAAGGTATGTAGTACGATTTAAAACATGGCTGGTGTTGCGTGTGGGATAGAGTGTAAAGCCTTTGGCAGCGATAGCCCGGCCCGCGTGGCACCACGCGGGACACGCCCAATATCAAGAATTGAATTTTATTATAAGTTATAGGCAACGTATGGTTGGAAACTTCGCTGAGAATGAATACTGTTATCAATTTTTATAATTCAGGAGGATGGTATATGCTTGAAAAATAATAAAAACGTAAGCTGTTGTATTTCAGGTTTTTGAGTTAATAGTTGATTTTTAATTGATTCTTTTTTGTAACGTTTTGCTTTGAAATGCATCTATCAAGCAGCATTCTCACAAACACCGTGAGACGGGATTGCAACTACTTACTATGAAACTACTTTTACGCCTGGCATTAGTGCTTGTACTAACGCTTCGTTTTGCTTCAGCGCAAGAACATGTGCCGACTCCGGTTCCTTCAACCTTACTGCATTGCCCTTCGACCAATATTCCGATGGCAATTCTTCCGGAATTCAATTGGGATAGCATAAATAAGGATATTGTTAAATCCGATATAAATAAAGATGGTGGAGTTTGGGGGAAAGTGAATGAAATAAAGCTGGATCTTATTTCTCAAGGCTATCAATCCCATTTGCCAGAAGGTACCATCTATCGATATTCCTTTCATTTGAATGGTGCTTATTCCTTGATGGTTATTTTTGATTCTTTAGTTATAACCGAAGGAACAGAATTGTATTTATACAATGAGGATAAGTCCATGAAGGTGGGGGCATTGACATACCTTAACAATCCTACGGGAGGAATTTATCCTACACTCCCGCTATCTGGCGATGTTATAACGTTGGAATATTTTGTTCCTACTGGATTGAGTCCCGGATTAGTTCACGTTGGTGAAGTTGTAGGCGATTTTGTTGATATATATAAGATAACCGTAGTAGACAAATCCGTGGAAATCGATATTTGCACAGATAATGCAGTTTGTCGGTCTTCAATCCCATACTATGAAGATATGGTAAATTCATCGGGTTTGTTTTTATCTCCGCGTTTAACTGGTGGGATGAACTATTATGGTTTTTGTTCAGGTACCATGTTGAATAATTCAAAACGAGATGGGACCCCATACTTTTCTACTTCATGTCATTGTATAAATTTTGTACCAGGTAACTCTCTTAGCGCGCTGAAGTTAGAAGAACTCCCCAGTTGTTTGTTTATTTTTAATTTTCAGACAGCAGCGTGCAGCGATTACAAACCAGATCCATCCACGCTGCATGGTTTAGCAGGGGCAGAAATTTTATCCTATGATCCAGATGTTTTAGGACATAATGGAGGTGATTACTTATTATTGAAAATAAAGGAAAAACCAATTCTGTCGCATCGCATATGTTACTCAGGTTGGGACGCAACAGATCGTGATAACATTTCATCAAGTATAAGGAAGGTCGGTGTGCATCACCCCAATGGCTTTACTAAACGTATTTCTACAACCTCGTATGAAATTAAAACTGTTGATTTGACTTCGCCTGAGACATCGGGCTTTAATCAAAAGGTTCTCAATAAATTTTGGTTGACTGACCAGGACAAATTCTATTTTGTTACATGGGATGGTAACGGAGTAACCATGGAAGGCTCTTCTGGCAGTGGACTTTTTGTTGATGGTAAATATGTAGGAAATCTAAATGCTGGCTTTTCAATGTGTAATGAAAATCCCCAAAATGGAAAAGGTCCTAATTCTCCGGATCGATATGGTCGATTTTCTGCAAACTTTGTGAATGGAAGTATGCGGCAATACTTAGCTCCAGATTGGAATGATATTGATCTTGCCGAAAATTCGTACCAATTGGGAACATACTGTCCATATAAAGAGGCAAATCCATTATGTTTAAATGGAGTATTGGATGTAGGCGAAACTACAATTGATTGTGGAGGATCATGTCCAAATTGCACGAATTTCGGTGATGCACAATTAGTTCCTACTAAGTATATTATTTTTGATAATGAAAGTATTGATGTTGCTATTCAAAAAAATTTTTCCGGCCCAGAATATTCATATGTCTGGCGAACCGGGTATCATTCAAATTATCAACCTGCCACGGAGACATGGGATCCTGAAAGTTCATTGAAAAATCTACACTATTATGCGGGTACAAATGGCAGTGAAAATATAAACGTCTTAATCAAAAAAGGGAATGATCAGATTTTAAATTTAAAAGGGACCATCTTGATTGGAGCGCAAGAGGAAGAAATTGCGCTTGATTTTTCTGTGGAAAAGAAGATGATGTATACAGAGGAATACATTCAACTAGATGCAATTATTGATGCATTAGCATTGGCATCCAGAAAATTATCCTATGAATGGGATTTTGGCGAGGGGGCAATTTGTGGTCCTAGCGAAAAATTTAAAGCAAGCCCCCGCGTTTCCTGGAAACAAAGTGGTTCAAAAACTATTTCGTTGACTGTTTTTTATGATAATGACGGTAAACCAAAAACAGTTGATCGTGTTGTTAAGGAAGGAGCAGTATATGTCATGATGGGTATACCTTCCGATTGGAAAGACCAGTATAAATTTACCACCAGTTTTTATTGTCCTTCCAAAATAAATAAACATCAATCCTTTAAATTCCATCCGAACCCACTTGGAGATCCTCCCAAATCGCCCACCTATGAGTGGAATTTTGGTGATGGCACCATCTCTACTGTCGCCGATGCGCTTCATTCTTATTTAGACGCTGGTACCTATACGGTAACACTTAAAATTTGTGACGGAACTTACTGCGACAGCAAAAGCAAGAGTATCACGGTAATTAATCCAAATCCTTCTGCTGATTTTCTTATTAATGGAAATCCCTGGAATTCGCCGAATGAAATTTTGTATCCGGATGAGGAACAAAACGATCCTCCTGTAGAAGTGGGCTACAATACCCCTGTATGGGTCAGCAATGCGCGTATGCGTCCGGATGGTTGGCAATGTCAGTGGGAAATGGACTATCCTGATCAAAGCAATAAGTATAGTCTTACTGGCTGTCAACCGATCAATGAACGTGGAATGGTAGGACACGAAGTGTTTTACCACGCCCCAGGATTATATTCTGTTGCCATGAAAGAAATTACACCTGAAGGCCCCATTAATACTGTGATAAAACCAGGTTGTATTAAAGTCATCACTGGCACAGGTCCATGGAATTGTGAAGGACATGTCGATCATGTTACGCTCAGTTCCACGTGTTGGGTAGGTGAATCACTAACGTTGAATGTCGAAATTTCCGGACGATGTAAAATCGATTATCGAATCATTGGAAGTAAACGGGGAAATTTTGGTGTGAACTACAACAAGATTGATTACCTAACTCCTAACACTATATTTCCTTATCAGGAAACATTTACCGTGCAGGCCCTTCATTACGATGGCGAAAAATATACGGTAATGCACGAGAGAAAATTTGATTTCAGAATTACAAGTGGATATCCCGGCATACCTACTTCCAGCTCGGTATGCCCTGGCACAACTGTCCAGCTGGGTATAGCTTCCATGGCGGGCAAGCAATACGCCTGGTCATGCTATCCAGCCAGTGGTATGGCTTATTTGTCTTCGGCAGAGATTTCCAATCCCGTGGTTACTGCCACCAGTGCGGGCAACTTTGTCTACACGTTTTCGGTAAAAGATTTGGCAACGGGTTGCCTGGGTACTAGCACTTCCACGGTGCGCGTATCCCCGGTGGCTGTTCCATCAAGACAACACGAAGTGAGTAGAGGAGAAACCGTTCAGTTGTCTGCTGCCGCAACGGGTGGCGCGCAAAGTCCTTATACCTACTTATGGACGCCTGCCAACCTTCTTTCGTCTTCTGCCATTTCGAATCCAGTATTTACAGGAACTACCACACCTGGCAACTATGTGTATACCCTAGTGGCATCCGATGCAAACGGTTGCCAGGGCACTGCCAGGCAGGAGGTAAAAGTGAGTGCCACTGCACCGAGTGGATTGATTTCCAATTCTACTTCCTCTCAACTCATGATTACCTGGGTGGATAACTCCAGCACCGAAACTTCTTTTGTGCTCTATCGTTCTTCTTCTCTTAACGGCACCTATTCCATCTACGCTACGCTTCCTCCTAATACGGAATCGTATATTGACGTCAATACAGTTTTTGGGGTGGAGTATTTCTATCGCGTGCAAGCCATGGAAAACACTCGGAATCTTGGTTATAGCAATAAAGCAAGGGCGATCAAAGAATTTGAAAGCTTACCGGCGATCTCTTTAGGTAATTTTAAATTGACTAAAGTATTACCCTTGGAAGATGGAGGTTACCTGGTGGGTGGTTCAAAAAATAACGACTACTACGTAAGACGAATTTCAGGCTGCGGCGAAATGCTATGGGAAAAAACTTTCACCAGCAATTGGGAAGATTATCTTACCGATATAGTGTCATCTCCAGACGGAGGATTTGTATTGGCCGGTAGCTCAAACGGCAATAATTCGAATGATCGTTCCCAAACCAATGGTTACTGCAAGTGCACCAGTAAATGTACCGGATATTTGGCCAATATATTTTTTGACTATTGGATTATAAAAATTGATGCCAATGGTGTAAAGCAATGGGATAAATCTTACCGAGGATACGGAAAAGATATGTTATCGACTATTATTCCAAGTCGAGATGGAGGGTATATACTGGGCGGAACATCGGAATCCTACGATGTTAATTTTTATGGAACAAGCTGTCTGGAGCGCAAATCGAATGGAGTGAACGGGGATGATTTTTGGATCATAAAAATTGAAAATGATGGCACTCTGGTATGGGAGAAAATCATTGGATCGGCCAACGAAGAAACGGTAGTGAAACTGATGGAGTTGGAGGATAGAAGTATTTTGATTGCTGGAAATATCTGGAATCGAGGTCTTCATGATGGTTTCGTGAATAGCAACCTAACAGGAGATAGAAAAGGCCGTAATTTTGGTTGGGTTGTGAAGTGCAACCAAAATGGTCAAATACTTTGGGATAAATCTTTTGGCGGACCAAGTTTATTAGAATCAGGACAGGCAGGAATCGGCACTGATGTTGTTGTTTTAACGGATTTGGAGTATACTTCTTCAGGTAAATTCAAATTGTTAGCCGCTGTAAATTCAGCATTAGGAAACGAAATCACCTTGCCAGGAAGGGGAGCTGGGGACTATTGGGTTTTTGAATTGGATGATCAGTTTAATACAACTCGATCATATCGCTTCGGAGGAACCAGTGGCGATAATCCAATCAAATTGAACGCGAAGGATGGAGGATTGGAAACCCTGTATGGTTTTTCAAACTCAGGAGTATCCGGCGATAAAACATTAGGGATTCAAGGTCTATGGGTGGTAGAAACCAATACGGACGGAACCAAAAAGCGAGATGTCGGTATTTCAATGCCTTTGATGGGGGGCTATCCTGCAGATTTGATAGATGTGTTTGAACCCGCCGTTGGTTTGTATCATGTATTTTACCGAGCACCTCAAGGAACAGTTCCGGTATTCCAAATGTATTCGGATCCGGATAATTTTAAAGCCTTACGAACCGGAAATGTGTATCCATATTCCTATTACTGGGGCGACAATCTTACAGTTCCCTTCACGGCTAAAGGCTGCATAAAATCCACCAATGTATATACCTTGCAGCTTTCGGATGCCGATGGCAGTTTTGATGCTCCTACGGTATTGGCAACCATGCCTAGTGGCGCCATGTCAGGTATTTTTAATGTATCCATTCCATATTCCATTCCTCCTGGAAAAGCCTATCGTGTTCGTGTGGTATCGTCGGATTTGAATTATATAGGAAACGATAATGGAAATTACCTTACCATTCAAGCACCGGAGATTATAACGAACAATATCACTCCCTTGGATTATTTTCCTGGAGCTTCCGTTGTAGTGCCTTTTTCTACTCGAGGAAATTTTCAATCTAATAATACTTTTTTAGTTCAGTTATCCGATAAGGATGGATCCTTTAGTAATCCTACTGTGCTGGGTAATTATCCTGGCAGTGCTGTCGGTAGTGTGAATGCTGTCATTCCTGCCAACACACCCTGGGGAACAGGCTATAGGATACGGGTAGTATCCACGGCGCCTGTAATTAATGGCATGGATAACGGTACGGATATTCGCATTGGTGCTTTGTTTACTGAAAATCCTGTGAAGCAGCAATATTTTATTGGAGAACAGATGACAGTGCCTTATACAGCCATTGGATCGTTTACTAGTGGCAATGTTTTTACGCTTCAACTTTCGGATGCGCAAGGGAACTTTGCCAATCCAATCGTGTTAGGTATTGCCAACAGTACTGTCTCCGGAAGTATATCGGCGATTATTCCATTGACGGTGACAGCGGGTGTTGGCTACAAGGTGAGGGTAGTGGCTTCAACACCTGGAATTATTGGAATGCCCAATGATCTTCCAATTACTATAGAAACACAGCGTGCCACGGTGTTGCCCATCACTATAAAAAAATACATCGGCGGCGATCAAATTACTATTCCATACGAATTGTTGGGAGTTTTTAATAGCACCAATTTGGTTTCGTTTCAACTGTCTACCGTAAGTGGCAGTTTTGTGTCGCACATTACCATTGGTGGGGCTATCAGCAATAGCTCTGGTTCTGTAACCCTGACACTTCCCACGTTCTTGTTACCTGGTGAACATTACCGGGTTCGTATAGCCTGTACTTCACCAGCATTAATTGGTGGTGATAATGGTGAAGATCTGGAAATCTCTACCCTGCGTGTTGGCACCATTTCTCCTGTAACCTATGCAAGTGGTCAAAGCATATCCATTCCTATACAAACCAATTATGTTTATGCTCCGGATAATATTTTCGTTGCCGAACTATCAAGTCGGGAGGGAAGCTTTGATCATCCTGTTGAGTTAGGAAGAATGCCAGCCTCCGGCGCTACTACCATATTGGGTACTATTCCGTTCTCTACAGAGGCCGGAAACCAATATCGTGTAAGGGTTTATGCTACAAGCCCTACTATGTATTCGAATGCCAGTGATGAACAATTGACAATTGGCTTGCCTGGATTGATACTTCATCAAGTAGCAGGATTAGGACTTTGCAGAACCAATCCGGTGGCGGTAAGCTATGCGACTACCTCTAATTTTGCCGCGGATAATTCTTTCTCGCTTCAGATATCCGATGCCTCAGGAAGTTTTGATGGACAATCTACCGTAGGAATTTTTCCTGGTACCACCACTGGCACGATTGAGTCTTATGTGAGTGATACTAAATTGGTAGGTAGCGGAGCCTACAAAATGCGTATTGTGAGTTCCAATCCATTTGTGATCAGCAATGAGATGCCTGTTGAACTGGTGAATGCAGCGGTGCAATCCGACCAAGGCCATGTACTTTGCGCGGGCAGTACAGTGAATTTAAGCACCTTTGTTCCGGCTGGCCACACTGCGCATTGGTATAAAGATGGTGTGTTGGTTAGTAGCAATCAATCAACCTATCAGGCAACTTCTGCAGGAGTTTACAAAGTGTCTTTGACGAATAGTTCCTGTACACGTATGTCCCTGGATTTTCCGATTCGGGAATTTACACAACCCACACTAACGTTAAGTTCTGCCACCAGTACGCTCTGTGATATTAGCAACAATATCTCAACAGTGGAATGGCGCGCATTGACTGCAACAACGGTCGCCGCAGATCCTACTGTAATTACTTCGGGAACGGTGAATGGAACGGCTACCGGATTAACCTACCTGATAGGAGATGGAGAGTTATCGTATGTAGTAAAAGGAGAGGAATCGATGATTCTGGCTACCAGTGAACTTCAATATAATGGAGGTACCATTAATCTCGCGCATCAGCGCTATGCCTGGAATGTGTTTAATGGGAAAGCTCAAATTTATGTTAATTTCGTTCCGCTTTCTTCAGACATTACCGTGACGGTAGCAGCAGGAGATAAGCTGTCGATCCAACGCACAGGAACCACAGTGGTTTTTAAAATCAACGAAATCGTTCGACATACCTTATTGGGCCAAACTACCTTGAACTGGTATGTGAACGTATGGCTGCGAGCCAACAAAACCTTGTCAGACGTGATGCTGAAAAAGATCACACCGGTGACCTTGAATGTTTCCGTGGCGGGAATGAACAGTGATTACCACTTGCGTTGGTATAACACTCAAGGAACATTGGCCGAGAATGTTGTTTCGTGGTCAGGTTTCCCTTCCAAAAACAACCCTGTTTCGGTTGTGTTAACTTCCCAGCAGGCCTGTGCCAATAATCTTATAAAAACGTTCGTACCCGTTTACCTGCCCAAACCAACAGCCACGGCCACGGTGCAGATTACTCCGTCGCCGGAAATTTGTGTTGCCAAAGACTACGTGCCGGCTTCCGCAGATTGGCAAAATATAACAGGACTAGTTTGCAGTACCGCCGTCCAAAAATCAGGTAGCACCAATGCCTGGGATACAGGGGCGCAACTTAAAGAAAGCTGTACCTCGAAGTCCTATGTGGAAACTACATTGCCCAATACGCCCCTTGCACTTGGCTTGCGCATCGCCGGAACGTTTACCGGATTTACCACGATGGATTATGCCTGGGTGAAGGCAAGCGACAATACCTTGGGGGTTTATGAAAGCGGAAATAAGGTATTTACAGTAACCAATTTTGCTCTTGGAGATGTGGTTTCTATTGGCATGGAATCATCCTCCGTAGTGTATTATCATAAAGGAATAAAAGTATACACGAGCGTTAAGGCAATACCAGGTATCATGTATCCAAGTTTGTCCTTGCATCAATCTAATTCTGCGGCAGTCGTGAAAGTACTCAAGAATCGTTCGTTGCTTACTTTTGCATTGAACAATACACCTGCAGGAACCTATGCCTGGCATCTCAATAACACCTCGGTTTCCACAAGTACAACCTGGTCTTCAGCTTTACTTAAGGGCGCGGATAAAGTAAAAGTAGTGTATTCGAATACGAATGCATGCGAAAACACTATTCTTGAACGCTTCCCGATTACTATTTCTGAACGATTTGATCAGCCAATAATTTCGATCTCTCTCAAAACGAATTCGGCATCGGAAGTTTGTAAAGGTCCTGCGTACAAATTACCCACGTATATCAATTTGTCGAACGTTGCGGTAGTAAATGGCGGATTGTTGCACAACAATACTTCTGCTTTAGGAGGAGGATATTCGCAAGAACAAATTAAACCAGGTGGTGGAATTTACTATAAAATTCACGAACTGGAAGGTGA
>JALONM010000055.1 GCA_025454925.1 Cytophagaceae bacterium
CAATTCGTAATACCATTTTTTTACCATTTTACCTGCATCGGATATTTGCATAATGGCGTTTGTATTTGGCAGGCCGATGTTTTCATGATTCGGGCCGACGCGTAGGTCGGCCCCTACGTTGGAACCACCGACAATTTCGCCAAACAAACGGGCACGGTGTTGGCAATATATTGTTACAAAATACCAACCGGATTGTGCATAATCGTATCCGTGCAATCGTATGGAATGGCGTTGAGGTAATAGGGAGGGATATGTTGTTTTTTTATTTAATGATTTGATTTTTTATTTCTCCGAAACCTTCTCTTTACTAGGATATTCAAGCTATGCTAGGTCATTCGGTGTTTTATATCATTCGCTCATACCTCTAAGACTGCAAAACGATACAATGGTTCCTAGTTAACAAGTAGTTTCGTGTGGGATCTGGAGATCCCGCAACGGTTAGGGAAACAATAGGCGGAATATGTAGCTAGTTTCACACGGATTACAGTCAGCAGGTTTGCAATTGAAATCAGGGACTTCGGAAGGAACCGAAAACTAGAAATTCTTTTAGCAGGACTTGAATTTCTATATCGGGATAAAGCCCATGGATCGTAGATCCATGGGCTTTATCCATTGTGAACTTCGCTTCTATGGAGATATGCCAGTTTAAATTTCCCAACGCGGTTGGCCAATAGCTTCTTGAAAATACATTCACTCCTGAGTCCGGCAATATTTGTATCATTTCGATTCTTGGCGCAAGTCGAAGGGTTAATATGTAATTTTATACGTCTTCAATTTTCCGATAGGGCTGCCTGTTGAAGTATATTCTATGATTGTAGCTTTGATTAATATTAATCGCGTATTATGATCAAATTGATATTCAGCTGAATAATCGCGAGCTTTTAAACAATACTTATAAGGTGTTAATTTATTATGGATAGCAAATAAAATATCGTTGGTTTCCTCTGAGTTAATTTCTCCAATTCTGACAATCTCTTTTGCTAACTCATATTGAAATTCTATATCATTGCCTGATGTAGTTACCGCTCCCATTTCATCTTTTCCATAAACATAACTCCATTCATAAGTATCATCATTAAAATTTTTTTCTCCAGGGTCATAATAAGGACCATTGGCTGTAAAGTAATAATGAGTTTTCTTTCTATAAGCATAACCAAATTCACTACGTTTTGTTATCGAATTTAACTCACCTTTAAATAGAAACTCAGTTATTTGTGATCCGTCAACTGCAATACTATCTCTTTGAATCCCATTATTAAAGCGCAAAACATAATCAACTTTTCCGGCATTATTATAATTAAATGTACTTCGTAAGGTTCCATTATCTATAGAGGTTAAGCGATTCAAATGGTCATAAGTATACCATTTATTTTTTCCAAGAAATATTCCCTTTGTGAATTTCCTAATAAGTTTACCATTGTTATAAAAATAGAAAACAGAGTCTAGAATTTTATCGTCACTAGGATCTTTTCTAATCATTAGTCGCAATGTATTATCTGAATTGTACAAGAATTCTTTATGTAAACCTTGACCTTCAATTTTCTTGGGTAACCTATTTAGACCAGTGTCTTGTACTTCCATCAGCGGTTTCACATTATCCTTTTTGCAAGCAGTTAATAATGTTATGATTAATAATGATACAATGGTTTTTTTCATAAGTTAAAAAGTGTTTATAACAGTAAAACTTTCGAGTAAGACAAAATGTTACAAGGGTTTAAAAAAAAAATCAAAAAAGCTTATCCCTATGTTACGATTCCCCTTACCTGCTGCCACCATTTGTGTTGTCAATGAAGAGAGGCACAAAATAAGGAAATTAAAAGTTGCATGATTTTTTCAATATTGTTAAAGAAATGGAGGTATTGGCTCATCAGCGCATCTGACTTAGGACGCCCAGAATTAATTATGATTTACAGCACTTAAAAATTCAAGGTTTAAATTTCCCAATGCGGTTGGCCAGTAGCTTTCTGATTCCGGCTATCTTTGTATCATTTCTATTCTTGGCACAAGTCGAACCAGCTTTCGGGAAAAAAGATTTAATTACCCTCTTCATCTGTTCTTGTCTTTCCGAACTTAAATATATCGGAAAACCTGTCAAGTAAAAGTTCTGATTTTTTTAAAACCTCTTTCCCAGTGTTTCCAAAATCGTGAAAAATTAATCTTACTTCTGGATCAGATGACTTATAATTTATATAGATACCTTCTTGAGTTCCATATTTATCTTCGGCTATTCTCAGGTAGTTGAAATTAATTAATTTAACATCTGGAAAATAATTTAAGGTGTTATCCTCAATCGCCTTTACGGAAATAAATGTTAAACCTAAAAGTGGTAGTTCATTAAAAGGCAATCCTTTTAACTCTTCATCGCCAAAATCGTTTGGAATCCCAATCTCCAAATCTACTAAAGGGAATTCCATCAAAATGATTTTATACCAATCAGGAATAGTTTTAAGTATTTTCTTGTCAAGATTTTCAAACTCCTCCAATGTAGTTAGTCTGCCGGTAGTTGGATTAGAGTAAAAGTAATCTTTAATTAATTTCCGTAAATCGTTGATATGCATTCGTTCTTTTGGTTAAGAATTTAAGGCTTAAAGTTCAGACATATTTTGGAGCATAAAAAGTTCAATCAAAGAACTGACCAATTTTATTATTGATTCTAACTAATGGATACTTTCTACTCGCCCATACATTTTAAAATCGTTCATAGGGCAGGCTCGCGAAATCCTCTCATTTATTTTTGCTGCACGCTACGCAGCATTTCTCCTGGCAAAGGCACCGCCTGGTGATCGATGGCTTTCAGCAAGTATTGATAGATGCCTTGGCTTTCTTGCGCCAAAAGTTCTTGTGCTGATTTGTGCTGATCTTCTTCGGATGTGAATTTGGAAATCATATGGATCAAGGACTCGCCTTTTCCGATTTTCTGCTGGTCTTTGATATGATCGAAAAGGATGCGTGCCTCTACCGACCAGCATAAGCCCGATTCTACCGATTGTAAAACACTTCCTTTGGGAAGCCCAGACAAGGTATGCTGAAGTTCCAGTAAAAATCCTCGGCTCTGAAGCCGAAATATTTTTTTGCTTATGACGGTAATGAGTTCAGGCTTGGTGGAAGGTATCATAGGAGCACATCTTTTTTAACCATCGGAATATGGCAGAAGCAATTGCTGAAGCATGCCTTTGCAGCCGTTTGTGAAGGATGGCGTGGAGCACATCATATACAACGGGTACAATGGTGGTAATTTCAGAAGGTACTTCTACCGATGAATGATCAGATGCTGCCTGATGCCCGGTATTGCATGTTTGTTGCTTGCGCTGAAGCTTGCGGATGTTGCAGGCTTGTCAGAAACGCTCGCTGATAACAAAAGCCGACACCCTAACAGTGCCGGCTTCTGACTTTATAGACTAGGTAAACAACAGCCTTTGATGATGTACCTGTGTGAAGTTTGGGCTACTTGAATGTAGAGCGCCGAGAACTTCTATCGCAGACTTATGAATTAAGTTCAGCTTTTGCTTTTTTAGTTTTAGCGGGTGCCACTTCTTCGGCAGGCGCTTCTTCTTTTTTCTTTTCTACAGGCTCGGGTGTGTTGGCGCCCATTATTTTGGCCCTGATTTTGGCTTCGATCTCCTGCATCAGTTCTTCATTATCCAACAGAAGTTCTTTTACAGAATCGCGACCCTGGCCAAGTTTATTGCCCATGTACGAGAACCAGGAACCTGATTTCTGAACGATTTCGAGTTCGGCACCCAGGTCTATGATTTCTCCTACTTTTGAAATACCCTGTCCGTACATAATGTCAAACTCTACGGTTTTGAAAGGAGGAGCTACTTTGTTTTTCACCACTTTTACACGTGTGCGGTTACCGATGATGTTTTCCGCACCTTCTTTGATTTGACCTACGCGACGGATGTCGAGACGCACGGAGGCATAAAACTTAAGGGCATTACCACCGGTGGTGGTTTCGGGGTTTCCGAACATAACGCCGATTTTTTCGCGCAGCTGGTTGATGAAGATACAGCAGCAGGAGGTTTTGTTAATGGCTCCGGTGAGTTTACGAAGTGCTTGCGACATCAAACGTGCCTGCAAGCCCATTTTGCTCTCGCCCATTTCCCCTTCAATTTCCCCTTTAGGAACAAGGGCTGCCACGGAGTCGATAACAATGATATCGATGGCGCCGGAGCGGATAAGATGTTCGGCAATTTCGAGCGCCTGCTCTCCATTGTCGGGTTGAGATATCAGTAGGTTTTCGGTATCAATTCCAAGTTTCTCTGCATAGCTTTTGTCGAAGGCGTGTTCCGCATCGATAAAGGCAGCAATTCCTCCACTCTTTTGAGCTTCGGCGATGGCATGCAAGGTAAGCGTTGTTTTACCCGAAGATTCTGGTCCGTAAATTTCAATGATACGACCTCTTGGCAATCCGCCAATGCCCAAGGCAAGGTCCAGACCCAAGGATCCGGTTGAAACGGCTGGAATATCTTCCACTTTTTCATCGCTTAACCGCATCACGGTTCCTTTCCCAAAGGTCTTGTCCAACTTGTCCATGGTAAGTTGGAGGGCTTTTAATTTTTCGCTGTTGTTGCTCATTGTTATAAAGTTTACGATACAAAGGTATAAAAACTAAAATAATTAGCAAATAGTTTACTAAAATAATTAGTAAATAGTCTGTTTTGCTAAAGGTACATCAATCTCATATATAATCCGAGTGATTCTTGTACACATTTACTAAGACTTTGGTGCTGGTAAGACGTTTCAATAAATTTCACCCCGAATGGCCGCATGTTCATGGTATTAGCATCGAAAAAGGACTTCTTTTGGTAACAATTTTCTACCTTTGCCCCTTCAAATTAAAATTACGCCCATGATTGTTTTTGCTGAGAATCGCATAGGCCAGGTATATGCGGTAGAGATGAAGCAGGCCCCTTCTGACGCTGACGTTCTGAAATTGGAATGGCTGTTGGATGGCAAGGTGTTGAAGGAGAAAAGCTTGGAAGGATTTTTTAAAGGGCCAAGACGGGAAATGATTACTCCCTGGAGTACCAATGCTGTGGAAATAACTCAGAACATGAGTTTGAGCGGTGTTATCAGAATAGAGGCATTTGAGCGCGTGGCCTCCCAATCGGCTCCACATGACAAAATGCTGGAAGTAATTTACGATGGCCTGCAGCAACAATTATTTACGATTGACATAAAGCCGGCGGCGATTGTGTATGTAGACGATATTGCTGCATTTAATGACAAAGAAGGCCTGGCGCTTAGCCAGGTAGAAATAGATTATTTGAACGGCCTGTCGGAAAAGCTGAAACGCAAACTTACCGACTCCGAAGTGTTTGGCTTTTCGCAAGTAAATTCCGAGCACTGCCGGCACAAAATTTTTAATGGTCAGTTCATCATCGATGGAGCATCCAAAGAGCTTTCACTTTTTAAGTTGATTCGCAAAACTACCGAAACTCATCCGAATAAGGTGGTGTCGGCTTACAAGGACAATGTATCGTTTACCAAAGGTCCGGTAATTGAGCAGTTTGCACCGGAGCGCCAGGACCAACCTGCTTATTTTACCATTACACCAGTGGAATCGGTGTTATCCTTGAAAGCGGAAACGCATAACTTCCCGACCACGGTAGAGCCCTTTAATGGAGCGGCCACCGGATCGGGCGGAGAAATCCGCGACCGGATTGCCGGAGGTATAGGCTCGGCTCCCCTGGCCGGAACAGCGGTGTACATGACTTCTTACTCCAGGCTGGAATCGAACAGAACCTGGGAGAACGGAATGAAAGAACGTTCGTGGTTGTACCAAACTCCCATGGACATTCTGATCAAAGCATCCAACGGAGCTTCTGATTTCGGAAATAAATTTGGCCAGCCTGTTATCAATGGATCGGTGTTTACTTTTGAGCACGAAGAAGGCGGAAAGCGCTATGGATTTGATAAGGTAATCATGCTGGCGGGTGGCGTGGGCTATGGCTTATTGAAAGATGCTCAGAAAAACAATCCGAAAAAAGGGGATAAAGTAATTGTCATGGGTGGCGACAACTACCGCATCGGAATGGGTGGTAGCGCGGTTTCGTCTTTGGATACCGGAGCGTTGAACAGTGCCATTGAACTGAATGCCATTCAGCGTTCCAATCCGGAAATGCAGAAGCGTGTATTTAATGCGATACGTGCCATGATGGAGAGTGGTAAAAACCCGATCGTCTCTATTCACGACCACGGTGCCGGCGGACACTTGAATTGCCTGTCGGAACTGGTGGAGAGCACGGGCGGTACCATTGACATCGACAAATTGCCGGTGGGAGACCCGACCTTATCGTACAAAGAAATTGTAGGCAACGAATCACAGGAACGTATGGGCTTGGTGATGGATCCTGCGGATATTGAATTGCTGCAACATATTGCTGAACGTGAACGGGCACCGTTGTACGTGGTGGGCGACATTACCGGCGATCATCAGTTTACCTTTGCTTCTTCCTCTACAGGCTTGAAGCCTATAGACCTGCAATTGGATGATATGTTTGGCAATCCTCCTAAAACCATTATGAAAGACGAAACGGTGGCAGCCAATTTTGCACCGGTGGTAGCAGAGGAAACGAAGCTGGAGGAATACCTGCATGCGGTGCTTCAGTTGGAGGCGGTAGCTTGTAAAGACTGGCTTACGAATAAAGTAGACCGTTCGGTTACGGGTAAAGTGGCCCGGCAACAAAACGTTGGATCCTTGCAATTGCCATTGAGCAATTATGGGGTGATGGCGCTGGACTACCGCGGTAAAAGCGGCGTTGCAACGGCCATCGGACATGCTCCGGCTCAGGCCTTATTGTCGGCGGCAGCAGGTTCACGCATTGCCATTACCGAAGCCTTGGCCAACATTGTGTTTGCCCCCATTACCGATGGATTGAGCGGTTTATCGCTGAGCGCCAACTGGATGTGGCCTTGCAAAAACAAAGGGGAAGATGCCCGCTTATACGAAGCCGTGGAAGCTGTAAGTGACTTTGCCTGCGAACTGGGAATCAATATTCCTACCGGAAAAGATTCGCTTTCGATGACTCAGAAATACAAAGACGGTGTGGTGTATGCGCCAGGAACGGTCATTATTTCCGCTTCGGGTGAGGTAGAAGATATTCGCCGTTGCGTTACGCCAAACCTGCAGAAGGTAGAAGGTTCTTCCTTGTTGTATATTGATTTGAGTTCGGTGGCATTGAGTCTTGGAGGCAGTAGCCTGGCACAGGTGCTGAACAAATTGGGAGAAGATTGTCCGGATGTAGCGGATACGGATCATGTAGTGAAAGCGTTTGAAGCGGTGCAAAGCCTGGTTCGATCGGGGTCTGTGTTGGCTGGTCACGATGTATCGTCGGGAGGTTTGATCACTACCCTGCTGGAAATGTGCTTTCCGGAAAATGGGCTGGGTGTTCGCGTTCAATTGGATGGCCTGGGAGAATCCTCGTTGGTGAAATGTTTGTTTGCAGAAAATCCTGCATTGGTGCTTCAGGTAAAAGACGCTGCCAAGGTGCAGGAGTTTTTGGTACAGAAAGAAGTTGGCGCGGTGCTGTTGGGCACGGTGCATCTTCAGGATACCTGTGTGGTGCAGTTGGGCAACCAGCAGCACACATGGTCGGTAGATGCCCTTCGCGATGTTTGGTATAAAACCTCCTACTTACTGGATGCTCAGCAGAGCGGAGAGTCGTTTGCCAGAGAACGGTATGAGTCGTACAAGAAGCATGGCTTGAATTATTCCTTTCCTTCTTCATTCGGCGGTTCGTTTGCTACGATGGGACTTTCGCCGGAGCGCAAAGAAAAAGGCAAGGTAAAAGCCGCCATCATCCGGGAAAAGGGTGTGAATGGAGACCGCGAAATGGCGTATTCGATGTGGCTGGCTGGCTTTGAGGTGAAAGACGTGCACATGACCGATCTGGTATCGGGAAGAGAAGATTTATCGGATGTGCAGTTTATTGTATTTGTGGGAGGTTTCTCCAACAGCGATGTATTGGGATCTGCCAAAGGATGGGCTGGAGCCTTTTTGTTCAACGAAAAGGCAAAAAGGGCCCTGGATCAGTTTTATGCGCGCCCCGATACAATGAGTTTGGGTGTATGCAACGGTTGCCAGTTAATGGTAGAACTTGGGTTGATTTATCCGGATCACGACCAGAAGCCTAAGATGGCGCATAATAGTTCGGGTAAATTTGAGTCTATCTTTTTGGGTGTGAAGGTGCCTGAATCTGTATCGATTATGATGCAAGGTTTGCAGGGCTCGGAATTGGGTATTTGGGTGGCACACGGCGAGGGTAAATTTACCTTCCCGTATGATCTTTCCAAGTATCAGGTGGCCTTGCGCTATAGCCATAGCAGCTATCCGGCCAACCCCAATGGTTCGCCGGCGGATATTGCGGGCATTGCATCGGCGAACGGCCGTCACCTGGCCATGATGCCACACCTGGAGCGTGCCGTATTTCCGTGGCAGTGCGGATACTATCCGGAGGAGCGCAGGTCGGACGATTGTACGCCTTGGTTGGCGGCGTTTGTAAATGCTCGCCAATGGTTGGAAAAACATTCCTGATAAGAACCATAAGGGGGTTGCTTGCGGTGGCTAAGGGAGCTTTACTACACTGGAGAATGTGTGGTAAAGCTCTCTTTTTGTGATGCCGGCTTGCAGCAGGGATAGGAGCGGATACCCCGCAGTGGCGCCCTAGGCGCCACGAGGAGTAGCAGCGTATAGCCCGGCCCCCGCACCGGTGCGGGGGGCTGCCCAACAGAAAGGCAAACATTTTGATGGTGGATGAGTATAATACAAAGTCAACCTTGGAGGTTGAAATAGGAAAGATGACGGTATGAAATATTTTTTAAGCTTTTTTATTTTTTGCAACACCTTGCTGGTGGCTCAAAAAAACTATTTGACGCTGCAACCCAACTATCACCATTGGGCCGATCGACTGGAAATTATGTCGGGACGCTTGCACCAGGAACTGCATACTTCGGTGAAACCCTACAACCGGCAGGCGTACTCAGATTTTTTGGATTCGGTGAGGTATGCGTTGAAAAGCCGCACGGATAGTGCCACCTATGCATACCTGCGCAACGAAACCTGGGATTGCCACGGCGATAGTTCGGTGTATGGAAAACCTGTGTTGCGCTATTTTTTCCGACAAAAGCCTGATGTTTATTCGGTGCACACAGATCATTTTGATTTGCACGTAAACCCTGTGCTTTACTTTACGGGCGGCAAGGAACTTAACAAAGAGGCGATATCGCTGAACAGTCGCGGGGCAGAGGTGCGCGGTACGATTGATGGCAAGGTGGGTTTTTATACTTTTTTTACCGACAACCAGGCGTTGTTGCCCGATTATGTGCGCGCTTACCAATCGCAAACGAAGGCGGTGCCTGGCGAAGGTTTTAATAAGTTGTTTAAAACACGGGGAGTGGATTTTATTTCGGCACGTGGATATATTCATTTGAACATTACCAAGCATATCGATATGCAATTTGGTCATGACCGCCATTTTGTAGGCAATGGGTATCGCTCGCTTATTGTATCCGATTTCGCCAGTCCGTATACATTTTTGAAATTAAACACACAGATTTGGAAACTTCGTTATACCAATTTGTTTGCGGAAATGACGGCCAACTACACGGGGGCCGATGGCTTGTATCCGAAGAAATACATGGCCATGCATCATTTGAGTGTGAACATAGGCAAGCACTTGAATATTGGCATTTTTGAATCGGTGATGCTGCGCGGACGCTCAAAGGATTCGCTGAAGGCTGGCCAGTTTGATATTGCTTACCTGAACCCCATCATTTTTTATCGCTCCATTGAGCAGCAGATTGGCAGCTTCGACAATGCTATTTTGGGCATGGACTGGAAGTTGAATTTCCTGCGTCGTTTTTCGTGCTATGGGCAGGTGGTGCTGGATGAGTTTGTTTTGAAGGAGATACGTGCGCGCTCGGGCTGGTGGGCCAACAAGCAAGGCTTGCAGGCCGGACTTAAATACATGAACGTTGCGGGCATCAAAAATCTGGATATACAGGGGGAGCTGAATTACGTGCGTCCGTATATGTACGCGCATAAGGATTATTACCGCAACTTTACGCATTTTAATCAGGAACTGGCGCATCCTTTGGGTGCAAATTTTACGGAATGGATAGGCATACTGCGCTATCAGCCACACTACCGGGTGCAATGTACGGGAAAAGTTTTTTTGATGACCAAGGGCCTGGATGAGATAGACAGCCTGAACTGGGGCGGCGATATTCGGAAAGACTATACGCAGATTGAACAACAATACAACAACCGCATGGCACAGGGCTTGCGCACACAAACGCAGCTGCTTTCGCTACAGGTGAGCTATATGCTTTTTCATAATTGTTTTGTAGATGTATTTGCCACCATGCGTCGTCGCAACGCTCCGGTGCCGGCTTTTACGCAGAACAATCCTATTGCTGGTTTGTCGCTGCGCTGGAATATTGCGCCGCGCTTGCATGAATTTTAAGAGCCTCCCGCTGTTTTCACCCTTGTCGGTTAAAATCCTTGCACCAACGATGAGACAAGGTAAAAACCAGTCATAATTACGTTGATTTGTTTTACCTTTGTCTTCTTATGAAGACATATTGGAGAGTAATAGGGTACGCCAAACCATTTAGTTCGTTTGTAATACCGTATGCGATTTTATCTTTTCTGGCAATTTTTTTCGGGCTCATCAATTATAGTTTCCTTGTGCCTACGCTGGATATTTTGTTTGGCCAGGACCAGATGCAATTGAATACCTTGTCGGGTGGAAATTTTATTAAAGACAGCCTGCATGCATTTACCCATTGGTTGGTGGAAGACAAAGGACGTGCGGGCGCTTTGTTTGCTATTTGTCTTATTCTCGCATTTTCCAACCTGTTTGCCAATATTTTCAAGTATTTTTCTCTGAAGATCATTAACCGCGTGCGCGCGGTGGTAGTGCGTAATATCCGCCGTCATACCTACGAGCACATCACACGCCTGCACATGGGTTATTTTTCCAATGAGCGCAAAGGAGATTTGATGTCGCGGCTCACCAACGATGTGCAGGAAATCGAAAACTCAGTCGTGAATACACTTACCGTAGTTTTTCGCGATCCCCTGGAAATCATCTTGTACTTTTCGGTATTGTTTATTATTTCCTGGAAGCTGACCCTTATTACCCTGTTGATATTGCCGGTTTCCGGATTTTTAATTTCTTCCATCAGCAAAAAGTTAAAGCGTCAATCGGCGGAAGGCCAGCAATCCCTGGGCAGTTTGGTAAGTATATTGGATGAAACTTTAGGAGGGATAAAAATCATTAAAGCGTTTACGGCGCAGCGCCAAATGATGGATCGATTTGATCAGGAGAACAACCGCTATTTTCGTTTGCTGCGCAAAATGAATGATAAGCGCGAGCTTTCTTCTCCCTTGTCTGAATTTTTGGGCGTGACAGTGGTAGCCATTATACTTTGGACAGGTGGCAATATGGTGTTTGACGGGGAAATTGCGGCCAGCGAATTTTTCTTTTACATCATTAGTTTTTACAAAATCCTGGTACCTGCCAAATCCATCACCTCCTCCTTTGGCTCCATACAACGAGGCCTGGCTTCGGCCGAACGTTTATTCGTAATTTTAGATACGCCACCTGCCATCCAGGATCCGGAAAAGCCCGTGGCAGTGCAAACGTTTTCCGATCGCATCGAATTTCAAAAGCTCTCGTTTTCCTACGGGGGCGAGGATGTGCTGAAAGACATTTCCATCACCTTGCAAAAAGGCCAAACCCTGGCATTGGTTGGTCCGAGTGGTGGTGGTAAATCTACCTTGGTTGATTTGCTTCCTCGTTTCCATGATGTAAAAGAAGGATCGATTTTGCTCGATGGCATCGATATCCGTCGTTATTCATTGCAGCAATTGAGAGGCCTAATGGGTATTGTAACCCAGGAGCCCATTCTGTTCAACGATACCGTTTTTCAAAACATTGCTTTCGGAAACCCCAACGCCACACTCGAACAGGTAAAGCATGCCGCCAAAGTGGCCAATGCCGACGAATTTATCGACCAGTTGGAGCAAGGATACGATACCAATATTGGTGACCGTGGCAATAAACTCTCCGGTGGCCAGCGTCAGCGACTGAGCATAGCCCGTGCGGTTCTCAAAAATCCTCCCATTCTCATATTGGATGAAGCCACTTCTGCACTCGATTCCAAATCAGAAAAATTAGTACAAGAAGCCCTCACCGAACTCATGAAAGGCAAAACTTCGCTGGTTATCGCCCATCGCCTCAGCACCATACAACACGCCGATGTGATTGCGGTTATCAAAGAGGGCTCCATAGTAGAATCAGGCAGTCACGAAGCGTTAATTAAGAAAAAAGGCGTTTACGCGGACCTATATGCCCACCAGGTTTTTTAAAGTGAACAAAACCATTTGCTAGCCACCTCGTAGGAAATGTTTACTACGAAAACAAACAATTAATTGATATGGCAGATGTTTCAAAAATTTTTGGCAAAATTCAGTACGTGGATTCTTTTCCTGATTTTAAAGTTCAGGTAGTAAGCAGTTTTGCGGATTTGCACGTAAAAGAAGTGAGTAGTTTCGCCAACAGCCCTGGCGAGTGGCAGATTGTAACCAGTTTCCCCGATTATAAAATCCAGATTGTATCGAGTTTCGCCGATTTTAAAATCAAATACGTCGATTCGTTTCCTGGCGCTCAATAGCCCAGGTTTTCGATTCCTTCCAAAGCCCTTGATTGTAGTTTAAGTAGGGCGTGCCCCTGCGCTGCGCTTGGGTCGGGCTATCGCTGCAAGCCCACGCCTTGGCGTGGGTCTTTCCGCTCTATCCCTCACGCAAGGTCAGAGCGTCTGAATACCTAAGAACGCCAAATAAAATCGACGGTAATTGAGGGATAGAAAAATCGTATTACGAATTGGAAAATAAATTCCCCCATGTTAAATGCCACGCCATGGTGGTAATACGCGATCATTTTCATTACAACATCGAAATCCAATCCAACGTAGGGGCCGACCTACGCGTCGGCCCCAATCATGAAAACATCGGCCTGCCAAATATAAACGCCATTATGCAAATATCCGATGCAGGTAAAATGGTAGAAAAATGGTATTACGAATTGGAAAATAAATTCCCCAATGTTAAATGCCACGCCATGGTGGTAATACGCGATCATTTTCATTACAACATCGAAATCCAATCCAACGTAGGGGCCGACCTACGCGTCGGCCCGAATCATGAAAACATCGGCCCCAATCCGATATTGAACGAACGCGTTTTGAAATCGGGCGAACGCGTTTTGATATCGGGCGAACACAAAGGTTCGCCCCTACATCGCATGGTACAATGGTTTAAAACCATGACCACCAACGAATACATCCATGGCGTTAAACAACACCATTGGCCACCATTCAACGGAAAATTATGGCAACGTAATTATCGGTAACTTTTTTTGTTTCCAACAAAGGTTCGAATCTGACAAAGGCATTGGCCTTCCAAAGCTGGTGCTGCCGATAGGTGAAAGCGAAGGACCTCACGCTTTTTCAATCGCACTATTATCGCTACCTTTATACCCTTTCCTAAAATCGATAATCTCCCTAGTACATGCGTTATGCTTTGCGTATTTTATTGGTGTTGGCGGCATTTTCAATGGCTGCTCAATCGGTGGTACGTGGCTATGTAAAAAATGATCAAGACAGTGCGGTGGTCTTTGCCAAAGTTCTCCTGAATTCGGTTTCCGATTCTTTGTTCAAACGCCAGCAGTGGAGTAACGAGGAAGGTTTTTTTATCTTTCAGCAAGTGCCTCCTGGGCGTTATTTTATTGAAATCGCTTCGTTGGAAACCCAATATTTCAGCAGTTCTGAATTTACGGTTGCCGACAGTTTGGTGTCGCTAAGCTACCGGTTGTCGCCGGTGCATACCACCAAGGAAGTAGTGGTAAATGGGAATAAAGAATTGGTGCGGGTAGAAGCGGGGAAAATGATTGTTAATGTAGAGCAATCCGTTTCCAACGCGGGCTTGTCGGCGCTGGAGGTGCTGCGCAAATCGCCTGGCATATCCATTGACCAAGATGGAAACATACAGCTCAATGGAAAGAATGGTGTACTTATTATGATTGATGATAAAGCGATGTACCTTGGTGCGGATCAATTGATGAGCTTGTTGCGCTCCATTCCGGCAGAGCAAATCAAAGAAATTGAAATCATTACCAGCCCATCTGCCAAATACGACGCTTCGGGCAGTGCCGGCATTGTGAACCTGCGATTAAAAAAAATCGCATACGAAGGCTTAACCGGCCGGCTCTATGGATCCTTTGGCTATGGCCGCTTTCATAAAGCTACCGCAGGAGTTAACCTGACGCACAAAAAAAAGAAACATACCCTTCATCTCAATTATCAATACGGAAACCGCAAAGGCTTTAACTACTTTGGCACCGACCGTATAAATGATAACCTGTTGATACAAAACAATACGTTCCATAATGTTACCACATATACTCTTCCCACGGTAAATCAAAATCTGCAAATAACGGGAGACCGGAAACTGAATAGAAGAAGTACGCTGACGTTTGACTTGAACAATACCCTGAATACCCATCGGTGGAGAGGCGATAGCGAGGCTTCGCTTTCTAACAGGGCTTCTTCGCTCATTAATCTTTATAAGGGGATTGACCAGGGAAAGCAAATCAACCTGAACAGTTATACGAGTGTTGGCTTTCAACATAGCCTTGATACCTTGGGCTCTCAGGTGTCGGGCTACCTGGCATTTAATAAAAATGTGGGATTCAAAGACAAGGCCCAAGATATTCAAACCTTTGATGCCGCAGGGCAATTATTACCTACGCCATTTCTTTTTAACCAGAACAACGACAATCACTCCAATCAGTATGTGGGGCAGTTGGATGTTCTTAAAAAGAAAAAATCGGGACGCTTGGAAGTTGGTATGAAATATAACCACCTGGAGTTTTTTAATCCATTTCTTACCATCATTCAGCAAAGCAGTGTGTCGGAAACCCGCAACCGGTATTATTACCAGGAGCAGGTAGCGGGTAGTTACGCTCAAACCAGTGGAAAATTCCGTAAGCGCTGGACTTACCAAGTGGGATTGCGCATGGAAAATACATGGATGCGCGCAAGCTTTTCGGAAATCGATACCAGCTTTTCCAGAACCTACACCAACCTTTTTCCTTCGGGAAATATTTCATTTAAGAAAAACGAAAAAACATCCTGGTCACTTTCTTACTCCCGAAGAATTACAAGACCCAGTCCTGAGCAATTGAATCCCATCATAAATTACCTCGATCCCTACTCAGGTTTTGGCGGCGATGGGTATATGAGACCTCAGCTTACCAATTCGGCCGAACTGAGTTATACCATGGGAGGAGGTACCTTCGTTTCTTCTCTTACGTACTCCTACATTACCGCTCCCATCGTTTGGCTGGCGCGTGAAGACAAACAGACGGGAATTTTTATTGGTGGCATGCGCAACATGGATGCTCAATACAGTTATGGAATTTCCGGCACCTTTCAGCGTTCCTTGAGGAAATGGTGGAACTGCAGTGTGAATTTGCATACGTACAACAACATCTTTATAGGTGATGCCGGATTTGGTAAAATAGACAATCAGCTCATTGGCTGGACCAGCAAAACCACTCAGCTCTTCACCTTACCCGGCTCCTATAAGCTTGAACTATCGGGTTCGTATGAATCACCCTCTTCTTATGCCTTTGCTTATAATTACTACCGCTGGCAGTTGAATGCTGCCTTGCAAAAACAATTCTTCGCCAAGAAGGTGCTCTTTAAAATTGCCGCCAACGATATTTTCCGTTCTTATTTCTTTAACGGAAACTCCAGCCTGGGACCTTTGCAGGTAGAAAATTTTTACCGTTGGGATAACCGTACCGTAATTTTCAGTTTTCATTATAAATTCGGGAATCCATTCATTAAACAAGAATAAAGCTTGAATTTGCACGGATATGATGAGCCTTTACACCCGAATTCAAAAATCAGAACCCTGGATCTTTTCCCTATTGGTGATTGTTTCGACGTATCCCATTCTTTTTCATTCTTATTTTCCCAGTATTGATGGCGCTTCCCATCTGTACAATGCACAGCTATCGTTGCGCTTGCTAAACGAAGGAGACACCGCTCATTTTTTATTCGATTTTAATAACTACCCTGTTCCCAATTGGATAGGAAATGTCTTGTTGATGGGGCTGTTACAGGTATTCCCATACCTGTTGGCAGAAAAAGTGCTGCTGCTGCTCTACCTGGTTTTGTTCCCCGTTTCATTCCGTTACTTGCTTACCTGCCTTGGCAACGATCGTCTGCACAGTTTTCTCATTTTCCCCTTTACGTATTCGTTTATGCTGCAAATGGGATTTTATAATTTTTCACTTTCATGCATCTTTCTTTTTTTTCTTTTGGGATATTATCTAAAAAATAAAAATGCCCCTACTCTATTCCATTGCCTTGTTTTATTATTGCTCAGCCTTGGCTGCTTCTTTGCTCACATTTTCAGCACCTTGGTTTTTTTAATTTTTGTTGGCATCGATCAACTTCTATTGCTCATGCCTTTGGCCTGGGAGGGCGCAAAGCGATCAGCATACCGACTTCCATGGGGTCTGGCACTATCATTACTACCTTCGTTTTTGCTTAGTAGTATATTCCTGCTGCGATTGCCTCCTCCCATTCAAATCTCTCACCTTTCCTTTACGGAATTATGTAAGAACTTGGCGTGCATACAAAACATTTGTTATTCAGAATTGGAAAAGCAGTTCGGTTATTTCTTTGCTGGCATTTTAGTGATATACCTTTTCGTTCGTCTCGTAAGCTTGCGCAAGACTTCCCTTCGATTTCAAAATTTACTATCGTTGCCGGCCATGCCTTGGGTGCTCATGATTGCGATATTGTTGTGTATGTATTTGGTGTATCCTGATTCTGATGGCTGGTCGGGGTATTATTCGGTGCGCACGGCGTATGTTGTTTTTCTATTCTTTGTGCTGCTTCTGTCGTTTTTTGCTATAAACCGACATGTGCATTTGTTGTTTCCCGCATTGGTTCTTGTTTTTACATTTATTATGTGGGGCAAAAAGAATGGGTATGTAAAACGGAATCAAGCGTTATTACATGACATGATGCAAGTGGCTCCGTATATTGAAAAAGATTCGTACGTGCTTCCTATTTTATGCCAGGCACCCTGGAGTTTTGGTCACAGTCACAATTTGCTAGGGCCGGCCACCAATGCATTTATTATTGAAAATTACGAAGCGGGAACGGGGTATTTTCCCATCCGATGGAATCCTTCGAGGCCCACATTTACGGTAGGCGCTTTTGTCCTGAATCAATACAAAGATGTTCCTTCCGGTACTGTAGATTCTACCAGAGCCATAGATTTTATTCTGGTGTATGGTTCTTTGCAGGACTGTGACAACGACCGTGCACCGGAAAAATTAAAATCCGATATGGCAGCTTCCTATGCATTGGTAAAGCAGTCGGGTGGGTTTTGCCTGTTCAAATTAGTTGCTCACTCGAAGGAAGTGGCATCTTTCCGCTAGTTTTTCTAATCAATCTCCGGTAAAAAATAATTCAAAACCAGAATAGTAATCACTATGCGCAAAGGTTTGAATTTCTTCCAATCCCTCGCGCATAGTTAGCAGTACACTCTATTACATTACCGCACCCATATTTTTTTGCTGTATACCTGCTTATCCGCTTCTACCCGGATCAAATACATACCGGCCGACCATTGATCCAAGGGCATTTCCCATGATCCCTCTGTAAGGTGTTGATGATGTATTTTACCCATTACATCGAGCACCGTTACTTGGTACTGACCGGTATGATGAATCTGAAGCCATCCATCCTGCACGTTCAACGATGGTTGCTGGCTTGAGCCCTTTTGCATTTCTTCCGTGTTGGTAATCAAACTGCTTACATCTGTTTTTTTCACAAAAGCCCAACAGCTTGTATAGGCTACAAACAATTCGTTGGTAGAAGAAATCGCCATTCCTTGTGCGCTCGCCACCCCTTCGCTTATGGAGGTGGGCCCCCATAACGTCCACGTGCTAGGTTCCTGCAAGGTATAAACCGCCAATTTTTTATTCAGGTTTTTATTGGCGGCCGCTACAAATAATTTCCCTTGCTTGTTTATCGTCATGCTGGGCGATTCAAAACTACCCGTAAAAAACCCTTTGGAACTGGTGTTGGTGCCATTCCAATACACCATCCGAAGCGAACTATATTCTAAATCATTAAACAAAAAGTAAGCAGTGTTTTCAGACTGCCCGCCCATCACCACAATATCCTTGGCCGTGCCATTGCTTATTCTACCCTGATTAGAAAAAACACCATCTTTTATTTTACCGATGTATAACTTGTAGAAATATGTATTTTCAATAAATGTATAGGCCATGTGCAGCACTCCACCTTTGTCGAAGGCGATCTTCATCGATTGGCCAGAGCTCAGCACATTGGTGCTTAGTACGTTATTCCAAGCAGTGCTCAGACCGTCGTTGTATTTTAATCGTAAGGTTCTGGAATTGGTGCCCACTTCATAATACACCAGGTACGGTAGATTGGTAAGTGGATGTATATCCAGGTTGAGATCCGAAAACGTATTAGTGGTGGTAAGCGATAGCCCTACCGCTTGCCAACTGTTCGTGGCATACTTAAAGACGCGAATCGTTTTGTCAGCATTTTCCAGTACCGCCACGTAAGGCACTCCATTGGTATCAAGTTTAAAACACAGTTGACTGGCCACTTGGCTAAACCCAGCACTGCCAACATCTGTCCATTGGTTGTTAGTATATTTTTTTACCCGCGCTTTGTTTTCAAGCGAGGCATCCAGATAAGCCAAATAAGGCACATCGCTTTTATTCAAGGCAAACTGAGTATAGTTAGCCATCGCTGTAGAAATTCCCGAACGCTTATCAATAGGCTCCCACACCTGCGATGCGTTCATCTGCAATACCTGCGGAATATTATTTTTATGCCGGTCTGAACAAGAAATATAAGGAACGTCGGTATTCGAAAGCGCCATGTATACCTGACTCAGGTTGTACGTTGATCCAATGGAACCATAGCTGGCATCTCCCACCGTATACCACGTGTTACCAGAATATTTTTTTACCACAAATTGATTATTCCCACCATCATAGGCCAGTAAAAATACGTCGGCAGAATTTTTCGCAGCCACCAATTGATTGTAATACGATATACCATTTGTCAGGCTGCTTCCAACTAATTTCCAGCTTCCACCAGAAAACTTTCGTACACTCAGTTTTCTCGAATAATTATCATCCGAATAGGCCAGGTAAAGACTGTCCTGGTCATCAATACACATGCTGATCTCCTGCATGGCTTTCACAACTTGCGCGCGCACTTTGCTGATCGAAATCCAGCTATTGTTTACCAGTTTTTTTACATAAAAGGTATCGGTTGAACTAGAGATCGTTTCATTGGCCGTAAAGCCCAAATAAAGTTCATTGTTGGAGTTTACCATGAGTACGCCATCGTCGCAGTTTTTAGAACCTTGAATGCTTGGGCCTCCCAGCATTACCCAATCGTTATTGATTAACTTGTACACAAAGGCCGAAGTACCGTTTCTATAAAAGGAAATATGCGGCACATCGTAGTTGTCCAGAATAAAATTAAAGCCATAGGCAACATTGTTTATTTGGGTAGAAGTAGGAATTACTTCCCAGGTACTACCATTAAATTTTCGTATTTTAGGAGAGTAGAAATCCAAACTAGCCAGGTAAAGTTCCCCTGCAGAACTGATGCGTAAAATAAGATTGGTAGTGTTAGATACAGCAATCGCATCTTGTCCTACCGTTTGCCAACCGTTAGGTGTCATTTTTTTTACAGCTACTGTATTGTTCAGGTCAAGGTCTAGGAAAGCTCCGTAAATGGTGCCGTTTGCATGTACGGCCAAGGCTGGCCTGCCGCCTCTATTCACCGTGTAAGTGGCATCGTCGGGCCCCAGGGCGCTGAACGTTTGCGACCAGCTGGTCAGGGTGCATGCCAACAGGCAAATACAATAGAAACAATTGGAGCCTTGCAATCTAAGCGTTTTCATAAGTCGGTATAATATTTTAAGCCATGAATCAAAAGGATAGGTTTCGTAAAGTCACACAACCGCACCTCTTGTTGAAATCCAGTTAAGAGATGTATTCAAAATCGAAACGTGACATTTTTTTATATTTTTTTTTGGCGGCTGATCCGGCTATCGCTGCAAGTCCCTGTGGCGTTGGGGTGGCGCATTATTCGCCACCCCAATGCCACAGGGAGCTTTTCGCTCTATCCGGGCCGTAAGGAGCGGTAATATTTTTTTATGCAGCCACTGTAATGAGAAATGACTTTTAACCACCTCAATGTATACACCGGCGCTAAAAAGAAATTTTTCTATTGAGAAATTGAGCGTAAAAGAGTACGTTGAGATTAGATTCTCAGAATTATTTCTACCTAACATGGAAAGCCGGCATGCTACCACCTTAGCATCTTCCGATCTTTATCAGGACTTAAATTGGCGTTTTGATTTTATTCCTTACCGCATCAATCAACAGGGGAGCACGATTGTCGATCTCCTTTTACCAGGTAACGAAAGCGTATGCGGAAGATTTATACAAGAAAAGCGATTTAAAAAGGAAGAGCGAATTGTACTGTTGTTGGCACTGGCGCCTTACATCATTGCTTTGAACAACCCGTCGAATAAATTGGAGAACAAAGCATATTCCTAGTACAAAAATGTTGTGAAATTTAAGCAAGAGGACGAGTTGATTTATGATTTTTTTTTTTGCTGGTTCAAACTTTATTTCCATTTTATCACAATTTCCACAGGATGACGATTACAAAATAAAAAAATCAGATTCGGGATAGTCTTTTTATCTGTTCTCAACAAAATCATGAAGCTGAAATTTTCTTGCTTGCCCAATTCCAAATTTTTAGGTAAAGTTTGTTTTTGAAGAAGTACCGAATAAGTTCAAAAACCAAAAAGCCCATCAAAGCACAAATAATCCATTGCAGCCATTCGGGAGTAGCATTCACCACCACTTTTTTTCTAGGCATTAATCCAAAAAGATTGGATAATTTTTTCTTTTCGTAAACAGTATACGAGAACCAGGAAGTGGTCCATAGTCCTACCAAAAAGCCTACAAATTTTCCCAGGAGTTCATTGACCACAAAATCTAAAATTTTCTCTTTGGTAAACGTTTGCTTTACAAAAGAATCCTCTGACGTTTGAATTTCTGAATTTTCCATGTCGGCTTATACGCAGGTATAATAATCAAGTTGGGTGTATGTATTAACTTGTCTAGGTGTAGATGGAATTGCCACGAGTCATACCAATTTACAGGCTTTTCTCAATAGAAACGAGGGTCCTATTGAGAAAGTTCATGAATCCTTGGCTCGAAACCTTGATATAAAAAAATTATGTGCTTCGAAAATTAATTTCTCTGGATCCAATTGACTTTGAAGCGCACTCTCTTAAGCACAGTCTTATTGTACAAAATTGATCACGTAAACGGTGTATTCTTCAAGAAAAGCCCTTTAATAGGCAACTGTTTCACTTTATATTCTTCAATGGTTTCGATTTTTGATGCACTTATTTCTGATCAATATAAAATCAATTTTCCATTTGCAAAATGACCTTCACTACTTTGAATTCGGTAATAGTACATCCCCTTTGGTAGGCCAGATAAGTCCACTTCAGAACTGTTGACAAAATTGGATTCAGTCTGCACATTGCCTTGTATATCCAGAATTACGATTTTTGCAAGTCCAGAAATATGCTGAGGCAGTGTAAATCTGAAACTTCCTGTACTGGGATTGGGCGAAACAGAGGCTACAAAATGTTCAGGATTTTTCAAGCTGGTTAGATTCAAATTGACTCTTGACCCCAATGAAAAGTCGACTAACTCACCATTCCATATTTCGAGTGATGTCTCGTTTGTGATAACCGGTTCATTATAATCAAAATATATGGCTGCTTTATTTTTTATGATCGTTCCCACTGTGGTGTTTTTCTGTTGAATTGAAAACGTTACAAAACCATGACTTTGCCTTTCATTACGATTGCTGTCAGGCAAATTGATATTATCGAATTTCCAGTTTAGAACTGGACTGCCTTTTCCAGAAATCGAATAGGTGTGGGGATGCGAAGCGACTCCCATTTCAAGCGTGCTAAGATCAAGATAAGGCGAAAGTGTATCCGAAATAAGAATGGTATATGCAGTATCCGTTCCAGTATTTTGGAAGTGAATGGTATACTCCAATTTTTCGTGTGGATAGATATTATTCGCTGAACCTATTCCGGCAGGTGTAACCAATTTCTCATTAGGATCGAAACTTCCGCTAATAACACTACACATACTACTGGAGCTTACCGTAGGAATAGGAGGTTTACTAATCGGCAATCCAATCCTAGGCGGATTTGAAGACAGTTGGCTTGTATCAGAACAACTTTCTACAAACGTCCGGACGATACTATCTCCGGGGTAGGAAGGGCGTTGGTCTACCTCAAGGAAAATCGTTTGGCCATTGGTCATTACTTCGATAGTGATGCTATCTTTGGATTTGATCATTAGTTTATTCTGATATCCCAAAAGAGTATCAAAATAAATTCTGAATTCAGTACTGTCCAACATATCCCCAGTTCCAATATTGTGCAGACGAAATACTGCAGTATTTCCAGCGCACATTGGTTTTAGCTTAATTTCAGATTTATCCCATAACGGACTTTCCTGTATGCAAGAACTCTTGGGTGAGATTTCTGCCGTGACACATTGAGTAGCGTTCATGGCGTCCATTTCACAAGCAATAGAATCTGTAATATGAATAATTCCACAATGTCCTGCAGGAATATTTCCAATTGGAAAAATAAGTGTTTTAGCATCCAAAGTATCGTAGCTAAGATTAGCAGAAAGAGGAACTACAAATTCAGGTAAGTCTACTTTAACACGAACGTTTGAAGCCTCAAGATTTCCTTCGTTACAATATTGAACGATGGTAAAGCCTTTAAAGCAACGCACTCTACGCGATGCCCCTACATGTACTGTCAGATGGGAGCAAGTTTGAATTTCATTGAAAAAATCTAACGAGATGGAAGTGTCTGGTAATTGACTGAAAGATACCTGAAACTCTGATGGCGTCGGACAAAGTGGAGTTAAATAAGTTTGTTCTTGATCGCTAAGTATCTGCTTGACCGTATAAGTTCCCACTTCAGCAGGTGCTTCGAATGTCCCTGCCGTATCAGTGCTCGTATAAATGTTGCCTGGTTGTATGGCTATAATAACTCCAGGAATTCCTTTTTCTGCTAAACTTTCCGTAATACAATTCTGTCCAAAATCACGGATTACATTGCCTTTAATTAGATTATACTGTTGAATAGAATCTGCCTCTATGGCACCGATATCTATCACTCCATGCTGAACACGTAAATGTCCTGCCACATCATACGTTGGAACAGAATCGAGGTAGTTTGAAATGTCCAAACCAGCATTGATGGCAGGAGACATTGGCAAGGGTTGAAATTGTAAATTAATCTTGGCATCACCTATAATATTATTGGGACCAGGAATAAAATCAGGTAGTATGCAATGGTAGGCACTATCAATCCCTACGTGATTCCCAGTATTCAGATGAAACAACGAATTATACAATACCACATTGGCCAAACTATCTGTTTCTGAATAAATGTATTGATTATGATTCAGTACAAAGCTTGCATTGAAAATCTGAGCGGAATCTAACAAATGCAACGCTGATCCTTGCGCAGCCTTATTGTTATAAAATAAGTCACCAAAGCTTTTTAGATTCCCTACGCAGAATAATGCCCCTGCATTATTTTTGAATCGGTTGTTTTGTGAAAACACTTTCCCTGCTCCACTGTTGGCAACAATTGAAAAGGCACGTCCCTTATTATTTTCAAATACACAATTCAACAAATACATGGAGTCAACCGCCGCAAAATTTCCACCTCCTGAAATATTTAGAAAACGACTATTCTCAATTCGACCTTTTGTAGAATAGCCCGAATAATAGCCACCTTGATTCATTATTGTAATGTTTCGAAGATAGAAATCTTTTGAGCCAGTCTTATAAATAGCATATTGTGATTGATTTTCTTTGCTTATACACGTTACAGAATCTAGCATGATAGATAAGGGACCAAGAAAGCGCAAAGTAGGACTTGAATAACTAGAGTTTGTTACTGAAATATTCCGAAAAGAACTTGCTGTGTTGGTAGTGTTGTTGTTGCCTGTAAATGATAATGAGGCATTTTCACAACTATCCATGGTAATTTTTGAAACATTATAATTTCCAGAGTTGGCGTCTAAAACAACAGTTGAATTTTTTATTGAAATATTCATCAGTTGCATATCATTGGTTATAAAACGCAAGTAAGAGGCGAAAGCCTTGTACAGCGAAACTTGCACCAAAGACGCATCCGAAGCTCGAATATCTCCTACGTTGGTAACCGCTATGCTGTCCACTATTATATTGCTGCCGCTGAATGGTTTATTAATATTGTATTGTGCAAATAGAGTATAGTAATTCCGGATATGAGAAAATAAACAATTTCGGATAATACTTGCACCGTAACTAATTAAGAGATGATTACCTCCATTCACGCCCCTAAAAGTACAATTGTTCACTACCAAGGTGCTGTCGCCAAGATTTTTAGCAATCACCTCAAAATAGCTTCCAGCATTGACCAAACAATTGCTAAATGCTGCGGATCTACAAACAGTCGTGGCTGATCGTAAATTCAAGAAGGAACAAGAATCAAATTTCATATCAATGGAATCTCCAATGAATAGGGCTCCTTGATTATTCTCAAATCGGCAGGCATAAACGGTTAATTTCATTTCTTGCTGAATACTCATTCCGTTATCCACAGTCAGGAATGTAGAATTAATTCCCTTTACAGCGCAGTGATCAAATAAGACAGAGTTTTCACCAGATATTAAAAAATTCCCTTGGTTGTAGTTTTCAAATCTGCAATTGCGGAATTCTAAATGACATTTTTTTCCAATCCGAATAGAGGAATGAGAAAAATTAGTATCAAGTAAACAGCGTGAAAATGTTACGTTTGATGTGTCAATTCTCATCAGAGTATTTGCTTTTTGTCCAGTAAAACCATCGAGTAACACTTGATTTGAATTTTTTATTTCTAATACAGTTTCGATTTTGCTATTAGGATCTGTAGGGAAATAGAACTGGCCACTAAGGGCTGAATAATTGTTGGAAATACGTTGACTTTTAGAAATTTCCGTACCAGAGAATCCGCCATAAAGTGAAATATTTTTATTTACAATGGTATACCGAGCATAAAAATCGGTACCTGTAATTCCTTGTCCGGGTGAATAAATTCCTGCTTTAACCCAAATTTCATTTCCATTGGTAGCGGCATCAATTGCATGTTGCAGATTAGTAAACCCATTATTCCAACTCGAACCATTATTAGCGCCGGTAGCTGTTGGATTCACATAAAGGACGGTCTGTGCTTTTGAGCTACTTACAATAACGACCAAAGCGATGGCTAGCAGAATGTTTTTCATTTGGGGAAAAAGCTTGTTAATAGATACTTCCAAGGTAATTAAAAAACTTTTAAAAAAGCCATCGGGTGTAAAATTTTAGTTCTTGGAATGATTCAAGCACTTTACTCAAAAAAAGCGAAGCACACGATTGAGAAAGCTCATGGAACGCATATCCATGGCCGGTAATCCTGACATAGAAAATTATGTGCTTCGAAAATTAATTTCTCTGGATCCAATTGACTTTGAAGCGCTTGATTTTATGGGTTGTTTTTCCATTGAAGAATTTCTATGGAGAAATATAGCGTTTAATGCTTAACTCCATCTTCTGCATTACCTTTCACACAATAATCTCTGTCCAAACACATCATTCACTGCACTACAAATTCTGGCACTCTATGATTTCAACTCGCTATTTTCTATACATTAGACAAAAAGCGGTGCCCTTAAAACAAGAGCACCGCTTAAATAGGATAACTAGTAAAAAGTAGAAACTATTTAATTTTCTGGATTACTCTGGTATCTGACTTACCGCTAGCATATACCAAACGAAGTGTATACACACCGTCTTCCATGCTCTCGCCAAACTGCACTTGCTCCTGGCTAAGTACGGACTGGCCTTTCAATACAGTAGCACCCATCATTGAAATCACTTCGTAGTAGGCAATATCGGCGTCGGCAACCCATGTAAATCCGCTGGTACTTGGATTGGGCGAAACAGTAAGCGCCTGCGATGCTTCCGTCCAATCCGATTCATCATCTGATCTGGCTCCACTATCTGATCTGGCTCCACTGCAACGTGTTATGGTTTTACAATGCGAAACATAAAACGGAGACACATTCAAATTGGTTCCTACACAAACCTGTCCGCCGTTGTAGTACTGACCTGTCTGTATCGTAACCCGGAAAGGCGATCCACTTACCGGAGTCACCGAAGCAGCAGACCCATTCAACCACCAGGAGTATGACGTTACGTTGGTTCGTTGGTTGGCATTCAATTCAAAGGAAATAGTAGAAAAT
>JALONM010000113.1 GCA_025454925.1 Cytophagaceae bacterium
CATGAAATTCATTGTAAATTTCTTCCGGATTATATCAGAATTAATAGAACACCCTATGTTAGTACTCGGCTTTATAGCCTTGGTGGTGGCATTGATTATTATTTGGAATCTACTCAATAAAAAGAGGGACTAAATCCCAATTTTTCAAGAGAAATTTTAATATTGAAAAACGACTACTAAAATCAGGGGGGCAGAAGGAACCGAAAACAAGGAATTCATTTCGAAACCCATGATTTTCTAAGCTGGGATTCTCGGCCATGGGTCTACGATCCATGAGCGTCCTCCATCTGGCGTTCCAATTCTATTGAGAAAAGTAGGCTAAAACTGTTTACGCAGTTTTAGCACCTCTAGGTTAAAATGATTTTTTTACTGTTTTAGTATTTTAAAAACTTCTTTCCCGGCTGAAGTTTGAATTTCCAGCAAGTACATTCCTGCGCGCAAGGCTTCACAGTCCACCATGATGTAATTACCACGAAGTTGAAATGGAAGCAGGATGGTTTCCCCCACGGTATTTTTCGCTGAAACATGCAGTACCTCTGATCCTTCAGGAAGTTGACTATGTAAGCTGCTCTCCACTGGATTGGGATAGAAGCTGGAGAATTCCAGTCTGGCGTTTTGCAAACTGGTAGGCGCCAAAACATTCACATAAATGGTAATGCGTTGTTCAGAGCGTCTACCCAACGCATCGGTTGCCTCAGCCCTTAATTGATGAGGGCCCGGACTGAGGGAATTTAATATTGGATCAAGGGTTCCACCGCTTGTAGTGTTCCAAGCATAGGGCGAATTATTTTCCTGACGAACGGGAGTAACACTTCCATCTAAATACAGTTTCACATTGGCAATTGTGCTGTTGGTGGAAATTGCCTCTACCAATACTACAATGCTAGCTCCTGTCTGCGCTTCGGGCTGGGGCTGTATAAACCGAACCTGCGGCTTACAAGCCGTTTCAGATTGGGCGCATCCGCACACACCCGGACTATTTTTTTCAGCATTATCCGGACAGGCATCATTTTTAAAGGATACATATCCCTGAGGTTGTATGCAAGCCAAAACTGAATCAAAGAAACTTCCGCTGCCATCCGCGTCTCTATCGCTGTACCAATATATTGGAGTAATAAGGGCCACGTTTGTTATAGCAGATCGTTTGGTGCAGCCATGCGTATTTTGCACTTGCACAGAAAAATTACCCGTAGTATTTACGTTCAATACCGAAACGTTCGTATTGCCTAAGTTTATTTTTCCCTTCATCCATTGATACGAATACCCTGATACCGCTGGGGTACTAAGTTGTAAAACTTCACCTGCACATAATCTTGTGCTCCCAGAGGGTGTAACGTTTGCTTCGGGTAAGCTGAATATTTCTGTCCCCAAAGAAGTCTGGGACACTCCATGGGTGCGCACTTCAACTGTATAAACACCTGGTTCCGCAGCCATGATGCTTCGTGTGCTGGCTGGCAATACCGTAGTTCCTCTTTTCCATAAATAGGAATCTCCAGGACTTGCAGTGAGCAGTACAGAACCGTTGGCGCATAAAGTATCCCTTATCGATGCAGTAAGGGTAGGAATACTCTGTGCTACACGACTCATGCTCAAGGTCATTTCAAACAGCTCGGCACGTTGTGATCCTGATATGTCTTTCATGAAATATCGTAAAGTTATTTTGGTAACTTCCTGCGAAACGGATTCATGCAAGGAACTTAAATCAATCTCAGCACTGGTGGCATTCGCAGTGGTATTCGCGGACAAGGCACCTACCTTAGTGGTTAACCCTTGGACATTGCTAACCAATACATCGGCTTTAGGTCCTTTGTAAACAATATTGAGTTTATTAAACTCTCGCCATACTTGTTTATTCTCCAACGTTAGTATATAATCCACCCAACCCACATCGGAGTTACTATTTTTTTGAATAGTAAAGGAATTACTTTTGGTTGCAGACGAATGAGTGATGGAAGAAATTGTTCCAGTGGTTAAAGATGCCTGTATCGCTGCACGCGTATCAACAGCAGCATCAAAATCTGCGAGGTACACGGCATCCAATCTTTTATTGGGATAAGGTGTTGCGAAGGCATTAAACTGAATTTTGTATTCGTCGGTAATATAATCGGTATGCTTAGTCGAGGTATTTAACCCGTTGGATATTTTATTGGCAACATACTTTACATATAGGGTATTATTGGAAATAAAATAGGCAGAAGAGCTGCTACTCATAAGCGTTGCCATGTTTGTAACCTTTGGAAGAGTTAGCACCGTGGCAGTGGGCACATTCATATACGCAGCTATCACAGCACCGTTGCGAACTTTGGTCCATTTGAATGTAGATCGAATAAAATCCGGTGTTTGATGGAATTGAGAATAATACACTTCGCTTGAATTCACCATAACCGGCCATTGTGAGTCATGAGATTTTCTTAATTCATCAAAAACAACAGGCCCATCCGATCGTATCCCATAAATGGCTCGTGCAGGCCTTAACGATTCGTCTTCACCCCAGGAATAATAATTATGCAACAATCCAAACTCTGTATTCTGGCTTCCTACTGCGTTCCATGTCTCCGGAAGACTTACCACATTGTTAATTTGAGAAGGTTGATTAAATTTTTCATCAAAAATTTTATCCGCATAATATGGATCGGTTTTGAAATTTTTGATTTTGGGAGTAATACGAACACCAGCTTTTCCGGAAAGCGTTCCATCCAGGTCAATCATACCGGCAGCAAATGCATATGAACGAGCAGGATCTTCTTCCAGACTAAAATACCCTAAATTGACCTTTTGCATTTGAGTTCCATCATTTTCAAAAGTAATTCCCCTCGCCGTAAAATTGGGATACTTGCCACTCGACTGTCTATTACCTATGCACACTTTGGATTGATCTTTAAAACCAGCCATGTGCACATTTATAAAATCACAAGATCCATTGTACATTTGTAATCCTAAAATTTCCCCACGTTCATAATCCGGACCAGTGCCTTGGTTGAGGGTGGAGGCAGCAAAAACAGAGTTCTCAACATGTCCATTATATGAAATAAATGCCATAAAAGGAGAATCTCCAAAACTACAATTCACAAATTTATGTACGAGACCTGCGCGTGTCCACACGCCGCGATTGCCGCCTTTATAGACCGTAAGGTTGCTGATCAAATAAGTTAAAGTATCGTTGTTAACATCCAACAAAGGATATTGTGGTTGCAAGTCAACCAGCTTTCGTTGAGGGTCGATGTCGCTATCGATTGACAGATTGATATTGCGATTGGAATGGGAGGTATTAGCATCAAATTTTCTGAAGGAATAATTGCGAGGGACACCCCCTTTGGAAAGTGCAGCACCCTGACGTAGCAAGCGATTCACCGGAATGATCCAAAAACCAATACCCTGGCCACCGGCAGCTACATTACCTTCGAATGAATTATTAGGATTGCTGATCCAAAAAGTAGCTACCGAAGTACCATCGGCTACATCTACTTCGGCACCCTCTTTTGCCTTGAAACTGCTCATTCCCAAATTCTTTTTAAAAACATTAAATTCTTCATCCCCATCTTCCAGCATAAATCCATGGCCTATGTGCTGAAAGCCAAGCACCGATTCTACCAGAGTATTATTGGTTCCATGCACCACCACCAATCGATTGAAAGAATTACGAATGCTGGCATTGCGCACATACTGATTGCTGGTCGGTCCGCATAGATGCCAATGAAATGGATATTTACCCTTTACACCTTCCCTACCTAAATTATTGAAGGACACATTTTCTATGTGAGCCACTCCTCCTTTCATCACCATCACATGGCCACTCATGCGTCGGGCTCCAACATTCGTTACCTCGCCCGTAATTTTTATATTCCTGGAAAGCAAACCTACTTCAGCACGCTGATCAAATTTTTTGGATGACTGATTGAATGAAATAATTTCACCAAAATGCGTTTTACGAAATGCCGATTGAAATGTGATGGTAGCTCCACTAATCGATTGTATCACCATTACTTCGGCATTCGAATAATTATAGTCGGTAGAACTAACCACGATGGAGTCTCCTGCCACCCAATTCACGGGCGTTTCGAGCGTGATCTTATTTTCATCTTTCAAAACCGTCTTATTTAATTTTACCCAGGAGGATTTGGGTGCACCATGTATTTCCAGCACACCACCATCTCTGGCAATGATGGCTTTGTACTCGGCGTCCAATTCATTAGTAAGTTTGGCTGCATCGTTACCATAAAGTGTAATACTTCCTTGCTTGAGATAAGGCATGTTGGATCTGCCCCAGCGAAACATACTATTGACTCCACTCACAATCATGCGATTGGTTCGTATGTTTATGTTTGTTTTTAGCTCTACATCTAAAAGGCCTTGCACCATGATTGCTTCAACAGTAATGGATTGATCCAACTTCATCTTACTTCCGGAAGGAATCGTAACCACATCAGTAAGCCCCGGCACTACACCATCTGTCCAGGAAGCAGGCTTGGACCAATACAAGGTATCCGGGCTTTGCCTGGCAATTTTAGTGGCGACTACCGCCAGATTACTTTTACAAGTATTTCCCTCAGGGTTAGTTTGGTTTGCAGAAGGTATATTTGATCGATCGAGGTAGTTTAGTAAAAACAACCCAGCAAGATACCAGGAACTTAAAATTAACAACAATAAGTACAGAGAAAGCGAAGACATGCCCCATCTTCTGGAAATTTCAACAATAGGAATGGCTGTAACCATAGTGTTTTTTGACGTGTTCCTGAACGAATGAATGCAATAAGATCCGCATGATCTTATTCACTTGAAAAACTCTTGAGTATTGATTTAGGTAAACAGGAATTCAAAAAATAAAATCCACATTATTCAAAAAAAAGTTAGCCGCAGGAAATGACTAGTAAAATCAAGGGTTCTAGAATCATTGGACATAAACTATTTTTTAAACCGGCTTTTCTCAATATTACGCTTCGCTTCTATTGGGAAAGCACATGGATCGTAGATCCAGTGCACTCCAAACGCAGCCAGCAAAAGCCTCCTTGCATTTATTTTTTACAACAGATTTTGTATATTTGTGTACGTTAACAAATTCGATTATGCGCTTAGAGCAAACAATGCGTTGGTTTGGCCCGCAAGACCCCGTTAGCCTTTACGATATACAGCAAGCCGGAGCAACCGGTATTGTAACCGCCTTACACCATCTTCCAAATGGTGCAGTGTGGACGAAGGAAGAAATCATGAAGCGCAAACAAGAGATCGAATGGGACACCCGCACCGACAAAAAAAGCTTGTTACGTTGGTCGGTGGTTGAAAGTATTCCGGTGCATGAGGACATTAAACGGAGAACCGGATCTTTTCAAACCTGGATAGAAAACTACAAAACTTCCATTCGCCATCTCGGTGCCTGCGGCATTGACACGGTGTGTTACAATTTTATGCCGGTACTGGATTGGACACGCACCGACTTAAGTTACGAAGTAGAAGATGGTTCAAAAGCGCTTCGGTTTGACCAGGTGGCATTTGCTGCCTTCGATTTATTTATCCTGAAAAGAAAAAACGCATTCCTCTCCTATTCCATGGCTCTGATCGCCTCAGCGGAACGTTGGATGGAACAAACTTCAACCACCGACCAACAGAAGTTAGTCGGAAATATTCTTGCCGGATTGCCCGGTTCGGAAGAAACATATTCGTTGGAGGATTTCAGGAATCATTTGGCTACTTATGAAGGTATTGACGCCACGAAACTTCGCGAACATTTACTTTTATTTCTGAAAGAAATCATCCCGGTGGCGGAGGAAGCTGGCGTGCGCATGGCAATACACCCGGACGATCCTCCGTATTCCATTTTAGGATTGCCGCGCGTAGTAAGTACCGAAGAGGACTTAAATGCCATCATCCATTGCTACAACAGTCCTTCTAATGGCATCACATTTTGCACGGGATCTTTGGGTGTGCGCGCAGACAATGATTTAGTACAGATGTGTTCGAACGTATCCCACCGGATTAACTTTATTCATTTGCGCAGTACACAGCGGGAATCGGATGGTAGTTTTTACGAGGCCAACCATTTGGAGGGAGATGTGCCGATGGCGGAGGTAATGCACGTTCTTATTCGCGAACAGAAAAAAAGAATACGCGAAGGACGGAAAGATTTTGCAATGCCCTTCCGTCCGGATCATGGACATCAGATGTTGGATGATCTAACTAAAAAAACAAATCCTGGTTACTCGGCGATAGGAAGATTAAGGGGACTGGCCGAACTGCGCGGACTGGAACTGGGCATACGTTCTGCTGCGCAGGATTTACAATAATGATACGAATATGGCAGATCAGCAATGGCTTTCTGAAGATTTCCTTTTAAGCACTCCTACCGCGAGGGAGCTTTACCACGGAGTAGCCCGGGATTTACCGATTCTGGATTACCACAATCATTTGGATCCTTGGAAGGTTGCGTCGCATCATCGTTTTAGCAATTTAACGGAATTATGGCTGGATGGGGATCATTACAAATGGCGGGCCATGCGGGCCATGGGCTTGGATGAATCACTGATATCTGGTCATGCTGCACCGAAAGAAAAATTTTTGGCCTGGGCCAACACGGTTCCTTACACCTTGCGAAATCCATTGTTTGACTGGACGCACCTGGAATTGAAACGCTACTTTGGGTTGGATGTGCTTTTGAATGGATCGAATGCGAGCTATGTGTATGAGCATTGCAGGGAGCGCATGCAGCAAGAGGCTTATACGCCGCTTGCGTTGCTACAAAAAACGAAGGTGGAACTAATCTGCACCACCGATCATCCGCTGGATTCGCTGGCGCCTCATCAGCAATTCACTTCTGCTGAGCTGAAGATGCTGCCCAGCTTTCGTCCGGATGTTTTTTTGGCATTGCCTTCCGCCCTGGAATTCCAAAAAAACATTCAACGGATGAAGAATGAATTCAGAGAAATACAGAGTGCAGAGGCCCTGCTGGAATTTTTAATTGAACGCATCGACTATTTTCATGTGCGTGGTTGCCGCATTGCGGACCATGGTTTGGCGCAACTGCCGGCGTCGAATTCAAGCATTACGCACAGCATGGTAGAAAAAACATTTCAAATGCTCTGTAAGGGCGAAACTCCCGATGATCATGGTTTGGACGCCTTTCGGTATTATCTGCTTGGTGGCTTATGCCGGGAATACGCGCGCAAAGGATGGGTACAACAATTCCATTTGGGAGCCATTCGCAACAACAATACACTGGCTTGGAACATCCGTGGGGCTGACCAAGGCTACGATTCTATCGGCGACTGGAACCAGGCGGAACGTATGTCGGCCTTTTTTGATTCGCTGGAAAAGGAGGATGTATTGGCTCGCACCATTGTTTACAATTTATTCCCTGCCCAAGGCGAAGTTATGGCCGCCATGGTGGCCAATTTTAACAAAGGACCCCTGCAAGGCAAAATGCAATACGGCGCTGCCTGGTGGTTTTTAGATCAAAAAAACGGAATCAAAAACCACCTCGATGTGGTTTCTAATTTTGGATTACTATCGCAATGGGTGGGTATGCTTACCGACTCGCGGAGTTTTATGTCCTTTCCTCGTCACGAATATTTCCGAAGAATACTTTGCCAGGTGTTGGGGGAAGAAGTAGAAAAAGGAGAACTCCCCAAGGATGCAACCTTGTTGGAAAAGCTGGTGCAGGATGTTTGCTACGGGAATGCGAAAAAATATTTCCCTTTTGATTAACCCAACTCCTGAACCAAACCTCTAAGAAATTGATACCATTGGATTAGGCCCTCGAATGCTTTTTTTGGGCGTGTCCCTTGTGGCGCCTGCAGCGCCACGGCG
>JALONM010000056.1 GCA_025454925.1 Cytophagaceae bacterium
AGACGTTCCAATACCCTAGTTCTTGCCCAATAAATATCTGCGTCATCTTCAAAAATGACATACACGAAACTCATCCCAAACATGGATGTACCTCGTATATTTTTAACCTTTGGAATTCCTTGTAGATTTGAAACCAAAGGATAGGTTATCTGATCTTCTATTACTTGTGGGCTTCGTCCCATCCATTCCGTAAAAACAATTACCTGATTTTCGGATAAGTCAGGAATCGCATCAATTGGATTCTTTTGAACAGAATAAATCCCCCATGCGAATAGTCCTGCTGCTATGAGAAGAATGGTAATTCTATTTTTGAGTGATATTTCTATTATTTTCTCTACCATTATAGTGGTGATTTGTGCCTAATGATGTTTTTTTAAGGATGAATTTTTATTTTAACCTATTAAATTTTGCATCCTTTCCGAACATCCTTAGACCGTGGTATCCAGTTGCAATAATTGTATCTTTGTTAATTAATTTTAGGTAACAACTTGCTGAATGATTCATTTCAGGAAGACGAATTTCTCCATTGTTCCACTCGCTGCTTTCTGCATCATAGACCAAGTTCCATAGAACTAATTGACCAATGCTTCCTTTTTTTGATTGATCCTTTACCCAAGTTATTTTGCCAAAATATTTCCCTTCTTTTTTAAAAACTTCTACCTGAAGTGTCCCATTTTCCATCTGCCAAATTCCTAATATGTCGTCCATATTTGAATTGACTCTTGCTTGCGTAGTGTAAACAATAAAACAGGAAAGTATTAGTAAAATAATAGTCCGCATAATATGTTACTTGCTTTTAATGGCTGTATAATAACTGTATGTGCCAATAGCTGTATTTATAAAATCAACTTCTGAAACATGCTGAAATCCTGAGTTAATAATATAATCAACCATTAACCCTTTTACATTATCGTTAGTGGTTTTAAATCCATCTAATAACTGGACAGCGTAGAATGCAATTCGCATCCTTGTGTTTTTTGCTTTTCCCCAATCTCCAATTACTAATTTCCCATTTGGTTTTAAAACACGATGTAACTCTCGAAGACAATTCAGTTTGGTTGCCGAATCCAGTTGATGAAACACCAAAGAGCTATATACTTTGTCGAACGAATCGTTTTGAAATGGAAGCGTTTGTCCATCGTATAGATAAAGAGGTACGTTCAGTTTATTTTTGTTTAATTTATGCTCTGCAATGTTTTTTATTTTGGGGTCAATATCTACTCCCTGAATAAGTGCTTTTTTTTCTCTTCCAGCTAAAAGAATAATGTTTTGTGCTGTTCCAAAACCAAATTCTAAAATACTTTCTCCTGCCGTAGGGTCAATTAACTCAATAAGCTTATTCCTGAATTTTTTTTCAGGCATTGTCAGTTTAATAGTGAAATCATAATACTCACTAAGGAAATCATAACCCAATGCAGGAATATATTTTTGATCTTTCATAAAAATATCTTTTAGAATTACTCCCAATAGCTTCATACCATTGGGAGTAAATTATAATTACTTCATTTTCATATATTGCCCCTTCTTATGCAGAGCGAGACAATGGTACGCACAAGCACCATATTGCTTATAGCTTTCATGAACAATTAATACAACATCCCCTTTAGAGTTTTTTACTTCACATGTGCCATTAGAAGGATAGCTAATCGTTAAAGTATCCTTTTGTGTTTCGTTAAAATGATACACAAATGTTCCATTTTTGGGGGCATGTCCTAAAATTTTTCCTGTTTTTGCATCTACTAGATTTCCTCTAGTATCAACATGAGCAATTCTACTACCTGTAGAATCACTTAAAGTTCCATCAGAAGTTATACTTCCAATTTTCTTTCCAGTGGAATCTGTTATTTCACCTCCCTTTTTAACAAAACCATAAGGATGCTTATAATCCTGTGCATTGGAGCTAAAAGAAAGAGATACAACAACAAGTGCTAAAATTGTTTTTACTATTGTTTTCATATTCGTATTAATTTAAAGTGACACATTATTTTTTTCTAACATACTTACAACAACCAGGTAACTTACTGTATACCGTGTCATTGGCTTTAACTTTATCAGTATCATGCCCGGCATCTGCAATAATCTTATGGATTTGGTCTACGGAAAGTACATGTGGGTCATATACTACTTTAATCATTTTAGTTTCCACATTCCAATCCGCACTTTTAATCGCAGGGTTCTTTTTCAAGGCCGTTTCAATTCGCTTTTTGCACATTTCGCAGTTACCATATACTTTAAATGTTGCTGTTTCGTCATGCAATGGCTTTGCATTAACGTTAGTAGTAAATAGTGCTACTATCATTGTAAATACAATAGCGAAGATTCCTTTTTGAGTTTTCATATTATTGTCAATTTAATTGTTAAACATTTGTTTGAAACCTACGAACAGGAGGGATATCAGCAATAGTATCAACCAAATCATATGTATGATTTTTTTACTTTTATTAGATTGATTCCCTCCATTTTCGCAGCAAGATTTCATTTAGTTAGAATTTTATGGTTATACCATTTGGTTTAGTTCCAACCGTTATTTCTTTCGTTTCTGAATGGTTCATTACATCTACAACCGAAACATTTGCCGCACTTTGGTTTGTAACGTATGCTGTCATTCCATCAGAATTGAAAGCTATAGCGTGAGCTCCAGAACCTGTAGCGAATTCACCTCCGTGAGTGTAAGTAGAACCTGATTTAGTGTACCAGTGAACTTTGCCATTGTCAGGGTCAGTTACCCAAAGTTCACTCATGGCATTATTGTAAGCTGCCATACCTGGCATGAAGCCAAGAGAAATTGTTGTAACAATGGACATATCAGAGACTTTGATAACGGTGATGCTTTGGCCTACTTCATTATCAACATACATATTGCCGTCTGCACCTGTCCAAGCACCTACAGGGTCGTCACCAACTTCTACTTGCCCCATTACCGTTTTATTGGCAACGCTTATAACGGTTACTGTATCCGATCCTCCATTAGCGACAAAGGCCATAGAACCGTCTGAAGAAAAAGTTACTTCCGCTGGTTCCATCTTAACATCAATGGTATTTTTCAGTGCATAGGTTGTTGCATCATAGACGAGTACTTTGCCCATTTCCTGCATCTGTGAAGTCCAAATCTCTGTACCATTAGGAGAGAATATAGCATTATGATTTGACACAGGGAGATCAATTACTTTTGTGATTGTACCTTTTACGGCATCCACAATCGCAATTTTACCAGTCATACCCATCATTCCACCAGTATGACCTCCGCTTAAATCCATTCCGGGCACACCAATGGCTAACTGTGTTTTTGCTGAATTTATGTAGACATGATGTGGCCAAGAAATACCAGTAGCCATATTCATTCCTCCATGATTGGGATCGGACATTTCTCCAAGTTTTATCGTTTCAGTGACCGTATTATCTGAAAGTCGTATGACAGAAATTGTATTACTTTCTCCATTTACCACGTATGCAGCAGGGTAATTAATATTCAATTCTGGAGTTGTAGGTGTCATTTCGTGTTCCTTCTTTTTACACGAAACAACAAATAAGGCAGCGCCAAGCACTGCAAAAGCGAGCTTTTTCATTTTGAGTTTTTTAGAATTTTTAATGGATTTTAATAAAGGATCACACTGCTATGTAAATAATAGCAACGTAACCAAGAGAAGAGGAAAAATATCAAATTAAAAGGGAGCGTATTTGAATATATATGGGCGTTTTGGGTGGCCCAGTTTCAAATACATAGAACTTAACAGCATTTGAATTTACCAGAGCAAGCTCTGGCTGAAACTCATAGCTGAAAGAAGGCAACATAGCTACTAAACCTGAATAGTCAGGTATGGTAATATTTACATTGCTTCCAAGTTGCGATTCGTCCAATGATAGAGTTTGCTGTGTATCTTTACAGCAATCCTTGGTCATTTTTTTACCACACTTACCACAACCTCCTTTGTTGGGGTTAATAAGTGAAACTGAGGCTAATTTGCCAGCACAATAATGACTATACACTGTAAGCCCTGTGCTAAAGGCTGTGTATATCATTATTAAAAATATGGCAACTAGCTTTTTCATCTTTACAAATAAACGAGAATTAATTAAAACTGTTGTTATAATTAATTTGTTATTAGTTACAAAATTTTTGGTTCATTTTAGAAATAACTAGAGAAACCGAACTGAAAACCAGCCGTTTTGGAAGCAGGATTACCCAAAATGTCCGTTTGCCAGTGATAGCGATAGTTTGCTCTAATGACCGTTTGGGGGTATGGACGGAAACTTATTCCCGGAACAACTGCATATATGTCGTCACGAATGTCTCCGTCCGTTTCTCTAAAAGTCCCAACGTTGTAATCAGCGTATTCTAGGCGTAGAGCCACATTGAGTACAGCTTTTTCAAATCCCAAAATTGTTCTTCTTAATATGGGATGTACAATATCCAAAAATGCCCCTTTTTGTTTGTTCCCAAATTGTTGTGAAAATGTTTCAGGAACATCTACAAATGCCCAAACCCATTCTCCATTGAAGTAGGTCTTCTTTTTTACAAAGGTGTTGAAATCAATGGCAAACAAATCTACCCTTCGTCTCTTATCGAGTACAAGTCCGTCTTCTTCAAATTTATTATAAACGCCACCCATCCAGGACAAACCAATTTCTCCGATTTTCCTATGTTTCAATGCTGATTTAAGTGTAGTAAGTGGCACTCCATTAAAACTTTCTTCAAAACGTTCAGGATTTGTCTTAGACGCAGGTAGCCAAGTGCGATTTTCAGCATTATTAATGATTCTGTCATCAAAGCCGTTGGTAAGGTATGCCTCATAAGCAAAAGCCCAATTGTTTTTAGAATACTTACCCCATAATCCAAAGCCTACATTACTCCAGGTAGAAGGGATAATTGTTGTTGCAGAAATAGGTCGGTCAATAAACTCCCATTTAGGGCCGTCATGATTTTGGTTGAACGCTCCAATGGGATTCATAATGACACCGCCACGCAGATTGACCAATGGATGAAATTCTATATCAACGGCTGCAAATTCTATATTGATTTCTTTTGTTCCATCTTCAAACTCTAACTCAGATAGAAATTTTATTCTTCTTCCTATGGATGAGGATACGAATAAAGTAAGCCTACGCATTTGAAAAGATAATCCTTCGGTTACTCCATCTGTCACCATATAATTACTATTCGCCTCTACATACCCTCCGAAAGCTACAGGCACTTTGCCTACTTGGAGAAAAGGACGATTATATACCGCATCCATATTAAGTTTGAGCGTTGTATCTCTTTTTTCTACACGTTTAAACAATGTCGAATCTATTTGTGCAAATGCACTGTATTGTATTAATGCAAAAAATAGTATGAGTACTTGTTTCATTTTATGAGAGATGAATCAGAATAAATTGATTTTCGATTGATGTTTTAAATTTCCGCAAATTGTTTTGTGCAGGGCCTTGTGTGACATTACCTAATCGGTCAAATTCACTACCATGTGAGGGGCAGGTAAGATAATCACCATGTGCAGAAAGTTCAGCTCCCTGATGCGTACACTCCATCCAAAGTGCAGAATAATCTGTTTCACTCAGCTTGTAGAGGTAAATGGGGAAATTGAGTTTCTCTGACTTAACCAGTACATAACTTCTATTGACTGGCTGCCCTTTTTTATCAAGTGTAAACTCAGTTTGCAGAATTTTTAGGTGGCTACCAGTCAATTCATTTCCTGCGAAATATTGAGAGGTAGTACAACTTTGTAATAAAGCTGATATTCCAAGTCCGCCAACGCAAGCCAGACCGCATGTCTTCAAAAAATCTTTTCTATCCATAAGTCTATAAGCTTTCAAGGAATTTAATAAGCTTAGCTTTGTCCGATTCAGAAAGATTCATAAACTGACCTTTTGAATTCTCTGCTTCACCGCCATGAAGTTCAATAGCTTGCCTGATTGATGTAGCACGTCCATCGTGCATCAAAAAGTAATTCCTACCTTGTGAATTCATGGATAAGCCTAAACCCCACAAAGGAGGAGTTCTCCACTCACTTGTCAAGGCAGTACCTTCGGTGTATCCATCGTCAAGCCCAGAACCCATATCGTGTAATAATAGGTCGGTGTATGGAAAAAATGTCTTACCAGATAAAGCGTTGATGTTTGTTGAAGGAGTTGTCCATTGAGGAATATGACAACTACCGCATTTGATATTCATGAATAATTGTTTCCCTGCTAATACGTCCGCATCGGATTGACTTCTTTGAATAGGAGCTTTTAAAGTTCTCAAATAAAAGACAACATTGTGAACTGTAGTTGCTGGTACTTCTGGGTCTGGAACATTGTCAAAATAGGGATATGCCATCCCATTCATTGCAGGTTCGTATGGATTAAAATCGGAAGTAATGCCCATGTCTTGTTGGTAGGCATTTGCTGTTTGATGTAGTAAATCAATAGCAGCAGCCTTTTTCCCAAATCGACCTATGTATTTCCCTCCACGTTGTTGATGATAAGGTTGAGGAAGAAAATAGCTAGGAGCATTTACATAGTTGGGTCTACCTGAAATACCATCTCCATCTAAATCATTGGGGTCTGCATTCATTAAGATTTGAGCATCGGTTAATGCTTCTAAAAATCCTAGACCTGTATTAGCTGGTGGCGTAAATTGGGAGAAAGAAGCCCCCACAGGAATCCACTCTGGATCAAAACCAGATATAGCCCTGTTTTGTAATTGTGGCCCACCCAAATTCAAATACTTATTGCCGAGTGTATCAGATTGTCCGAATCGGGTCAAAGTAGTAAAGGGGTGTCCTTTACCGTCTCCTGCATGGCAACTTCCACATGAGGTTGCCACAAAATATGGCCCCAAACCATTTCCAGAAAAGAATACCTCTCCATTAAAAGCCACATCACCGGCTAGAAATTGTTGCTTTTCGACAGAAGATAACCCTTCTACTGGCCCATCCAATATTTCATCATCGTTGGGAGCTTTAGGAGTAACATGTTCAGTAATTTGCTTACAGGCTACTACCCAAACAAAAATAGCAATCGCCAGCAAAAGCTGTCTCTTTTTGGTCATACTACAAAATTTGCATTATTTTATTTGTAAAGGTATGGTTATTTATTTTGGTAATACAAATTTAATTTTTAGGTTTGCCTAAAAATATTTAGTTATGAGTTCGCATGTTGAAGAAAATTATCTGAAAGCAATCTATAAGCTTACCGAACGGAATAAGGATGGGGCATATACCAATGACATTGCTTATGAATTGAATATTAAACCTGCTACAGTGACGGAGGCAATTAAAAAGCTAGGCGAAAAGGGGCTTATCCATTACGAAAAATATAAAGCTGTTACACTAACTGAACTGGGAAAGCAAATAGCCATTAAAACCATTCGTAAACATAGACTTTGGGAAGTGTTTTTAGTTGAAAAATTGGGTTTTAAATGGGATGAAATCCACCCAATGGCAGAAGAGCTGGAGCATATTGGTTTTGAGGAGCTAACTGAGCGACTGGCACAATTCCTTGGCAATCCTGAATTTGACCCTCATGGAGACCCAATACCTGACAGAGATGGGAACTTTGCTAAAACTAAATCCATCAAGCTTACAGGAGTTTCTTTAAATGGCACTGCTGTAATGACTGGAATAGAAAATCATACAACTTCCTTTTTACAACACCTTGATAAGATAGGTATCAAATTAGGCATTTCCATTACAGTAAAAGAAATCGTAGACTTCGATAAATCTATGTTAATTTCTGTGAACGGGGAAAAAGAGGTCTATCTTAGTCAGGAGATAGCCAGTAATATCCTATGTAAATAGGATGTACCTATCTCAAAAACTCAGCCCTGCTAAATTGCTGAAATAGAAGTAAATCCTTGTAAAGATAGTTCGACTTTTGTATACTTGCGTCTACTAGAAAGTAAAGACAGTCCAAAAGGCTGTCTTTTTGCTTTTATAACCATTGATCCATTTGCTCGTAGAGCTCCCATCCGCCGGTAGGCGGACAAGTTCCGCCAGTAAGCGGACGTAAGTTCGAGTTCCGCCGGCGGGCAAGCTCCGCCATTAGGCGGACAAGTTCTGCCCCCGCTACTAGAAAGTAAAGACAGTCCAAAAGGCTGTCTTTTTGCTTTTATAACCATTGATCCATTTGCTCGTTGGGCTCCTCCGCCAGCAGGCGGACAAGTTCCGCCAGTAAGCGGACGTAGGTTCGAGTTCCGCCGGTGGGCGGACTGGCTCCGCCATTAGGCGGACAAGTTCTGCCCCCGCTACTAGAAAGTAAAGACAGTCCAAAAGGCTGTCTTTTTGCCTTTATAACCATTGATCCATTTGCTCGTAGAGCTCCCATCCGCCGGTGGGCGGACAAGTTCCGCCGGTAAGCGGACGTAGGTTCAAGTTCCGCCGGTGGGCAGCCCTGCCCCCGCTACAAATTCAGCATCTAGTATGAGCGATAGATTAGAAAGGATAAAAATCACAGCCCATGTTTTTGTATGAGTTCAGCTGATTTTCGCTCCCTGCCTGCACTCATCGCGTTTTGCTTTTCATCGAGGTGGCAGGTAACTCATTGAAGCCTACACCGGTAGGCGGAAGTAGGTTTGGCTGTGGCGCCCCGCTGCTATGCCTCACGAGGGCCGTCATCATGGATGCAAGCGCCTGCACCATGCCTGTAGTAAGGGCCACTAAACGCATACGATACTTTCCATCCCTTCTGCTCCAACGCCATAGGTATCCAGGCAAAAAATTCCTTACTACTTTTCTGGTACAACATATCATCGTCGGTCAACAAAACGTGTTGCCCCTGCTGCAAATCCGCAATAGGCAGGGCCGAAAGCTTCCAGGTAGCATTTACCAATTTACTTTTCAAATACCAATGCGGAGGATGCAAAAGCGTTCGTTCATAGGTTAAGGACTTACCCGATGCTTGATCCCAGGCAAATTGCAAATACTCTTTTAGTAAGGCAGGACCTTGGGAGGCCAGGTGTTCTACCTCCAGCTGTGCCGGCATAAAAGAAGACACGATATGAATTTCTTTCCTGGCCCGTGTAATGGCTACATTCAATCGATTTGGACCATCTTCCTGATGCAGGCTGCCAAAGCGGGCATGCAACACGCCCTTGGCATCGGGTGCATACGCCAATGAAAATACAATACAATCGCGTTCATCGCCCTGCACGTTTTCAATATTTTTCACAAACAAATCCGCGGGTCTATTCCATTGCTGCGCTTGCATTTTTTCGTCCAGCAACTCCTGAATGAGGCTTGCCTGCTGATAATTGAACGTTACTACCCCCACGCTCCCTTTTCTTTCCCTGTAAAGCTGCAGCACCAGCGCTACCACCTTTTCCGCCTCCGGGAGGTTTTGATTTTTTGACCATAGGCCCTGCACCGTATGATAAAAATACGATTGCTGTGCAGATTCGCATGCCGGTATCAATTCCAGCTTGGATTGATAAAAATGTTGATTAGAGAAATCGATCAGCGAACGGTGCGCACTGCGGTAGTGGTATCCGAGGAAATGCTGTGGCAGGTAATGAGCCGCCAGTTCCAGCAACGATTCGGCTTCTTCTTCCATCGCGTCCTCTTCCTGATCCCAGCGAACACGGTATAAATCACTAGGCCGTAGCTGCATGGAATCTCCTGCAATAAGGTATTGTTTGGCACGGCACAATACCGGCAAGCCCTTTTCCGTATAACACTGCGAAGCCTCGTCGAAAATAACCAAATCAAAATATTGTTCCGGAGGAAATAAAGCAGAAACGGTTTCGGGAGAAGCCATCCAGCACGGAATCAATTGGAATAATTCTTCATGAAATTCCTGCATCAGCCTGCGCACAGGCCAGGTATTTCTTTTTTTACGACATTGGTGCAACAGCTCCCGGTAAGTAGTCATATTGCGAAGGCGGTTGTATTCCACTTGTTGGTAGCTACGCTCCTTTAAGCGCAGCTGCAACACCGCCAGGCTGCATTGCTGCTTTTGCTGCACGGCATGCTGCAGCAATTCCGTATAATGTTGCAACGATCCGGTAGAGGGCTGGAGCAATGCCGGATGTTGGTGTTCCAGTGCTGCCAGCCACGACCTTTTCAAATACTGCATAAAGTCTTCCGGTACAGCATTTTCTTCCGCAGAAAGCAAGGCAAGAGCTTCCTGTTCGGCAGCGCTGCAAGCGTGCACCAGCAAGTCCGTCTCTTTCAGCAAATGAAAATCCTTACGAAACTGCATCGCCAAACCCAACGCGTTCACACCCAACCAATCGAGCAATTGACTTTCCTGGAACCAATGCCGAAGGGCATTGCGCAAACTGCGAAATTCCTCTCCCCAACGAATGGCCGCTTCCAGTAATATACGCAGATCATCGATGCGTACCTTTTTCCAGCCTTCCAGTTTCCAAATAGATTCCAGCGAAAGCAACATCGATTTCCCTTGGATTTGAAACTGCAATGTTTCCATCCATCGCTCCCAGTCCTCCGTTGTAAAATGTTCCCCGGCATTTGGCAACCAACGCTCGGCTTGTATTTTTTCGATTTGTGCACTACACCTCTGCCATTCGGAAAGCTGTTGCTGCAGGGCCTCCAGATCAGAAGCATTCGCATTATTTTCCTGGAGAAAGCGCTTCAGTTCAGGAGCCACACGCCATTTCCAAAACATTTTTCCAAAGGGAGAAGAGTACTTCTCAAGGCCTTCCTTCATAGCCTTCTGCAAAGAAGGAATCGTTGATGCAGGCACCCGAACGCCTGAATAAGCGGACACGCGCTGGGCCACCTCCATCCATTTGCGCCCCTCAGCCTCCTGCGTTTTTTTTAAAGTCCAGGTATCGCGCATCCGGGTCCAGGTGTCTTCGGAACAGTTCTCCAAAAAAGCGGACAGCGATTCAAGGTGTTGCAGCAGTGAGGCAAGCAAGGTTTCCGATCCTTGTAAAGAAGTACGAAAGTAGGCGCCTTTGTTTTCATTAAACCGATCCCAGCGCTGCAAGTCTTCCAATACTTGCTGCTCTTCCGAAGTGTTCATCCGGTGTATATTTCTTCGCTGCCGGAATGCATAATGCCCCTGATTCAGATTCCTGTATCTTGGCAATAAAAGTCGAAGGGTAGTTTCAAAAGCAGCGGCGCTGTTGCGGGTAAATTTGCGGGCCAGGCTGCGCCAGGCTTCAGGGGCCTCTCCGGGCTCGGTACACAAGTAAAGTTCCTTGGCAGAAATACCAAACGCATGCTCATCAAATAATGCCTGCCGGTAGCGCTCCAGGTTTTCAAGTGCCTGGTCCATCTGCCGGCACGCCTGCGTAAATTGCCGATCGAGCAATACCGTATCCAGTTTATTGTTCTCTTGCTGGTATACCGGCACTTGCTCTATCTGAGCAGCAATATGCTGATACAATGCCGTGCGTTCCGCGCGCAAATCGTGCAGCAATGCCGCAAATGGAGCCAACTGCAATTCTTTCAATCGCTGTTGCACGACTTCCAATGCCGCACGCTTTTGACTTACCACCAGCACTTTTTTTCCCCTGGCACAAAAATCCGCGATCACATTGACAATAAGCTGCGATTTACCAGTTCCGGGCGGCCCTTGCACTACCAGCGAGTTCCCAGCCTTTACAGCGCGCAAAGCTTGCTCTTGCGAACCATCCATAGGCAAGGGATGCACCACCTGTTCTTCTTTAAACAAGGCCGGCGCCGGAGCCCGTGCAGGGAAAAAATGCGTCATGCTGGAATGCCCCTGCTGCTCCATCCAGTCGTAGTCTTGCACCATCCAGGTGCCTGCATACGGAAAAAAACCCAATACCGCCTGGGGCTGCAGTTGCAATATGCCCTGCGCCGCATCCGGCCTCCATTGGCTGCGCGAGCGTGCCTCAAACGGTTGTAATACCTCTTCAAACAGCGCCCTGTTGAAATGCAATTGATACTGATGCTCTTTCAGAAAATGGTAAAGCGCCGTCCGGAATTCCAAGGCGTCCTGCGGAAAGTCGTCGGCTTCGGGTTCCGGAAGCTCATGCCACGCTACCTGGTTGTAATGGCAATACGCCAAATGAAAGGTTTTATTAAAGTCCCACACCTGGTCAGACCGGCGGCAAAGAAGCCAGCTTCCCTGCGCCTCACGCAAGGCCACAGGAAAAAGCAACAAAGGTGCGCGCACCAGCGTGCCATCGCGCAAGGTCCCTTCTACAAAAGGCCAGCCTACATACAAATCACGGGCGCCGCTTTCTTCCTGCAACCAGGCATCGCGCCGCTGTATTTTTTTTATTTGCTCCGAAAACTGATTGCTGCGCGCCGAACGCGCATCCACCAATGGCAATAAGTCCTGGTGGGGCTGACCCGACAACAACTTACGCACATATTCAAAAGGATTGGAATGTTGAAGAAATGCCAGCTGAGACAGATCCAAGTCATTGCCAGACGAGGTTCTCAGGAGGCATAGGGACCTGTTGGACTGATTTAAATTCACCAACCGGTTTCGATATGTATGCAGAAAACTCAAGACAAAGGCCTGGGGAAAGCCTGGCTTATACCAGGGCTTCCCAAAGAATTTCTACCGGGTGTTTGGCACGGGTGCCTGTACCATCGAGGATCTGATGACGGCAGCTAGTGCCCGGTGCAGCAATCAAGGTTCCCTCCGCAGCGTTGCGCACCGCAGGGAACAATACCAGCTCTCCTACCTTCATGGATACCTCGTAATGTTCAGCTTCATAGCCAAACGATCCTGCCATTCCGCAGCATCCGGAAGGGATTACTTCTACCGAATAATTAGCCGGTATCGACAAGGTTTTTTTAGAATACTCTACCGAAGACAAGGCTTTCTGATGACAATGACCATGCAGCTTTAACTTGCGCGATTCCGCAGTAAACAATTGTCGATCGATTCTTCCAGCTTCAAATTCTTTAGCCAGAAATTCATCTATGATGAATGTATGCTTCGCTATTGCCTGGGCATCTTGCTTAAGTTCTCCAGCCAACAATGGATATTCATCGCGGAAGCCCAGGATAGCCGATGGTTCCAGACCGATCAACGGTGTGTCTTTGCTCACTTTTCCTTTCAGCAAACGGATGTTTTGAATCGCTACCTTTTTCGCTTCCTCCAACATACCCTTGGAGATAAACGTTCTTCCGCTTTCCACATGCTCCGGAATAATAACTTCATAACCCAGGCGCGTCAATAATTTCAATGCCGTTATACCAATACTACCGTCGTTGAATTCGGTATATTCGTCGCAGAAAAATAGCACCGTACCTTTTTTCTTTTCAGCATTGGGCTGCAGCGCGGCCAAATGATTAGATGCCCACTTGGTTACGCTTTCCGAAAGCAGCGGGAAATGACGCTTGGACGCAATGCCCAGCACTCGCTTGGCCAAGGAAGAGGTAACACCATTCTTCATGACAAAATTATATACTCCCGGTGCGAGTGAAGCTAGTTTATTGTTTTTTACAAAATTCCCTATCATCCGGGTACGAAACGGAATACCATTGCTTTTGTAGTATTGCTGAAGGAATTCCGTTTTCATCATTGCCACATCCACATTGGATGGACATTCGCTTTTGCATCCTTTACACGACAAGCAGAGATCCATGACCTCTTTAATTTCCTCGTGATCGAATTTATTCTTCTTGTCGGAACGGGTTAAAAATTCCCTCAGTATGTTGGCACGAGCGCGCGTTGTTTCTTTTTCGCTCCGGGTAGCCATGTAACTGGGGCACATGGTGCCTCCGATAATGTGCGACTTGCGGCAATCTCCGCTTCCGTTGCACTTTTCAGCCATTCTTAATATTCCTTCCGTTTCCGAAAAATCCAATACTGTTGTAAATTCCTGCGTCTTCTGGTTGTTTTCGTAACGAAGAAACTCATTCATTTTGGGAGTATGAACAATTTTATTGGGATTGAAAATATTTTCCGGATCCCATACTTGCTTTACACCACAAATCAATTGGTAATTCTGCTCCCCAATCATTTTGCGAATGAATTCTCCACGCACGCGTCCATCGCCGTGTTCGCCGCTGAGTGAACCCTGGAATTTTTTCACGAGGGTTGCCACATCGTCGGTGATTTCAAAAAATTTCTGCCGATCGTGCTCTACCTTCAAATCCAAAATCGGACGCAGGTGAATTTCTCCATCGCCAATGTGCGCATAAAACACACATTCTTTATTGTGCTTGGTCAGTATCTCTTTAAATTCAGCAATAAAAGCAGGCTGGTCATTCACATCCACCGCCGTATCTTCAATGCAAGCCACGGCCTTGGGGTCGCCGGGAACATTGGCGAGCAGCCCTAAGCCAGCCTTTCGCAAGGCCCATATCTTTTTAATGTCGGCTCCCCATATCACAGGAAAATGATAGCCGTATCCGGCTGATTTTAATTCCTGGATAAGATCCGATGATAATTTTTCGATTTCTTCCTTCTGATGGCGGGCCCACTCCACTACAATAATGGCACCGGGATCACCTTGAACAAAGAAACGGTTTTTCTGCTGTTCAATATTTTCTTTGGTGCACTGCAACACAATATCATCCAGCAATTCAATAGCCCCCGGATTATACTTGCGCGCAATGATGGTAGCGCGACATGCTTCATCAATCGTATTTAAATGCACGGCCAGCACCCCTTCGGTTTTGGGTGGCGCATCTACCAAATTCAATTTTATACTGGTAGAAAATGCCAGCGTTCCTTCCGAACCAGCCAGTAATTTGCACATATTGAAGGGCGCTTTACCTGCAGTGAAAGGCGCTGTTTCCAGCAATTCATCAATGGCATATCCTGTATTCCGTCGACGGATGGATGGTTTAGGAAATTCCTTACGGATTTCTGCCTGAACTTCCGCCTGGGAAAGCAAGGTTTTAAAATGCTTGTAAATAGTGCCTTCTAAATCGGATTGCTGGCACTTTTCTTCAAACGCTTCGTTGCTTAGTTCTTTGAATGTAACTGCCGATCCATCGCTCAGCAATCCTTCAATTTCTAACACATGGTCGCGGGTGGTTCCGTAAATAATAGAATGAGAACCGCAGGAATTATTTCCAACCATACCACCAATCATACACCGGTTAGAGGTTGAAGTTTCAGGACCAAAAAACAGTCCGTGCGGGGCGAGATACTTATTGAGCTCATCCAGGTTAACACCGGGTTGCACACGAACCCATTTCTCCTGTTTATTTAATTCCAATATTTTTGTCCAATGCAAGGACACATCCACTACAATGCCTTTCCCCACTACCTGGCCCGCCAGAGAGGTACCAGCGGTGCGCGGAATCAGGGATGTTTTATTTTCTCTGGCAAATGCAATCAGCTTTTGTACATCAGCTACTGTCTTTGGCCGCGACACTGCCAACGGCATTTCTCTGTATACAGAAGCATCGGTAGCATACAACGTGCGCATTGTAAGATCCGTAAACAAATCGCCTTCCAGGCTCCTTTTCAATTCTTCCAACTTTGCTAACATGACTTATCAGATCGGCCCCTCAGGACCATGCGTTTTAAAATAGACTGGCAATTTACAAAAAGAGGATCAACCTCCAAGGTTGCTGAAATACATGTGAGAACCTTGGAGCTTACCCGGTATAGTAAGTGAATTTTACCTAATAGGCTTACGTAATTATCCTAAGTATTTTGCGCAAGTAAATTGTACTATTCCCGAGGAGACATACTAGTTATCCACAAATTTATCATTTTTATGCCCCTTTTACATGTGGAAATGTGCCTTTTGACTTTAAAATTTGATAAAAATCAATACTACGCAAAAAACATTGAATTTTTCCAAGATAGGAATTCTACTCAAGCTTTGTATTTTTCTACCGGAATCAAAAGAAATGAATATGGTTTGGGTGTTGTTAATTCTGTCTTTCCTGATTTTGTACGTATACGCAGTACTAAAATTCTTTCTTTACGTGGGAAAAAAGAAGGAACCGGTGGTGGGTGCCAATGTGGTTACTTTTGAAGCTGATGAAGTCCTGTTTTAAGCATGTAATGCCATAGAACCATGCCAAGACTTACCGACACGTTGAGCGAATGTTTGGTGCCGAACTGCGGAATCTCCAGGCAGAGATCACAGTGTTCGATAATGGGTTCTTGCACTCCGAAAACTTCGTTGCCGGCAATCAAACAAATTTTCTGTCCCGGTTGCGGTTCATAATGTTGCAAGGAAGTGCTACCGCTAGCTTGTTCGAGCGCGGCAATGATCCAACCTTGTTGTTTTAACTCTTTTACCAATGCCAGACAATCTTGATGGTAGGTCCAATCCACGGTATCTTCAGCACCCAAAGCAGATTTATGGAGTTCGCGGTTGGGAGGAGTTCCAGTAATGCCGCATAAGTATAAATGCTGCACCCTGAATGCATCGGAGGTGCGAAAAGCAGCACCCACATTATGCAAACTCCGAATGTTGTCGAGCACGATGACGAGAGGAAGTTTTTCGGCGGTCTTAAATGCATCTACCTCCAGGCGATCCATTTCCTCAATGCTCCACTTTTTTATCTCACTCATGCTTCACCTGCCAATAGCAGTACTCTGTTAAATTGTTCCTCCGTAACCTGAGTTACCGACAACCGCATGAGCCTTACCAGTTCCATGCCAGAGAGTACCGGATCTGATTTGATTTGTTCGAGGGTAATGGTCTTTTTAAATTTCTTTACGGGCTTCAGCTCCACCACTACCCAGTTGGTATCTTCGGTCGTTGGATCCTGATAGCTTTCTTTTACAATCTGAGCCAGGCCTACAATTTCTTTGCCTTCATTGGAATGGTAAAACAAGGCGAAGTCATTTTTTCGCATAGCTCTCAGGTTGTTGCGTGCCTGATAGTTGCGTACTCCATCCCAAATGGTTTTTTTATCGCTGAGAAACTGATCAAAAGAATATTTGAACGGTTCCGACTTTACAAGCCAATAATTCATGCCTGGGTGTTACTAGTTCTTCTCGTTGCCTACGTTTACAAACTTCACTTTAAGTTGCTCGGCATTGGTTATCCGGAAAGTCGTGCGACGGTTGCGCTGATGCTCTTCTTCCGTGCTGGCATTCTTTACAACAGGGGTGGATTCTCCGTACCCCTTAGCCACCATGCGTTCCGTTTTAATACCTTTAGATATTAAATAATTCACGGCTGATTGCGCACGCTTTTGAGCCAAGGCCTGGTTGTATCGGTCAGATCCGCGTTCGTCGGTATGAGAACCAAGTTCAATGGTAATGGATGGATTGTTCTGAAGAATTTCCAGAATCTTATTCAATTCCACTTCAGCATCCGGACGTATGTCGGCTTTGTCGTAGTCGTACAAAATGTTGTTGTAAGTGAATACGATAGAGTCGGCAATTTTTTGCAGCACTACTTCGGCTGATTTCCGGAAGGTATTGATGCCAGGCTTTAAATTTTCAGCGGGTACTTTATCTATGGTGAATTCTGACAAGCCTGTTAAATAGCCGTCCTTCGTACCTACTAAACGATACTTACCTGGTGATAAGGTATCGGATTTCATTCCAGATTTGTCGGTAGTATAAGTCTTTATGGTATCTCCCTTTTCATTGATCAATTTGACGGTCGTCAACTCCAAGCGGGTTTTTGAAGTGTCGGTATTGCTGAAATTGAAATAAGAGGTGAGATCCAAAAGTGTAACCACCACCGGTTTTTTCAAAACGAACTCATATATGTCGTCATCTCCTTTTCCATTCGGACGATTGGAGGTCATGAATCCTAGCGTTGTATCGCGATAAAACATAGCGAAATCGTCGTAGCTGGAGTTCAAGGGAGGCCCCATGTTGACTATGGTATTTTTTCCATCCTTTTTCACCACTTCAAACAAATCAATTCCACCAAGGGACGGATGCCCATCGGATGAAAAATAAAAGGCTCCTGAAGACGAAACATAAGGGAACATATCGTTCCCGCTGCTATTGATAGGACTTCCAAGATTTACCGCCGGAGTCCAGTTGCCCGATGCGTCAACGCTGGCCTTGTAGATATCTGTACCTCCGCGGCCCCCTTCACGGTTAGAAGCAAAATACAAGGTGCGTCCATCCGGTGATAATGCCGGGCAAGAATCCCAGGATTTATCTTCGCAGAAAGGTAACATCACTGGCTCTGTCCAAGTACCATCAGGCTGGCGGGTAGTCACAAATATGTCCACATCTTGCTGTCCTTTTTTGCTTCCGGTATTCCCTCTGGAGAAATACATAGTTTTGCCGTCTTTTGTAAATACACAGGTTGCCTCGTGTGCATCTTCTGTATTCAGAGCTTCGTGCAAACGTTTGGACTGACCGGAAAATTTAGTCGTACCATCAAAGGTATATTCATACAAATCTGTAAAGCCCGTCATTGTGGCCAGGTGCATTTTATCGGCACCACGGCTGGAGGTAAAGTAAAGTTTACCATCGTGCATGAAGGGCGAATATTCTGCCTCGGGAGTGTTGAGCTCGTTGATGTTGAAAATTTCGTAATAAGAACCTCTGTCTACAATGTTTTCAATTTGTTTCAAATTGTTTAATTCTGCTTTGGCTTTATTGATCAAATCGAAATTGGTGCCTATGGACAAATATTTTTTATACGCCGATTCGGCACCCTTGTAATTTCCATTCGACTTCATGGCCTTGGCCAAATAAAAGTAAGCCTCTTCCTCGGTGGTATTGGCATTGACTGCCTCCTGATAAAATTTTTCAGACTCATGAATCCGGTTAGATCTGCGGTAGCATTCCGCAATGTAATAGGCGCATTCTTTGGAATCGTAGCCTTTGGTTTTGGCTTGCTGAAATTTTTGAATACCTACTTCGTATTCTGCCATTTCGTAATGTGCTTTTGCTTTGGTAAACAATTTTTTGGCACTAGGCGAACAGGCTGCCAGCAAAATGAACAGGCTAAGTCCGAGGTAACCACGTGTTTTCATCGAATGCTTTCGTTAAGTCTTTGAAAATGACTTGATATATAAACTATGGCAATATAGGTATAAAATGTGAACTACTCGAAACGAGCAATTTGAATTTTTACTTAATAGGCGAAAAAATTGGATTATTCGCCTTCAAAAAGCGCCTTACCCAGGTTTTGTGCAAGGGACTTAGCCAGGAATTTCTCCAATCGCCTAAGGTGCTCACCATAGGATTGAATATGAGTGTGCCCTCGTGCACCTCCGCAGGAAGCTCTTGCAGTGGACAGCTATGTATTTCCTCAGACAAATAAACCAGCATCATACGGTCGGTAAAACGAATTTCCAGAAGCTGTTCAAGTTCTTTCACCAGACGCATGGAGGCATCAATGGAACATCCGCTGGCAGGCACTTTACTTTCATCCACGACGAGCACCAGGAAGCGACCAAACAAAAATTTCCCATCTGCCTTTAATTGATTTCCGTGGTTGGTCCAATCCTGAAGAAAAAGTTCCAATCGCTGCAGCAATTTCGCCTCTTGCTCCGGGCTCAGCGATTGTGATGCCTGGTATACCCAAAGCTTGGAACTTTCCGGAAAACCGGTAAATGACTCTTTTAGAATTGACTGAATATCCATATTGCTTTTTATAGGTGCCTGAAAATACAAAAAGTGTTTGGCACCTACAACCTCCATCCTGTCTTAGTTTTTTTCTTACCTTTAGCCTTCGAATAAATTCAAGTTTCATGGGGCTTACCAACGGGCGAATCATAGATGTTCTAGAGCAAACAGTGCTATTGCTGGAGCTCCACGAAGAAAACCAATTCAAGATCCGGGGTTTACAAAATGCTATTTTCCATCTCGAAAAACAATCGGTTCTGTTGCACAGCCTCTCCTTGAGTGAGCTGGAATCCCTGGAAGGTATTGGGAAAGGCATAGCTTCCAAGATTGTAGAAATTAATACAACCGGCACCACCGCCGAATTGCAACACTTGCTATCGCAAACGCCTGCGGGTGTAGTAGATATTCTGAGTGTAAAAGGCATAGGTCCTAAAAAAGTGCGCACACTCTGGAAAGAAGCTCAATTGCTTTCGCTTGAAATGCTTTACGATGCTTGTTTGGTGGGAAAGGTTTCCGCATTGAAAGGATTTGGAGAAAAAACACAGGAGTCAATCCGGCAATCTATTGAGTTCCTTATGGAACAAAAAGGCAAGCATTTAATCTCTGATGCCGAATTTTTTTCTTCCGAAATAAAATCATTGCTTGAATCACTCCTGGAACATCCGGTTTACGAAGTAGGCGCGGTGCGAAGACGAATGGAGGTGGCAGAAACGCTCAGTTTTGTGAGTACCTTTCCTGCCGCGAAAGGCTGGTCGCGCTTGGAGGCTTCACCGCTACTCATTACCCAACGTGAACTAGGCGGCCCTTATGCCTGGAGAGGAAAGCATGCATCCTTACCTTGCTCCGTAGAGTTGTTGTTCACGGATCAAGAACACCTCGGAAATATTTTATACCTGCATTCTTCTGCGGTACAACATTTACGCTTGCCGGTGAATGAGCATCAAAATGTACTTCAGTTTCTCTCGGCCAACGCTTTTGAGAGCGAAGAAAAAATAGCAGAAGCCCTGTCGATGAAACTCATTCCCAGTGAATACCGGGAAGGGGGAAGTGAGCTGGAAGAAGCACGCAAAAACGAACTGCCGGCATTTCTGGAATATTCCGATCTGAGAGGGGCCTGGCACAACCACTCAGTTTGGAGCGACGGAAAAAATACCTTGCGAGAAATGGCGGAAGCTTGCATGGCACAAGGCTGGCAGCATTTCGGTATCAGCGACCACTCGCAAACAGCTATTTATGCTAATGGCCTGCAGGAATTCAGAATCAAACAACAGCATGCTGAAATTGATGCCCTGAATAAAGAGCTTGCGCCGTTTAAAATATTTAAGGGTATAGAATCGGATATCTTACAGGACGGATCACTGGACTATCCGGAGGCAGTATTGGCAAGCTTCGATTTTATTGTCGCCTCTGTGCATTCCGGACTTTCTATGACGGAAGAAAAAGCGACCGAACGTTTGTTGAAAGCCATCGAAAATCCATATACAACGATGCTTGGTCATTCCTGTGGCCGCCTATTGTTAAAGCGTCCAGGCTATCCGCTCGATTACAAAAAAATCATCGATGCCTGTGCCGCACACGAGGTAATAATTGAAATTAACGCCAACCCCTGGCGCCTGGACATGGACTGGAGATGGCTGCGCTATGCACTCTCCAAAGGGGTCATTATTTCCATCAATCCGGATGCCCATGAGATAGCGGGATTGGACGATATGAAATACGGTGTTTATGTGGGTCGCAAAGCCGGACTTAGCGCAGCTCAAACGTTTAATGCCTGGCCGTTGGAAAAAATAGAATCCTGGCTTGCTGCTCGTAAAGACCGCAAAGCCTCTGCCCTTACGATGTAAACTTATGGATGTTGCAGGGAAAAAAATTCTGGTCATACGTTTTTCTTCCATCGGCGATATTGTGCTGATAAGTCCTGTGCTGCGTGTATTGAAGAACAGCGGAGCCAGCGTGCACGTGGCTACCAAAGAATCCTTTCGCTCCATTCTGGAGGCCAACCCCCAGGTAGATAAGGTGCACAGCCTTCAGGATAATCTGAATGCATTGATCCAGGAACTACAAGAAGAAAATTTTGATTTTGTCGCTGACTTGCATCATAATTTGCGAAGTTCCATCATACGTTTTCGTTTGGGGAAAAAAAGTGCCGCCTTTCCTAAATTAAACCTTCGCAAATGGTGGCTGGTGTTTAGTAAAAATAAACGCGTAATGCCTCCGGTACACATTGTGCAGCGATACCTGAAAACGCTGGAACCGCTTGGCCTAAGAGACGATGGCCGTGGACTCGAATATTTCATTCCGGCGCGGCAAGAAGTGGATCTGCAGACCTTGCCTCCTTCGTTCAGAAACGGTTACGTAGCTTTTGTGATCGGTGCGCAGCATGCAACGAAACGCATGCCCATTTCAAAAATTCTGGAAGCCTTGCGCTACATTTCCATGCCAGTGCTATTGCTGGGTGGAAAAGACGACCGCGATCGTGGCGAAGAAATAATCAGCTACAGCGAACATCCTGCCTTGCATAATGCCTGTGGCTTGTATAGCCTGCACCAGTCTGCTTCGCTGGTGAAACAGTCTTTCTGTGTGGTGAGCCACGACACAGGATTGATGCACATCGCCGCAGCCTTTCAGAAAAAAATCTACTCGATTTGGGGCAATACACTGCCCGAACTTGGCATGTATCCCTACAAAACGGAGCACCTCGTGTTGGAGAATAACGCGGTATCGTGCCGCCCCTGCTCGAAACTAGGCTATGACAAATGCCCCAAAGGACATTTCAAATGTATGATGGAGCTCGATCTCAAACCGCTGCAAACAATTCGTAAAGGATAGGCAATCGGGGAAAGATTTCATGAGTTGGACTGACTCTACGTTTGAATGGAGCAATGGAGGCGTGGTCTGCAATTCTGAACGTTGAAACAGACATTTTAAGATTTACCAATGTTGGGTTATGCAGGTAAATCTCCAACCACTAGGTCGCCATTTTTTTAGTATTCGAAATCAAGATTTAATTTTGGGCGTGTCCCTTCGCGGTGGCGCCTATGGCGCCACGCCACTCGGGCCGGGCTATCGCTGCAAGCCTTTGGCGTTGTGATGACGCTGCAGGCGCCATCACAACGCCAAAGGCTTTACACTCTATCCCTCACGCAAAACCAGCCATGTTTCAGATGGAATGTATGCTACGGAAAAACGTAATAAAAATCAGAGGTTTCTAACGGAATTGAACACTTACACGTTATCCCTGAATCATATTGATTTTCTCATTCGCCAATAGTTATCCTTAGCACGCAATGCGTCAATCTATCAAAGCCGGTGGAAGACTACTCAATAACTATTCGGGATTTTCCACATGATCAAAATACTACGATTGCCCAATCAAGTGAACCTTTTAGCAAAATTCATAAAATACTATCAAATGCATAAGAGGAATAAAAACTTGTAATTATTAAAGATTTAATACCGTTCATCACAATAATGTTACCGTTTGTTCAGAGCCGATTTTTTCTGAGAAAAAATTAAAACAGTTTTGCCTTCGAACAAAATACAAACATATACAAACGTTAACTACCACTATGAAATCAAGTTTATTTGCGATCCATGCTATGGATACTCTTAGCATACAGTCTATATGAGTGTAGCGTAGTTTCTTAACTCCTGGCGAGAAAAAATTTCTACGTTGTTATCCTATTTCAATCCATTCTTACTACAAAGCTGAATTAATTCAATGTTATAATTTTTTTTCTTTACCATTTTTAACTAAACCACAAACACCATGATCATTAAAAAAGCTATCAGGCGGCTTATCGCCTTATATGCAGGACTAATAGTCTGTTTCACACATGCCCAAACAATTTCAGGAGACATTAAAGGTCTTACCGTTGCCATTTCTTTTACCGATTCTCCGTTCACCCATCCCGTTGATTCGATATCCAATATGATGAATCAACCGGGCTTCAGCGGTTGGGGAAATATGGGATCCGTTCGTGATTTTTTCTTTACTCAGTCAAATGGAATGGTAACTCTTACCACTACGGTTGTTAAGATTAACTATCCCAATACCATGAATCAGTTTTTTACTAACCCAAATCAAATTGCGGATGTGATCAACCTGGTTAATCAACAAAATCCTCAAGGGTTTACAAATATGACTGTAGATCCGCGTGATGGAAACCTCATGTACTTCAATATTCTCTGCAAAGCCGGAAGAGGAGCTTGGGCGTTCGGGAAGCAAGGAGATAATATTTCCATTCTAAACAATGGTCAACCCTTGAAAATAAGTGAAGGACACATTACCACCTATGATCTTTTTAATTCCCCGACCATCAGCGTCATCTGTCATGAGTCGGGTCATAACTTAATGTCCTGGACGGATTACTATCGCACCGCATTTTGCAACTTGGGAGCTTTCGATGTAATGGCTAGTGGTGGTACCATCAAAGCACCATCTCCCATTAATCCAGGATTGCGCCTGCAGCGTGGATGGATACCCAATATCATCAACGTACCAGGAGATGTGAATGCAACCTATACGTTAACTGCCAACAACTATAATACCATTCACCGATATATCAATCCCAACAATCCTAAGGAATATCTTTTATTTCATGCGTTAAAAGTTGGAGGCTATTATCAGTCGCCGCTTGATGACGGAAAAACGATGCCAGAAGGTTTAGCCATCTGGTATGTAGATGAGGAAACAGGATTCGATACTCCTGGACAAGACACTCAGTTTTTTATACGACTTGTGCAAGCCGACAATCTTGATGAAATGCATGATGAGCTCTCTGGGGCTAGCAATGTGCGTGGAGACATGGATGATTTATATGGAAATGCGAATAAATCTTTCCCTAATGGACATCCCCTCCGTTGGAAAGATGGCGGTGAGCTTGGCATCAACATTATAAACATTAGCAACCCTGGCAATACCATGACCTTTCAAGTGGTAGCGCGCCCTAGCACTGTAGTTGCCTCCTCAGATGCATTTGGTACCGTCTCTCCGAAAGGAACATTGGCCAATCCAAACGGTGGTAGCCGATCGTTCACTTTAATTCCTGATGTTGGTTATGAAGTCAATACATTGAAAGTAAATGGAACTAATGTTACACCAACGAATCCGTACACGATGAATGGAATTAGTGGGAACAACAATTCCATACAAGCAACCTTTAAACGCAGTGCAGCATTACCAACGTTACCAAATCCATGGCAACGCGCAGATATAGGTTTATTCCCAACCGCAGGACTATCTGGTCACAGCAATGGGAAATTTAATCTTGAGTCTTATGGAACATCCAATTCTGGCAATTCAGACAACTGTCATTTTCTTTATCAAACACTCCAGGGAGACGGCAGTCTTATTGCCCGTGTAACATCATTCAATCGCCCTACATGGAATCAAAAAGTAGGAATTATGATCCGCGAGTCATTGCAATCTGGAGCCGCACAATCTTCGATGATGAAAGTTGTCTTTTCAGGAAATTATGGGGCAGCGAGAAGTTTTACGAATGGGTGGCTTGCCGAAAATCCGAATGGAATTCCTAATGTGCATATCTATCAAAACTATAACTGGATGAAGATTACACGCACCGGAAACCAGGTATCTACCTACTGTTCGATTGATGGTATAAACTGGATCATGATGAGCCAACAGCCAGTTGACCTTCCTTCGCAAGCGTTTATTGGACTTTTTGTAACAGGAGCCACGACTAGCTATCCAGCTAAAGCTGCATTCGACAATGTTCGTATAGAAATCCCAAGAGCATGTACTATTTCCGGAAGTAAGATTAGTGGTAGAATAAATGGTACCGAGGGTTCTTGGGGCGGATTTGACAATCCAAAAGAGAAAGCCTTTGATGGCGATATCTCAACCTATTTTGACGGCCCGAATGATGTTTCGTGGGCTGGTTTACATCTTTCAAACCCTCATCGCATAACCGGCATTCGATTCTATCCACGCGAGGGAGCAGCGTTTCGCATGGTGAATGGCAAGTTTCAGGGAAGCAACGTAGCAGACTTTAGCAGCGGTGTTGTAGATCTTGCTACGATTGTGACAGAGCCTTCTTTCAACTGGAATTGTATTACCATAAACAACACCAGCGGATTCCGATATGTTCGTTATATAAGCCCTCCGAATGGATTTGGCAATGTTGCTGAAATTGAATTTTATGGAACACCGATTGTCAACATCGCTCCGACTGTATCTATTTTAAATCCCATAAACAACAGCAACTTTAATGCACCAGCCAGCATTACAATTTCTGCCACTGCCTCAGATGCCGATGGAACGATTCAACAAGTGCAATTCTTTTCAGGCAGTACCTTGTTGGGTAGCGATGCCACTGCGCCCTACAGTTTCAACTGGTCGGGAGTAGCTGCTGGAACGTATACACTTACAGCTCGTGCTACCGATAATGAAGGTGCCTCCACTACTTCTGCAACGGTAACGGTAACCGTTTCTGTGGTGCCAAACGCAACCATTATCGGTCCGGATTGCAGCACGCCATTTTCTACTATTTCCTTTGAATTGAATGCCAACCAACGAACCAACGTAACGTCATACTCCTGGTGGTTGAATGGGTCTGCTGCTTCGGTGACTCCGGTCTCCGTTTTATGTTTCTCATTGCAAAACCATAACACGTTGTAGTGGAGCCAGATCAGATGATGAATCGGATTGGACGGAAGCATCGCAGGCGCTTACTGTTTCGCCCAATCCAAGTACCAGCGGATTTACATGGGTTGCC
>JALONM010000009.1 GCA_025454925.1 Cytophagaceae bacterium
ATCCATGAGCTTTTTCCATTGTGCGTATTGCTTCTGTTGAGAAAAGCCGGTTAAACCTTCTTTTTTTAAGAAGGTTTAACGCTGAAAGGATTTGCTGTTATGCTCTGAAATAAAGGAGAAATTGAGATCTTTATAAATCTCCATGATACTATTGAGTGTAAAACGGGTATCTGCCAGGAATACAATGTTATCGTCCTTATCACGCGCAATAGAAGACGCTTTATAATTGCAGAATCGTTCTAGTTCTTTTTGATTGGTAGAGCTTACCCAACAAGCTTTATACAAACTCATAGAATGATAGTCGCAGGTAGCACCGTACTCGTGCAAGAGTCGATGTTGAATAACTTCAAACTGAAGTTCCCCAACGGTACCAATAATCTTTCGATTACCAGGCTGTTGAATAAACAACTGAGCAACGCCCTCTTCGGTCAACTGCATCAATCCCTTTTCCAATTGTTTGGCTTTCATAGGATCTTTATTGATGACTTCACGAAAAAGCTCCGGGGAAAAATTCGGAATTCCCTTAAACATAAAATCTTCGCCTTCCGTAAGTGTGTCTCCGATTTTAAAATTACCTGTATCATACAAGCCTACCACATCGCCGGCATAGGCCTCTTCAATCACATTTTTTTCCTGTGCCATAAAATTCACAGGCGTGTTAAACTTTAACTTTTTACCCAAACGCACATGGTGAAAATTATTATTCCGCACCAACTTACCCGAACAGATGCGAATAAATGCGATGCGATCGCGATGGCGAGGATCAAGGTTGGCATGAATCTTAAACACAAACCCAGAAAATTTCTCCTCCATAGGCTGTATCTGACGAGCATTACTTTCCTTTTCTTTAGGTGGCGGAGCAATTTCCAGAAATGCCTCTAACAATTCTTTTACACCAAAGTTATTGACCGCACTTCCGAAAAATACAGGAGCCAGGGTTCCATCCAGGTATTGTTGTCTATTGAAAGGTTCATAAACTCCTTCAATAAGTTCTACGTCTTTGCGACATTGCTCGGCATATTTCCCAGTGTATTCATCAAATAATGGATCCTGAAGATCCGAAATCTGAATAACATCCTTTTCTACTGCCGTTTTGTTGGGTCTGAACAAGTGCAGATTTTTGCTATACAAATTATATACTCCTTGAAATGTCTTTCCCATGCTGATGGGCCAGCTTAAAGGGCGCACTTTGATATTCAGTTTGGATTCGAGTTCATCGAGAAGATCGAAGGGATCTTGTCCGTCTCGGTCCATCTTATTGATAAAAACAATTACTGGGGTATTTCGCATACGGCAAACTTCCATAAGTTTTTCCGTCTGCATCTCAACACCTTTTACACAGTCAATCACTAATATGACACTGTCGACAGCGGTAAGCGTGCGGTAGGTATCTTCAGCAAAATCTTTGTGACCGGGAGTATCGAGTAAATTCACTCTATAACCATTATAATCGAATGCCATTACCGATGTGGCAACAGAAATTCCACGCTGACGTTCGATTTCCATAAAATCAGAAGTGGCACTCTTGGTAATCTTATTAGATTTAACAGCACCCGCCGTTTGTATCGCCCCACCAAAGAGTAATAGCTTTTCGGTAAGCGTGGTCTTTCCGGCATCGGGGTGACTAATGATACCAAAGGTGCGACGGCGTGAAATTTCTTCTTTTGTAGTCATAATTGGGAAGATTCCTTGTGTAGATCTTCAAATATTCAGGCCGCAAAAATAAGGAATAATTTCCTGGCATCCAATGAACTCAGGTTTTGCGATCAGGCAATGGAGCGACCATCATAATGGTTAAAACCCTACAAAAATGCAGTCGTGTTATGGAGCCAGCTTGGTTACCTAAAAAGAAATTCTGCTCAACCCTTGGTATTCGAATACTTTTATCGCTTATATTTGTTTCGTTATTGCACGGGGTGCTTGATGCAGATCAGGCTGAGAAATACCCGAAACCTGACATGGGTAATGCCAACGTAGGGATGCTGTCTTAAAATATTCATTTTATGCTCCATTCATGTTGGCTATTCCCTGAATGGAATTTTTATTTTATACCAAACATAAAATGAATATCGAAGAGTCCAAAAGCCAACATGGCCTTTTAATTCCCGCTAGCCGAACCAACTGGCAAAACAGACCAGAGTGGTTTTTTAACCGAGCCCATACCGACACCTACGAAAGCTGGTACGAAGGACGTTACAAGCGTGCTGAAATCTGGCAGAAGAAAGTAATGGAGCAATTAGTATCAACGGATACACGTTTGAAAACCTTGCTGGAATTTGGATGTGGCACTACCCGTTTTACACGCTGGTGGAAAGAAATAGGCATAGAAGCAAGCGGTGGAGACATTTCTCCTCTTATGCTTTCTCAAGCGATCCACTTGTTTGACGGAGACCTGGTAATGGCCGATTCTCACCATATGCCCTTCAAAGACCACAGCTTTGATGCGCTTGCGTTCATCACTACGTTTGAATATTACAAGGATCCAGTTCAAGTAATACGGGAAGCGTCACGTGTAGGAAAATACGGTATTGCTATGGGTATGATGAACCGTAACTCCACAAAAGTACTGCGCAGAAGAGTGCAACAATTTTTTGGTAAGAATCCTTTTTATGTGACGGCCACGTTTTACACACCCAATAGGCTGATGCAAGTAATTGATGAGGCCCTGCAAGGCCGCGAATATACCGTGCGCTGGACTTGCACTGGCTTACCCGCCTGGTTTCCTGTACAACAATGGAGTGTGCCCGTTGGCGACTTCTTCGGTTTGTATATTCAATTTCATGATGTAGATTAAGCATGGCAGATGTAGTTGGAAAAGTAGGGCATCAATTGGTAGACTCCTTTCTGGCAAACCATTGCGGAGCCACCAGGGAAGAAGTGCGCATTAAACCTCAGTTTGGCGTGGATGTTTCCCTGGTGGAACTTCCTGGAGGCTTAAGCATGGCACTCACCAGCGATCCATTATCGCTCATTCCTGGAATAGGGCTGGGAGAATCTGCGTGGCTGTCGGTGCATCTAATGGCCAACGACATGGCCACCACCGGCATAGGTCCTATGTACGCACAAATGGTTTTGAACCTCCCTGCTGAATTAAGTGAATCCGATTATAAAACTTATTGGCAATACATAGACCGCTATTGTAGAGATATTGGATTAGCCATCACTGGTGGTCATACTGGATTTATTCCCGATCAACGTTCCACCATTGCGGGAGGAGGTACCTTTATTTCGATCGCACCATCGGGTTCCTTCTGTTGCAGTACTATGGCTCAAGCAGGAGATCGACTTCTTTTAACAAAATACCCGGGCATGTCAAGTGCAGCCTTACTTGCTATGTGTTTTCCGGATACTGTGAAAAAACATTGTGGTCAGGAAATTTACCAATTGGCTTGTGAATCGTTTTATCAAACCACATCGCTGCCCGATGCACTGGCCGCTGCCTCCCACGCACCTCAGCATGTGCATGCCATGCACGATGTAACAGAGGGTGGTGTAATGGGAGCTTGCTATGAAATGGCTTGTGCCTCTCAAAAAAAAATTACGTTAGTAGAAGCATGGCTACCTTCCGGAGAAGTGCAGAAAAGTGTTTGCCATGCCTTCCAACTCGATCCACTCGAGTGCATTGGAGCTGGGTCCATGCTAATTTCCTGTGCCAGCGAAGGATATAAGGACCTCATTCTTCACCTCCAAAATTTAGGCATCCCCTGCTTCGAAATTGGATTTGTAGAGACCGGAGAACCCGGTCTGATGTTGCAAAAAAAAGGAGTCCTTACACCCTTACCATACCAAGCCACAGATCCCTACTGGGCTGCTTTCTTTAAAGCCAAACTATCCGGATGGAAATGAAACAACAAGATCCTCTTTCTTTGCGCAAAGGCATATACCTGATTTTAAATCCGGCGTTCAGACCTACTTATGTATTGGATGTCCTGCCAGGTTTATTAGAACTAGGACTTGCAGCCATTCAATGCTGGGATCATTTTCCGGAAGAAAAAATAAATACTACATGGCTCGAACAGGTTTGTGAAGTAGCTCACCGGTACGACACCCCCGTATTGATTAATAACCGATGGAATTTATTAATGGAAATACCAGCAGACGGAGTACATTTTGATACGCTGCCAGAAAACCTCGAAACAATACAACAACAATTAGGGAAAAAATATATTTACGGATTGACCTGCCAAAATAATTTGGATCAAGTACTTGTGGCTGAAAGAAAAGGGATAGATTATATTTCCTTTTGTTCGCTGTACCCAAGTACCACCAGCAACAGTTGTGAGCGCGTTGAGTTGTCTACGTTAAAAAAAATGCGTGCACTCAGCTCTTTACCGTTCTTTCTGGCAGGAGGCATCCGACCACATCATTTAACCGATTTAAATTCCTTTGACCATGCAGGCATAGCACTTGTATCCGCCATATGGGAAGCTTCAGACCCTATACAAGCGTTAAAAGAATTTCAACAACAGTTAGCAATTACATCGCATGAAAGCTGAAACTATTAAAAAACTTTGCTGCCCCTTTGATAAGGCGGAGCTAAGTCTGACCGTTATTACCACCGACTTGAATGGATCAATCCTGGAAGGCTTTTTAGTATGCCAGGAATGCAAACGTATTTACCCTATTATCAAAGGTGTTCCCATTATGAATCCGGATGAATACAGAGAGTTTGAATTGGAAAAACCCATATTGGATCAATGGAATAAATACCTTGAAAATAAAACCATTGAAAATTTCAAACTCAGAGAACTAAATTCTTAACTGGGATTCTATGTGAATCAGAAGAAATAGTTCCAAGCATATCGGTATTCTACGATTCCACAAATTTTCCATGAACATTGGTGCACGGACAATCTAAACAATAACTTGCTTTCTCAAGTGCTCGTTTTTGAGAAAACTGTAAGGGAAGTTGATCCATGTCCAGGGACGTTTGCAAGCGTTCGATCTTGTGTCCATATTCTTGGCAGGTATAAGGGCAAGGTGCCATGCGACCTTCTACATCCACGAAAAAATAAGATCGACCAGGATAGCATTCCTCTACTGGAATTTTCTGATCGGTTGCAGAAGCATAAAACCGGCGATAGTAGGCATCATTGAACACAAGAGGTAAGAGAGGATATGCCTTGCGAAGTTCCTGCACCATCGCTGGCAATTTCTTGACTTGCTCCTGCAACAAACGATTTTCAGGATAAAATTCAGGACGATCCCTTCCGCCCAATTGATTGATGGTTACTTCTTGTATTCCCCATTGATGAAGTTCCTGACATAACAACGGAAACATTTCAAAATTAGAGCGCATCAACACCACATTGACGCGAATGCGTAATCGAGGAGCCTCGTTTCTAAGCAATGCCAATGTATGTTTCAGGAAATCAAATAACCCTTTTCGTCCGCGCATTTCATCATGAAAAGATGCCAAGCCATCAATACTGAGTGTCAGCTCATAGAAATGTTCGGCTATTTGCTTTCGAACAAATGATTCCTGCAAGGGAGTACCATTGGTAGTTCCACTGAAATAAAGAGGATAGGTAGCACGGGCTGACTCTGTCCATTGCATTACTTCCTTTTGCCAAAACGGTTCGCCTCCTAACCAACTAATCAGCACGTGCTTTTGATGCTGCATAGCCCATAGTCCCAAACTATCTATCAGACGATTAACATGAGCCTGGTCAATATTTTTTCGTTTTATTTTTAGGCGGTGATCATATGCGCAAAAAGGACAACTTAAATTGCAGAGGGTAGTTGTTTCTACCACTACAACTTTATCAAATACAATAGGATGAGCAGGAATCATGAATTAAAAATAAACAACTTTTAGCATCAACGAAGGTAATGACCATTAGAATTTATTGGCTCTATTCCCTATTTGGCCGTCAAACCTCCAAGGATTAGAATTTCGTAAGATTGTATAAGGCATTAAGCCTCGTATTCTTGGAGGTTTGAAGAAGAACAACCATTTCCAAAAATTGAGTCAATTTATTATAATGGTTCTCGATTTTCAAACACGTCCTCATGACTTCAACCAGGCTAAATTATATGAATTCTCGTCACATTGTATCCATCACTTGCTCCCGACTATTAAATACCATTTATTTCCCTTTCAAAAGTTTCAGCAACTCATTCTTGGTAGGCAGATAGAGTTTATACTCTTTTGCAAAAATTGTTTTATTGTTTTGCGGAAGAGTAATTTCAACCATGGCGTCACTTTTGTCTTTGCAAATAATAATCCCGATGGTCGGATGCTCTGAAGCTGTTCGAATGAAACGATCGTAATAATTGACATACATTTGCATCTGACCTAGATCCTGATGTTTGAGCTTTCCAATTTTTAAATCAACGAGCACAAAACAACGCAGCAATCTGTTGTAAAGCACCAAGTCTACAAAGTAATCATCTCCATCAAATGAAAACCGCACTTGTCTCCCTCCGAAGAGAAACCCTTTACCCATCTCAAGAAGAAACTGTTCTATTTTGCCAATAATAGCCGACTCAAGATCACTTTCAGAAAAATTCGCTTGGGCCTCAAGCCCAAGAAAATCCAGAATATAGGGAGCCTTAATGAGATCTTCCGGACGTTCAATTACCTGACCCCGGGCAGCTAAGGCCTTCATCTGCTTTTTATTTTTGCTTAAAGAAAGACGTTCGAAAAGTCCGGAGTCTATTTGTCGTTGAAGTTCTCGTTTACCCCAATTACCCTGCACAGCCTCGATCTCGTAGAATGAACGTTCCTGAGAATTCGATAAGCGAGAAAGTAAAACATAATTAGACCATGAAAGAGGAAAAAGCTCCGAAAAAGATTTCCGAGACAGTGGCTCGGAAATCTTCTTTCGAGGAGATACCGATTTGGTATGAGCCAATTTCCGAGACAGTGGCTCGGAAATTGAAAGAGAAGGATCCCTCTCCTGATAAGCAAGGTAGAAAGAACGCATATGTTCGAGATTGTCTACCGAAAAACCCTTTCCGAATTTTCGAATAAGGGCGCGACTGAGTTTTTCAAGTGTTTCATTCCCGTAGCGAGCTTTACTCCTGCCAGCTTGCTCATGCTCTACAATGAGCTTACCTAACTGAAAGTATGTAAAGACAATGAGATGATTGGTTTGTCGGAGCGACTGCACGCGAGCGGATTCCAGAAGCCGAATGGCTTCCTGTAAAAGACGAGCAGACGAACGAACGGGTGTTGTATTAGCCATATTGTGATACTTGCTGGTTTTATTAAAGCTGGATTAATGAAGTAGATTTTATAGAATTCTTCAAGTAGGAAGAATGTACAATTCAATTACTTTCTGAATTCTTTGAAATTTAGAATATTTAGCTCAAAATCACAATAATGGCAAGGTGGTCAATCCGAAGGGGTATTCATCTTCACTAATTGCTGAATCATCTTTCAATGATAGAAGAGTCTTCATCACTGCATTAGGCCTGATATATTTCAATATCTCCACGTTGCACTAATCTAGATTTTTTCAATTGAGATTGAACGATCGATTGACTGTCGGTTGTATCGTAGCAGGCTATCAGAAAGCCTTTCAATTCTTCTATTGATAATATAGTTTGATCTTTAGAAAGGAAGCCATAACCAAGGAATTTCCCCTTCTCTACATATGCAAAACCGTCTTCGTCAAGGGTCCTTCCTTTTGTTTTTATAACGTACGAACGCTCCGATCGACTACCAAGAAAGGCTTCTGAAAATCGCTGATTGTATACCTCAGGAGTTTCACCACCATGGCATACCGGACAAAAATGTGTATGTACTTCCTCTTTTCCTTGTCCGCAGTACTGACCTTTAGCCAGTAAACTACACAAACGTAAACAAAGGGAGTATTTATTGACCCGTAGCAACGCATGTGTGATTGCTTCCGTTTGATTGGCAAATGTGAGTACCGGCTTATCACGTTTACCAGCTTGTGCTATGGATAAGCGCAAGTAGCCGTTTTGATCTTCGTAGGTATATAAGCCAACATTAAGTTGGAAGGTTTTATTAGACTTGTTATAGCGGGGATAATATTTTTTAATCGCTTCATTTTCCATCAACAGCGCAATAAACTCACTGCCTGCCAATTCATAACGTACGTCACAAATAGATTCATGAAAACGTTGTCGCTCTTTGGTGTGCGTATTTCCACTGAAATGTTCTGCGACACGATGTCTCAGATTTTGTGCTTTACCGACATACATGACCTTTCCCTTTTGGTCGTAAAAAAAATACACACCGGTTTCTTCTGGGATGGCATCAAGCAATTCCCTACTCACATGGGGCGGCAAGGTAGCTTCTTTGGAGCGAGGATTAAGCGCGTGCTGCAACATGGCTTTCCCTTCATCAAGCCGTAAAAGTCGTTCAAATAAAACGGTAGTAGCAGTAGCATCACCAAAAGCCCGATGTCGATCCTGAACAACGATCCCCAGGGATTGACAAAGATTACCCAGACTATAGGATCTATGTCCTGGAAGCAGCTTGCGGCTAAGTCTCACCGTACACATTTTTTTTCTTTGGAAACGAATGCCCAACGCTTCGAATTCCTGCTTGACAAAACCGTAATCAAAATTCACATTATGCGCTACAAATACCGCATCTTTGGTTAATTCCTGGATGGTATCCGCTACTTCAGCAAATACAGGGGCTGTCGCTACCATTTCATTGGTAATGCCGGTCAATAAAGTAATAGAAGGAGGAATGGAGCGCTCCGGATTGACCAAGGTAGAATAACGATCCACTACTGAATTGCCGTCGTGCAAGAGAATGCAAATTTCAGTGATCTTGTGCCACTTGGCGCTTCCGCCGGTAGTTTCAATATCTATGATAGCGTACATCTAATGATTCATTAGGTGACACCAGTGCTGCTAAAATAAAGCTACGCAAATATTCCTGTTTATAAAAATATTCTTTAAAACTCAATAATAAATCCGATGGTGGGTACAGGAATCGGATCGTCATTTACCAGAAGCAACGGAATAGCATTTGAACCATCCGGATTTACTGGTTTACCATCAACGGTAGCAAAGTCCGTATTGGCTTCGTTACGTTGGAATGTATATTGTGGGTAAGCGGGATTTTTAAATACTAGTGCATTGGTAACATCAAGATACAAATCCATTGTCCATCTTTTAAAGTTCCATTTTTTATCAATTCTAAAATCAAACTGATTAAAACTACCCAGGCGCAACGAATTCAATTGGGTTACATCCAATATTCCAGTCCCTAGACTGAGGTAATTTTGACGAGAAGCCAATTCATTAAACGGCGTATATGGGGCTCCTCCTGCAAAACGATATTTCAACCCTATTTCCCATCCGCGTTTAAACTTGCGGCCTAACAAGCCGGATATCAAATGTCTGTTATCCCAGGCTGAAGGCAATAACTTCCCATCACTTCCACTAAATTCGCTTCTTACCCAGGTATAAGAAAAGACAGCAAAGATCGATTTTATCAACTTTTGCTGCACATAAAACTCTAGTCCATAAGCACGACCTTTCCCATTACTACGCACTTGTTCGTTTCCGATGGCACCGAACTCTCCGCCTTGATTGGCTAAAGAAATACCATCGCGAACAGACACCGGATAGTTCCCATAATCTTTATAAAACCCTTCCAAGGTAAATCTCAAATCTTTCCGTGGCAAAAATTCTACTCCGGTAACATAGTGCGTAGCGCGAATGTACTTCATATTTTTATTTGAAAATTCACCCTCCGAATTTTTGAATCCTAAACTGGTATAAATCGGAAGCTTAAAATAATTTCCAACAGAAGCATTCCAAGTCCAGCTTTCTGTCAAAGGCAGCGTGAGAGACATTCTTGGAGAAAGAGTATTCAATGGATTCATACCTGCAGTGGTAAATGAATTCATATCGGAACGTAATCCTACGGTAACACCTAATTTACTATTGAATATAAAGCGCGAAACCTGAGCAAATGCACCATACCTCCATAAATTAAGATTGGTCGAATAGGCTAATTGAACTGCCGGTTGTATCTGATTTCCCAACGTATCAAAAAGTTCTTTTCTGATTTTCGAATTGATTGCATTATCAAACTGTACCAACTGTGCAACGGCACCAGCAGAATAACGCCAGCCATTTTTATTTTTATTCAATTCCCACCGCAATTTATTTTCGGTTTCGTTGGAACGAATTTTGAGCAAGCGAAATGCTTCGTTATCTTCTTGTTTGCCTTCAAAACGATCGACGGAGTTATCAAAAGCATTTCTACTCACAGACAATCTCCAATTTCCATTCGGAATGCTTCGTTTGATACTTATCCCGCCAGTATAATTCCATTGATTAATGCTGGGCTGAGATCGTAAAATATATTCTTTATCAGCACTGGCCTCCCGGGGCACTGCAAAACTAAATTCATCGATGGCTCCGAGGCCAATAAAAGAAATACTCATTTTTTTATTAATCTTATGAGTGACCTTCACTTGAAAGTCCCAATAATTAGGGCGAATAGGAAGATCGATGGCAGAAAATAAAAATTGCAAATACGATCTACGAACTGAAGATAAAAAAGTAGTACGTTTGCTCAAAGGGCCTTCAACAGTAGTAGCAAGCTCTGTAGAGGAAAGACGCACGTTGCCCGATATGCGCTCAGGATTTCCATCGCGTTGTTTAAATTGAAAGACCGAAGCAAGAGCATTGTCATATTTAGCATCGAAAGCTGATGAACTTAATTTAACATCTTCAATAAAAGAGACGTTCAACAAGCCAACCGGACCGCCTGCGGAACCTTGTGTCTGGAAATGATTTAATACAGGAATTTCTATACCATCCAGGTAATACACATTTTCGTTGGGAGCACCGCCGCGTATAATGATATCATTCCTAAAACCACCGACACCGGAAGTTCCCGCCACACCAGGCAACACCTGCACTACTCTGGATATATCAAAGTTACCACCCGGATTCGAACGAATTTCCTCGGTGGTTAAACTTTGAACGGAAAGTGGAGTAATGACATCTCCGACCGCAGCTGTTTTAATTTTTTTAGATTTTACAACCACTTCTTTCAACATGGTGGCAGCCTCTTCTAATTCAAAATTGAGGATAGAAGCATTTCCACTCGTGACATTTATATTAAAAAGCGTTTGAGCTTTATAAGCAGAATCGGAAGCTTTGACATTGTAACTTCCAACGGGGACTTTTAATTTAAATGAGCCGGAAGAATCAGTATAGGTAAGAATGCTTGTATTTTCGACTTCCACTTTTATTGCTCTCAGGGCGATACCGGTAAACTTATCCTTTACTGTCCCTAAAATGGTCCCCTCGTTTTGAGCCTGAATCGCAACACTTGAACAAATAAATAGAGTTAAAATCAATATCCTCATATTGGCTGTTTTTTTGATTGTAAACAACCAAGCGGGGCCAAGGTTTAAACACAGTCACCTTTTACCTAAAAAAAAATAAGGTATTCTTCTTTAATTTTGTGGGGCCTGATGTCCAGTCTTGGCACCATTCGACCCATTTCCGGAATTGCCTGAAGTCAATTTTTTATACAACCAATATGCGCCCCAGAATAATAATCCGATAACCAGAATTCTAACGATTGCCATATTAATACTGAATTATGCGATTGTTAAGGTAAAAGTGTCGGGTAATATTTTAAGCATTTTCTGCAAGGTCTCTTTGCTGTTGGAGATATCCAACACTCCGTCTCCATTCAAATCGATATGCTTAAAGCCAACAAGAATACAACCCCGAATATCGGAATAGAAATTCCCGGAGTGAATCAAAATCCAGTTTCTACCAGGAACATCCTGGACATGAAAATGATATTGAAAACTTTCACTGTATCGTTTGGCGACCTTGTAGGTGCCCGGTGGTATGCAACTAATGTTGCGTTCATTATTTTTCCAAGGAAGCTCCAATGTTTTACATGTAAATACCGTACGATCTGCATTCTTTACTTCCAGCGTGCCTAAGGTTTCTACATCATTCCTTTCGGTACGGAGTATTTTCACCTGAATGGCTGGCTCTAATTTTTTTAATTGCTTGGCATATGCCTCTTCCAATTTAATATGATATTGGTTAGCCTCGTACCCAGGCCCATTGTACCTTCGAGCAAAATCACGCCATTGGTAAGCCTTGAGGTAGCCAAGTAAATTTTGACTTTTGATAAACGCGATGAAAGCATTCAACTGTTCCTTTTCAGAAAGTTCGTGTGCTTTAACGAAATCCTCGATGGAAGTAAAACCGGCCGCTTTAAAATTTTCACCCAGAATTTGAAATAATCCCCAGGAGGCTGCTTGCCACGCTGTCTCTTTGTCAATCAACATTGCCTTCTCCATGCGCGCATACTCACCGGACTGGGTTCCGGAATAATACTTCTTCGTCCATTTCATATAGACAATATCGGGATGCTGCAAGGCATAAGGTGCGGGATCGATACCTTTATTTTTTAGCAATCTATAAAACACATGTCCTTCAAACAGAATAATCGGGCGCCCATCAGCGCCAAAGCCTTTTCCGGAAGACTCCACAGACAACACCGTGTAAATCAAAGCGGGCTCCAATGAATTTTGAGTGGCGCATTCCTGCACATCTTCCCGGGAGATTCGTTTATTGGAAAGTTGAAGCGATGATTTCTTATCTACCAAACGACTACCGGTAGAAACTGGCTTGGAAATGGAAGTGGGAGCCTGAGATTGCGGAACATCTTCTTTCACAACATCTGATGGAATTTGTTTTGAAGGCGCTGGCTCAGTAGGCGTCTCAGGAGCGTCTTCGTCATCCTTGGAAGTAGGTTTTAAATACTTCAGAGACTGACTTCCAAAGTAGAATGCTATCATCATGAGGAATGCTGTTTTAAAGTACTCCAAATAAGCCTGATTCGCGGAAAAGGTTTTTATTGCCTCTGGATCAAAACTAACAAACAACATTGATATACCTGCCACTAATACCGTAATAGCAATCGTTGCTCGTACAGTTCCGGGAGGCAATCCAAAAGTCTCATCCTTATATGGATTTTCTACCGGATGATTTAAATGTAATGAAGGGGGTTCAATATCCATCGCCTTTAATTGCATGGCTTCTTCCTGATGCTTTTTTATCTTTTCCCAATCTTCATTCGTCATTCCGAAATTAACATTGTAGAAATAAATTGCCCATGCATAAAAACCTAACATGAGACCTAGCCAAGCCAATAAAATAATTGCTGCTACTTTTACATAAATACTTCCGTTGAGCTTCCCGAAAAAAATTTCAGAATTGAGAAATAAAATCCCCAACTCAATGAATGCAATAATCAATACCAAAAGTCCATTGAGAATATACTTCTGGTGTTTCGCTGTTAATTTCATATCCTTTATTTCAATAAAAGTAATATAGCCAGTACTCCACTCAATACACCACCTCCAATTGCCAGACGTCGATTGCGTTTAGCAAGCTTTAAGCAACGATCTGTATTTTCGGTTGCGCGATCTACCAGGGCTTTCATCTCCACTAATTGTTTATCTTTTTCGGAAATGTAAAGCTGCAAGGAATCTACGTGTTGTTTATGCCTATTTGAAAGTTCCTGCATAGACGTGGCTTGCTGTTTATACAGATCAATCTCTCTTTTCAAACTATTCTGAACCTCTTGTTGTCGAAATTTTTCTGTACTGAGACGAAGTCGATGTTGTTTGGTGATAAGAAATACCGTATCGCAAGTAATGACCGGCATGGGACGAGCACTTACCAATCTGAAGAAAGTAGAATCGTTCTGACATTGATCGAAGGTAGGTGCAGACTGAGCATATGCGGCAACTGAAGCCAAACTTAGTAGCAGTGAAAGTAAAAAATGCTTCATATTAATTAATATCCAGAGTATGGTCATCCGCATCGGACTGGATGCGTTTTTTGTCAGCATCGGAAAGGGAATTGTAATAATCTTCCCATTTCATTTTTTCGAGTTGTTTTCTTTTTTCTTCTTCCAGTAAAATCTCCATGCGTTTTACCTCTATTTTCTGATTGAGCAATTCGATATCCTTTTCGTACAGCTGCTTTTCAGCCTCCATTCGTTTGTTGGTTACATCAATTTGATCTTGCAATTGCTTAATCTGATTCTTTATGGATTCATTTTCGGATTCAACACTTTTGATAGATGAACCGCCCGTAAACTTCGACCAAAGTCGTTTAAAAAACGCTGTTAATGTACCAAACAAACCGACCACCCATAACCAGGCATTCTGGATCCATTCCGGATGCCAGTGCAAAATAGCCAGCAAAAGAACAGCTGCTATGACAAGAAGGACAATAAGAACGGTATGCTTCATTAAAAAAATACTAAAAATAAAAGTAAAGGTTTATACCCGTTGTACGTGATGGGCTACAAAAAGGTATGAGCAAACTAAATAATTCTTTAAATTGCCTACCCAAGTGAAACAAAACTAAATCGAATCCGTTGAGAGCTTATTTTGTATTTTTACTAAAACTTTGGATATTCTGGTTTGTTATTTTTCATCTTAACAGAATTTTGTTTTATGCTTCCGTCTGGCATCTTTTGAATGATGCTCCTATGGAATGGGTAATATCGAGTTTTTATTATTCATTCCGGCTTGATTTATCCACTGCTGGATATTTTACAGTCGGATCCTTGATATTAACAAGCATATACCTGGTGTATCCCAACCTCAAACTTTTAAAAGCTGAGAAATACGCAACATGGTTTATTCTACTAATTTTTCAAATGATTGTACTGGGTGAATGCGGACTATACCGGGAATGGAAAGCTAAGTTGAATATTCAGGCACTCTCCCACTTTATTAATCCTGCCGAGGTGTTCAGAACGGCTTCAGGCCCATTAACTGTTTTCTTTTTGAGTGGTACCATATTCACTGTATTCTTCTTTGGGTGGGCATATTCACGTTGGTTTTCTGCGGAAAAAACCTTTAAAAATATCTCCATTCAAATTTCATGGAAAAAATCGATTCCCACGTTCCTGATACTCGCAGCAGCATGGGTAATCAGTATACGAGGTGGCCTGCAGCAAATCCCTATCCAGAACAGTGATCCCTATTTCTGCTCCAATCAACTCGTGAATGACGCAGCCGTAAACCCTTTTTGGAACCTAGCTTTCGAAGCGGTCTACTTTGCATACAATGAAAAAGTTAATCCTTATCAGTTTTATTCTAATGACGAATTAAAAACAATATATGAGGACCTTTATCAAATAGAGAAAGACACAAGTGTTTCAATTCTAAAAATAAAGAAACCTAATTTGGTGTTTTTAATTCTGGAAAGTTGGAGTGCAAATTGCGTGAAAGCTTACGGTGGAGACGACTATGCACCATTTCTTGATAGTTTAAGTCATACGGGAATACGATTTACCAATTTCTACCCGGCAGGATATGTTTCTGACCAAGGGATTTCGGCCTTGCTTAGCGGCTGTGCTGCGGCTCCCAGAGTAGCTTTGATCAATCAAAATTCCAAACTTAAGGGAATTCCATGCATCAATCAGGATTTAAAAAAATCAGGTTACAGCAGCGGATTCGTTTTTGGAGGTGACCTCAATTATGGCAATCTAAGAAGCTACTTATTTAACAAAGGATGGGAGCGTGTTGTAGAGGAAAAAGACTTATCCAACGCCGAGCAACAAGGATCCCTAGGCATTCACGATGGGTACATGGCTCAAGTTTTTTTAAAAGAACTTAACATTGCCAAGGCTCCATTTGTGTATTCGTGGTTTACTGTAAGTACTCACATTCCTTATGATTTCCCTGGAGAAAAGAAAAACTTAACTGAGCTGGAGAATAATTACACCAATGCTATCCAATATTCCGATAATGCCCTTCGCTCATTCTTTGATCAGGCTAAACGCCAAGGCTGGTACGACTCTACGTTGTTTATCATTTGTGCAGACCATAGCCATGGCTCACACAAAGACCACAATCCTTGTACTCCGGAATACAACCAGATTCCATTTTGTTTGTTTGGGGAAGTAATCAAAGAAGAATTCCGTGACAAAGAAATAAAAGATCCTTTTTCACAATTAGATATCCCTTACACGCTGCTAAAACAACTAGGACTTCATAAGGAAGCCAAATCATATGTTTGGAGTAAGGATATCTTCAATCCTTACTCCAAAAAATTTGCTCTATTTTGCACATTTAACACGGTAGGCTGGATGGAAAATCAAAGTTACCTAACGTATAATTTTTCAAACAATAACTGTCCTATTGCCGACGTAAAAGATTCTGCTGAATATTACCAAATGAAGAAACATATGTTTGGATTACAACAAATCACCTTTGAGGATTATTTGCGCCGGTAGCATATATTTTATTTTTTCATTTTTTTATACCGAAGTAATGCTTCCAAGAAATAATAATCAGCATAGATAATGGGCACATCAATTTCTGAACCTTCCGGTATATTACCAGTTGAATGTTTGAGTATAAACTGATTATTTCCTTCTGATGCAAAATAATCGGGAGATGACAAGCTTTTTAATATTTTTTCTGCTCGCTCCCAATATTGAATTTTATTTTGTTTGGAATATTGACTGAGTTCTAGAAGAGCCGAAGCTACAATGGCTGCCGAGGAGGCGTCGCGTGGTGCACCGGGAAGCTTGCTCGCATCGTAATCCCAATAAAAAATATAATCTGCAGGAACTGAAGGATGGTGAATGATAAATTGAGCTATCCTTTCCGCTTGTGCTAAATAAGCTGGATTTTGGGTTTCCCTAAAGCTCATGGTAAAACCATACAAACCCCATGCCTGGCCTCGAGCCCATGCAGAAGTGTTGGAATATCCCTGATGGGTGGTACAGTTTATTACTGCGCCCGTGAGTGTATCGTAATTCAACACATGACAAGAACTGTTATCTGCTCTAAAATGATTGCGCATAGTGGTATTGGCATGAGTAGTTGCCACCCTATAAAAAAGAGAATCCTTGGTTTCTTTAAAGGCAAAGAATAATAATTCCAAATTCATCATATTATCAATGATTACCGGATATTGCCATCTGGAACTCCAATCATAACGATCCCAGGAACGGATACAACCAGTAACGGGATTAAATCGCTTGCATAAATTACGGGCGGTTTGAATTAGAATTTCTTTATATTTTTTATCGCCACTAAGTCGATAGGCATTGCCATAACTGCAATACATCATAAAACCCAAATCATGGGTATGCGTTTTTCCTTTCAGTGGCTCTAATACATGAGTCCAGGCTTTAGCCTGCTTCTTCAAACGCTTATCTTTGGTATACTCGTATAAATACCATAAACTACCTGGATAGAATCCACTCGTCCAATCCATATAAGAAACCAATCGCTTCGAACCATCCTGATTGCTGGATCTTGGAATACTATCAGCATGAGGAGGAAGAAATGCGGTACGCTGGTACTGCTGCCAGGAAGAACGCAACGCATTGTCAGCCCAATCTTCTTGCTGCGCAAACAATTCGTGGGTGCTCCATGTAAAAGCACAAAACAAAAGAATAATGATTGATTTCATCGTAGCTTGATTTTCAATCTCAAAGTTGATCCATTAACTCGTTTAAAAAAAATTTAAAATTAAAAATTACTTATGCAAACTTGTATCGAAAAAAGAAATCGTGTAAAAAAAAATACAACGATCAAAAATTCAAAAAATAGAAATAGACATTCTAGAAAAAAGATAAGCTCTACACGCTGACGATTTATAAAAATATCGCTCTTTTTCCATGCCATATATAATTTGCTGCCCCTTTTAGAATTGTTTTGACTAATTGGTGTTATGCCACCTAAATTAAACAACCACCCCAAATAGTAACCATTTCAATATAAAGTTGGATATTTTCAGAATAATCAGATAAAGATTAATCTTTTTAAAACTATTTCCTTAAAAAAATTTAAGACTTCGCTAATTTGCTGTTTCGATTCATCCGAACGTTTTATTGGCTGATGTAAATAGTAATACGAAACAACTTTTACTCTTACATTTACTATTTATTAACGAATGAACTCGAAGATTTTAATTGGTGATGTATTCATTGATTAAATTGACTTTACCCCTAATGACCACATTTGTATTAAAAAGAAACCACTGCTTGAAAACCATAGCTTGCCCGCTAGTAGTTTGACTACATGAATCAACCATCCCAACATGAATGGAATGCTGTGAAGCCCTCATCTTTAAAATTCAGAGAGGCGCTTCACTTTACTGTAGAGGGCGATACCGTACTATGCCTAAAAGGTGCACCCTGTGCGAAAAGTAAGGATGGCAACTTTGAAATTTATATTTATGGAATTATATATAATTATTCCACACTCGAACTATTAAATGGGTTTTCTGATTCTATTAACGAAGAATTTATCAGAACCATAGAAGGAAGTTTTATTATTTTTATTAAAAAAACTGAAGAACTGACCTTAATAACTGACAAAACTAATTCTATACGAGCGTTTTACGGTTCTCATAATCATACCTGGCAAGTTTCTACACAATTACAAGATCTACCTCTGGCCAGCAGCGCTATCAATCCAGATGGAATTGCTTGCTACCTGGCCAATGGAGCGATGTTACAAGGATTGACATTATATGAATCATTCCGCTTTACCATGGGTGGAAATATTTATACTTACACAAAGCAAGGACTTCATTCCTATTCCTATTGGAAATTCAAATTTCAATATCCCTCGAACTATAATACCAAAGATTATTTAACAAAGTTAAAATCCTTATTAGTTAGCCGCATTCAATCAAAAATGCCCGCCATAGAAAAACCTGTTTTTTCCCTTAGTGCGGGCTATGATGTACGCTGCATTGCCGGTATCATGAGGGCTTCAGGTGAACTAAACCCAGCTGAATCTTTTTCATATTCCCTTCCCGACAATCATCATCGCATGTCCGATGCATTCCTTGCCACACAAATTGCGGAAAAGTTAGATTTAAAGCATCAAACCATGCCCTCTTACTCGGGGAAGTTCATGGAATTACTCTTCGATAACGTACATTACGGACAATGCACAACCCACTTCTGCGAAGAGTTGGAAGTTTGGAAAAAGCTGGAACAAACACACCAAGGTTCTGATCTGATCGTAGGGGAACAAGTTTTCGGTTATTTCGATGTATCCTTGTATTCCAGAGAAAGTACTCAAGGCCTTTTATCTTTGATGGGATCTAAAGGAATTGAATGGCTAAAAAACTTTCTTAATGAATCTCAATACAACCAATTCGCCCAATCGATAGACACCCAATTGGATGATATTTGGAATGCATTACAGTCCTACCCCGATTACCACGACAAAAAGGATTTGCTTTACTTCGAACAAAGGATACAGCACATATTACTTCCCTGGCGCGCTCAGATAGGATTCCAGACGGGTTTCGTGCACAACCCATTGTTGGACGGCAAACTATTGGATTTTGTTGCCAGCATGCCACCGGCCCTGAGAAAAAGTAAAAATTTATTTAAAACGGCGGTCCAGGAATTACTGCCAGAGCTCAAAGATGTTCCTTACGCAACAGTCTTAGGTTATTCCCTCAACCTTCAATTAGAAATCCGAAAACATCAAAAAGAAATTTTACAATACCTGCAAGACCATAACAGCTTGCTGGAGGACTTCATTCCAAAGTCTGCTATTATTCAAATGGTAATGCAACAAGGCACTTGGAAAGAACGAATCCGAAAACAATCTAAGCGTATAACAATCTTTTTAAGAAAAAAATACAGCATGCTTGATTTTGTACTCTCCAAAATAGCAAGTCCTTTAGAAAGTCCAAAAGGGCACTGTACACATCCCGACCAATTAGTATTGCGCATTCTAATGATGCACATTCAACTGCGCAAATAACTCTAACCACCAAACCTTTTGAGTGTGGTTACATGAGACTTGAATGCTTCAATAAAACTATCATTTTGCAGATACGGTACTCCAAACTCCTGGGCAGTGGCTTTGACAATAGGTGCTATGGCAGGGTAATGCACATGGCAGATGGTTGGAAACAAATGGTGTTCAATCTGATAATTCAAACCTCCTACAAACCATGACAACCAGCGATTGTTCGGCGAAAAATTTGCAGTGGTATTCATCTGATGAATGGCCCAGGTATTCTCAATCTGATTGATTTCGTTAGGCAATGGATGCTCGGTTTCTTCTACCGTATGAGCCATTTGAAATATCACAGTCAATATTAATCCTGTAACGTTATGCATCCACAAATATCCTAACAAGTAACTCCACCATTCTTTTTCTAAGAACCAAATAGGCACTACTAAAAACACAAAAAAGTAAAATAATTTCCCTAAAATTAATTTCACAAACGAAACTCTAACCTCTTGAACAGAGCCTTTGCACACACCTTCCTTTTGGTAGGTGAAAAACTGAATGAAGTCTTTCAAAAAGACCCAATATACCGTCATTATGCAATACAATAAAAAAGCATACACCCATTGAAATTTATGAATCCATTTGGTAGGTGTATGAGGAGAAAAACGCAAAATCAATTTATCCGCAATATCGTCGTCGACAAAAGCAATATTGGTATAGGTATGATGCAACAAATTATGTTGCAATTTCCAATTGTAAACACTGCCACCAATTAATGTTAATGAGTGACCTATGCATCTATTAACAAAACTATTGGAAGAATAGGCTCCATGATTTGCGTCGTGCATAATACTCATGCCAATACCCGCTTGTGCTATTCCCATTATTGTCCACCAACCAAAAGCCATATACCAGGCCCAATCATAAAACAACACTGCAGCAAATGGAACCAGATACGCCAGCAATAACACTACTGTTTTCACTACCATTTCAGCAGTAAAGAAACGCGTACGTTTGTTTTCTGTAAAGTAATGATCGATGCGATGACGTAGTGTAGAATAGAATTCTTGTTTGTGAGCATCTCGGGAAGAGAAGCGAATTTTTAAATTTTTCATTTAATCAAAATTTCAACAAATGGTACTGACAATGGTAAAAATAGATTCAGTATCAATGTTTGTCGATGAATCATATACAACAAGATCTTAAAACAAAAATCTAAGAAAACCTAATCCTTAATATTCCTCAATATACGCAAAATCTTCCAAAGTTCTTTGTTGGTTAGCAGGAAGATTAACTACTGAGTCTGAATAGAACCGATCCATTTCAATTTGGATAAACAATAACATAGGCATTTCCAACTATCTTCAGTTCTATTGCAGCGTCTATTTTTCACTAGGTTTTATGTTCTTTCACCAAAATCCCTTTTTGCAATATTAAAGAATTAGGCATAGTAAGAATCTGACCTTCTTCGGTTTTCAAATGTATAAAAAAGTACGTCAGCTCTACAATTTCTCCTTCAATGGGGTACTCTTTGTCTAATACCTTGATATGGTCTCCTAACTTTAAAGGGTGGTTAAAAAATAAAATGATGCCTGAGGTAATATTAGAAAGCAAAGACCATTGAGCAAAAAAAGCAATACCCAAGGCGGTAAGCAAAGTACTGGCAAATACGGCTAATTCATTTTGTTCTACACCCCAAATACCTGCGATAACAATGGCTACTGCAATGGCCACCATCAAATGAATTCCCTTGATGATAATTTTTCTTCTCGTTCGCTCCAACTGTGCTTTTTTCAAAGAATTGTTCAATACATATTTGGTAATAAAATACCCAACTACGTACAATGCCACCGTAATAAGAGTTTCTGCAATCTGAACTTTATATATTTCCATGGTTAAGCCTTTAACGAACTAAGTAGTAATGAATGCATTTAACTTGACTTGCTAAAATTACGAGTACTTTCCCAAGACAAAAAATATTGCGCAACAGATTCTAACCTTTGTATATTTACATATCAAAAAACAAAAGCTATGAAGTCAAAATCATCACCTTTCTTTTTACTTTTCATCTTGGTAATTACGAGAAGTTGGGGGCAACTCTCCATCTCCGTTGCTCCTGAAACGCCGCTGGATTATTTATCGTACGAGCTTACTCTTCCTAAAATTTTGGATACCTACGAAAGTCGAACTAAGTATTTTGGAACGAATTCAATGTTTCAGATTCAGAAAATCACACAATCCAAGTACTCCGGATTGCCATTGTACAATTACTATTCTGAATTAACAGACTTTATAGACTTTTTGGAAACCCGCACAACTGTTTCCAAAACTACTAACTATATCGCCTACGAACTTAGCCTGCGCAACACTTCGAATGGAGTATTTGTTGTATATTCCAAAGATACATTCTTCTTGACTGGTACTCGCCTCGATTCTATTTCTCAAACGATTTATGATTTGGAATCCAGCTCTCCTAATGCATTAGACACCTATGCCAAGTACGATGTCTCCTACAATGCCAGCAATATACTCTATGCCATTCAACTTCGTAACGACTATAGCGGAAGAGATTTAAGGTTTGCCGGATTAACGAAAGTATTTGACAACACAGGAAAGCATGTTTCAGACACCATTTACAAATTTGGGTACGATGGCTTCGGCAACCGAAAGGTAATCGTAACTCAATATCAAGACCATTATTACAATGCCACAACACCTCTTCAATTAGATTCTACCTACCAATATAGCAGCTCCACCACTCCTGCTTTAGATACTAAATTCACATACACATCAAACACCTCTAATGAATTGCTTACCCAAAAAGGATTTACCAATAACAGTAGCAATCAACAATACGAACAAACCTTCTGGAATAAGTTCGCTAATGAAATTATTACCTCAACAGAAAAAACCACATATTCTGCTTTATCCATCTATCCAAACCCGAGCAATGATGTTTTACATATTTCCGAAAAATTTGAACACGCTCCATGGAATATATGGAATGCAGATGGAAAATTAGTAATGCATGGAGTAAGTGAAACCGGCGATATTCCAGTGCATGAACTTAGGCCTGGATTTTATTCGCTACAGATTAGTCAAGGAGAAATGCAATTTACTAAAACCTTTATCAAGCAGTAATAATTCTTCTCTTTTAAAAGCAAGGATGGCCGTGCCTTCTTGCTTTTTTCATTTTTCAGAAAAACGAGAACTACTTGGTGGCTCGTTCAGCAAAGGCATAAAAGCCTTACCAAAACCGTTGCTAAACTGCAACAAATCAATTCTGCACGAAAACTATAAAGATCGTATATTGCAATAGTAAAACTATTCAAATGCCAGCGAAATGAAAAAAATCCTTGGTAGACTCTTTGTTTGTTTGTCTTTGATGATTCTTTCGGGAAAATTTCTAAACGCCACCGGACTTCACTTAAACACACTTCCCTCTACCCTTTCCACTTGCAGTAATCATATTTTATCGTGGACAAGCGCCAACAGTTATCCTGCCTATGTGCTGGAATACACCCTCGATTCAGGTTCCACCTGGGTTGTCATAAAATCGAATCACCCCAGCACATCTTATGTCTGGACACCTCCTTCTGTTAATGCATCGTTGTTGATTCGGGTGAGTGTAGCTGGAAGCCCTGAAATATCAGACACGTCTGACACATATTTGAAATTAGAAAAGTTGTACGCTCGCATCCTAAATCCAGACACGACGGTATGTTATGGAGCCAAAATAACATTAAAAGCCGACCGGCCCTCTTATGTTCTCGGAGCTAACTGGTCCGGCAGTAATTATTTAACGACACTTCCTAATGGCCAATCTATCGTCACCATATATGAACAAAGCACTTTGATTTTTACTGCATCGTTTGGTAACTGTATGATCAAAGACACCTTGAGAGTTGGTGTAAATATGCAACCTGAGCCGACCGTAGAAATAAGAATGCCTCAACAATATTGTCCTCAACAATCGGGAACATTTCAAGCATTAGTTACTAACTTTTCAAGTCCCCCAACCTACCAATGGTATTTAAATGGCACGTTGCAAGCGGCGACCAGCGATTCTTACACTGGCTTGGTGGGACTTAGCGATACTTTAGTCGTAAGAGCTATAGGAAGCACCACTTGTCCAATCCATGCAGCTGCAAAGTCTGAAGCACTTGTCATACAGCAAGCCGTTAACATTGAACCTGATTTTTCATTATCCTATTACGCCACTCCTTGTGCAGATGGAAAAACTATAATGACACCAATCATATTCACCTATCCTATTGGACGGCATGTTGGATATAATTGGTATGTAAATAACGTATTTGCTGGCTCTCGTTTGGGTGATTTCAAATTGACTGTCAATACCGGAGACGTAGTGCGTTATGCCATCAACTATGAAGTATATTGTGGAAACTGGAAGTATAAAGAACATAGCACTACTATTCAATTGAAGATCCCGACGGTAAACATCACCGCCTCTCATAGTGGTACTGTATGCGCTGGTACTTCTGTGCAATTCAATGCTGTCATTGCCAATTTCCAAAATCCCCGATACGAATGGAAGATAAACGGCATTGTCAGTGGGTCTAATGCTTCTACATTCAGCACCAATACCTTAAGTGGTAACAATGCCATTACCCTGACGGTGCATGAACAAAATTCTTATTGTTCAGACAAGCCGGTTGTTGTTTCAAACACTCTACAAATCCAGGTAGATCCAATTATTACTCCAAGCATTAGCATTGCAGCAAGTCCCTCTACCTCCGTTTGTGAGGGCAGCAACGTTAGCTTTACACCCACTGTTACACAAGGAGGCACCCCAATTATCCATTGGTATGTAGCAGGCAACCTTGTGCATACTGGAGCATCCTATAGTTCATCAACATTGCAACAAGGAAATAGTGTATATGCTGTCATGAATTCTTCATTGAATTGTTCCTCTCAGGCTACGTCCAACAGTCTAAGCATGACGATTACCCCTTCCTCCACAGCAACCGCGAGCATCACCGCTTCGCCCTCTTCCACGATCTGTGCCGGCCAGCAGGTCACCTTTACTGCTACCCATACCAACGGAGGAAATGCACCGCAATTCAGATGGAAAGTAAACAATACCATTGTGTCGTCTTCGACCTCATTTAGCAGTTCCACGCTAAAACATTCGGATGTTGTTTCTCTGGTATTTACTTCCAATAAACAATGTGTATTGGGTAGTCCTGTTACCTCTAACAGCATTCCCATGACGGTAAACCCTTTGGTAACCCCTCATTTACAAATCACTCCTGACAAAGGTCCTACGGTGTGTGAGGGAACGGAGGTTACCTATACGGCCAACTATTCGGGCGGAGGAACCAATCCGATATTTCAGTGGAGTTTAAATGGAGCACCAGCAGGAAACAATGCCCCAACTTTTACCTATACAGCCACTTCAAGCAGTCAATATGTACATGTGCTTATGACTTCCAATAATGCCTGTGCTACGTTTCAAAACATTGATGTGGTTAATCAATATTTACAAGTAAGCCCCAAGATCAGCCTTGGCGTAAGCATGGAAGTAAGTCCAGCCAACAACATTTGTGAAGGTACAATGGTGCAATTCAACGCTATTCCAGTCAACGAAAACAATCCAGTCTATGAATGGAGATTGAACGGGAACGTCGTCGGAACCGGTTCTAGCTTTTCCAGCGCAACATTGCAAAATATGGACGAAGTAGTGGTAGCCATGACCAGCAGCAAACAATGCGTTACATCCTCTACGGTTCATTCCGATCCAAGCATCATGCAGGTGACACCTGTCAGCGCTGCTGCTGTCAGCATTAGTTCCGGCAGTCTGCCGTCTTGCCTGGGGACCAACCTCACATTTACAGCTACGCCCAACCATATTCTAAATGCTCCAACCTATCAGTGGTACGTCAATAATATGCCGGTGGCTGGAAATTCCAGTTCCATCACCAGCGATACCTTAACTCAAGGATCCTTCGTTTGGGTTCGCCTTACGTCCGATAAGCCTTGTGTAACCATTCCTGGCACCAGTGACTCGATTCAAGTTTCCATTTATCCATCGGTAGGCGCCGTAACAAGCATCAGTGGCAACAGCACCGTTTGTCGAGACAAATCAGAATCCTACCAGGCAAGCCCTGCGGTACATGCCCTTGGCTATTCCTGGAGCCTGCCGAATGGCTGGACAGGAAATTCTACCAACGACATCATTCAAACTATTTCCGGAGCATCAAGTGGAATCATTTCCGTTACTCCATATAATAATTGTGGATTGGGCACGGCCTTTACCCTGGCAGTAACAGTAGAGCCCTCTCCAAGTATAGTGATCTTGCATGAACAAACTATTTGCGATAACGCTTCCCCGATGAAATTGGAAGCTAGTCCTTCCGGTGGAAATTTTAGTGGAGCAGGTGTGGAGAACGGTTGGCTGAACCCTGCCACTATTCAACCAGGAGCGCACACGATTTCTTACACCTACACTTCTGCTTTAAGTTGCGCGTACCAGCATGATTTTGAAGTTACTGTTAGCCCCTGTTCCCCTACTCAGAAAGCTTCCGATGAGGAAAGTTTAGTGTATGTAATGCCTAACCCTTCTACTGGATCTTTCCGGGTAAACACTCCATCGTCGGGATTTCGGATTCAACTATTCGATCTTCAAGGGCATGTGTTGGAAAGCCAGAAAAGCCAAGGTATTCCCGTTGAATTCATAAACATTCCTCCCGGCATTTATGTACTACAAGTCACCGACCCAATAAATGGCCGCGTACACAGTGAGAAAATTCTGATTCAATAGCACAACTATCTTCATCTTGCTTACGAAATTCAATTAAACCGCAATTAGACAGTAGCAGAACCATTATCAGAAACTTCTGTTGGTGGCAGATCAGGATATGGCTTCCTGAAACATCTGTTTTGGCTGACTTAATTTTTCTCATCAACCATCTCATCCGCTGATTCGCTCTATTTTATCAATATAAACTAGTTGCTTCTATGCCCCATTGGAAGCAAGGATAGGAGAATGGGAATCCCAATTATATTTATACTTCGTTAAAAAGTATACAGGCAACCCAACTTCTACAAATCTCCAAGCAGACTGCTCTTTCTTACCCAACGTCAATGCATATAAATCAAATACATGGTAGGTTTGTTCGGAACTATTGATGTACTATAATGTTGAACAAACTTCCATGCATTGCATGGCTGCTACTAGCGTGCCATATGGCGGAGGCTTCTCCTCCAACCATGTACCCTCCAGAAAATAGGCTTCGTTTGAAACACAGTCATTTACAACTTCCTTATAAGCAGTTAGGCAAGGATATACAAAATGATTCTGCCATGATTTTCCATAAAAACATTCAATCCTTAACTGTTCCTGATATGAAAAAAGAATTAGACAAAAATTCACCATTCACTGACTCGACTCACTTCGAAGAATCATTTAACCCATCAAATTCCAAGAGGACATGGGCAAAAATCACAGGAATATCTCTTTTGCTAATGGCAGTTTTGGCTGGCATCGCGATTCCTGCGCTTGGATCAAAACTGGCTAGTATTGGCCTTGTAGGTATTTTTATTTTGGACATCCTGGTTTCCATCGGCATCTATCGATTCCATCGCACCGAAAAACCAGATTTAGCGGGAGGCGTCAGCCTATTGCGAGTGCTGTATACTGCAATCTTTGGAATGGGTATTTTTCATCACCTGCAAGGCGACGTCGCTGCATTTTCTTACTATTGGGGAATTGGTCTGATTGTCTTTGGCCTGCACTTGCTAATGCTAGGATTGCTCTATTCAAACAAAGGTGGGAACAAGTGGGTGCACATCTGCATCAAAGCGCTCCTGTTGCTGGCTGGCATTGGTTACTTGATTCAATACATAGGCCAATGGCTGGTACCCAATCCGCTTGTTTTTACATCTATGGTCAATTCCATTTTTCTATTTCCTATGATAGTATCCGAATTATCGTATGCTTGCTGGTTGTTGTGGAAAGGAATAAAAAGAAAAAAGTCCAACAGCTAACACAATGACTACTTCAGCGCTAGACGTTTACGTATGCGACTGAGAGATTCAGGAGTAACGCCTAAGTAACTTGCCAGGATATGCTGAGGCACCCGCTGCACGAGTCCAGGTCGTTCTTGCAGTATATTTAAATATCGTTCTTCCGGTGAGGTAGTAATATAACTGGCTAGGGTAGCATGTGATTTTGCCAACTCTATTTCCATCATGCGTCGTGTGATTGTTAGCAAAACAGGATAACGCAGGTACAACTCCTGATCTTTTTCAGGATCTCCGAGCAACAACACACAATATTCCATACTTAGCAACCAAGAAGCGGATGGCTCAGCTACTTCCTGACCAGAGTAATAATTAATGGCTTGTTCTTCGGTATAAAGTCCAATCGTCTTTTCTATTCCGTCCTGCAATATATATTGCCTTACACAACCTTGTAAAACGAAAAAGCACGACTGACACAATTGACCCTGGGTTACCAGCATAGTTCCACTGGACACCTCGATGACTCGCAACTGGAGTGCAAGTTCTTGTACCTCCGCAGGACTTAATTCCTGAAATTTAGATAGAAAACGAATTACTACTTCATTCATACACCAATATTCGTTCTTTGAAATATACGAAAATCAAAAGAGGAGTGTGCTTTAACAACAAAATAATCTTTCCTATAAACCGATTTTAAAGTGCTCAATAAAATCCTACCTTTGTGATACTCGCCTGACATGGAAAGCAAAGCCGCTGCAATGCTTCAATGAACCTTTTTAAACAATGAACCTATGGCCCATCCCACTAAATTATCATCGTTCCTTGCTACCATCCGACTATCCTTAAACGGCGAACACCAGGATTTCACCCAGGGAAGTATTCCCAGAGCGGTGGTACTACTTGCAATTCCCATGATCTTAGAATTAAGTCTGGAAAGTGTTTTTGCGGTGGTGGATATTTTTTTTGTAAGCAAGCTGGGGGAAAATGCTATTGCTACGGTAGGGCTCACCGAATCAGCCATTACCATACTGTATTCTATTTCCATAGGACTCAGTACAGCAGCCACCGCCATTGTAGCACGACGTACCGGAGAAAAAAATCCGGAGGCTGCCGCCCACGCCAGTGCGCAAGCGCTATTGCTTTCGGTTTTTTTAAGTGTATTGCTCAGCATCTCAGGCATTGTTTATGCCGCAGACATTTTGCGTTGGATGGGCGCCAGCCCACAGGTGATTGATGAAGGAACTTCATTTGCGCAAATTATGCTAGGCAGCAGTATATGTATCATGTTATTATTTTTAATCAACGGTATTTTCAGAGGCGCCGGCAATGCCGCCATTGCGATGAAAAGTCTTTGGCTTGCCTGTGCCATTAATATTGTTCTTTGTCCTTTAATGATTAACTGGTACGGTCTGAAAGGAGCCGCAATCGCTACTGTGATTGGCCGGGGAATTGGCGTTCTGTATCAATGTTATCATATAATAGGCGGAAAAAGTGGTATTACGATTCAACGCAGGTATTTTAACCCTGATTTGGAACAGATAAAATCCATATACGCCATTGCCTGGCCTGGCACGCTGCAATTCATTATTGCAAGTGGCAGTTGGATTGTTTTAACCCGGATGGTAGCAGATCTTGATGGTACTACCGCCTCAGCCGGATACCAGATTGCATTGCGAAACTTCATGTTTTTTATTTTACCAGCCTGGGGATTAAGCAATGCAGCTGCAACCTTGGTAGGACAAAACCTGGGGGCAAACCAAATTGAGCGCGCGCATGAGAGTGTCATGCTGGCAACTAAATACATTGCGTATTTCACCGCTGCAGTAATGATTTTATTTGTTCTTGGCGCTGGACCCATTATTCAACTATTCACTTCTGATGCCGGGGTGGCTTCCTTCGCCACATTATCGCTACGCATATTCGGATCTGGATATATTTTATATGGTGTAGCCATGGTACTAACATCGGCCTTAAACGGTGCCGGAGACACCAAATCTCCTACATACATCAACCTGGTCAGCTTCTGGATTTTTCAAATTCCATTTGCCTGGTTCCTTGCCTTTTATTTAAACTTAAAATCTACTGGTATTTTTATTGCTGTACCCTGCTCTCAATTGGTAGTGGTTGCGATGACCTGGTATTTTTATAAAAAAGGGAAATGGAAACACATTTCTATTTAAACCCTGATTTCCAAAAAAGTTGATGACCTGTGGTGATGCAACGAAGTCTCCTCCTGCGTTACCTTTAGTTAGCATTCAAACGTAAGACTTTATTTTGGGCGTGTCCCGAGTGGTTGCGCCATAGGCGCCACCACTCGGGCCGGGCTATCGCTGCAAGCCAAGGCGCCTGCGGCGCCTTGGCATTACGCTCTATCCCTCACGCAAAAGCTCATGGATCTACGATCCATGAGCTTTCTAATATTGTGCCCTTTCTTACTATGGAAAAAACCTGTTAAAAATTTAATTCAACCGCAATTAGACAGTAGAAAATTTACTACTGTCTAATTGCGGATCAACAATGTACTGATTTCGTATTCCTATAAAAATAACGTAGGCCAGTGATCTACTGGCCTACGGAAAGACAAACAATAAAGCAATCAAAAAAATATACCCATTAACCTATTAATACTTTATCACTTTCCGGGAGATGGTTTTGCCTGCATTTTCCATTTGCAGATAGTAAACTCCAGCCGGATGTTGTTCGAGCGAAAGTTGCATTTGAGTATTGTAATGACAGGGACTAGTAAAAACTAAATGCCCCATAGCGTTCAATACTTTCAACATAGCCACACCTTCGTTTCGAGCTTGTACCTGAATGGAAACTATACCTTGAGTGGGATTAGGAGAAACATTTATCATCCAATCATCGCCAAGGCTCACTTCATTCATTTCCTCCAAACTAAATCCAATTTTAGCTCTGTTGCCATTTAGATACGCTTCCGAAGAAGCAAATTGATCCCTGGTGAGAGGCAACTGACTACTCATGACTAGTTGAACGAGTTGTGCGTTATTAGGCAATTCATCAGCAAAAGCTCCTAACAATAAGCGTTCTTGCTGATAGTTATTCCAAACAAACTGAAATCCTGCGCTCTCTTTGGCCAACTCATTGGATTGCACGTTTTTTACCTGCATGGAGCTCTTATCATAATTCGTCACCAAATCTAACGAAGTAAGTGTCTCCTCAGCATAAAAGCTTACCGGAACTATTACCGAGTCACCTTGAACAATTTGATTTTTCAAATCAATCAACACAAAACCATTCTCTGACAATGTTCTCAAATTTCCGCCAGATAAGTTTGTCCAATTCCCATCAACATCGCCCAACAATATCGCCCTGTAATTGGAAGCGATAGAACTCACACAGGTATTGCCTGGTAAAGACACAGGAAGGCAGGCAGGTGGAGTTGGCACATTATTTACCGAGAAAGAAGTATTGGTGGCTATAAATGCATCGTCTACAAAAATCCAATCCTTGGAAAGGTCTGTTGCGTTTTTAGGAACTGCACCATTGTAATTCCAGGCTTGCGGAAACTCTGCTAATTGCAAGGTCGAACGCCATCCGATCAAGGACATATCCTGCGGAGCAAGCCTTCCATCCATATTAACATCGGCAGCTAATAATTGATAGATGGTAGGATTGGCAATTTTACCAGATCGAATATCCGAAGCCATTCGACTGTCCGCGGAATTTATAACAGCGGTAATGGAAGGTAAATCGGACTTTTGATAATAAGAGCCTTTGGTGTCCCTAAACAAAGATACACTGCTATGTTGCCCCAATTCAAGAGAAAATACGCCCGTTGCATTGGTAAGTACCGGAGAGGATGCAGCCAGGCATTGAGCATCACGGGCACTCAATTGGGTCCTATTAAAAGTAGTCGGATTACTGGTATTATAATTTAAGGTAGTAGCAGTATTTCTATACATAACCTTTCCAGTCAGTAAGCTGCTATTAATCACTGACCACTCTGTCAGTTCACAAGGCTGAACTACATGCACATCCACATAGCTTGCCTCTACAATTTCGCAGATGGAACTTTGGATCTTCTCTCCTACCTGAATAGCGTTTGTTTTAATATTCATATCAAAACTGATGATCATTCCTTTCCCTCTGAATTCAGTAGTCATGGGGCCTGTGCCGGTATAATAAATAGTTGCCGAAATTTTACCTGGCACACTGGCATTAATAGAGGCTGTGCTCCAACTGGCATTTCCTTGATTTACAAGTGCACCGATGGAATAAGTGCCAGCTGGTGTAAACTTAGTAGCATCATAATTCACGCAAACATCCATTCCTATGATTCCTGATGGCAAATCCTTTAGAGATTCTACTTCCAGGGTGGTAGTAATATTCTTGCATGGAATTAATTTTGAAACAACACGATAACTGGAGGACACTGAATTAATACTCAATTGAGCTTCATCCGAAATACAAGAGCCTTGTTGTTCCACCACACGCACTATTCCTCCTTGAAAGTCGGCACACTGTACCACAATTTCAGGACCATTGGCTGCGGACAATAAAGTAAATCCATCAGGAAGAGTCCATTGATACACGGAGCCTGCATGAGCCTGAACACGATAGGTAATGGAACTTGCATTTTCACATACCTGCAAGGGACCCGTGATGTCAGGTTTAGCCATGGCGCAAGGTAGAAAAGTAGAATTCAAAAAACCTTGCGAAAGTCCCCATGCAGCATTCGATACCGCCCCAACAATAGGTTCGCCAATGGAATACGATTGTTGCTGACTCAACACGCCTCCTGCAGTAGAAAAGAGTGTTTGAGCTTGTTGGGCAAACAATTGCCCAGCCACAAGCAGCCATAGTAATAGCAGGTTTCTCATGTTTATTGAACATTAAGAGTAAAACTAACCTGTTCGGTGGTATATAAGTTAATTCGATTGATTCGAATTGAAGAAATGGGTGTAGTGGTAAGATAGGTTACGGTACCACTTTGCGTATCCTCCTTTTGGACTCTTGTGGATCCGTTAAAAAATTCGACTACATAAAATACATGAGGCGGAATAGATGGAAGATTTAGTGAAATAGATTTATTGGCTGCTACATTAACATTAAAGTATAAAGCAGAACCTTCATAATAAAACATATCCCCTCCACTTCGATAATCAAAGGCATTTGTGGTTTGCAAGGAAAGAAATGAATACGTATAATTGCTAGTTCCGTTTGAAAGCGCACCCAATGAAATCACATTATTAAAATCTCCTGAACAATCGGAATCTATTTCATCTCCTATTGATTCAGTAATAGATGGATTGATATTTGAGTTGTTGTCATTGCAATCTCCTCCAATCAACTTGGCAAAAGATGAGTTGGGATTAAATGATAAATCTGCGAACATATTCCCATCGCCAAATCCATCCCCATCTTTATCCAAATAATATCTAGTAACCGGCAGCCCTTCATCAATATTGCCATCACAGTCATTATCCCAACCATCTGCCAATTCAGGAGCCCCAGGATATACCAATTTAGGGTGAATCATTGGAGCCGTAAATATATAAGGCGAAGTACCAACCATTAAACGTATTGGACTTATTAATTCCCCATTATTTATATCATAACAATCGGTAGAAGATGCTGAGTATTTAGGAATTAAATAATCCCTAAAAGAAATATTTGTAGAGTAAATAATATCGTCGGTAGAACTATTTGGATTAGATTTCCCAAATCCATCTTCGTCACTATCCAAATAATAAGCTGTGTAAGCAAAATTATTTATAAATGGAACTTCCACAAGATAGAATTCCCCATCAAAGGTTTGAAACTTAAAGGATATAGTGTACGTGGATCCATCCCCCGGCTCAGCGTTAGGTATGACTACAGAAATTAATTCTTCCGACAATCCTGTTTTATAATTTTGTACATTAGGTAAAAAACCCGAAATACTCCCTACTAACTGATCGTTTTTGTAAACGAAATATTTATGACTAGCCAAATTTTCATCTTTCAGTAATGGCTTCAATAAATTACCCATCTTAAAATAAACCTTGAGATAGCTCATCTCTGTATGAGAAAACTGATAAGACATCTCAGATGCCGCAATTTTTATAGGTTCTGTTTTTCCTGCCCGCTCAGCATAGAGTGCATAGGGAACACTCATCAATTGGGTAGTTCCTAAATCTGTGTAATTCACTCCGCCATTGGGATCCATTTCTATTTTAGCAAATTTATTTCCAGTACCCCACAAAATAGCGGCAAAAGTTCCGGAAACAACAGTCCCTTTACCTATGACTATATTGAACGCTCCGGCAATATTGGTGGTAGTACTATGCGTTTCAGAATACTCTGAGGCTCCTGCTATTCCATTTAAAATAGAAATCCTCAATCGTATATTTTTATTGCTCAATGGACTTCCGGATGCGTCTCGGGCAACCCCTTGATAATTGATCCCTGCTGGCACTTGCGCCATCCCTTGGAGGGCTAACAAAGTGAAGCATACTAATGCTAGTAACTTTTTCATAGTTATTTTAGTTGAATTAATACTTAACTATCTTATTCATTTTAGTAACTCCCAAATACTCTAGTTTGAGTAAATAGGTACCTGGAGGAATCGACGTGTCAATGATTAGCTCATTCCCTTGTATTGTTTTCTGCATCATCACATGACCTTGCATGGAAAGAAGTTCAACCTGTATTTCGGAATTTCCTTCTACACCACTAATCATTATTTTTTCATGGAAAGGATTGGGAGATACCGACCATGTTTGCATGTGTGCTTCTATGGTTTGTGCGAAGGCACCAATGCGAGTATTTTCACCATTGATGTAGGCTTGTATTTGACCCAAGCTAGAAAGTTCCGGAATATTTTTACTTTTTACTTTGACACGGAATTGTTTTGCATTTCCAAATCCATTCTCTGCATATGAACTCCACATCACACGATTACCCTCGATAAAATTTACCGCCACAACAGACTCCTGCAACGATTCTATTTCCAATACTTCCGCATACTCTGGGATATAATCGATGGTAAAATCAAGACTAGTTATTTTTTTATTGGAAGAAGCGGAAAGAGGAATCCAATAAATGCCTTCTTCAGGATTTTCCATTTCATCCATATGGAATTGTAGCTGGGCTAGCTCAGCTGTTTTGGCAGTGGAAGCACTGGCTGCATTCCAATTAGCATTTACATCGCCCAACAGGATGGCAATAAAATTCTGATTAACTCCGGTATTGCAAGTGGTAGGCATAATACCCGACACGGTTAAACATGATGGAACTTTGGGGACTAAAGAAGCACTGGCATTGGCTTTGAATGCGGCACTATTAAAATACGTAGCATCAATAAACAGCCAATCGGTAGAGGGAACGTATTGCGCATTTGGTTGTAAATTTCCATTAACCAGTGTATAGTTATGACTTTGCGGAAACTCACAATTAATGGCATTTACACTTCGCGTCTGAATTAGTGTGGCATCGGCAGCTGTCACTTTACCGTCCAGATTTACATCCGCTGCCAACAATTGAAACAAGGTAGGTGTAATGGTTTTAGAACTTATCTGTGATGCCAACAAGGCGTCTTGCCCGTTTATGAATGCATTTACTTGACTGCATGCTAAAGCCGAATACGATCGATCCCCTGGAACATCCCGGTTAATGCGAAGTTTATTTAGGGTAGAAGTTCCAATGACTTTAAAGACGCCATTCGCATCAGTCTGTTGAGAAGAAGGATCGGAAACACAACTAGAATTGGCTAAGGAAATGAACGTAGGACGTTGCGTTCCCCCACCTGCCAATACCAGACTGCCGGAACCTTGATAAAATATTTTTCCAGTAAAATAAGAAGGGTAGGTAATTTGAGCCGGCGAAGGGACACAACCTTCAATAGAACCAAGAAAGGTAGAAGCATGGATACCATCTGGACAGGTAATGCTTTGAGACGTATTGATAGCAAAGCCTGCTGCTCTCTTGAATCCTATGCGCACTATGGATCCGCTTCCGTTGAAGGTATTATTTAAACTAGATAAAAACATAGTCACACTTACCTGACCTGGAGTATTTTTATTGATGCTCACAATAGTGCCGGCAGGAGCTGTGGTACCCAATTGATAATTTCCACTGGCTACCAATTTGTTCGCATCAAACTTCAGTGTAAAATCAATTCCTATAATTCCATTGACTAACGTTGAATTCGAATTTACAGAAACATACACCTCCGCTCCTGGCGAGCATGAAAACTCCGCATTCGACAAGCTGAATGACTGGGGATTTAATGCTAAACTAGCCGGCAGGGAATTTCCGCAGGAATTCCTCTCAGTCACTGTCAGTGAACCAAGGGCTGGAATACCTTGATTGATAAGTGTTACAGAAGAGGTTCCTTGTCCGGAAAGTATTGTATATCCTGCAGGAATTTCCCATTGATATTGAGAACCTGAGTGATTTTCAACCGAAAAATCCAAGGGCTGATTTAAACAAAAATCAGCATTTCCTGTAATTACAGGTGTTGTCAGCACTGATTTTTCCAGAATAGAAAACGACTTTGTGATAACCTGTCCGCAAGAATTTACGGAAGCTTGTAACTGAGCGGGCAAACCTGTTGCTAATTTCTTAACCTGGACCACCGTGGTTCCTTGACCAGAAATAATAGAGCAGCCAGTGCAAGTCCATTGAATAGATTCCGAGGTGGAATTTACCTGATACATGGCGGAGGTATTGGCACATAGTTCGGCGCTGCCAGTAATTGGCCCAAGCGCTACAGGTCCTCCTTCCAAGGTCAGAATAAGAGGATGTTCTGTCAACACACAGTTCCTATCTACCCAAGACTCACTTTGCAAGGCTTTCACAATTTGTTGATTGCTCCCTGGCTGCACAGAAACCTGAATGGTGCTATAGTTGGGGGAGTGAGAAGTAATGGAGAAATTCTCCGGCAATTCCCATTGATAGCTTCTCTTCCAGCTTGGGAAATCAGAGATTGCTTGATAGGTGGCAGTCGTTTCGCCATTGCAAAAAGTGGTTGGTCCGACAATGGACTCATTTGTTCCTAATCCAGCTAGCGGTATTGTATATACTGGAGAGAAAAAATCATTGCTGTAAATATTTAATACCGCATTCATTTCTCCTATACGGGTAGGTTTAAAAACCAATTTACATGTGGTCCCTGAACTTTTAGAAATAGCTAAATTGGCCCCTCGCATATCCAAACTAAACTGATCTGCATCAGGACCCGATATTTCCAATTGAGAAATTGATAAGTTTTGTAAAAAAGATGTGTTGGTTAAACGCAAAGACACCGGCAAAGGAGTATTGACCGCATTTCTGCAAAAATCTAACTTATCCCCAGATGTCCATGGGTATTCCTGAATTTCAACCGCCAATTTGGCTGCTGGTACATTATGATATTTGGTATAGATATCTCCAAATTCAGAATAGAACCAAACATTGCCGTTTGTAGCAACTGTTGCTATTCTTGATTCTGTGCCTGCGGCTTCAGGAAAAAACCTGAAGTCGTCAAAAATCCACATCTGAACAAAGTATTGCGAATTATAATAAGAACAGACAAACATATTGGTTCCATCAAAACTTAAACCTTCTACTCCAATCCCTTTCATTCCTCGATCTGCAGTGATGGTAGAAACAAACTGTCCGTCATTAAATATTGAAATCCCTTCATTGGTACCAAACCAAATTTGTCCATCAGGACCTGCCTCAATACAATAAACATCATTAGAAATTAATCCATTTTCCTTCGTGTAGATTACCCAGTCAGATCCATCAAACCTGGCGAGGCCTTGAGCTCCATTTTCAGCATATCTCCTTACCATCCAAATATTCCCTAGCGGATCTATTTCTAAATCAGCATCCACTCTATCGATATATTCATTAATGGTGATTGAAATCGGATACTGAATAATGGTGTTTCCTACTACCTTACATAATAAATTTTGAGACTCTGAGGTTCGATACGTAAACCAAATCGTGTTCTGATAATCTGATTTGATATTGATGATATCGCCAGCTCCTAGTTGAGAATAGGTATCACAAACAACTTCCCATGAATTATTTTTATATCGAAGAATCTTAGTAAAAGTACCCACAAGGAGATCGTGGTTACGATCGTTTGACAGGAAACTAATATTCTCATCGGTAACTGTTGTTAGCGTCCCTTGAGATTCTATTTGATAAGTCAACAAATCGGACGGCAAACTAACTTCTTCGAGCACATCGTTTGATCGAGCAAACAACCGATGTTTATAAACATCCTTATAAGTACCCGTATAATAAAATTTACCATGCGCAGAAGTTTTGGAATCTAAACCTGAGATATTCAAATTTCCAATTTGCTCTGCATCCTCCGTAAATGAATAAGAGGTAAAGTATTGTGCTGATAAAGCAAAATGTAGGCAATAACAAGCTATTAGCAAGACTAATCGTGCTTTCATAAGATTGTATGTTTGTTTTCGAGATTAGATCTGGAAATCCAAAAATGGTTTCCGTACTATACAAGAATCTTTACAAAATCAAATAAGTACATTCCTTAATACCATTATCTAATGTATATCGAATTTAAAAAGAACTAACCAGACCCAACAAGCGGCATATTTCTAAAGACCCCGGAAACCTTTTTGGCTGTAATGTGATCCAATACTCAAATTCTAAAAAAATGAAACCCGTTAAGAGTCTCTACTTTCTTTTATTTGCACCTCTTATTTTATTTTTTTTATCTGGATGCAAAAAGTCAGACATTGAACCCATTGAAACGAAAACTATTCAAGAAGAAAGAATAAACTATTACCCGTTAAACGTAGGCAACTGTTGGGTGTATGAAACTCATATTGTCGAAGACGAAAAAGTTAAAAACCTCCTATCCCGCGATAGCATAGTAGTTGACAGGGCGTTTTGGCAGGATGGGAAACTCGTGTATGTAGTAAAACAATTCAAATTCCAACCTTTCTTATCGGAAGAACTAAGTTTCTTTTATCATAAAAAAGACGAAGAAGTATGGGATAATTTTAACAAACAAATATTCAGATACCCTTCTCCCCAATATACCAAAACAGTTCATATTGAGGATCCTTCCATGAGTCGTACCTACCATTATTCGGATGTATGGCAAACTGGAACCATTGAAGTTGGAGCATTTCAATTTCAACAATGTGTCGACATCGATCATGCTGTGATCGATATCTCAGGAGAACAATTCCCGATGGGTATTACTAAGCAAATCCACCATTTTTATGCGCCGAAAATTGGTCTTGTAAAATCTTATTGCCCGTTTGCCAGAGAGCATTCCTTAGGTGAATTAAAAACGTTGGTTTATTATTCCATAAAGGAATAACAAACCAACATCTCAGCTAAAATGAAGAAATGTATGATGTATCAGTCATTTCCTATGGAGCATGATTTCAGGTTACATACGACTGACAAAATGCATTTTCATCTTTATCGTATAATTCAAAACTCCGAATAAATTATTTTTTGAGTTTACACAAATTTAGTATATGTTTGTACACTTCGGTACATTCCAGAATAGGTCATGTGCGCAAGTATGGTCGCGTGGCCGAGTGGTCAGGCAGAGGTCTGCAAAACCTTGTACAGCGGTTCGAATCCGCTCGCGACCTCACCAAATCTTACCTTCACACGGTAAGATTTTTTATTTTAGTCTTTTACAAGCTTGCCTGTAGAAGCTCCTTCCAGACCATACTCGTCAACTTATTTTTCTTCTATATTGGCTCCTCTTTGCTGGGGGCGCTGACTACCTTACTGGCATTTAGTTTTTAAACCTCTTTATAAAAGCGGAGGATTCAATCTGGATAATCTTATAAAAACATTTTGCAAATACAGAAACAGCCGGTAAAAATGGAGCTTAGCCAGTTACTGAAATTTCATATTCTTAAACTGCCAGTAGTATACACGATGATTAAATTTTTGTTTTGAGCTGCGTGAGGGATAGAGCGGAAAGCCCGGAGTGGTGGCGCTGAAGGCGCCACCAGGAGGACTTGCAGCGATAGCCCGACCCAAGCGAAGCGCGGGACACGCCCATGCCTCTGAAATCATGGACGATCCAAGTTTATTATTGACATTTGGTATATCCTGATCAAGGGTTAGAATTCAGAAAGTAACAAGTGGTCGTCAAGTTGTTATTTTACTGGTGTGAAAATGAAAAATCCTTTCAAACGTTACATCTGAAAGGACTTACATCTACCTGGAGGTAGTTAAAAATAAACCTGAGGAGAATGAGGGATTCGAACCCTCGAAACGGTTTCCCGTTTACACACTTTCCAGGCGTGCCAATTCAACCACTCTTGCAATTCTCCATTAAAGGGCTACAAATATAGCCATCCCAAATGAATTTCGCAACGCTTTCGATTAAGTTTTCAAAACGCTGAATTGACGGGCTTTTGGCAGTGTATTACTTATTTTTCACCCGGTCTTTATTTTCTTCGAGAAAGGTAGCCCATCCTTTGGACGCTTTTTTGTTTTCTCCTTTGTTGAGGTAATGGCATAGGGCCACCCCGAGGGCATCGGTAGCATCGAGAAGGCGGTTTTGGCGTTCGTCGCTAAAGCCGAGCAAGCGCTGTAACATGGCGGCAACCTGCTCTTTGGAGGCATTACCGTTGCCGGTTACTGCCTGTTTTACTTTTTTAGGAGCATATTCCACAATCGGCACCTGACGCGATATGGCTGCCGCGATTGCCACGCCCTGTGCCCGGCCCAATTTGAGCATGGATTGAATATTTTTTCCATAAAACGGAGCCTCAATAGCCATTTCATCGGGATGAAATTCATCGATCAATTGCACCATTCGCTCGTAAATTTTACTGAGTTTAAGCGCATGACTGGAGTATTTGGAAAGATGTATTACTCCGTATTGAACTAAAATTAATTTCTTTTTTTCTACCGCAATGATGCCATAGCCCATGACTGTGGTGCCCGGATCAACGCCCAACAAAATTCTTTCGGCGGTTATAGGGGAAGTTTTAGCCATATATGCGACCGGGGTTAATCTCCTTTGAACAATGGTAGCCAATATGCGTTTCTGGTACAGATAGAATGTTACACAACACCAGGCGGCGTTGGAACCTTATAGTTAAATGAGGAGTGACTATCGTCATGGTGTTTATTGCCTTTCTTTACAAGCCAAAGAAAGCTATTTTTTAGTACCTTGTAATATGCAAAAGAAGTCGATACTTTTCAAGGCTCTTTCTTTTGGTTTGGTGAGTGTTGGAATTGCATGGAGCCTGAAAGAAAGACAGGAACAATGGCCGGATTTTTTTTCTGCCTCCACCTGGGCAATGATTCATCCGGCAGGACTTATTACCGCGTTGCTGCTGTTACCGTTCAACATTGGGCTGGAGGCCAGGAAGTGGATGTTTTGTTTACAAAATATCACCAACATTTCGATGTGGCAGTCTATTCAAAGTGTACTTTCCGGGTATGCCCTTGCCTTTGTTACGCCTCATGGCATTGGAGATTATGCCGGCAGAATTTTCCACTTACGTCAAACGCCACCGATGGAAGCCGCTGGCGCACTATTGTTGTGCCGCATGAGTCAGTTTTACATCACCTTGTATACGGGAACAATTGCCCTGGTATACTATCTATATTTTCAGATTGAGGCCATGGACGCACAATACTGGACCTTGGTAGGTTTCATAGTAAGTCTTACCATTTTGTTGATCGGCTTGTTCAGCCAGCGGGATATGCTTGCTGATTTTTTACATCGCAACATTCCATGGTCTTGGTTTCAATCGTTTTTAAAACCCATACGAACGTTTTCTCACGGCTCAGTAATGCCATTGTTTGGCATGGCCTTGCTGAGGCATTTGGTGTTTTGCTTGCAGTTTGGCGTGTTGCTTTGGGCGGCAGGTGTGCAAGTGTCCATTTTTGTCATGCTGATGGGTTGCAGCTTTGTGTTTCTGATTAAATCAATTGTTCCTACCTTACTGGAATTGGGTGTGCGGGAGGCCGCAGCCATTGTATTCTTCGGCATGTTGATAGAAAACCATCAATTTATTTTGTTGGCCAGTATTTCTTTGTGGGTAATTAATTTTGTATTCCCGTCTCTGGTAGGGGCTGGATTTATTTTTGTCTGGAAAAATCAATGGTTACGATAAAGTCATAAGGATGGAGTGGCTATTGGGATTGGTCTGGCTCCTGTATGTGGTATTTCTGAGCGTCATTTTATTTTATCTTAGGAAGTCGGCTTTCATGGATGAAGAAGATACGACGTTCCCTTATATCCATTGTACGGTGGTTGTAGCCTTTCGCAATGAATTAAAACATCTTCCGGATTTATTTTCTGATTTCGAACAGCTTCGCTATCCCGATGCCTTGGTTGAATTTATATGGATTGACGATCATTCGGAGGACCAGGGTGCTGATTGGCTTGCAGCGGCCATACAAGATTCGCCTCGCCATACACTAGTGCGGGCGGAAAAATGTGGAAAAAAAAATGCACTTGCCCAAGGAATAGCCAAGGCTCAGGGCAGCTGGATTGTATGTACGGATGCCGATTGCAGAGTATCGCCGGAATGGCTCTGGCAACTTAACAGGGCTCAACAAATGCAGCCCAAAAAGCTGTGGAGTGGAAGGGTGAGTTTTACAGCCTCCTCCGCGTGGACTCAATTGCTGAGTTATGAGTTTAGCACAGTAATAGCCCTAGGGGGAGCCTGCATACGAGCAGGACATCCGACGATGTGCAACGGAGCTAATCTGGCCTTTGAGCGACAAAGCTTTGAAGAACTGGGAGGCTACCGTTCTCACGAACATATTCCCTCTGGCGATGACGAGTTTTTAATGCATCAAATGGCGCAAAAATATCCTGGGCAAGTTGGGTTCTTAGATCATCCCAAACACTTGGTACAATCGGCAGCACCCTCTTCCCTTTCTGAATTTATAGACCAGCGTTTGCGCTGGGCCAGCAAATGGCAACATTATCAAAACAAAGCTTCAACGGTATTGGCTCTGGCCGTTATGCTTTTGCAGGCAGGCATGCTCATTTTGTTTCCAGCGGCAATACTGGGTTGGATCAGCGCCCCCTTTGCCTGCGCATTATTTTTAGCTAAACTGTTGTTCGACAGTGTTTTTATTTATAAAATAAGGGAGGATTTTGACGGTAAATTAAACTTGGCTATTTTACTAATTCTGGATTTACTATATCCAATCTATGTGCTATATATTGGATTGGTTTCCCGGATGAAAACGTATGAATGGAAAGGCCGACGATACTCATGAGTGATGAAGAATACCAAGTGCTGGACGAATTGTATTTTACAATACCTTTTAGCAAGCTCATAAAAAGGCTAGAATGGGAAGAAAGCAAAACCTTAGCGGTAATCCTTCGTTTGTTAGAGAAGGGTTGGGTAAAAGGCATAGAAATTCAATCGGAAATGGAAATTTCTGATCCGGAGTTCATCCGGAATAATTTTTCGGACATGCACTTTCTGGCGACCAAAAAAGGACTGATGGCCCACAATACCTTGTAAGCTTTACATGACCAAACAAGATAAAAAACAAATACACTCACCCTCGTATTACGTACGCATGAGGCTACAAAGAAACAAGCCAGCCATGTTTGGCTTGTGGGTTATTGTAGTGGCTCATATGGTAGCTTTGATGGGATACTTGTTGATGCCTGACGACACTCCTAACGCCGACGATCGTTCCGCCCACATCAAAAAGCAGGCACCTGGTTTTAAGGTATTGCTGCTTAAAACGGTTAAACAACGCGAAGTACAGGATGTCAATATCCTGGAATATATATTCATGGGTCAGGAAAGCCGGTATATTATAGAACCGATTAGTTCCTATACCATAGAAGGCTATTCCATCCGGTATAAAATTTTTGGCAGGGAAAAAGAGTCGTTCTCTCAACCATTGGTCAGCACTGTAAAAAAACTTTATTACGGAGCATCCAACAAATTAAAGCCTGACTCTGCCACTGGCTACAACTTCAATATTCGCGGAAACCAGGTGAGGTACCTGGATCTGAACGAAGAACTGAAGGAAATTTCCTATCAAGACCTGATCAAAGAATTCGAAGCCAACAACCTGGAATGGAGGAGATATTGGCTAGGTACCAGCATTGATGGGCGCGACCTGTTGAGCATGCTTTTGTTCGGTACAAAAATTTCGCTTTCCATAGGTTTCATTTCTGTGATTATTTCACTTATCGTAGGCGTTACGCTTGGCGCTATAGCAGGGTTCTTTGGCGGATGGGTAGACAATTTGGTGCAATGGCTGATGACTGTTGTATGGTCTATACCAAGTATTATGCTGGTCATCGCAATCAGTTTGGCCCTGCAAAGCAAAGGGGTGTGGGTAGCCTTTGTGGCGGTGGGATTAACCATGTGGGTAGAAGCCGCGCGGGTGGTTCGAGGGCAAATCATGGGAATCAAAGAAAAATTATTTGTGGAAGCAGCCAAGGCATTGGGTATAGGAAATTTAAGGATCATCTTCAGACACATTATCCCAAATTTGGTGGGTCCGATTATTGTCATCGCCACGGCCAATTTTGCTACTGCTATTCTAGTGGAAGCCGGCCTTAGTTTTCTTGGATTGGGCGTACAACCTCCCATGCCTTCCTGGGGCAAAATGGTTTTTGACGGCTATAATTCCAACTGGGAGGCCGATGGCGGCTACCTGGTATTTTTACCAAGTTTTTGCATCTGTTTGTTGGTATTTGCCTTTAATTTGTTTGGCAATGGGTTGAGGGATGCGTACGATCCTCAAAGTGCTGGCAAATGGTAAATGAAGATCAGAATATACAAAAACGGTTACACCTCAAAGATCTTGAATTACGCTCTTTGCTGGAAATCACGCAGGCAATCAACTCCAATTTGCCGGAAGATTCGTTGTATAAAATTTACCATTTCACAATCCTATCCAATCTCAACATTAAGAAACTCGCCCTTTATGTAAAAGATGAGAGCTGGGAATGCAAGGTACACTATGGTACAAGCACTAATTTCAAAAAAACCGAATTGCCCGTATCCATCACCCGAATTGCGCATACGGGGCCTCTGCCCGAAGATGTTACCGACGAATTCAAACACTTTGAAGTCTGCATCCCCGTTGCCCATAAATCCAATGTATTAGCCTACCTCCTCATACATCAGGAAGCCGGAAACGATACCATTAACTTTTTGCAAACGTTCACCAACATCATCATTGTGGCGATTGAAAACAAAAAGTTAGCCCGTAAAGAATTATCCCAGCAAGCCTTGCGCAGGGAATTGGAAATAGCAGGACAAGTTCAATCGTTTCTCTTTCCTAAAAAACTGCCTAATACCAAGGAGCTATCTATTAAAGCCACCTATTTTCCTCACGATAATATTGGAGGGGACTATTACGATTATTTGCCTATTTCAGACACTGAGTTTATTCTTTGCATCGCCGATGTATCGGGCAAAGGCATACCTGCCGCATTACTCATGTCTAATTTTCAGGCGTGTTTAAGAACGCTGCTTCGTCATTCGCAGGATTTGAAATACATTGTGAGTGAGTTAAATCATCAGGTAATGATTAACACACAAGGAGAGCGCTTTATTACATTTTTTATTGCCAACATCAACATGGCCACTCAACGAATTACCTATGTGAATGCTGGGCACAATCCACCGATGTTGTGGGATGGTACTGAAATGTATTTCCTCGACAAAGGAAGTACGATGCTTGGAGTATTCAACAAATTGCCCTTTCTAAATGAGCAAAATATTGACCTTAAAAAAAATTCATTATTGCTGGCTTATACGGATGGCCTGACAGAAACTGTTAATGAGCAGGAGGAAGAATTTGGAACCGAACCCCTGGAAGAAAATATACGCTTGTATCCGGAAAGAGCAGTAGAGTCCATTCACGAAAATATTTTCACCTCCGTAAATTCCTTCAAAGGAAAAAATAAATTCCCGGACGACATTACCTACCTCACGGTGGCCATGAACTAGGTAGCACTTCCTACACCTTCCAAAAATCTGACAATTATCAAGTAAATCGTTTTTACTTACCGCTTTTTTACTTCATTTTTTTTATCCACTTACGATTTTATACTGAAAAAAGACGAGTCGATAGTTTGTAATTTTGGACACTGCTATTAACACTATGCGCTTTACTCGACAGTTCTACTGGATCAAGAAAAATATTAAGCAAACTTCTGTTGTGCTGGCTCTGCTGGGAATTCGTTGGCCTTGGATAAGGAATTACCAGAATAAGTAAAATTGCCTTCGGGCAATTTCAGGGACGGCAATGACGGACCAACATTGCCGGCCCCTGGAAATATATTCGGCACATTTACATCTCCTGTTGCCCAAACCAGAAATATCCCCCGCGTTTTGCGAGAGTTGGCAACCTAGCTGTTTTATACATTTCAAAAAATGATATTTATTAGTTATTTTGAAAGTCCACAAACTTTTATTGCGTGTCACAACTAACTGGCATCACAGGCATCATTGCCCCGATGCATGAAGAAATTGAGCTCATCCTGGAACATACCGAAGTTCATTCTATTGTAAAATCCGGCCAACGCGAATACCACTGCGGCCGCATTCATAACAAAGAGGTGGTGGTAGCGCTCTCCCGCATTGGCAAAGTTGCGTCGGGAGTAACGGCTGCTGTAATGATTGAAAAGTTTGGAATTTCACAACTCATTGTTACAGGGGTAGCAGGAGCCATTTCCGAATCCTTGCGTATTGGAGATCTGGTGGTGGCAACAGAATGCGTGCAACACGATCTCGATGCCCGGCCTATGTTTTCTCAATTTGAAGCGCCATTGCTGGGAAAAGCTTTCTTCGAATGTCATGAACCCTTGCAGCGTAAAGCCATGGAATGCTGTCAGGCATTGCTCGAAAATAACTTTAATGGACTGATCCATCCGGATGACATTGAAAAATTCCAGCTGAACCAAGCGAAACTTCATCAGGGGCAAATATGTTGCGGCGATCAATTTATTGGAACAGATGAACAATTACAACGCATACGTGCCGATTTGCGCGAGGTCCTGGCTGTTGAAATGGAAGGTGGTGCCGTAGGGCAAGTGTGTTTTGAATACGATGTTCCTTATGTTGTGATGCGTTCCATTTCCGACACAGCCAATCATCAGGCCACGGTAGATTTTAATGCCTATATAAAAAGAGTAGCCAGGCATTATACCTGGGGCTTGATTGACCAATTGCTGCGTTAAATCTACTCCACATCCCTCACTTCGGTTGTAAAGCATCCACCTCAACAATGGGCTTCAGAAGAAGTTGATGCACTTTTTTTTTTACAACCCTCCGATTTTCTTATCAGGATTTCCGGCCATTGATCTACGGTGCATACCATTCTCCTTGGTTTGCTTTGCATTTAGGTAGAAAAGCCCATGGATCCTATAACCAAACGTTCCTATCATTTGGTTTTCTTGCTGCATCCTCTTTTTCGAAAATAGATGTATGCAGAGTCCTATGCAAACATTTTGGGCGTGTCCCTTGTGGCGCCTGTAGCGCCACTGCGGGCCGGGCTATTCGTTGGTACTCCTCGTGGTGGCGCCTGCTGCGTGGCGTTATGTGGGCCACCACTGCGGGGTACCAACTTCTATCCCTCACGCAATTACTAGCACTGAAATAAAGATGAAATTTTTCCATCTGAATTTTTCTCATTGAAAAAATATTCCCGAATAGAAATCAAAGGCTCCACCATGAATTACTTATCAAGTAATAGCCTTGGAAGCCTTTGATTTTATTAGTCAATTTTCAATTGTAGATTTCCTTTTAAAGAATCCGGAATTAATCACCTGCGATGACAACCCCGCGTATATCACCAGCGTTTGGGAGTAGATGGACCGGTCAGTTTTTTTTCTGCCAATATATTTCCCCTTTCATCTTCTACTCTCAGCAGAAATTCAGCCTGAGGCCCCTTGAAATGGAAAAAAGAATTATTGAGCTGACGTCCACCTGCGGGCAAATTTCTTTTCTCAAAAAATACATCCAACAAGTTCCCCTGAGCGTCGTAAAGTTTCAACGAGGCCGATGCTACTGGCTCTTTTAATACATATTGAAAATTAAATTTTTTCTCGTACACTACCGGTGGAGCTTCATTGACAGAAGCCGCACACAAGCGTTCCTGCAATATTCTTCCTGATTCATCACTTAGTTTAAAAACAAACGCACTTCCTTTTTCATCAACACGGTTAATTCCCATAGTGGATACATAGGCTCCAGCAGCGACCGCTTTGTTTTCAAAATAAGTGCGTATGATTTTTCCTTCCTTATCATACACCCGAAGGGTAAGACGTTGGGGTTTCATGAAATACTCCGAGAAACTAAAACGAATGGCATACAACAGATGTTCTTTGGGTGTAATAATGGCAGGACGCTTTTGGCCGGTGGCTTTGCATACAACATCGAGTAACTCGGAAGCCATAGTAGTATCGGTAGCGTAAATATCCCCAATGGAAGATTTGTCGGTAATGGCCCACACAGCACTTTGCGCCGTGGAATTCTGATAATTCTTGCGTGCGAGTAACTGGGCCAGCTCCAATAAATATCCTTGTGCCATGGAAGCGTACACAAAGGCATCGCCCTGGGCAGGCGAATAATCATGGTGTTCAATACACATGGTTTGTGCATCCAGGGATTGCTTTTGTTTGGGTTTCAGAAGTACCATGTACTCTTCTACGAGCATGAGATTCTGCGCACCCAGGTCCTGATCTTTAAAAATAGCACCTGGATCCATTTTAATTGAAATGGGAGCCTGTGTGAGGTTATTCAGTTCCAGGTGCAGGCAGGATCCCTGAAAACCACCATTGCCTTTTGCCGATAGCGCAACTTTTTTCTGCTGTAATGCCTCTTGCAAACTCACTTCTGCCGACCATGCCGGTAAAAACAGGGCAAGTAGCCCACCAAACAACCAATTCTTCATAATTTCCGCAATAAGATTTTAAATACATAATGATACGGCATCATAAAAGATACAGTTTTTTGTTATATTTATAAATTAGGCCGTATATACTGTTAGGTATACTGGTTCGTACCAAGTGTTATCGGAGAAAACCGAAAAACAACGAAATAGGGATTTAGAAAATCGAGTTCATTTTCTTGTTGAACTATCTCTGTGTTTCGGTATTTTCTTCTACGTTTGCAGGCGATGCGGCCATCAAGGAATTTAGCGTAATGTACAAAAGGGCAGGCTTCATATTACTTTTTATCGGCATCAACCTGATGGCTCAGGACCCTCAATTTTCTCAATACTATAATAATCCTTTATACCTGAACCCTGCTTTTACTGGCACAGGTGAAGACACCCGGCTCGGCCTGAATTACCGTTCTCAATGGCCCGGCCTGGATCCTGCGTTCACTATTTCCAATATCTGGTCAGACTTTTTCTTTCCCAAGCACAACACTTCGCTGGGCTTCATCATGCGAAGAGACCTCAACAGCAATACAAAACTTCGCTCCATGGAATTAGGTGTTTCTTCTGCTTATTCCATTATGCTTACAAAAGGCTGGGCCATTCGTCCCGGATTGATGCTGAGTTATAATCAGCGGGATTTAAATTTTGCCAATGCCATTCTGGGTGATGCGTTAGACGATGATGGAAATATTGGCTCGAGCGCAGACCCTATTCTGCAATCCAAAGAGCAATACGGATACCTGGATGTATCTGCCGGGCTACTCACCTATTCTTCCCGCGCCTGGCTTGGCTTTTCGGCCTACCACCTCAATACGCCTGACCAATCCATCACTCAGAACACCAGCAGTCCGCTGCCAACGCGATTTTCACTGCAAGGTGGCTATAAATTCATTCTGGAAGAACGCTATATTGCTTTCGGGGCGCCCATGCGCGAAACCAGCCTTACCCCCACCTTTCACTACCTGAGTCAGGGCGAGTTCGATCAATTGGATGCTGGCCTTTATTACCGCTGGGACCCCGTGATGGCCGGACTATGGTATAGAGGCATTCCGATCCGGCAATACCGCTTAGGATATAGCAATACCGAGGGAATTATTCTGATGGGTGGCGTGCGATATCAGGGACTTTCATTTTTTTACAGTTACGATATTAACATTGGCCAACTGCGCACCATAGCTTCCGGCTCCCATGAGATATGCGTGCAATACAGCACCTTATTGCATAAGAAAATTAAAAAGAGAAAAACCGGATTTTCAATACCTTGTCCAAACCTGGACAAGCGATTCAAAAAAAATCGAATCGGTTGATTTTTATCATTTTGCATCTTCTGCTTTTTATCCAGCTTGGTTCTTCACAGAACCCAAAGGTGAAGAGCTTCGTACACGTGTAAAAACAACATGCCATGATACATATCGACAAACTCATCAATTTTAAAAAGTACCATGTAAAACCTGGTAAAAAAGTTTCTACCAAGGATTTTGACACTGGATATGATGGAAAAGAGATTACTAAAGCAGAGGCAGAAGAATTACTAGAAGAAGGACGAAACTTACTGGCGGAAATTCAGGACAAACTTTACGCACATAACCAATACCGCATTCTAATTGTATTTCAAGCCATGGATGCGGCCGGAAAAGATGGAGCCATCAAGCACATCATGTCGGGCTTTAACCCACAGGGTGTAAAAGTACACAGTTTCAAAGCTCCAACGGCGCAAGAGCTGGACCACGACTATTTCTGGCGTCATTACACGGCTTTACCAGGCCGGGGGGAAATTGGGATATTCAACCGTTCTCATTACGAAAATGTGCTGGTTACCAAAGTTCACCCCGAATGGATTTTGAATGAGCGCCTGCCTGAGGTGAAATCTGTAAAAGATGTAAACGATAAATTCTGGCAGGAACGCTATAAGCAAATCAATCGATTTGAGAAGAACCTGGCCGACAACGGGACCATTATTTTAAAGTTCTTTCTTCATGTATCGAAAAAAGAGCAGAAAAAACGATTTATGGAACGAATCGACGATCCAGCCAAAAACTGGAAGTTCTCACTCAGCGATTTAAAAGAAAGAGCTTTCTGGGATCAATATCAAAAAGCTTATGGGGATGCACTTTCTGCTACCAGCACGGATTACGCGCCTTGGTATGTGATTCCTGCCGACGACAAATGGTTTAGCCGCCTGGCCATTGCAGGAATTATTTACAAAGAATTTGAAAAATTAAAATTATCGTATCCTGTGGTGAACGCCACACAAAAAGCAGAACTTCAAAAAGCCAAGGAAATACTGAACAACGAAGAAGGCTCCAAAAAACCGAAGAAATCTAAGAAATAAAACCGGATGATGAATAAAAAACGCCCGCCTGATAACTCAGACGGGCGTTTTCATATAGAAGTACCTATTTATTTTTTATAATACTTCAAGGCTTCAGGCATTTGTTTTTTCAAATCGCTGATGCGGCGGGTGTCGCTGGGATGAGTAGAAAGAAACTCTGGCGGTGCTGCACCGCCGCTTTTTTTACTCATACGCTCCCAGAAAGAGACTGCGGCTTCCGGATTATAACCAGCCATTGCCATAAAGATGAGTCCCATTTTATCGGCCTCCGATTCATGCATGCGAGAAAATGGCAACATTACACCTACGTTAGTTCCTACGCCGTAAGCGGTATTAAACAGTGCTTGAGTTTGCGCTGGTTTATCGCGCATGGCTACCGAGAGAGCCACCCCTCCCATTTGTTGCACCAAGCCCTGGCTCATTCGTTCCCCTCCGTGATTCGCGATGGCGTGGGCAATTTCGTGCCCCATCACAACAGCCAAACCGGTTTCGTCCTGGGCAACAGGCAAAATGCCCGTATAAACTACAACCTTCCCTCCGGGCATGCACCAGGCATTTACGGTTGGATCTTCCACAACATTGAACTCCCATTTAAAGCCATTCAACTGCGACTCCATTTTGTTTTGTTTCATATACGCTTCAACGGCACGCTGTATGTTCAATCCGCAACGCTTTACCATATCTACCTGAGCCGTATTCGTAGATAATTTATTCTGACTTAAAAACTGCGAATAACTGGTATAGCTCATCGATTGCATCTCCGAGGAGGGAATCAAATTCAATTGACGGCGACCCGTTACCGCCACCTTGCGACAAGAACCTATTACCACACAAGTGATCAAAATGATCGCAACACTTTTCAACAACTTCATTGTACAACGCTTTAAAATTTAACCATATCTTTTTTGAACCGATCTATCACATCTTGCTCTTCCCTGGAAATACCTTCAAAAGAGACGGATATCTTTTCCAGAAACCGGATGCATTTTTCTTTTACTGAATCTGTAAAATCAAAATCATGCCTGTTTGCCTCCAAGGTATCCAATGCATAACGATAGGCTTCTTCCAGTGATATATTTTCCTTTTCCAAAGTGGAAAACATAGTCACGATGTATTCCTGATTCATATCTGAAATTTCCAACTCCTGCTGCGCGATGCGTTGAATCATCAGCTTTTCTTCTTTTTGTATTTCGCCATCGGCCTTTGCTATGGCATAAGCCAAACTTCCCATGGCTTGATGAATATTCTGAAGCGACATATGCAAAAAAAATTAGTGACTATTATTACTTTAATAAAAAGGCGATTCTAATATATCTTTATTCTCCTATTGTATCGACTATGAAATCTTAGGAAAAGAGTATAAAACCACCAATATCCGGATTGTACCAGATAAACAAAGATATTAGAAATTTAGTCTAGGTAGCAAACGTTATGGATACAATTCTTCCCACTGGAAAAGAAGGGTGACCTACCAGGGATCTTGGAACACGCCGAAGGCTACTCCAAAACGAAAAACGAAGATACTCTGCTGAAAATAAATATTATACGGATCGCTGCCATAATACCCCAAACGGGCAAAAAGGGCATAATCCGATTGTGTACCTACGCGTTCGTACCAGGTAAGGTCAATGTTTAGTCTCTTTTGAATATTCCACAAGGCAATAGGGTTCTGCACATAAAGCCCTCCATCGTTATAACGACCATCAACGATGTATGAAACCTGGAGCGCCAATCGACTTAATTCACGAGATTGAAACTTCTGGTCTGTAGTTGCCCAACAAGATTTACCCCTACAAACCAAATCTTTCAGTTGAGGCATACGCAAGCGACTGCATTGAAAAAACAAACGCTTGCGTGCATATAAATGATGAGCCAGAAACTTTGGAGAACTCAACAAACGTGGGTGGTATTCATAACCGCCTCTCCAATGAAACAAATGCATCCGCGCGGCTTGCAGGAAACTTCTGGCACCACGTTTTACTAATTTGGGCACACCTTCCTGATGTATTTTTTGATAAAATCCTCCCATAAAAAAATCCACTACCGCCTCTTCTGAAAAATTACCATCGTAGGTATTCAATATTCCAGAAGCATAATCGAACTCGTAAGTATCCTGGCCATTAGAATGATGATAGAGGGAAATGCCCAGATAGGTACCGGGCAGGCCGCTTTCCTTCACCCACCGCTGATGTGCCAAGGCATAAGTGCCTCGAGCAATAAAAGAGGGGGTGCGAATAGGCAATGAATGATCGTTTTGAGTTGAGTCGTTGGAAAAAACGCGAGCCGTAATGCTTGGCACTACCTGAAACGTATGAATCCACTTATTAAAAAACCAACGCTTTCCTCCCAGATTTAATACCGGTTGAATAGTAATATTGAGCGCGTATGATTTTTTTTGTAAAGACGATGAGGTATTGCGATGAAAATCTGTTCCTTTCATGGATGCCAGACTAGGCTCACTTACTTTTTTAAAAAAGGAACTGAATGCATACGCCTGCTTACTTCGTATAGAAAACGATTCGTCGGGCTGAGCAAGTATTGAGTCCACGGCTATTTCAGTTTGTGCATGTAGAATATTTCCTGCCATATACAGCAAGAAAAAAAACACTCTACACAACAAGAAAAAACAGCAATGTTTTGTCATGGTTTGGAAATTAACGAATGCGAAGGGTGACCTATTCGAAATTAAAATATTCCATTCGCATGAGAGATACAGCTCAGTATGTATGCAAGTTGATCTCTGAGCAGAAATTTACCTAAAATTATTTAAAAGTGTACAAGCGCTGCAAGACAAGGTTTCGTTCCGCAACAAAAAAAGAAAAGAAACTAACAATCCTTTTGCAAGCAAAAAGATTGTTAGTTTTTCAAAATTACATCGAAGGATTTTTAGGATTATTATCGAAGGACGATGCGTCGCGGGTATTTTTCTGGACAGCGATAGCTCCAAACATGGCTAGAATAAAGGAAAAAACATAAAAACCCTTTTCACTAGGCAATAAGGTAGCATTCCATAAACCAACAATAAGCAGTACTATGGCTAGCAGGGTAGAAATCCAACTAAGCGCGTAATACAAATCCGTTACCGGAATTCCTTCCAAACGGTCACGCACTGATTTTTGAAGAGAGATTACAGAAAACACGCCAAACATGAGGATGGAGAAATAATACCCTTTCTCGTTTAACAACATTTCTGCGCGCCATAATCCAACGCAATAGCCAATCATTCCGATGCCGAGGGCAAGCCAAGATGCGCCCACAAAGGCGGCTGAAGGTTTCTGAGTCATATTCATATATAGGTTAAATTTAATATTACTAAATTATTCTATCATTCTAGTACTCCTTGGATCAGGTTTCGTTGATTTCTTGAACCAGTTTTGAGGAAGCAGAAGCATACACCTTGGTCCATTGTACTACCGGCACTACCGCCGCGGCAGCCAGTAAATGTTTGAGCGGATGACCACTCAGTCCGATTCCCCAATTCCAAAGGGTATGATCTGCCAATTCCAATCCTTTGGCAAGTGCATAGCACAGCAATATCGGAAGCCAGATAGATTTCCATGCCCCTGCGCGCTGGTACATGATAAGCAAAATAGGTATGGCTAGCATTGGATAAAATTGAACCCAGGCATACCAGCGCAAATCCCCCTTTCCAGCCTTTTCCGATAGATACCAATGCACTACCGATATTACCCCGGCTGCGAGCAATGGAATCCAGATGCGTTTGGCGAGCCTCGAATGAACATGCTCGTTGATGGCAAGTGTTAGCAAGGTCATAAAAGCCAGACTCATGGGAATCCGGTCCCAGACCAAGCGCGCATGATTCGGGCTCCAATGGTAATAGGCAGAACCCAATCCAGTCAATATCATGGCAAACCAAAAAAACATTAACATGGGTCTACGGGCATCCACCAGTTTACTGCTATGCAAAAAGCCAACGACCCCTACCAATATAAAGCCCAGGTTAGATACTACATTGGCCGCACAAGGAATACCGAAGATCGTATTATCTCCTGCAAAGCAATGGTAATGCGGATCTTGTGAGATAGGCGGCAAAAAAGCCAATACCAGTAAACTCATCAGCGAACACGCCAGGAATATCCATAATTTCCATTCGTTTCTCATATTTTTAGATGTTATGTACCAAAGGTATGTTAGGATCTTGGTCTTGCCAATTCAAAATTGAGGTATAAAGGACTTTTTATTTATGATACTTTTAAGCAAATTAAGGGTACAAAGAGCTTTTTAAGTAAAATAAAGGACTTTTTAAATGGACCGCATTCAAGAGATAGGAAATTTATTAACCCCTCAGGAACAAGAAGATTTTATACAGGGATTGCATCGCAATCAAGCCAAACATCCTGGCAAAATCATTCAGCTATTTCAACATATTGTGCAACATCAACTTACCGACCGAACCTTACTCCTGGCACACTTATATCCGGAAAAGGAAAATGTAGACGCCTATTTAGCCACGCGCAAAAGACTTTTGAATGAGCTAACCATATTCTTATCACAACTGCAGCGAAAAAAATATGGCAGTAAATTCCAGGAAACTGAAACTAACTTTTCTGCCGCCAATTATCTGTTTGCACATCATGCAAACAAGCTTGCCTGGGAATATCTTCGGGAAGCAGAACGCCTGGCCTCCCAGATGGAAGCCTTGCCCCTTTTGAATGCCATCTATTCGTATCAAATAGAAAAAAGCGATACGGAATTTGCTCCGCCCATATTGGAGATCGTAAAAAAGAAAGAAAAATGTTTACAACTAAACCAGGCACACGATAAAGCTTATCTGGGTTTACAACTGCTTAGAAAGAAAATTCAAGAAGCACTTCAAGATGGCAAAGCACTGGCTTTAGAAAAAGAACTTCGGGAAGTTTGGGAAAAACTGCAAATGAGCGAAAACATCCTCGAACACCCCAGAATTTTGTTGCAATACATCGCCATGATTCGAAATTTCTATTTATTACGAAAAGATTTTCAACAGCTATTACCCTTCATTAAAAAATACTATCAACTACTAACCGATCAAGGTTTCGAATCAAATCAATTAGATGTAAAAATTCAACTACACTATTACACTGCTCATGCGTTGTACCGTGCCCATCATTTTGAAGCTTCCCTGCAAGTATTAGCATCCATGAAATCCTGCATGGAAGAACAAAGCGGCAGGTATTCAGGACAATATTATACTACCTATAATCTATTACTAGCCAATAATCTTAATTTTACAGGCCAAGCGCAAAAAGCCATCCAACTTTTGCAGGAAGTTCAACATCTATCCGCATCCAAAAGCGGTAAGAAGAATTACTATAATTCGCTCCTAACCCTGTCTCTGTTGTATTTACAACAAGAACAAATTCACAGTGCGGTTCTGGTTTTTCGTAGTATTCATCACAGCGATGAATGGCTAAGAGGGCAACTAGGAAAAGAATGGCTAATAAAGAAAACTTTGCTGGATATCATTTTACAATGTGAACTTGGAAATACTGAAATTGCCCTAACCAGAATAAAAAACAGCAGAAAAAAATTCAAAGAGTTTTTTCTGCAAGAATTCTACCAGAGAATAGAAATATTTCTACGCTTGGTGGAAGCGTATTGTAAGAACCCCATTATTGCCACTCAAAAAGAATTTTCCGATTCCATGGAATTGGCATTTACATTTGTTGAAACCGAAAAAGAAGATTTACAAGCCATCACGTATTATGCCTGGCTCAAAGCAAAAGTAAAGAAAGAGAAGTACTATTCTTGCTTGCTGAAAATTTTAAAAGCCTGATCAACTCTTCATTGTAACGCTCTGCTAAAAGACCTATTCCATTCCGGGCACATCATGCAGCCTTAATATTCTATGGGGCAGGCATCCCTTAGTTCGCTTGCAACGCATGGATATTTCATTTAGTATGCCCCACACCAAACAAATAAAAAATAATTTTTCTTAAAAAACCGGTAGGGTCTAGGATCACCAGGCGTGTTTTATTGATGTCATCCGGTAGCTGTCTATTGAGCAGCAATTCCGGTGAAGTGTAGAAATAAATTAATTCAAACCAAAACAAGTAACGCTATGAAAAATTTAATTTTAATGTCGATCGCAGGTGCTGGATTAGCCCTACTTTTATCTTGCAGTAAAGATGCAGAATCGGTTTTACCAAGCACAGATGCATCTGCAATGTCCTTCTCCGGTTACAGTAGCGAGGATGAAGGAAGTGAAAGCGAAACCAGCACAGACAGTTGCCAGCATCCGGGTAAACCAAAAGGCAAACATCCCAAGCCAGAACAAATCATGACTGATCTGGACACGGATAAAGATCAACGGATATCTACTTCTGAAGCGAAAGGACCATTGGTTAAAGAATTTTCCAAAGTAGATAGCAATCAGGATGGCTTCATCAGTTTGGATGAATTAAAAGCCATCAAACCTCCTAAGAAGAAATAAACCCCTTATTTCTATAGAAATTTCTAATGAAGAAAAGTTGGTAAAAAAAACTCCAGCACAACTGGAGTTTTTTTTACTATTAGTCTAAGGTTTCGTTTTTCTTTAAACTAGTTGGTATTTAGCATCAATGGAGTACCCTTCCCACTGCCCATGATTATGATTTTGCTATTCGGCGAATTAGCCAATTCCTTTTGCATTTTAATAGTTTCATATTGAAGTTGGCGTTCATTAAGTCCCGTGCTTATGATTTTGTGATAATCGGCAATCCCTTGTGCTTCCACACGTTTACGCTCGGCTTCTTGTTGCTCCTTCTGAAGCACGAATTGCATTTTCTGGGCCTCTTGCTCCGCATTGATTTTAGACTCAATGGTTGTTTTTACGGAAGCAGGAAGATTAATATTCCGGATAAGAATTTGTTCTACCACCAATCCTCTGGATTTGAAATCAGCTGAAATACCACTAAAAATTTTATTCTGAAATTCATCACGCTTCGATGAAAATAAAGATACGGCATCGTAATACACAGCAATATCGCGCATACGGGTACGAGTAATAGGGCGTACAATTTTATCTTTGTAATCAATGCCAATCGTTTTCAAAATTTTCTGTGCTTCCGAAGGAAGCACTTTATACAACACCGTCACATCCATCGTTACTTCCAAACCGTCTTTAGAAAGCACTACGATGGCATCGTTCCCCTGAACATCCCCTTCATTGTGAACGCCAGACATCGTATAGGACTGTGTTTTTACATCAAACTTTATCACATCCACCATAGGGTTTACTACATTCAAGCCTTCCGTAAGGAGATTATCTTCATCAATCTTACCAAAAAGTTTTTTAACTCCTACCTCTCCGGATTCAATCTGAACAATACAACTCCAGAAAATCCCGATGATTACTAAAAGCGCGCCGAATACTTTAAAGCCTACGGCCAATTTTGTCAGAGAAGAATCTCCTTTGGAAAATACAAACCCTAAAATGAGTACAATGAGACCGATGATAAATAAAAACATAAGCGTAAGGATTTAAAATTAAAAATGAATTTAACGATAAATAAGATAAAAATGTTTTATAGACCATCTTGCCATGCAGAACAAGATGATTGCTCAACACTGCATTCAAACTCGTTTCAGCCATTATAGCTTAAAGCGCACTATGGAGGAGGTCTTCCCAAACAAACCTCTTTTACCCACCAATACCATCGTACCGTCAGGGAAAAATAATGTGTACTCCCTGACTGGAATAAGCTTGGACTCATTGGGTATTTTTTGTTCTGTGATGGTACCGGTTTGTTTATCCAAGTATTTCATAGTAATAGAAGTAAGCGCACCGTCGAGGCTTTCCGAATAAGCATATAAAACCCCGAGTTGATTTTTACTTTCCTGAAGTACAAAAGAAACGGAATTTAAACCATCGCTGGCAGGATAGAGCTGATTTTTGGGTATATAATTCGACCAGGAAAACTCATCGTTGGGTGTAAAAGCAAAGACCAAAATCCCTTCGGCTTGTACATGTCCATTAATTTCAACCTGATGACTTACATCAAAAACATCGCGGCCAATATGAGGATATCCATCGGCATACAAATGTCGTTTTTCCAATACAATAAATACCGCCCCACTGGCATCGCACACCAAATGGGTAATATCGTAATCCTTCCAATCTTCCTCCCCTTTCATGAATCCGGACTTTTTCCGGATATCAAGAATACGCGATGCTTTCGCCCCATTGATAGGTTCAAAAACAGGTTCCTGTACTTCCATTTTTTCAAAATCAAACCGGGTGTACATCACGCCCATAAATACTCCAGCAGAAAATTCAGAACAGGCTACCAACAGCTTCTTATCCTGAAGAAACTTCACCTGAAAATCATCTTTTACAAAATTGGAACCAGGTAGGTCTAACATTTCAAATTCTTTGGTATCCAGATTATACTGAATAATGACCAAACGTCCGCTGGTATTGGAATTAACGATATACACCAAACCTTGGTCATTGAGGTAAATACCTTGATTGATGTAATTATCATCGATAGAAACTTTTCCTTTCGACAAAAGATTCGTGGAAGCATCGTATACACAGAGACTGGCACTCAATTTTTTTTCGCCGTAATTATAAACATAAGAAATAAACTTTTTCCGGTCTGGCGAAAACTGAATGGTGTGTTTGTATTCAAAGGGAGTTATATAATTCTGATTAATATGCTCACAAACCACATCGGTAAAGGTTTCCTTTACATTTCCTTTATGCGGATGATTTTCCCACGCTCCAACCTGGTAGGTTTCCAGCACTTTGTTCCAATTCAGCTTACCACTTTGCGGATCAAATGCATAGGCCATGAGGGAAGTAGTTTTATCACTCAATTTATGCCAAACAGAAAGCAGGATTATTTCCTTTCCATTAAAGAATAATTCTTTATAATCCTCCGCCGGATCAGCCACCAGAGGTACCCTCCAGGCAGCCTGCAGTTCATAGGAATAGCGTTCCAGCACGAAATCCGACTTACCGGATTGGTTTCCTTTAACTTTAGCCAGGGTCACAAAATCTTTGGCATTCAGCATCACAATATCGTGACGATCATCTGGCTCAGAAAAGGGGCTGGCCAAACTGAATTCTGAACTGTGCACCTGGGCCCACAAGCCAGCAAAGCTTGTCCCAAAGACAAAAAACACTAAAGTAAAAAAACGTTGCATAATCGTAAAAGGTAAGTATTCTAATATATCAGATTCCTTTCAATCTATCAATAGTTCTGCTACAAGGTAGAAAGGTTTAGCTCAAATCAGGTCTGAACCGTGCGAAAATGGTTTCATCCAGAACGCGTCCGTCTTTCCAAAGTTGCTTTTTCAATAAAGCTTCCTGGTGAAATCCTGCCTTTATCAGCACTTTTCCGGAGGCCGCATTGGATTCAAACACCCTTGCATAGAGCTTTAAAAATGAATGCTTATGAAAGATATAATCGACAAAAGAGGAAACTACCAGGGAGGCAATTCCTTTTCCCCAATGTGGCTTACCCAACCAATAACCGATTTCAGCCGTATGGACATACACATCATCTCCTGGAATAAAGCTTATCACACCACAAAAAACATGGTCCGCGACGATGGCAAAATCTCTCACCTCGTTTACCTGATGACAATGATGGATATACCGAATCGCATGATCATACGAATACGGATGCGGAAAATAATTACGCAACTGCCGCCACACTTCCACCTCATTGGCCAGTTGCGCCATACTGTACGCATCTTCATAGGCTACCGGCCTAAGCCAAATCGATTCCGAACATACAATCCAATTTTCCACCATGTGCTTTTCCATTGGTATCACCACCTGAACGAATTGCAACTTAGTTCCACACAGGAATCATCCTTCGCTTCAGGCAGTGATTGATACTTCGATTTCGGGAATATTTTTTTCAGGTAAAAGAAGTATATTAGAAAAATTTTAACGCATGAAAATTCAAATTTACCGGGATCCTGTTTTTCATATTATAATTGATGATTTTTTACCGCTAGAGGAAAATAAAAAGATACTAGAACACCTGGTATCACACGAAAAAGACTACGTGGCAGCAGCTCTGGGAGAAGGCCAGGAAACCAATGCTCAATATCGTTCCAATTTAAACCTTCACCTCGACAGACTTTATGCCTCTTCCGAAGATTCTACCCCGGAAGAAATTATAGGCAAACGCGGAAGTTCGCCTTTGCTGGCCAAGGTGGATGCATTCATACAAGATGAGCGGGTACTATCCATGCTGGATGCCGCTCCTGCGCCCCTAAACGAATTGCGTTACTGCAACTATTGGTCTACCCAGGTAAGCAGGTATGGTAATAAAGACCATTATCGCTGGCATTATGACCGCATTCCCTGGGACCAAACCCGGCTTATTACGTTCATTTACTATGTGCATGCTATTCCCAAACCCTTTGAAGGTGGCGAATTAGTGCTTAGCAATGGCTTATTGTGGGAAGATTCACTTATCGGAAATGATTCTCAGAAAAGTATAGAACCTCTCAACAACCGTATCGTATTATTTGATTCCAGGTGCGTCCATACAGTAATGCCTACCCGCGCACCAGAGGCTTTTGCCTCAGGACGTTTCTCTGTAAATGTTTGGATAGGAAAAGCGGAAGATTTTGAATAACAAGGTATGAACCATAAAAAATTTGCAACCAAGGCAGTACATGCCGGTGTTGAACCGGACCCACACACTGGGGCCATCATGACGCCTATTTATCAAACCAGCACGTATGTGCAGGAATCACCAGGCAAACATAAAGGCTATGAATATTCCCGCACGCACAATCCTACCCGGACTGCCCTGCAACAAAGCCTGGCCGCGCTGGAAAACGGAAAATATGGATTATGCTTTGCTTCCGGACTCGCAGCTACCGATGCTGTATTGAAATTACTCAAGCCCGGCGATGAAGTAATTGCGACCAACGATTTATATGGTGGCACGTACCGCATCTTCACTAAAGTTTTTGAACGCTTCGGCATCCGGTTCAAATTTGTTTCTATGGATGACCCTTCCTCCCTGGAAAAAGAAATCACCGCCAACACCAAATTATTCTGGGTTGAAACACCCACCAATCCTCTGCTGAATGTGGTAAATATAAAAGCCATTGCAGCAGTGGCAAAAGCCCACCAGGCCTGGTGTGTGGTGGACAATACCTTTGCTACGCCCTACCTTCAGAATCCACTGGATCTGGGAGCTGACCTGGTCGTGCATTCCGTAACCAAATACCTCGCCGGACATTCCGATGTGGTAATGGGAGCCATCGTTACCAATCATGAAGCACTACATCAGGAATTACGTTTCTTGCAAAACGCTTGCGGTGCGGTGCCTGGCCCTCAAGATTGTTTTTTAGTATTAAGAGGAATAAAAACCTTGCATCTGCGCATGAAAGCACATGTTGAAAATGCAGGCATACTGGCGCAATACTTGCAACAGCACCCCAAAGTGGCTCGTGTATATTATCCAGGTCTGGCCACTCACCCTCAACATGCCCTTGCTAAAGAACAAATGAAAGGATTCGGAGGAATGATTTCTTTTTGTTTGAAAAGCGATGACATTCAAGACGCATTGAGGGTACTGGAAAAGTTGGAGCTCTTTTCCCTGGCGGAATCGTTGGGGGGAGTAGAATCCTTGTGCGGACATCCTGCCACGATGACACATGCCAGCATACCCAAAGCAGAACGCGAAAAAGCAGGACTGAGCGATACACTCATTCGGCTTAGTGTAGGCATAGAAGACAGCGACGACTTGATCGCCGACTTACAACAAGCCATAGGATAAGTAGAAAAAAGACTTCATGGGAAGAAAGATAAAAATACTGAGCATCGACGGAGGAGGCATACGAGGCATCATTCCGGGACAGATTTTGGTATACGTAGAAAATAAATTGCGTGAGCTCTCCGGAAATCCGGAGGCTATGTTGGCAGATTATTTTGATTTTTTTGCAGGCACCAGTACAGGTGGAATTTTAACAGGCATATATTTATGTCCTGACGAAACCAATCCACGTCGCCCGCGCTTTACCGCTGAACAAGCCGTAGAGCTTTATTTGCGCAGAGGGCCAATTATTTTCAATAGCTCACCCTGGAAAAAATTTACTTCCATGGGAGGACTATCGGAAGAAATGTATTCGGAAGAAGCCCTGGAGACTTACCTGCGCGCGTATTTCCGAGACATCAAACTCAGTGAGCTGATTCGTCCCGCCATCATGACGGCTTATGAAATAGAAAAACGAAGGCCTTACTTTTTTTCGGTAGACGACGCACGCACCTTAATCGGCAACGATTTCTTCCTGCGGGATGTAGCGCGCGCCACGTCTGCCGCTCCCATCTATTTTAAAGCTTCCAAAATTCAAAGCTGCGACAACCAAACCCCTTATTCCTTTGTAGACGGAGGGATGTTTGCCAATAACCCAGCCTTGTGTGCTTATACTGAAGCTACTAAAAAATTCCTTATCCATGGATCCAAACCTGCCTTCGACGACATTTTACTTTTGTCGCTAGGTACCGGCGTTAAGAAAAACCCATTCAACTACGAAGAAGCCAAAGAATGGGGAGCCTTGGGATGGGTAAAACCCATCATGCATATTTTCATGTCGGGTACCAATGAAATCGTCGATCACCAATTATACCACCTGTTCACCAATACAGGCGTAGAAAACCAATACCTGAGACTAACCCCGGAATTAAATTCTGCAAGTGCCGAACTCGACGATGCCAGTCCTGAGAACCTGCTGGCTCTCAAAAGAGAAGGCGATGCCTGTGTAAGCAAACACCAGACAGAACTAGACCGTTTTATACAATTGATCATTGACAGCAATTAAACCTAACAGGATATGTCCGTTTCATTGGAAATAAAAGTATCTGAAATTAACAATCTCGCAGAAGCCCGTTACTGCGCAGGCATGGGAGTAACTTATATTGGGTTTTCCTGCGATCCTTTGCGCGAAAGCGTACCCATGTCCTCCATACAAGAAATGACAGGATGGCTTTCCGGCATTCAGCCGGTGCTGGAACTAGGCGATACTGGAGAAGTTCCGGCGGAAGCTTCTTCCAGCCAATACTCACTGGAACTTCCACTCCATCGCATAGGGATGCTATCCGACTGGAATGGATTTATCAAACTGAAAGATTGGACGCTTCCGCCTTTGTCACAACAAATATTAGGCGTGCTAACGCCTGTGCTAAACGATTCAAATTGGTCTTTGCATGTGTCGTGGCTACAAACAAACCAAGAGTTCCCTATTTTTATTAGCTGGCGCGGAAGTGCACAAGGGCTTACTGAATTCCTGCAAGCACACCAACCTTATGGAATAGAACTTTCCGGCAAAGGCAAAGCCAACTCTGGTATTTTTGAATCTGAATTATTGGCCGAAACCTTAGAATTGTTGCTGGATGAATAAATAGAACATAGATGCTCTATTCCCCGGATAGGTTGTTCTTCTTCAACCCTCTAAGGATTCGAGGATTAAAACCGTATCCAATCTTACGGAATTCTAATCCTAGAGAACCTTGGAGGTGGAAGCTCATGTAAACGTCGGCAAGGAAAAACCATTTGAAGTACGATTCTTTCAGGCCTAAAACACTACATCCCGCCATGGCGGGATGTAGTGCAAGCATGATGCTATAACTTCTTGATGGATTCCAGGACTAGAATTCCAGTAAGGTTTTTTCAATGATACGACAGCATTCTTCCAATTGCTCTTCCGTAATAACGAGAGGAGGAGCAAAACGAATGATATCACCGTGCGTAGGTTTTGCCAGCAGTCCATTTTCTTTTAAAGACACACACACATCCCAGGCGGTGCGGCCGTCGGCCGTTGGCTTAATAATTACCGCATTCAATAAGCCTTTGCCACGCACCAAGGTAATAAGATCCGGACGTTTGGCTTGCAATTCATTCATGCGTTTTCTAAACAGTTCACCCAGGCGTGCTGCATTTTCTGCGAGTTTCTCCTCTTTCACCACTTTCAGCGCCTCCACCGCCACCGCGCACGCCAATGGATTACCTCCAAAGGTAGAGCCATGCTCCCCTGGCTTGATGGTAAGCATAATTTCATCGCGGGTAAGCACCGCCGAAACCGGATAAGTACCACCGGAAAGTGCCTTTCCAAGTATTAATAAATCAGGATGCACACCTTCATGATCGGAAGCTAATAGTTTACCAGTGCGGGCAATACCTGTTTGAATTTCATCCATCATAAGGATGACGTTGTATTTAGTACAAAGCTCCTGTGCTTTTTTCAAATACCCGGAACCTGGAACATAAACCCCCGCTTCTCCTTGTATAGGTTCTACCCAAAATCCACATACATGCGGATTGCTCAGGGCAGTTTCCAAGGCATCCAGATCATCATAGGGAATAATCTGGTAGCCGGGCATAAAAGGACCGAAGTTATTTCTGGAATCAGGATCGGTGGATGCGGAAATAATACCGGTAGTGCGGCCGTGAAAATTACGCTCCACCGCTACGATTATGGCTTTTTCCGCAGGAATGCCTTTTACCTGATACCCCCACTTGCGGGCAAGTTTGATGGCTGTTTCGTTGGCTTCGGCACCGGAATTCATCATCAACACTTTGTCGTACCCAAAATATTCGCAAATGAATTTTTCTGTTTCACCCAACATGCTGTTGTAAAACGCGCGGGAGGTCAAGGTAAGCTTGCGGGCCTGCTGTACCATGGCTTCGATGATGCGTGGATGGCAATGGCCCTGGTTAACGGCGCTGTAAGCCGAAAGAAAGTCAAAATACTTTTTACCTTCTACATCCCAGAGAAATACACCTTCACCTTTATCCAACACCACCGGCAGCGGATGATAATTGTGGGCTCCGTATCGATCTTCCAGCGCAATCAGTCGCTCCGTTTCATTCAGTGTATCGTGCAGCATAAAGGTTAATTTTTAGTAAAACCGGAGGGCAAAGATAGAAAAAAATAACGATTTTAAGTGGGCTTACTTCTTTCTAAAAGATCGAAAGCCAAACTTGAAAACCTGAGATTCAAGCGTATGAAAGGAGACTATTACTATTCCGGTTAGAAAAAGGTAGATGCGCTAAATTATTACGATTAGCCAGTTGGAAATATGACTCCTTTTCTTAATCTTTAATTATTGACTAATACTTTTTAAACCTACATAAACCATGTCAAACACAAGAGAATCGGTTGAAGCCATGATCAACCAGTATGTTGCTGAAGTCGGACTAAGCATAGATCAAACGTATAATGCTAAAAACCGCGCCTGGTATTGGATGAAGGGCTCGGCCAAAATAGAAGTTTTTGTTCAGGAAATTCCAATGGGAACGTATTCCCGTTTTTTCCTGCGCGTATTCTCTCCCATCTTTAAAGTACCTGCAGGGAAGGAATCTGTTGTTTACAAAAAACTTCTGGAGTTGAACGATAAATACCTTGGGCTGAAATTAACACTAATGCCTAATTCCACTCAAATTTATGCCACCTTTGAACGTGATATTCAAGGGATGGACTATAACGAATTGGCTACTACCATTGCCGATTTGGAATGGTGGGCAGATAAACTTGACGATGAATTGATGCAAGAATTTGGTACCGATTATATTTCGGACCGTCGCTAAAAAAAAGTCCCGCAACTGCGGGACTTTTTTTTTCATCCTTTTTATCGAACAGGATTAATGCGCTCATCCATTCCATTCTTCCGGCCCTTACTTTTTATCATACAATTTCAAATAGTCAGGCGGCACGAATTCGGTAAGCCAAACCCCATTTTCAGACTGAAAAAACTGCATTCCTGCACGATACATAAGCCCCGCCGAAACCTCCAGTACAATGGGAACGCCATGGCGCTGCCCCACTTTAATGGCAGTTTCTACGTCCTTGCTTAAATGTACATGATGGCGAGAACGTTTTTCAAGTCCTGTTTTCAGAATAGAATTTATTGAATTTTCCTCCGTACCATGAAACAAAAACTCAGGCGGTTCCTGGGCTTCGTAGCCTAAATCGACCTCCACGGAATGTCCTTGACTAGCCCTTATCTTATCAAGAGTTTCGTTGTAAGCAAATCGTTTCTTAGGGTTGGTTGCCACCAGGATATCTAACTGTTCCCGGGTTAATTTTTTGCCGTAGGCATTAATCCGTTCCAGCAATACCTCTACCGAAATCCAACCATGCTCGTCGAGTTGAACACCAATGGTCTCGGGCTTGTGACGGAGAACCAAACTTAAAAATCTACTGATTTGAGTAGCTTGTTTTTCGTTCATATTGAGATAGGTACTTGTAGATCTTTGAATTTAATCTATCTTTCTATATTGCTGAATGAGCGGTTTGAGTAAATATTCCAATCCATTTAATTTAATTTCGTACAAAGTAGCCAATTGTTGTCCGAGTTTTCCTTCGGGAAATCCCTTCCGTTGAAACCATTCAAGGTAATGCACAGGAAGTTCGCACAAATAGAGTCCTTTGTATTTTCCAAAATAGATTTTCTCCGTTACGAGTTCTACCAAAATGTGAGGCGTCTCCTGATCACTCATACAATAGTTGAGATTAAGATGATTTTAATGAAATTGTTCCAATTCTCTTATCTCCGTTTCAAAGCCACTGGACAGGATAGGAAACCTGCACCAGGAGCGGGGATCGACATTGAATTCATCGAGATGGAAGGATGGTGCAATGCGTTCGCGCTTCCATTGATTACGAGACCACAGTCTGAAAAACTTGATGATGTGTTGCTTCAACAACGATTCATGCTCCAAGGATTGGGTGCGTAACTGCTGAAATACTTGCACAGGTTTTAATCGATCGCGGATGGCCAGCTTTTCAATTTCAACCATTACAGAATAAGGCATCAGGTCCTTTTCATCGGTTTGAGTGCGTTCCAGGGGTCTCAATTCAGCCGTAGGTTCCAACCTATTCACATAACTCAAGCCGGGCAGAGAAAGAGCCTTTTCTGCCCACAACAACCACTGCCGAATAAAATGTTTATCAACCCCAGCTATGGGCGCTATGGATCCAGCCGTATCGCCGTCCATGGTAGCGTAGCCAACATCTCCCTCGCTGCGGTTGGAAGTGGTTATCAGTAAGGCTTGACGGATGTTCGCCAACATCCATACAAAAGGTGCGCGCGTACGCGCCTGAATATTTTGCAATGCAATATCATCCTGCTCCCAGGTAAGTGTTCTGCCAATAGCCTTTTCAATCGTTTGCACGGTAGTTTTAACTTGCAAATCTACTTCCCACTGGTAAAATGTAGCCCCTAAGGAAAGAGCCAATTCCCGGGCTGACTGAAGGGTTTGATCACTGGAATTGGAAGTTCCCTGGTAGGCGCAAACCAACAGTTCGGCCATGAGATGTTGAATTTGTTCTTGCAAAGACAAGTCCAGCCATGATTTCCAGGGCAAATGATTCAATTGCGCTTGAGCAACAAAGGTGGCGAGCCCTAGCTCCTCCATTCCCTTTTTCACCATGGCATATACCATTACCGCACATGCAGAAGAATCGGCACCACCACTCAGGGATAATACAAATCCTTTACTGCGGCTTTTACGCAGATAGTCGTATAAGCCCAAGCATGTGGCCTCCCAAAATTCGTAGGTTGTCTCGCGGCTATCGGCCGCAAGGGCATGTTGCGCCGCGGTCCCTGCTCCGAAATCAATGTCGGCATACACCAGGTTTACCAGTTTGAACGACAAGCGATCGTTGCGTTGAATAAGCTCGCCTTTATAGGCTACCAACACTTCCCCATCGTAAATCATCCTGCCAGATTCGTTGCCGAGCAAATCGGCGTATACATAGGCGCAATCAAAACGTTGCGATCCGCCCAATACCAGACCATACCGAATGGCAGATTTATGAAATGCAAAATGACTGGCACTGGGATTTAAGATCAATTGAACCCCTTGTTGCGCATGTCGGATTCCCGGGCGTTGCGGACGCCAGGCATCTTCGCAAATTTCAAATCCAATTTTCACCCCATACACCTCATACAACACATCGCCAGCAGGGTACCATGCTTGGCCTGCGTTTACTTGCGTTTGCTTTCCGGCCGGCCATGCGGTAAACCACCGGGTTTCATAATGCACACCATCGTTCGCAAGAAACTGTTTCAACGTAAAACCCAGAATGTTGCGATCCTGAACCAGACATGCCGCATTGTATCGCAAGCCATCGATCAAAACCGGCAGCCCTATGGAAACAGCGATGCCTTCCGTATTCGGCACGACTTCCAGCAATACATTCATGGCGGATTCATACATCCAAGAACTTAGAAAAACATCTTCGCAGGAATAGCCTGTTATGCACAACTCAGGAAGACAGAGTATTTTGACACCTTGTTCCCGGGCTTGAAAAATAGCATCCAGAATGTTTTTTTTGTTCCCTTCCCAATCCAGTGGAGTTTGGTTGAGGGCAGCCCCCCCTATTCTCAAATATCCCATAATCACTTTAAAGGCCTAAATATATTGAATTTGAAAGGCTAAGATCAACTTTATTAGGGCTTTTATCCATTGTCCTTTGCGGAATTTATGTTGCAAAGGTGCTATGGGACTGCGACTCAATCAAGCACTACATCCGACTAAAATTTCAGAATCCTAGACTTTCGAGTATTTCCGGTTATAACCATTCCATTTTCGAAAAAATGAAGGTTTTTTTATTAAACCTATTATATTTGGAGCCTATAAACCTTTACGCATGAAATTTTTACGCTATTTTCTGTTGGTAGTATCAGTGGCATTGTCTGCACAAGATGTATTAGTCAAAAGAAACGGTCAGGAAATTAAAACGAGAATTGTTAAGATTGACAAAAAAACGATTGCTTATAAAGATGCCAGCGATCCAGAATTCAATACACGCACCATAGACAAAAAAGAAGTTCGACAAATCCGGATGGAGGATGGTAAAGTTATCGACTACGACCGTGTCCTTCCTCGTCCCTACATTGGTTTATCGCTGGGGCCTTTCAGCCCGGTAGGGAAATTTGGAAGTACTGATCCGAACAACAACAATGGTACTTCCGGATACGCAGAAGGCGGTGGATCGTTGAATCTGAATGCTGGATTTTACTTCAGCAGACACTTTGGTATTCCTATTGAATTTCAATCTTCTCGAAGCAACTATGACATAGAATCCTTCAACGAGCAATTAGAATCCGGCTTGAGTACGGGCTTTGTAAACGCTATTGCAGATCCCTATAACTTCACTTCTCTGAAATCGGGATTGATGTACTCTACGTGCTTCGGAAAGCGTTTAACCCTTGACCTGAAAGCAACAGTAGGTATTCTTACCTTGCTGGAAAGAGAAAATCTGGCAGAATACGGAAATTTATTCACCAATACGATATCACTGACTAAAAGTACGGTATTTAAAACAGGCTTTGGTGTAAGTACTGGAGGGGGGATCAGTCTTCGATATTCTGTTGGAAAACGATTTGCTTTTGGCCTATTCCTGGATGGAATCAATGCTAATCCCAAAATTCTATACGATCGCTTTGTGGAGGACGAGTCGGCTTTACAGCAAGATGCTAATGACAAAGACCTTGAGATTCGCCAATCAATTTCAGGCTTTACGGGCGGACTATTGGTATATTGGCAATTTAAACCGCAGAAAAGACTGGTAATAAACCCTTTGGAATATAATTAATGTCGAGGATTTTAATTTAAAGTATCCTTAAAGCAATAAATTACGTATAAAGTACGAAGTATAAAACTCAACATCCATGAGTACACGTCATCCTCACTCTTTAATCCTAAACTTCCGAATATTCATTCTTTTAGGTCTATTCTGTTTAAGTCTTTTTGGTTGCAAAAAAGAAGATATAGAGGCCAACAGCGAACAGGTTCGGTTGGTAATCTTGAATACTGAACCGATCAACGTTACCAATAACCGATACGCCATTGAAGGGACTTTCCTTTCGGAAGCTGCCTTTGATGTGGAGGAAGTCAATCTGCAATTATTTGATACGGACACCGATACAGAAGCTTCAGATACCATCTATTTGGGTAAGACTGGGGAAGGACAGATGACTTTTCGCTTTGAAGCGAAATACTACCATTTCCCCTCCGACACCGCCCCTGGAATTTAAACATGCGGGAAGAGACATTACTTTTACTCGTTTAGCAACAAGAGATGTTGGTGGAAATGTTGGTGATTTTATTGAGATTGTAAATTCATCCAATGCAGATATTACGATTATTGGTGTTACCTTAGACACTCACCCACATATTTTCCTAAACCCGTTCAGTCCAAGAACTTTGAAGAGTGGAAGTTCCACCGTTGTTAATTTTGACTTTAACGCGTTGGGCGCTACCGATGGGGATACCTATTCCACCATACTAAGAATAGTACACAGTGCTTTGCCGGCAGGAATCTCCGATGAGCCAATCAATATTTCATTCAAATACACCAAACCTTCTTTTCCTATATATGAATTTGCAGATACATCGAATATTACTGCTAACATTCTTGACAATGATCCCATAAATTTCTTCTTCCCCGGGGAAGTTCGTGGCTTCGCCATCAAAAATACGGGGCAAGCAGATTTGAATATTAGTTCTATATCTATCAGCGGTACTGATTTTACTCTTGCAAATGCTGGCGGAACACTATCTATAAAACCCGGCGATTTTCACATATTCAGAATTACAATGAATGTAACCTCTGCTTCTGGGACTCTATCCATTGTAGAGGGTTCTTCAATAACCCATACCTACAACTTACAAAATCCGCTTTAGCAAAAAATGAATGCTATAAAAAAATCCCGCTAATGCGGGATTTTTTTTTGTATCAGGATGAAATAACTATGCGGATGCGAATAGACTTAGAAATGGGTGTTCTACTTTTATCGGCGAATTCTGAGATGGGTATTACAGGATTTGACTCAGGAAAATAGGTAGCACAGCATCCTTCAGGAATATCATACGCTATAATTTTAAAATTTTCAGCCGTCCGAATCTGTCCATGGTAGCGGCTTTCCAAGCTCACCACTTGATATTGTTTCAGGTTTCTTTTTTCCATGTCACGAATATTCATAAACAACACCCTACGCTCTCCTATCACTCCCCGGTATCGATCGTTCATTCCATAAATGGTGGTATTAAACTGATCGTGTGAACGTATAGTCATCATCAGTAATTCTTCTTCCCCCATTGGCTCAAACTTCGCATTGTTTACCGTAAACATGGCCTTTCCTGAAGGAGTTGTAAATCGACCTTCACGGGGACCATTGGGAATATAAAATCCACCCGGCTTTTTTACTTCGGTGTTGTAAGACTCAAAACCTGCAATAGTGGCTGCAATGAGCGCCCGAATGGACTCATAATTACTTCCCAGTTCAAGCCAGGGCAAAGCCTTATTGGGAGGGAGTATACGATGCGCCAGTTGCGCTACAATCCAGGGTTCACTCTTTAATTCTTCGCTATTGGGCTTCATGACACCTTGTGTTTTTTGCACTACACCCATACTATTTTCTGTACTCAGGAATTGAGTCTTACCATGTTGAATATCCAGGTCTGTCCGTCCCAGACAAGGCAATATCAACGATGTTTGACCTGTGATCAGATGATTACGATTTAATTTTGTGGAAACGAAAACTGTTAATTCCGTTTTATTAAAAGCTTCCGCCACGAAGTGTGTATCGGGCGATGCAGACAATAAATTTCCACCCAAAGCCATGTATACTTTCACTTTCTCTTGGTGCATGGCTTGCAGGGCGCCTACAACATCGTAGCCCGAAGCGGTAGGTACTTGCAAGTTAAATTGGCGCTGCAACTGTTGGGCATGTGTCTCAGAAATTTTAGATTGAATACCCATGGTTCTATCTCCCTGCACATTGGAATGCCCGCGCACCGGACACAGTCCTGCACCTGGAATACCTATGGAACCTTTCAACAGCAGCAGGTTTACTAATTCCTGAATGGTGGCCACTGCATTTTTATGCTGTGTAAGGCCCATCGCCCAGCAGGCTATTATTCGTTTGCTTGATGCTATTAACTCTACCAATCGATCAAATTGCTCCTGCCCAATACCCGTACTGGAGAGCAACTCAGGAATGGAATACATCTCAATATCCCGCTGCAATTCTTCGAATCCGGAGGTTTTATGTTGAACAAATGTTCTCGCTATTACCGAACCTGGATTTACCTTCTCTCTATCCATGAGTGCTTTCAGCAAAGCTTTGAGCAAAAAAAGATCTGTATTGACGCGGAGTTGCACATATTCATCGGCAAGGGAAGTACCTCCACCCAACAAACCATGAACTGTTTGAGGATTTTTAAAATGTATCAGGCCCGGTTCTTTCAGCGGATTGATGGCCACAATCTTTGCCCCGCGCTGCTTGGCCGCTTCCAGACTGCTTAGCATGCGGGGATGATTGGTACCTGGATTTTGTCCGAGAATTAATATAAGCTCCGCTTTTTCAAAATCAGCCAGGGTCACGGTGCCTTTTCCAATTCCTATGGTTTCGGTAAGTGCCACTCCACTGGACTCATGACAAAGATTGGAACAATCGGGTAAGTTATTAGTACCAAACGCCCGCACCATCAATTGATATAAAAAAGCAGCTTCGTTGCTGGACCTTCCGGATGTATAAAATACAGCCTGATTGGGATCCGGCAACCTACGGAGCGCTTCAGCAATCAGATCGAGTGCTTCCGTCCAGTCAATAGGTCTGTAATGCGTGTCTTCCGGGCGTTTAATCATGGGGTGCGAGAGACGGCCCAATTTACCCAATGCAAAATCAGAAAGTGCACTCAATTGAACCAGGCTGTATTGGGCAAAAAGTTCAGGACCTGCTTTCTGAAAGGTGGCTTCGTCAGCAATTGCCTTTATTCCATTTTCACAATATTCAGCAAAGCCAGAGCGCTTTCCGTCCGGATCCGGCCAGGCACAACTCGGACAATCAATACCTCCCTTTTGATTTAGCTTACTGAAAATTTTTAAACTTGTAGTACCCTCCATGTATTTCCATACGTGCGTTAATCCGGATTTTAATGAGGGCCAGCCTACAGCAGAAGAAGGGAGACGGGGATAATGCTTAAGCGCTTCAAAGCGGGCTGGACTGAATGGATGTATGAAGTTGACGTTCATAATTTCATTGACCTTAGAAATCCAATATACCAATTATACTATCAATTGTTAAACCCAACCTACAAGATCTCGTTAGCCGTTGCTCATGCAGTTACATCTCCGACCATTAAGTTGTTTTTATTTTGGGCGTGTCCCGCAGTGGTGTCGGCGCTGCAAGCGCCAACACCACTGCGGGCCGGGCTATCGCTACAAGCCCTTGGCGGAGTGGTGGCGCTTGTAGCGCCACCACGCCGCCAGGCTTTCCACTCTATCCCTCACGCATAAACAGCCATGTACTTAAATGGCATTTTCTCACAGAAAAAATTCTATGGAAAAAACCGGAAATAAAATCTGTGCTTCAAAAGAAATCGAAAACAAGATTTTTTTTGAAGTCTTTGATTTTAGTGTACGAATGTTCACGTTGATTGCAATAAACAGTATGCAAAGAATGTATCTCGTCACCATGGTATATGCGTTGAAATTTCTAAATCATACCAGTATGACTGAATGCGTGAAGGACAGAGTGGAAAGCCTGTCCATCAGTGGCGCTTGTGTTGCCACAAAGGGACACGCCCAAGCATTGTTGCAGAACGTGCAACCTTAGCTGTTTTTTTATTATATTCGCGTTTTAGAAAAGATACCATGGAGTTATTAGCCATTTCCCCAATTGATGGGCGTTATGCGGGGCAAGTAAAAAGCTTGTCACCTTATTATTCAGAGTTCGGACTTATACACTATCGTGTTCGGGTAGAAATTGAATACCTGCTGGCATTGCGCGATGCAGGCATCCCTCAGCTTGCCGGCCTAGGAACTCAGCATGATGCGGCGATTCGATCCATTTACCAGCAGTTTACCACCGAACATGCGCTTCAAATCAAGGAAACTGAAAAAACCACCAACCATGATGTGAAAGCGGTAGAATATTTCATCAAAGACGCTTTTAAAGGCCTAGGGCTGGAAGCATTCTCTGAGTTTATTCACTTCGGTCTTACCTCACAAGATGTTAACAACACCAGCATCCCATTGCTGTTAAAAGAATCTATTGAAAAAGAAATATTACCTTCCTATCGTTCGTTGGTTGCTCAGTTAAAGAGTCAGGCTCACACCTGGGAAGCCATACCTATGCTGGCGCGCACGCACGGGCAGCCGGCCTCTCCTACCCGACTTGGTAAAGAATTTATGGTTTTCGTAGAGCGTTTGGAACAACAGCTGGCGCAACTTGAAGCAGTGCCATACTCCGCCAAATTCGGAGGAGCTACCGGAAATTTCAACGCACACTTTGTAGCTTATCCTTCCATTGACTGGGAAAAGTTTGCTTTTCATTTTGTAAATACGACACTCGGTTTACACCGTTCGAAGTATACAACTCAAATTGAACATTATGACAATCTGGGAGCCCTGTTTGATGCCATGAAACGCATCAATACAATTCTGATTGATCTTAACCGGGATATCTGGCAATACATTTCAATGAATTATTTCAAACAAAAAATCAAAGAAGGTGAGGTTGGTTCTTCGGCGATGCCGCATAAAGTAAACCCGATCGACTTTGAAAATTCAGAAGGTAATTTAGGTGTAGCCAATGCCTTGTTTGAACACTTCTCTGCCAAGCTTCCCATCTCCCGACTGCAACGAGACCTCACCGATTCAACGGTACTAAGAAATATCGGAGTGCCTATTGCTCATACCTACATTGCCATTCGATCCACCCTAAAAGGGTTGAGCAAACTTCAACTGAATGAGGCGGCAATCCGAGAAGACCTTGAAAACAACTGGGCCGTGGTGGCAGAAGCCATACAAACCGTATTGCGACGTGAAGGATATCCTAAGCCTTACGAGGCACTAAAGGCATTGACTCGTAAAAACGAAGCCATTACAGAAAATACAATCGCTGATTTTATTGAGACACTAAATGTAAGTGACGCTATAAAATCTGAACTGAAAGCCATCAGCCCCTACTCATACACAGGCATTCAATTTTCATGAGAATAGTATTCTTTCTGTTGCTTTGGTTTTCATGCCTGATCCTGCAAGCGCAGGATACCACGCAATACATCAAGCGCATTGATCGTGGTGCATTGTTTGCCCTATCGCTGTCGAAGGCCAGAGACGAGGGACATAGCCCCTTATTGTACAGAGGAATAGAAGTACACGAGCATTGGTTCAGAGAACGATGGAAAGAAAAAAGAAGCCGCAGGCTTGAGATCATTGCGCATGCAGGTATGTTGAAAATTCCAAAAGCCCAAACCTATTTCCGTACTCGCCTGTATACCCTCCGGATTGAAATGAATCATCATTGGTATTTTAAGATGACACCTTCGGTTCGAGAAACGCAGTGGGCCCTGGGTCCGGTTTGGGGAAACTTACTGGATTTTCGTTTGTACCCCTTTTTGCCTAACAACGTGATGTCTCATTATTTTAATAATTTTATTGGATTGAGTGCTGCTGCATCCCGAACGGTAAGCATTTTTAAATATCCCATGCAACTGCAATGGCGAGCCCACACCTCATTCATCTCACACACGATAAGACCGAATTACATCGGAATGGCTCCCGCCAGCACCTACGAAGGTGCTTCTATTTCAATTCTTCCTATCGTTTACAATTACAATACTATTTCATTTCTAACTAAATCCTTTTTCCTGAAGTCAAGCGTCATGCTTACTCATGAACGAAAAAACAAGAAAAACATAAGCGTGCAGTATGGTTGGCAGTTTTTATTTGACCGCACCAGCAACCCACTCATAGCAGCTCAACATGAGCTAGCGGTTGGATATACTTTTACAAAATTAAAACAGAAACGCAGACACAGCGCTTCTGCACCTAAGACACCCGCTACATCCCTATGAAACGATATTGGTTTTTCTGTCTTGTATGCATTTCCATAGCCGGAGCACTGAGTTCTTGCGAGAAATTATTCATTAAACCGAATCCGGAAAATACAGCGGTAGAAAACTTCGAACATCTATGGAAAACAGTAGATGAGAAATACAGCTATTTTGAACTAAAGCGAATCAACTGGGATTCTGTATATCAGGTGTACCGACCTAAAGTCTATAAAGGAATGAGCAATGATTCCTTGTTTCGTGTATTGGACGCCACGCTCTTCACGTTGAGAGATGGGCATGTAAACCTCTGGTCTGAATTTAATGTTTCTCGCAACTGGCAATGGTACCTCGATTATCCTCAGAATTTCAACCGTGGATTACTGGAACGAAATTATTGGGGGAATGACTTTTTGATAACCGGACCTTTGATCAATAAAACATTTAGGCGAAACGGAAAGAACATTGGCTATATCTATTACGGAAGTTTCTCTTCGACCATTTCTGATTTTGACCTCGATTATGTGTTAAACGACTTTAAAAACACCGATGGTCTGATCATTGATATTCGCGATAATGGAGGAGGGCTTACAACAGAGATCTATCAGTTGTTAAATCGTTTTGTGGATGACAAGCGGGTGGTATTAAAAAGTTATGAAAAGGGAGGGCCCGGCCATGGAGATTTTTATTTATCCCTGGAACATAAAACGGAACCTGTTTCGAACGAACATGTATCGTATATACAGAAGCCAATTGTAGTACTAACCAATCGTTCCTGCTATTCCGCGGCGACAATGTTTGCAGGTGCCATGTCTGAATTGCCGCAAGTGCGCATCGTAGGCGATGTTACAGGCGGCGGAGGTGGGCTGCCCGTATCCAATCAACTTCCGAATGGTTGGTATTTCAGATTTTCGGCAACTAAAACTGTTTTACCAAATGGATACGACCTGGAATCTGGCGTACCAGTTGATATTCGTCAGGATATGTCAACCGCCAGTGAAAATGCTGGTATCGACGACATTCTGGAAAAAGCATTTACTCTATTTTAATTTCGTATGTTAAAGAAAATAATCAGTTTACTGATTCGAAAAATTCCACGCCCTGTGCTGCAGCGTTTAAGTCCGGTGGGCTTAAAAATGTTGGGATGGTGGTACCGAGGCAATGCCGTGGAATGCAATATTTGTCAGCATAAATACAAGCAATTCCTACCTTATGGTCGAATGACACCAAGGTCGAATGCCTTGTGCCCGAATTGCCTAAGCCTGGAACGGCATCGACTCATGCACTTATTTTTAAAAGAAAGAACCAATTTCTTTACTGCACCATTGCGAGTATTGCATGTAGCGCCAGAGCATTGCTTTATCCGGCGTTTTGAAGAACACAAAAACCTGGACTATATAACCGCAGACATTGAGTCGCCACTGGCCAAGGTAAAAATGGACATTCATGCGATTCCATTTCCCGATAATTCGTTTGATGTGGCCTTCTGCAATCATGTGATGGAGCATGTAAAAGATGATATAAAAGCGATGTCGGAATTACGCAGGGTACTGAAGCCTGGAGGATGGGCAATCATTCAATCCCCTCTCTGGCCGGGTCTTGCTACTACTTTTGAAGACCCTTCTATTACCGACCCTGCCGAACGCGAACGTATATTCGGACAAAACGATCATGTACGTAATTATGGGACCGATTACGGCCGCCGTTTGGAACAAGCTGGGTTTGTAGTGGACGAAAATATGTTTGTCAAGCAGTTAGATGCCTCCAAAGTAGCCCTCCATGCGCTTCCAGCAGATGAAATCATTTACTACTGTAAAAAATAATACCATGAGAACATTCATTTACACAGGTACACTCCTTGCTTTATTCTCCTGTAATAATCAAACTGAAAAAGTATTAAACTGGCACAATCAATTAGTAGACGCACAATCTTCCGGAGATAGCTGCATGATGCGCTTGGGCCAATTGGTAGAAGAAAGAAAATTAGATACTTTGCAACTAGAGCTCCCCAAAACACTCTCCTATATGGAGGAGAAAAAGAAATTCGTGGACTCTATGCCGGTGGAAGAAGGTGGAGAAAAATTCATACACTATTCAAGACTACTATTTTCATCCTATATTTCGTATTTACAGAAAGATATTCCTTCCTACATAAGCGCCAGCAATCTAAATGACCTAAGCCAAGCGAGCGCAGACTCTTTAGTAAGTAGCATGAATAAATCAATCCAACACCAAAATGAGCTGAAGGACTCCATGCTCGCTGCACAGAAACAAGTATTAGAAAAATATGAATTAGAAAAGCTGTAATAAAAAAGAGCTCTAAGACAATATCCATTGATCTTAGAGCTCTTAAAAAAATTTCCTTATACTTTATAATGAGAGCTCAATATTCCTTCGAACCAATGCGAAGGAAGAATGCCTTTCAAAATTACTGAAAGCTTTTCTGTAAATTTTCCTACCTTATATTTTCGTCGTAATCTTTTAGCTTCAATCAACTTTACAACCACCGGGCCAAATGCTTCTGTCGGCAATCCTTTGCTTACGCTGTCGTTGATGATTTGAAGGGTACGGTTAAAGCTTTCTTTGTACGGAGAATCGTCCGGTATAGGGGACGAGAGTCGGTTTTTGCTGATATCGGTTTGAATTCCTCCGGGTTGCAAGAGGCAAGCCTGAATACCAAAAGGTTTTAATTCAATACGCAAGGCCTCGGTCATGCGATCGAGCGCTGCTTTGCTGCATGTATACATCCCACGGTAAGGCAAGCCCAACTCAGAACCAATAGAACTTACGTTAATTATTTTCCCTGAACCTTGTTTGCGCATGATAGGTAAAACTGCCTGAGAAACTCTCAATACGCCTTTAATGTTTGTATCTAACAAGCGATCGAGTTCTTCCATGCGCACGTGCTCAAACGGAGTCGCTAAACCAAGCCCCGCATTGTTGATGACTACATCAACGCGCCCTTGCTCGGACAGGATGCGCTCCACAGCCTTTGTCACGGAATGTGAATCGCACACATCCATATTAAGCTTTCTGAATGGAAAATCCATTGCTTCTATTTTTCTGGACGTTCCGTACACCACGTATTGCTGTGCATGCAGGTAACGCGCAATCGTTTCGCCAAGACCGGAAGACGCTCCGGTAACGAGTACAACTTTCATATACAAAAAGGTAGTATTAGTTTTGCATCAGGTACGCTTTGATGAAATCATTGAGATCTCCATCGAGCACATTAAAGGGATCCGTACGCTCAACATCGGTGCGAATGTCTTTCACCAATTTATATGGATGCAACACGTAGTTACGAATCTGAGAACCAAAATCAATTCGCTTTTTGGTACTTTCAATTTGAGCCCTGGCTTCGTTTCTTTTTTCTACTTCGATTTGGTATAAACGAGACTTAAGCATCTTGATCGCCTTTTCTTTGTTCATCAGCTGAGAACGTTCTTGCTGACATTCGATGATCAATCCAGAAGGTTTGTGCTTGAGTCGCACAGCCGTCTCCACTTTGTTTACGTTTTGTCCGCCTGCGCCACCCGATCGGAAGGTATCCCATTCAATATCGCCCAGGTTAACATCAATTTCAATGGTATCGTCTACTACTGGGTACACAAAAACGGAGGCGAAAGAGGTATGTCTTCTTCCTCCGGAATCGAATGGTGAAATACGCACTAATCGATGTACCCCAATTTCGGACTTCAGATAACCGTAAGCAAACTCTCCTTCAAACTCCAGGGTAGCAGATTTAACGCCCGCAACTTCTCCCGCCTGCATGTTTACTTCGCGAACAACGAACCCATTTTTTTCTCCCCAAAGAATGTACATGCGCACCAGCATGCCAGCCCAGTCATTGCTTTCCGTGCCCCCCGCACCAGGATTTATTTCGAGCATGGCATTGAGCTGATCCTCCTCATTGCTGAGCATTTTTTTAAACTCTAGGGTTTCTACCTGCTCAGACACCTGTTTGTATTCAGCATCTACTTCTGCCGATGAAACATCGCCCGCTTCATAAAACTCGAACAAGGTTTCTAAATCTGCCAACCTGGATTCACAGGCGTCATAGCTATCCGTCCAGATTTTTTGAGATTTGATACCTTTCAGAATTACCTCTGCGGCCTTAGGATCGTCCCAAAAACCTGGGGCTGTAGTTTTATTTTCTTCTTCGCGGATAAAGGCTACTTTATCATCGTAGTCAAAGATACCTCCTCAGAGCCTCTACGCGACTCTTCAGTTCTTTGAGCTGATCTTGATTCATACTTCAGAACATTAATTGAAATGCAAAAATAGTTATAAATAAAGGATTTGGCAACGATCGCCCACGAGCCCTTATTTAACAACAAATTCAAACGTAGCCGATAGGTATTTATCACTTTTCTTATCTCTTAAAAAATACTCCAGCTTATAGCGTGTGCCGGCCTCTACATCCTGAGGTGGTTCAAAATAAAAACTGATCAATTCCTTGGCTTTCGCTTCAGTAATTTCTGTACCTGCAAACAAATCTGGAAATTCCTGCAGTAATTTACCTTTTTTATCAAACCAACGAATACTGCCTTCCAGCAGGAGTAAACTATCGCTCACTACCGTAGCTCCTTTTAATCCAGCAAAATAAATACTGAACTGACTATTCAACGGAATGGTATTCGCACTCAACGCACTGCTGGCTTCCTTCACATAAATAAAAGGCCCGTCGGTGGTTAATCCCTTTTCAACATATGACAGTCCCTCCATGAGAACCAATTTAATTTTCTTATCTACCTGAACTCTTCCACCACCTTTCAGGTCGCGAACAATAAACTGTATGGTATACGAACTATTTAACTTCAACGGCGACTGACATTGCAGACTCAAGGTGATCATTTCCGTTAAAACACTCGCTGTATAGCGCCCTTTGGCCTCTCCATAAAAAAGACTATCGAGTGTTACCAGTATTCCTCCCTTAGCATCGAGTACACGAATATCCGCATCTACAAAGGCATCTTCTCCTTCCTGGGAAAATCCGGTGATACCTTCCAGGTGTGCTTTCAATTTAGTACCATAGGGAATTTCATCTCCATTTACTTTTTCTCCATTAACTGAAAAAACAACTTCTTTCAATTTCAATTTCGACAATTTGATTACTGGATCATTGCCAGCCCATGCCATGCCAATGCTTGCCAACAGGCATATTACGCTCAACATTCTTTTCATATACATATCTACTTTACGTGTTTAATTTTTCGTAATTGCCAGATTCCAATTCCAAAAAATACTATTAATACTATAATACTTGATCGCATGTTCCCTGTAAGAACGTTCAATACTCCGAACATAGCGGTACCCAGGGCAGTACCCAATTTATCCGTTAATTCATAAAAACTAAAATACGAAGCATGATCTTCGGAAGGAGGAAGCAATTTGGCATAGGTAGATCTAGACAAAGACTGTATGCCTCCCATAATGAGTCCAACAAAGAATGCCAAAGCAAAAAACTGCGCCGAGGTAGTAGTGAAATACGCCGCAATACAAACAAAAACACATAGTATTACAGCAAACACCAGGGTTTGAATATTGCCGTATTTCCGAGAACTATATGAAAACAAAAATGCACCTGCAATGGCTACCAACTGTATCACAAGAAGAATTCCGATAAGTGCATTATCTTCCATGCCCAGTTCTTTTTTCCCAAACAAGCTGGCTAAATACATAATGGTTTGAAAGCTCATGGTATAAAACCAAAAAGCCAACAAGTAGGTTTTGAGAATGGGCATGCCCTTTAATTGATTCCAAACTTTTACCACTTCCTCATACCCTTTGGAAAACATGCCTTTGCTGTAAACCAGAGCGCCCTCGGGAGGGAGCTTGGCCAAAGAATAATAGGAAAATACAAACCACCAAAGTCCAACACTTAAGAAAGCAAAGCGCACGGCGTCGCCATCGCTAGAGAAATGAAAAAATTCCCAGAAGGTAATCGTAATTAAATTTACCACCAGCAAAATCAGACTTCCTATGTACCCCATGGAAAAGCCCCGGGCACTCACCCGGTCCATCTGATCTTCGGTTACAATTTCAGGCAGATAGGCATTATAAAACACCAAACTTCCGGCATAGCCAATGGTTGCCAGCATAAAGGCAAGCACTCCCAACCAAAGAGTATGCTGATTAAATCCATATAGAGCAGCGCAGGAAAATGCCCCCATCCAGGCAAACATGCGCATGAAAGATTTTTTCTTATTGCTGTAATCCGCAATACCCGATAGCAATGGATTAATAAAAGCAATTAATAAAAAAGAGAAGGAAAGGGTAAAACTATATAAGTCTTCGCTTTTCATGGAAAGTCCAGCGATTGAAAGTAAAGAACTTCCATTTTCTCCCTTTACCACATTACTCCAGTAAATAGGAAAAACAACAGTGGTAATGGTAAGGGAATACACCGAATTGGCCCAGTCGTACATGCACCAACCACGAATAATTCCGGGATCGTTCTTTTTCGTTTGCATACTTATAAGTCGTTTAATTCGGCCACCAGGTAGTTACTCCCTGCAATTAAAATGGCATCTTGAGTTTGACATTTAGCCAGGCAATAATTCAAGGCCTCGTTGACTTCTTCTATTATTCTTCCCTGAATTCCGATGCTTTCTGCCTTCTTCTTTAAATCCATCGCGGATAAAGCTCTTGGGCTATGAGCTTGAGAAAAAATGTATTCATATTCCTGGGGTAGCATAGAAAGAATAGGTTCAATCTCTTTATCTGCTGAAAAGCCTAGAATCACATATTTTCGATTGGCTTTAATTCGGTTGAACCCAGGAAGCAGTTGCTTCCAACCGTCGGCATTGTGGGCAATATCGCAAATAACCAAGGGAGAGGCATGCAAAATCTGCCAGCGCCCTTTCAAAGGAACATTTTCCTGAATATTCAACAATCCATCCCACACATTGGCTTCCTGAATTTTCCAACCGTGTTTCATAAGCCAAGAGGAAGCAAGCAATACCGGCGCCACATTATACGCCTGATAATGCCCTTTTAAACCAATGCTGTATTGTTCTTCTTTATGATGCGAAAATGCGTTCAGCAGTAATTGCTCTCCCACATGAGAGACTTCTGTATGCACATAATTTTCGGCAAAATAAATTTCAGTACTCTCGTGATTGGCTTTGCGCATAAACACCGGCTTGGTTTCGGTCGTGGCTTGCCCTATGATTACAGGAATACCAGATTTAATAATTCCGGCTTTTTCATATGCAATCTCTTCGCAGGTATTTCCCAAAAACTGCATATGATCTTTTCCTACATTGGTGATAATGCACAATTCAGGCCGCAACACATTGGTTGCATCAAGGCGCCCCCCCATACCCGTTTCGATAATGGCGATGTCCACCTTCTCCTGCGCAAAGATCCAAAAGGCCATGGCGGTGCTGATTTCAAAAAAAGAAGATTCAGCCGTATCCAACACCTCTTCAAATTTTTCTACAAATGAAACGATTCGTTCATGTTCAATCGGCTTGCCGTCAATTCGAATTCGTTCATTAAAATCTTTGAGATGCGGGGAGGTAAACAAACCTGTTTTATAGCCAGCTTCCATGCAAATGGAAGTCAGGAAATGACACGTACTTCCTTTGCCATTGGTTCCTGCAACATGTATACTTTTAAACTGAAGGTGTGGATTTCCTAAGCCATCCAATAATTTTTCAATGGTCTCCAAACCTGGCTTGTACGCCAATCCGCCCGAACGCTCAAATACAGGATACTTGTTAAACAAATAATCCAGTGTTTCTTCGTAATTCATTCCCTTCGTTAGATTAATTAGACTCTTGTTTTATTTTGGATTTAGAAAGTTCCTCCACCCCTTCTGCTGTTATAAAGCCGCTCGCAGCAATGGAGTATCGGTATTTACGTTTTGTCTCTTCACCTTCTTGGTCTTCGCCGTATTGATCCGTTAGAACTTTCTCAATCTTACCATCCGAAAATACTTTAGATTCAGAATATGTATTACTCCAGGCAGGAGGATCTCCACCGTTGGTCTTTTCAGAAGCCAAGACAGAAGAAATTATTTTCTTATCCTGATCAAACGTCGATAGTATGCAATACGAACCTTCATAATATGGGCAGGCTTCAAACGATTTAAATTCAATGGTCCAACTTACGAGGGTATATTCCATCGTCGCCATTAAGGTATCCAGAAAGTAGGCATCGGCAGAAATCAAACTGCCGATATCAAAGTCTTCTTGCTTTAATTTTCTTTGAATGGAATCCAGTTGAAATATCCGAAATACAATGGGTTGGATGTCGTTGTTACCTACTTCATTTATGGATAAGAATAACGTTTTCAGTTCTTTTATAGACAACGCTCTTCGGGTGGATTGTAAACGAAAAGAGTCATTGATTGTATACGAGCGCAATGGCAATGCCGAAAGGCTGTCTGCCAATTCAGCGGCAACAGAATCTGTATTTGTAGAATCCGGACTTTCTGATTTTTTTTTGTCGGAACAGGCTACCAAAAAAAAACATAGGAAGGCACCAAAAAGTAGTCTCATGCGAAGGCCATTTTTCTATTAAAAATGTAATGTACAAAAATTGGTATCAACCATAAAAATTTCGAATAAAATATCCTGCAGAGATATATTGTTGAAACTTTGTGTAACGAAGCCGAAACCCTGCTCCTAAATATGCGTAGGCCACATTGATAGTGCTATTGAATGGGCTTTTTGGCCTTTTTTTTGGTATATTGGAATTTAAATTACCTTGTTTATGTTGAAACAGCTACTTTTTGCACTCTTCCTTCTGCCTTGCTGTATAATGGCCCAGGTGATCAATGTGGGTGAAGAATTTTCAAATGCTAAAAAGAAGTACGAATCCGAGGATTATTCAGGTGCTGCCAAGGACCTTGAAGTTCTGCTTCCGAAGTTAAGTGAGGTGCAATTTGAAGATAGTTCTTATTACATGGAATGTTATATCATGTTAGGGAACTCATATCTCAACCTGAAAAAGCAACAGCAATCCTCACTTTATTTTGAAAAGGTAAGAAGACACTATGCGAATAAATCCAATAAGCCAAACCCCGATTTTCAATATTTTGCCTTAGCTAATTTATCGTTAATGTCGCTGGAGGGAAAAAATTATGCTGAAACGGAGCGGCTTCTTCGGGAAACGATGTCGGTATTGCGCCCAATGCAAGGTGAGAAAAATGAAGATTACATCGGTTTGCTTCAAAACTTAAATACTACCCTCTGGAACCAATATAAACTTTCTTCGGTAGATTCTTGCACATCGGTGCTTCTCAACTTAAACAAAGAAGCATTTGGAGAAGTAAGTTTACCATACGCAAAATCGGTAAAAAACCTGGCTGACTTGCGCAATCAACAAGCCAAATACCAGGAAGCTATTGGGCTCTACAACAAAGCCAAAAAGATTTTATTGGATTCCCTCGGCAGCGGAAACAAAGACTATCTGAAACTATTAAACAGTCTTGCTCATATATACGAAAGTAAACAACAATACAAGGAAGCCGAAGAAGTATACCTGGAAATGGCTGCTGCCTATAAAGCAAATCAAGGAGAAAAGTCAGCTGAATACAGCGATTGCGTTTATCAGCTATGTACCATTTATAAAAGCCAGGGGCAATATTCCAAAGCCGAAGACCTGCTTTCCAAAACATTACGGTCTTACAAAAACTCCCTGGGTGAAAAGCACATTAATTACATCAACTGTCTGAAAAACCTCGCTGACTTATACAGGGGAATGGAGTATTATGAAAAAGCAGAAAATTATTATCTGGAATGCTCTACCATATTAACAGGAAGCATGGGGGAGAAAAACTCAAACTATGCTGCTTTATTGAATAACATGGCTTTATTGAGCGTAGACCAATCGAAATACGACATTGCCGAACAACGCTATCAAAAATCACTTGCCATTACCAAAGAGGTATTGGGAGATCGTCATCCGGCTTATGCCAAAACGATGGTAAACCTTGCCATGCTCTACAAAAATACCGGACGTACCGAGGAAGCTGAACCGTTGTTTAAAAAGGCAATTCAAATTCAAAAGGAATCGCTGGGCGAAAAACACACTGAATACGGTGAATCACTCAACAACTTCGCCACCTTCTATTATGAACTCGGACAATACAAAGAATCGGAAAAACTCTATCAGCAGTCTTTAACTATTATTAAAAGTGTATACGGTGAAAAACATCCGGAATATGCGAATGGACTTAACAACCTGGCGACTCTGTACGAGCAGGCAGGGCAAAATGAAAAAGCGGAAAACGCTTTTCGCCAATCGATGGATATTCTGAAGACCACATTGGGAGAGGACCATCAACAATACGCGCTTACATTGGAAAATCTGGCAAACTTATACATCCAGGATGGTAAACTAAAAGAAGCTGATGAACTGAACACAAAAGTATTGGAAACCATTAAACGGAAATTAGGCGTTAATCACCCCAACTATGCTTTCTCACTGGATACCAAAGGACGAATCTTAGAAAAATCTGAGCAATACGCGGAGGCCGAAAAAGCATACCTGGAGGTAGAAAAAATAAGAAAGAGTACACTCGGAGATCATCATTTAAAATATACAGGAAGTCTTATCAACCTTGCTCGTATTTATACGGTAAAAAAAGACTACCTAAAAGCACTCGATTATTGGAAACGGGCACTTACGAATTACAACGAAGATATTCGTCAACGTTTTACCGCAATGAGCGAAAAAGAACGGGAAGAATTTTATGCCTTAATTACCGATCACTTTGAGCAATTCAATTCGTTTGCACTGCTCGCTAAAGACCAGATTCCTCAAATCAGCGGCATTTTGTACAATGTTCAATTAGAGACGAAATCTCTCCTATTCAGGGCTTCCAATAAAATGCGGCAACGCATTCTTTCCAGCAACAATACCGAACTGATCGCAAACTTTAACAGTTGGCTGCAGCAAAAAGAACTGCTGTCTAAATACCTTACACTACCCAAATCTCAAGTTGACAAAGATCTGGATAGCCTGGAGCGCGCAGTGAATGAACTGGAGAAGAAACTGGAAACAGCATCGTCGGAATTTAAAGATGCCAACGATGCCCAATTACGCAGTTGGCAACTGGTTCAACAGCGTCTTCAAGCCGGAGAAGCCGCAGTAGAAATGGTGTATTTCAGAAAATTCAAATTTGAAAAAGGTGGTACCTTAGAAAAGTGGCAGGATTCCAGCAAACAATCGGTGCATTATGTAGCCTTATTGCTGAAACCTGGCGACTCAGCGCCTTCTATGGTTGTGCTCGAAAATGCTTCTGAACTTGAACATAGACTTATCAAATACTACCGGAATGTCATTCAGTTTAAAACCAAAGATGAATTATGCTATAAAAACTTCTGGGAGCCCATTAAAAACAATTTGGCTAATACCAAGAAAATTTACTTTTCACCGGCAGGAGTTTATAACCAAATCAATCTTGTGACATTATTAAATACAAGTACCGGCAAGTTTTTACTGGAAGAAAATGATGTAGAAATTTTAAGCAATACCTGGGATCTTACAGTGCCAAAAGCATCCAAAAGCCAATCTAAAAAAGTGAGTCTGTTTGGCAATCCAGACTTTGGCGTAAGCGCAAATTATGGAGGGGAACGTGGAGCAACCCTGGCTCCTCTGCCAGGTACAGCTCAGGAAGTAAATAAAATTAATGCCACGTTAAACTCAAAGCAATTTGCAGGCACAGTACTTACGGGCAACCAGGCTACTGAGGAAAATTTAAAATCGATTCGTGACATTCGTATTGTACATATCGCCACGCATGGTTTTTTCAAACAAGACAAACCGAATGAATCCGAAGTTAATCCTTTGCTCAATTCAGGCATATACCTGGCCAATTCAATTGGTGAACGTAGAGGGCAGGAAGACGGAATTCTTACTGCCTTTGAGGCCATGAATTTAAATCTGGATAATACGGAACTAGTTGTGCTGTCGGCTTGCGAAACTGGTTTGGGAGCCAGTAAAAATGGTGAAGGAGTTTCTGGCCTGCAAAAGGCATTCCGGGTGGCTGGAGCCAAAACGGTTATTCTTTCCCTATGGAAAGTAGATGATGTGGCAACTCAAAAACTGATGTCCTATTTCTATGCAGAATTAGTGAGTACAGGAACGATCGGAAACGTTCGTCAGGCCTTTAAAAAGGCGCAACTAAAATTGAAGGAAGAGTACAGCGATCCTAAGTACTGGGGCGCTTTTGTAGTGGTGGGATATTAATCTGCCCTGAATGTAAATCAAAAAAAACTGATATACTTATTTACCTCGATTTTATCTGGAAAAGAACGTTATTGCTTGATACGTTTGAATTCAAAAAATCCCCGGGGCTGAATTAGCCCCGGGGATTTTTTTTCTGAATTTCGCGAAAGAAGAAGATGTAGGAAGCAAACATCTGTTTTTTCGAAGCCTATGATTTTCTATTAAGGGATTACCAGCCATGGATCTAGAACCGATGCGCTTTCTCAATGGTGCGCTTCTCTTCCATGGAGAATAGCCTGTTGAATTTCCAATAGTAATTTACCCCAAAATCTTCTGTATTGCTTTTCAAATAAACTTTATGTATTTTTGACACTAATTAATACCTTTGTTAAAATCATGGACTACAAAACGAACATCCTTGGATTTAATAAAGTTTAGTCTTCCACACGGAAATAGGGAGAGTAAAAGTGTGGATGAAATTATTGGTTGTCAACAATTCATAAAATTCCCCAACATGAAACTGAAGGCATTATCCCTCTATCAAGCCATTGCACTCCCTTTGCTGATGGTGTACCTTTCCATGCAGGCCCAAACGCGCCCCTGGCCCCAAAATATTACCTACAGTTTTGGAGCAAAAGTTAGTCATGTAAGTCAAACGACATTAACGAATAATGCTGCTCAGGCTTATGCGCAATGGAAAAGCGATTTCGTTACCTCCACCAATGCAGGAGGTTTCCGCAGAGTCAAATATCAACAAGCGAGTAACTGGACTTATTCTGCCTCCGAAGGAACTGGCTATGGAATGCTATTGTCGGTATATAGCGCCGATAAAACTTTGTTTGATGATCTCTGTAATTTCTATAAGTCTAAGCGCAACGCACAAAATCTGATGTCCTGGAAGATCGATTATAATGGAAATTGTGGAGGTGGAGACTGTTATTCTGCTACAGACGGAGATGAAGACATTGCCTTTTCACTTATTCTTGCCCACTGCCAGTGGGGCAGCACAGGAAGCATTAACTATCTGCAAGAGGCAATAGGGCTCATTAATGCCATTAAAACCTATGAAGTTGATCTTCCTGCAGGAAGACTGCGGCCCGGCGAATTTTTCGGAGGAAGTCATTGTGTAGATCCTTCGTACTTTACGGTAGCTTACTATCCGTATTTCAAAGCAGTAACCAACGATAATTCGTGGGATGTTGTGCGAAATTGGTGTTTGCAATATTTCGCCAATAATGCTCATCCCATTTCAGGTTTGTATAGAGACTGGAGTCGGGATGACGGAGGAACTGCTTACAACGATTGCAGCTGGCGAGAGTCCAACTATGCCTATGACGCTTCGCGAATACCCTGGAGATTGGCGAATGATTATTTATGGCATGGCACTGCTATTAGTCAGCAAGCTTGCAGCAATATGGTGCTTTGGACCAGAAACGATCCTCCCATTTCCGGTAACGCCGGTAATTTCAACGATTGCCTGAATTGGGATGGCTCTGGACACTGCGGAAACTATGCCAACATCCCAATTGTAGGAGGTATGTCGATAGGGGCTATGGCACTGGCACCAGGAACAATCAATGACACTTGGAGGAATAACTTGTACAGCGAATTAGCCAACCGCAATGATGATTATTTCTACAACCGCACACTACAAGTTATTTACTACTTTGTTCACAGTGGCAATTTCTGGCCCCCTGACTGCGTAGGGAATACCCTGAAGTTTAAAAATAACATGTCACCAACAACTTCGAATAGCAACCTAAACAATACAGAAGTAAAAACAATACTTAGCACTGACAGAACCCTTTCATTAAATTCCAAACTCCCACAAGAGGCCAGCATTCTTGTTATCGGATGCGATGGAAAAGATTACACCAAAGAATGCAAAATAGATAATGGATCTATAGTACTATCCCATACCATGGTTGCTGGGTTATATTTTATCAGAATGGAATACGGTCAAAAACTTTTCCAAATCAAATGCATATTACAGCCGGAGAAATAAATGAATAGAAAAAAAGCCTTGCATATATAGATAAGCAAGGCTTTGTAATAAATAAAATTAAAAGATTTGAATCCACTAATAAACTCTTACTTCGACCACAAATTTCCGTAGGCGTTGTAATTGTTCCGGACGAGAATACAGAACTTGATTTGATTTTGTTTTCTTTAACACATGTTGCAACGAATCATTAAGTTTTTCAACATAAAACTGTCGAATATAGCCTGCTTTCACAGCAAAGGCTGTACCTTCCGCTTCTTTATGCTTGCCATTGATCATTCCAATAAGATTCCCTTGGGCATCAAGCAGCGGTCCGCCGCTATTTCCTGGATTTACTGGTATCGAAACCTGATACGAAACTGAATCATTATTATACCCAGTTACAGAACTTATATAGCCTTCGTTATATACAATATCCTCTTTAGGGTAGCCGAGTGTAAATAATTTTTCACCCAACAAACGTGGTGTGGAAGCCATTTTATACGGAAGTGTCCCAAACCCAGTAAAACTAGTGTCTTCAATAGATAGAAGCGCTATATCACCTATTGGATCGAAAGCCAGTAATTTAGCTTTTCGGCTTTTTATTTCCTGGTTGTAAACCATGATCGATTCAGCATCTTTAATTAAATGATAGGAAGTTATAATATGTCCGCTGGAAGAAACCGCAAATCCAGTCCCACTATTCTTTTCCTGACCATTTTTCTGATACACCTCTTTCCAAAGTACTTTCTGCGATTGTTTAATTTGATCAATATCCCGTTTTAGTTCTTTGTAAAATGCACGATCTTCTTTTCCAAAATCTTTTACGGAAAGATACAGCACGCCAGAAATGGAAATAATGAGGGCAACAGCGGCGGCAGCGGCGATACCACTAGGATTAAACTTAAATAGTTTACGCCAACGCTGAGCTTGCTTCTGTTGAATATGCAGGGCTTGTAACTTTGCCTTCAGCGCGCTGCGCTGACGAAGAACGTCGAGAGAACGAAAAATTTTTCCGTATTCATCAAACTCCCTTTTCAAATCAGGATTGCGCTTCAACTCCTCTTCCAACTGTTGTTTTTCTTCAGCAGGCAAATTATCCTGCCAGTACAGCTCCATCCATTCTATTTTTTGCTGTTCTGATTTCATTCCTTAAAAAATATTTTCTTCAAGCGTTGTAAACATTTATACTTTTGATTCTTGGCATTATCTGCATTAGTGTAATGATATTTAACACTAAGTTCCTGCATATTCAGTTGACCTACATAAAAGTCAACCAACAAACCTCTGCAAGGTTCTCCCAGAGAAAGCAAGGATTCCTGGAGCTTTTCCAGAGACTGCCCCCATTCATCGCTAAACCAAAATTCTTCTGGCTCCACCTGTTCATCAAACTCGGTTTCGTTGACAGCAAGCATATACCTATGCGATTTATACAAATGCTTTAACCAAGCCTTTTTACAAACAGCGTATAAATAGGTTTTAATACTGCAGGTAAGTACCAGGGAATCACTTTTTACTTTTTCATAAAACAGAATAACCGCTTCCTGAAAAATATCTCTCGCATCACTCTCCAAACCGCTATTTTGCGTTATAAAACGCAAAATCATCGGAAAATACGCCTTATACAAACTCTCCAGCGCCTCAGGATCATCCTGCCGTATGGCCAGTATCCAATCTGTATCTTGTTGATACTTACCCATTTTTTAACCTAATTTTATTCCCCAAGGTAAATAAGGTAACCCAAACTAGAACGAATATTTTCAAAATTTACTTCCAAAAAGTTTTTTTACCTTTTTTAGCAAAAAATGGGTTACCCTATTCGTTTTTTTGGATCAATTTTCAAAATTAAACCTTCTAACGTTACTTGAATATGAAAAAAGTATTGATTCTTGCTTCAGTAGTTGCTGCTCTTTCTTCTTGCGGTGGTGGATCTTCAGACAAACCAGTTGATTCAGTAAAAGCTGACTCTGCTACATCTACTGTTGCTCCAACCGTAGATTCAACAGCTACTGTTGATAGCACTGTAAAAGCTGATTCTGCAAAATAATTGTCAGAAAAACTTTTTAATAAGGCGTCACCCATGGGTAACGCCTTATTTTTTTGACTGATAACCAAACAATTAATAGAATTAAAAAACTAAAGACTTGCCCCCCTTAGCGCTATTACAACGTAATTAGTATCAAGCTTTTATTCATCTTCTATCCCAATCAATTATGCTTTATTGAAGAAAAAATTTAAAGCTTTCTTGTATTGAAAATTTATTAAGTGTATTTTTGACAATAAGATAAAATATAAGCATGATGAAGTCAAAAATTTGGATTGGTATTGTGTTAACTCTGCTGGTAAGCAGTTCGGCCATAACAAGTGAGGATGCCGCCATCTTGTACAAAGATCCGAAGCAACCCGTGGAGGTAAGGGTAAAAGACTTGTTGGGTCGCATGACTATAGACGAGAAAGTAGCCCAATTGATCGGATTTTGGGATATAGATGATTCTAAAACCTTAAGTGGGGATAGTACATTTAAAGAAGAAGTATTTCGCGAGCTTTTCAAAAATGGGATTGGTGAAATTGGCCCTTCCGGCATGATGATAGAAAAAGACATCCGGTTTAAAAACGATGTTCAGCGATATTTGCTTACCAAAACCCGCTTGGGTATTCCAGCCATATTTCATGACGAAGGTTGTCATGGGCTCATGAAACCTCAGGCTACATCCTTTCCTATGACCATAGGGCTGGCATCCTCCTGGGACGTAACGTTGTTTGAGGAAGTCTATGACCTTACAGCGAAGGAAATGCGCCTTAGAGGCGGTCATCAGGCCCTTACACCTATTTTGGATGTAGGCAGGGATGCCCGATTTGGCAGAATCGAAGAGTTTTATGGAGAAGATCCTTTTCTAAACAGTCGACTGGGAGCCGCTCAGGTAAAAGGATTGCAGGGAGGGACATCAGGAGAAATCGACAACATGCACGTACTCGCCACGCTCAAACATTTCACAGCACATGGAAGTCCGGAAGGTGGATTAAATAGAAGTCCCGGCAATGTATCGATGCGCGAATTGCGCGAAATTCATATGTATCCGTTTCAATACGTTATAAAAACCTGCAAACCAGCCGCTGTAATGGCCTCCTACAATGAAATTGATGGAGTGCCTTCACATACCAACAAATGGTTGTTGCAAGAAGTGCTGCGCAAAGAAATGGGATTCAAAGGATTAATTGTTTCCGACTACGAAGGCGTGAAACAATTGCACAGCGATCAAAAAGTAGCGGCAAATCCGAAAGAAGCCGCCCGACTGGCAATGCTTGCAGGAGTACAAATGGAACTACCACTACCCGATTCATATCAGTACATACCAGAGCTTGTTAAAGAAGGAAAACTTAACATAGCGATGATTGATGCATATGTGTCGCAAATTCTGACCCTGAAGTTTAAGTTGGGATTATTTGATAATCCATACGTGGATGTAAAAGCCGCTTTGGAACAAGCATATAAACCAGAGAGCAAAAAACTGGCACTGAAAGCAGCACAAAAATCCATAGTGCTTTTAAAAAACGAAAATCGACTGCTTCCATTGTCTACTCAAAAGTATAAGAAAATAGCAGTGGTTGGGCCCAATGCAGATTTTTCTTACCTCGGAGGATACAGCGGAACGCCAACTTACAATGTATCAATATTGGAAGGAGTGAAAAGCAGGGTAAGTGGTACGGGAACCGAAATAATATATGCCAAAGGTTGCGAAATTACCGAGAATCATAAAAAGAACTCATTCTATAACTGGAAATATGCCCTGGATGTGAAACTGGCAGACCCAGCCCTCAATCAAAAACTCATTGCGGAAGCAGTGCAGGCAGCGAGTCAATCGGATGTCATCATTGCGGTGGTGGGCGATAATGAAACTACTTGCAGAGAAGCCTGGATGGCCAGACATGAAGGAGACAGATCTTCGCTGGAATTATTAGGGCAACAGAATGAACTCCTTGAAAAACTCATGGCAACCGGTAAACCTGTCATCGTTTACCTGATGGGAGGAAGACCTTTGGCAATAGGACATCTCAAAGAAAAGGCCAATGCCATACTCGAAGGTTGGTACATGGGACAAGAAACAGGAAACGCAGCCGCCTCGATATTATTTGGGGATGTTGCTCCTTCAGGAAAACTTACTGTATCATTCCCAAAATCAGCAGGGCACATTCCTTGTCATTACAACTACAAATCAATGGCAAGACCCTTCAACTATGCTTTTTCGGATAACGCACCCGTATATGCCTTCGGTCATGGACTTAGCTATGTATCTTTTGAGTATTCCAACCTTACCATCGACAAAGCCTCTATTGATAAAAACGGGAAAGCCATCGTACGCATTGATGTTAAAAATAATGGAAACATGACAGCGGATGAAGTTGTACAACTTTATATCAGAGATCAAGTGTCATCCGTTACCAGACCTGTAAAAGAACTCAAAGGATTTGAACGCATCACATTAGCCGCTGGTGAACGCAAAACCGTTCAGTTTACGATAGATGCCAGTTTGCTCTCATTCTATGATATTAATATGAATTACACCGTAGAACCAGGGAAGTTCACTCTGATGGTAGGAGGAAATTCTGTGGATGTAAAAAGCATTGAACTAAACGTTCAATAGTGAAAGGAGAAGTGCCGTTGATGAATGCTCAACGGCACCTTATTACAATTCAACGATCAAAAAGAAAACAAATATGACACGGATTAGCTGGATATCTGCATTTTTGATACTAAGCAAACTGGTACTGAGTTATGCTCAAGCACCTGCTGGTGGCATTTCTGTACTGGGCTCCTACCCTGCTTCAACGTTTCGCCTACACCAAAACTCAGGTGAAGGCAGTTACGAAAAAGTACGTGTAAACCACAGTCAATTTGAAGAGGCCTTACAATTAAGCACACTCCAAGCTCCCAATAATCCTTGGGACATACAACTTTCAGCGTTCAATAAGATGCAGGTAAAAGAAGGGGATGTAATGTTACTCACCTTCTTCGCTCGGATGATTTCTTCCAAAGACGAAACTGGCCAAGCCAGTCTTGGATGCGTATTCGAAAAAGCCTCTCCTGACTATGATAAATCTTTATTCCGGAATGTTAATCCGGATGCGGAATGGAAGCTATACAACCTCCCATTCACCTGCAAACAAGACTTTGATTTGGCAGAAGCTCAGATCAATTTTCAGATTGGTACATCCAAAGCTCAAGTAATTCAAATTGCCAACATTCAATTACTTAACTACAGAGATAAAATAACACTTGAAAAGCTACCCAAAACCGAGTATACCTATCAAGGTAGAGAGCCCGATGCAGCCTGGAGAAAAAAAGCTGAGGAAAACATAAACCGATATAGAAAAGCCGGCTTGACGATAGATTTAAAAAGTAGAAAAGGAAGGCCAATGGAAGAATATACGCTAGATATTCGCATGACCGCACATGCATTCGGTTGGGGTACCTGCGTAGACGCACAGCGATTCATCACAGACGACACTTACAAGAAAATTTACCTCAGCAACTTTAATAAAGCTGTATTTGAAAACGACATGAAATGGCCCGAATGGCAAAACGAAGTACGAAAACAAACAATGTTTAAAGCACTTGATACACTGCTGGCAAACGGGAAATCGGTGCGTGGACACTGCATGGTATGGCCTTCCTGGCGTTGGCTCCCTGGCTCACTAAGGGCTTTTGAAAAAGATCCAGAACGCTTGAAAAAAGAAATTAATAATCACATACAAGATATTGGATCTACTGTAGGCACTAAAGTTTCAGAATGGGATGTACTCAATGAACCATTCACCAATGTAGATATTACGAATATTGCAGGCGAAGATCTTTGGGCTAAATGGTTCTTTGAGGCACGAAAAGTGTGTCCACAACAAAAATTATACATCAACGATTTCTCTATATTCGAAGGCGGAGGAAACGATGTGGCTCACCAAAATCACTATTACAATACCATCAAGAAAATAAAAGAAGCAGGGGCCCCCATAGATGGAATAGGCTATCAGAGTCACTTCGCCGCAGCGCTTACAAGTCCGGAAAAAATTTGGCAAATTCTCGATCGATTCAATGAGTTTAAACTTGAAATGCAGGTAACAGAATTTGATGTGGATGTAGAAGATGAAATATTACAAGCCGATTACACCCGCGATTTCATGACCGCTATGTTTGCGTATCCTGCCATGACAGGATTCCTTACCTGGGGATATTGGGAAAATGCTCACTGGAAACCACAAGCAGCGATGTACCGGAACGACTGGAGCATTAAACCGAATGGAAAAATATGGCAGGAACTTATCTATAAAACCTGGTGGACATCGTTTCAACGAAAGGCAACATCCAACATAACTGAAAGAGTATTTAAAGGTTCCTATATGTATACATTAAAAGATAAATCTGGAAAAGTAATCAAACAAGGAACTTTCGAGGTAAGCAAAGATACTAGTCTGCAAATTGAATTCTAAAAGGTATTACTCAAGTAGCAGAAAACGAGTTATGTTAATTCATAACTCGTTTTCTATTTTAAGCCACCATCAAATCACAGAATATAATAAACTCGTGATTGATACATGTCTTATACAAACATTTCTCTGTTAACGGCATCCGCAGGAAGTAAGGGAGCTGTATAAACGTTTCAGGTCTAAGATCCAAGCATACCAACATGAGCCTATATTCCAATTAATCTCCACCCTCATTTGTTAACAAAATTGGCAAGGCGGTATCAAGATCCTCTTTGGCTATGAGATAACCTCTGTACAGGCGATACATTTCAAATGCATTAATTGTTAGCAAATAAAATTCATCTCCTACATTCCATAAATTAACATGGCAGACTTTTCGTGTTCCTTCAAAAAAACCTAAAGACACAATACTACCTTGAGAGGAAACGAGGCCAGTAGCGTCGTTATGAATAAACTGTAGTGCACATAAAGTATTCATTTGCTGCTCATTTAATGTATCCGTTCGCTGTGCCCTATCGTTTCGCACTATAAGTCTTTTTTTACGTTGCAGAAATCCGAAAGGGTTTTGCGAAGATTTTCCGGTCGAAGCCACCAGCACAATCAACACCAGGAGCAACATCAAATACAAAATAAGGTTTTTCATAAGGTATTGAATAACTAAAAATTAAAACTATAAAACCACGCCATGCACTTACTTGGTAGTATAACCGGAGATCAACTTCTGTTTATACTCCCAAACAGGATCTTTCATTCATCATCGCTGCGCTAAACTCAGGAAGTCATAGGAATTACTCCCAGCGGCAACAGCATATACCCATCAAACTATACGACACACGAGTTCGCCGGCATTCTCCAACATCTTTATACCTGAGTATGACATTGGTAATAAATATTCCTCTGCTTAGAGATATGAATGTATCTATTCAAAAGTCCTGAATGCGCACCCCATAAGACATAGTCATTCCATATGAAAACGAAAATTTCAATTTTCATGAATATGAATTAGAGAAAACGGTCTTGAGTATTTTTAGGGCAATCGTTTACTAAGTCTGCTTAACGCAAAACGTTAAGCAGAATCTGTTTGAGAAACTATAATAAGGATCTTTATTTTACGATTTTAGATGTTTAATTTCCTCCTGAAGCTTTATCACCATGGAGCTGAGCTTTTCAAGGCTCATATCAGCATTTGGAAATTCGGTACTTAAAAATGCCCGGGCCTCCCATATTTCATTGATTTCATCTGCCTTAACTTCATAAGATTCGAATGCCTTATTATCCGACACCAAACTTAAACTCTGATTATTTTTAAGATGGTTAAAAACTCTTTTGTAAACAATCCCCTCTGTTTTAGTTACCAGTACGTAGGTCTTGTCATCTCGCAAACCTCTCCAATCTTCAACATAACGTCCGATGATAATAGTACCAGAAGTTAGAGGTAACATGGAATCTCCTTTGATTTCAAATGCTCTATAAGTACCGTCATTAAAAATCGGGAGATAAAAGGTAGGCAATTCCCCTACAAATTCAGGGTCTGCATAACCGTTAAGATATCCTGCAGACGCCTTTTGTGGAACAAGGTGTATATTTTCATTATCCTCTTTATCGACACTGATCGAAAGAACCCGAAGCTTTTTACCTTCTATATCGCGTTGCTGTGCTTTCTTCAACGCCTCATCATGCCAGAGCTCTTCTGAGATGAGAGCGTCGACGCTCAGTTCGAATAATTTGGCAAGAGTGAGCAGTGTGCCGAGACCGGGTTCTGCTCTTCCCTCTTCGTATGCTCCCACCAAGGATCTTTTTATACCCAAACGCTCAGCCATCTGCTCCTGCGTCAATCCTTTGCGCTTTCTAAGAAAGCGTATATTTTCGCTTATTAACGACATTGCGTAATTTATTTGTGGTTCACTGATATCGTTTATAATCCCATTGGAATCGTTGGACTTTTTTGGCATTCTAAGTTCTGAAGGACTCCAGTTCTAACAACCTCTTCCTGCTACTTATATATGTCTATTCTATCAACCAAGGATTCCCGATCAAAGATATTTATTTTATACTAAGATACTGAATGCCTTATGTAATACCTTATGCGACATTAAATCCACCGCAGTCAAAATCTTGCATGAGTACCAATTCCTTCTCTGTAATAAGCTCTAACAAGGCAAGACGGGCCTCTCTTAATAAAGAATAGTCCCGTGACATTTTCCTGAGTTTTTCTAATGGAAGATTTTTCCAATTCGATTTGTGAATTTCTTTCACCAGTTCACTTTGAGTACAGAGTTTCATATCGATCTCATTATTCGGTTAGTACCTCCGCCACGACTGCCCCTTTTGGGCAGCCATGTGGAGGATTTAGCAACAGCAGCATCTAGTTCGATACAAATATACTACAAGGATTAGTATTTATGCTAATTATTTTAGTATTAATATCCACAAAATGTAACTTTAGTGTGGAAAATCGGCTAAATAAATTAATTCCAAGGCTTTACAAACTAAATAAAATAGTATCCGAAGATGGAAAATCGATTTATATAAGGTTTACAGAAAACTTCTTTGCATGCCAATTGTATATTTACATATGATACAGCAAATAAAAGGTCGCGAAAAAACCACATCATGGATGCTATTGGGAGTGGGTATTGTATTCAAATTCCTAACGATCCCTTACTTTCAAATTCCTCTCATCCTTGGCTCTCTGCTGATGGCATATTATTATTTGCAATGTGGTTATAAGGAATGGCCAAGTGCATTTAAACAATCGTCTCCCCTCCTACGTTGGGTAGGACTTTCTCTTTCCTTTTCCAGTTTAGCACTGCTTTATAAACTCATGTACTGGCCCTGGGCTGGCATTTTCTGTTTTATAGCCTTCTTTCTGGTCTTATCAGCATTCATGTTACTCAGAAAAAAACAAGGGGAAGCTTATTACAAAGAACTATCGCAAGCGACCATCCTTTTCCTAATTATTACGTTTGCATGCGTAGCCATTCCACGAAATGCGCTGATACATTTACAACATTGGAAAGACCCTAAAATGGCAGATCTTACCATAAAATACCTGAACAACCCGGGCGATAGTTCAGCTGTTCAACAATACAATACATACCAACGAGAATAATACATGTACTCTTCTCTTCGCTCAAGCATACTGATACTGATGATCACAGCAGTTGCATTAGCTTGCGGAAGAGCCCCCGCAACTACACGCCCCCATCCTACCTCTGCGCCTATGGATACCCTTACCCGTTATGAACAACTCAATGACTTTGTAGGAAAAAATGTTTGGGTAGAAGGAATTCTGAAAATGGAAAAATTCACCAATAAAGGCGGGCGTATACTCGAGTTTTATGAATTCTGGCTAGAGATGAATGATGGCAACTCCGTATTACTTCGCAATGTTGGAGAAGCCATGTCCAAAGAACCCTTCACCCATTATGTACGCATAAAAGCACATGTCTTTCATGGCATGCTCGACACTGACGACCCCAACGTACAATCCCGAGTAGGCTTCCGGCTTGATTTCACCGACGTTCAAATTATTTCCAGACGCTAAAACACAAGACATTAACTTTCAGTAGGTTAAAACAATTAACAATAATCTATACTTTATTAACATAAATTTTAGCGCTATTTCATATGTTTAACCATAAGAATTAGCGTGAATTCATATGTTTTATTAGAATAATTAGCGCAAATTATTATGTTTTATCAGAAGAATTAACAGCAATTGTTATGTTTAATCAGAAGAAATAACGTTAATTTGTGTGATATAAAAATCTATCATTATCCAAATTAACTACGAGCAAAATCCCTTCAACTATGTTTGAGCGAAGAGAAGAAATCAATATACGGGAAGCCCTTCACGCGGAAACGCATAAAATATTAGTTCTATATGGACCACGACAAGCCGGTAAAACTACATTAGCAAAAAAAATCCTTCGGGATTTACCTGATTCTGTTTTTATCAATGCGGACTTAGGTAAATACCGGGATATATTTTCCTCGTTTGATTTGGATAAAATGAAAGAAACAATTGGCAACGCTCGTTACCTTTTTATCGATGAAGCTCAAAATATTCAGAACATTGGTGCCAATCTAAAAATCTTATTCGATGAAATGCCTCATCTGAAGATCATGATCACGGGCTCTTCATCCATTGAAATCGCCGACCAAACAAAAGAATCACTTACCGGAAGGACCAAAACATTTCTTCTCTTTCCCCTGTCATTTGGTGAACTCGCAGACAAATGGGGGGCGGCAGAAGTTACCCATCGATTATCCGAATTAATGATCTATGGGTCTTATCCGGAGGTCATCAATACCATGGGAGGTAACGATAAACGCGAATTCCTGGAAGAACTTACTGCAGCCTATTTATATAAAGACATTCTTAATCTTTCTGGAATAAAGTATGCTGAAAAACTGCGTAAGCTTCTGCAACTGCTATCATTCCAAATTGGAAAGCCGGTCTCTTACAACGAACTATCGAATGCGTTACAGCTCAATCACGATACGGTAGCACACTATATTGACTTGCTTGAAAAAGGATTTGTCATTTTCAAACTTCCAGGCTTTAGCCGAAATCTTCGAAAAGAAGTTGTCAAAATGAATAAAATTTATTTTTTCGATTTGGGAGTTCGAAACTGTCTCATTAATAACTTTAATACACTGGACCTCCGGAACGACCTAGGTGCTATGTGGGAAAACTTCCTGGTGTCGGAACGTTTAAAACACACCTTATACCAACGAGACAGGTACAGTCGGTATTATTGGCGCACCTATACGGGTGCCGAGCTCGATTACCTGGAAGAAAAGGATGGCTTATTACATGGCTACGAATTCAAATGGGACAAGATGGCTAAGGTTCCCAAATCTTGGACAGAACATTACCCGGACGCACATTTTAGCTGTATTAATAGAACTAATTTCAAATCATTTCTATTGTAATTCCAATAACTTGACTATTACTAACTTTTACCCAATTGAAACATCGAAAGAAAACTCTCTTTGCTTCTTCTCGACACTTCGATCTCTGAATTATCATTCATCACAACAATACCGCCCTCCCCTTTGATATACTTTTTGATATGTGTAAGGTTGATAAGATGAGATTTATGTACTCTGGCAAATCGTAATCCCGATAGATGCGTATCAAATTCTTTGAGGGTTTTAGCTACAACATGCTTACTGCCGTCTTCCAAATACACCTTGGTATAGTTACCATCCGCTTCACAACGTAGCACAGAAGCAATATCTACAAATATATATCCATCTTTGGCTGGCAATACCAACTGCTGGTTTTTAACGGTAGCATTCGACGCACTTCTCGCCTGTTGTTCCTTCTGAATGCTTTGAACACAGCGCTCCACCGCCGATGTTAATTCAGACTCATCGATCGGTTTTAATAAATAATCAAGCGCTTTATACCGGAAGGCTTTGATCGCATACTGATCGTAGGAAGTAACAAATATCACCTCAAATGAAATGGTACCCAGGGCTTCTAACATAGCAAAGCCATTCATCCCAGGCATTTCGATATCCAGGAATACTAAATCCGGGTTCCATTCCTTCACCGCCAAAATCCCCTCCTGTGCCGAAGCACAAGTCGTTAGCACCGTTACTTGAGGACAATATTTTTCCAACATCCACCCCAATAAGGATCTTCCATCTGGTTCATCGTCTATGACAAGTGCTCGAATCTTTTTCATACTCATTTATATTTCAAATTCCAGAATAACTTTTGTGCCGGCAACCTCTCCTTCCGATTGTATTTCCTGTATAGTAACCGTGTAGCGTTTCTGATAGCGAACACTCAGCAAATCCAATCGTTCTTTTAATATCTCAAGTCCTTTAGACGTATGCAATGTGGCATTCTTAAGCGCCATCGACCTTTGATATCCGACTCCATTATCTTCTACCTCGATAATTAATACGGATTCCACTTGATGTATGTTAATCAATAATTTCCTGGTTCCTTCTTTGGGCATCAAACCATGCCAAATGGCATTTTCTACCAACGGTTGTAAAATAAACGTAGGTATCTGAATTGCTAATGGATTCACGGAATTCTGTATCTGAAGCTGATATTCAAAGTATTTACCCAAACGAACACTTTCTATTTTTACATATAAGTCAACCAGTTCTATATCTTCCTGTAAGCTCACAAATAACTTATCTGAGCTATCCAGTATTTTTCTAACCAACCTGGAAAATCGAACTAAAAACCCTGCCGCTTCATCCTGACTAGAGGTTCGTATGCGATGCAGTACTGAATTTAACCCATTAAAAATAAAATGAGGATTCATCTGCCGCTTTAATTCGATCAGGCGCATCGACTCTGTTCGATGCAACGCTTCTACTAATTTAGATAAGGCTTCGTTTTTCTCTTTGTACGAATTACGGATAGATTCTGCCAACCCAACACTGATCAATACAAATTGCATTACAACACCGGCATTCAACGCATACACCGAAACTACTCCTGAAGGTATCCAGCCCAAATATTCCAGCAATGAAATTAAGAAAGCGATATCCAATACGGAAAATGCTCCTATATACCATTTCACCTCCTTGTAACCACAAGCATATTGAATAATACCTGCCACAAAGGCCAACTGTATCCAGCTAAAATTGAGTATGAGATTACTGATCGAATGATTGTAAAAGGTATGCAAAATGCCTGTAAGCACTTGTATTGGTAATAATAACAACATAACTATTGCCAGCCTTTTATTTTTATTTCGTAAATCCAGATACGAATAACTGAAGAGCAACATAAAAAACATTCCTGCTGTCAGTAATATTCCATCCATATAAACATTACACCCCGAGCATTCCGGCCACAGGTATTGAAATGCCATCCCATTGCGGGTAGCCAGATACATACTGGTAGCGAGCACAAACAACACGTAATACAAAAAATAAATATTCCGAAGAATTAAAAAATAGATAAAATTAAATATGATAATGAGTATAATAAATCCATAGAAAACACCCAACCCCAAATACTCGGATAACGCATATTCAAACATGCGATTGGTACTTCGTATGGCAGGCTTGAGTACATTGGGTTGTTGGGAATTAAAACGCATAATTACCTCCAGGGTATCTCCGGCCGGCACAGGCAATTCAAAATTTAAATTTTTATGAAATACACTTCGGGTATCGAATGCCTTATAAAACCCCGTTTCTTGTTTATAATGTAACTGAGTTCCTTTGTATACCCATAGCTGAGCCTCACCAATATCGAAATCAAATAATTCTATTTGTATACTTTCTGATAGGTCCGCGCACAAATAGAACGTAATCCAATAGGCATAGTCTGAAGACGCACTCACCAAATTTTGTTCCGTGAAGCGTCTGAACACGTTGCTTCCTCTCACCTCTCCGATCGATTTCGTGTTTGAAGAATCTATATATACCTTCGCAAATTCTCTTCCTATGAAATACTCATACGAGCGACTTCGCAGGTGAATCACTTCAGTATCCTCAGCCAGCAAAGGCAACAGCCCCGTTAGCAGGAATATCGGCAATATAAACTGAATGATTTTCTCGCATTTCATGTGTGCTGCTGAAGGCTTAATTTCTTCTCGAGGTGTCGACTGTTGTTGCTACTATCATGTGTGCGGTAATATTTTCTTACAGGACACAGGTAGCATCCATCATGAAGTTAGTATAATTTCCTTTACAATTACGTGAGTTACTATTCCCTCTATTACTCTCGATCTATGGAAGCTCAAATTAGCGTTTTTTCAAGACCCTTCCTTCGATTAATTAGTATTCGGCGGATATTCCTATGTAAGCGGTTCTTATTTTAAAACTACGACTATTCCATTGTATGGAGGTTTACGTCGAGGCACCCAGAATACATCTTAGGTGTCCCTTTACTAGTATTCCTTCCCTTTAATATAAACAAAAAGCCACCTGGCAAGGTGGCTTCTGCAATACACAATAAATATCAATTATTCAACAACACCCAATTTGAGTGTATCGGCATGTGTCTTTCCTGTATATGGCATGCAGGTAGTAGTCACGAATAAATCTCCTTTTTTAAGAATACCGTATTCAACGCCTAATTTTTTCACTGCTTCAATAGTTTCGTCGGTGATTCCGAATTTATCAAAATAAAATGCTTTTACCCCCCAAACCAAGCTCAGTCTGTTAAGTACTTGCTTATTGTTTGTAAAGATGTAGATATTAGATTTTGGTCTATTGGCGGCTAAGCGATAGGCTGTATACCCTGATTGAGTTAGCCCTATGATGGCTTTCGCATTTGTACTATCGGCCAACGCACATGCTGTATCAATTACCGAATCGCTGTAGGTAGTGGTATCATCGTCTACTTGTTTATTGTAGATATTGCCAGACTTTTCAACGGCTCTGCAAATACGAGTCATGCTTTCCACTGCCAACACAGGGTATTTACCTGAAGCAGACTCAGCGCTCAACATAACCGCATCAGCACCATCGATAATAGCGTTGGCTACGTCATTCGTTTCAGCACGCGTTGGACGAGGGTTATCGATCATACTTTCCATCATCTGAGTTGCCACAATCACAGGCTTGCCCAAACGATTACATTTATTCACCATTAGCTTCTGAAGCAAAGGCACATCTTCCATTTGCAATTCCACTCCCAGGTCACCACGAGCCACCATTACGGCATCTGTCTCCGCTATGATTTCATCCAGGTTTTTAATTGCTTCTGGCTTTTCAATCTTGGCCACTACTTTTATTTCACGACCCGACTGACGGATGATCTCCTTAATTTCACGCATATCTTCTGCTCTGCGCACAAACGAAAGAGCAATCCAATCCATGTCGTGCTCAATTCCGAATTTCAAGTCTTCCTTATCCTTCTCTGTCAAAGAAGGTTCAGAGACTTCTGCATCCGGAAGATTAATTCCCTTTTTAGACTTGAGAATTCCTCCGTATACAATTTCACAGGTAACTTCGTCTTTACCTTTTCCAACCACCTTCAATTCAATCTTACCATCATCGATCAACACCACGTTGCCTATTTGCAAATCGTGAGTCAACATTTTATAGGAACTACTGATCCTCTCTTTCGTGCCTAATATTTTTTCCTTCTGAATAACGATTTTAGCTCCAGGAACCAATTCAACCCCATTGTTTTCTACTTCATCGGTGCGGATTTTAGGGCCTTGTAAGTCTTGAAGCATGGCAATATTGGTATTATGCTCTGCATTCAATTCGCGAATCATTTTGATTACCTGAAGATGTCCTTCGTGGCTACCGTGAGAAAAATTCAGACGAAATACATTTGCTCCTGCTTGTGCAAGTTCCCATAGTTTCTCTTTTGTGTTGGAAGCAGGGCCGACCGTAGCAACAATTTTGGTCTTTTTAATAAGCTCCATTGACTAAAAAATTAAATTATCTCTAGATTTAAGAAGTTCCGTTTGAATGGAATTTACAAATTGAACACCCGGAAGATTTTTAATCCTGTTTATTATCTCCGAGCCGTCAAATATACCACTTTCATCGGTTATATGAACAAAATAATCGTAATCTTTTAATTCCGGCACCAGAAAAGGCTTTTCGACGTTTGCGTACTCACAGGACTTGTTTTTTATCAACCGGAAAACACTATATTCGGTTTCATATATATATAAGGTGTTGATGATTTTTCCTTCTTTCAGAAAATCAATCACCAAATCATCTGCTTTAGACAAAGTAGTCTTGAGTACCTTATTGAGCATCCAGGCAAACTTGTATGCTTTTATCGGTGCAATTATTCCTACCAAGGTAAAATCGAAGTCATATTCTATTACCAGCTTGGTTGTTTTCATTCCTCTTTTCGTCCTTATTTTGCCAAAATTGAAACGCTTCTTAGGAACAAAACAGATAACTCTGTAGTAACTAAGTAATTGTAAATATAGCGATTAATACTATTTATAAAACTTTGAAGAATGATTCTGTGCAAACAATTGTGAAAAAATAGTTGACAATCACGATTATTAATTTTTCCTTTGCATCCGTGTTTTACTAAAAGCAGTAATAAAATGTCAGAAATTGCATCAAAAGTAAAGAGCATCATCGTTGATAAGCTCGGAGTAGAAGAATCAGAAGTTACTCCAGAAGCAAGCTTTACCAATGACCTAGGTGCCGATTCACTCGACACAGTGGAATTAATCATGGAATTCGAAAAAGAATTCAATATCTCTATTCCTGACGAGCAAGCTGAAAACATTCAGACCGTTGGACAAGCTGTTGAATACTTAGAGAAAAACGTAAAGTAATAAGTCAAACATTCTGATGACTTTAAAAAGAGTTGTAGTAACAGGCCTAGGCGCACTTACTCCTATTGGAAATACCGTTCAGGAATATTGGAACAGTCTTTCAACAGGGGTAAGTGGTGCGGGTCTGATCACTAAGTGGGATGCCTCCAAGCATAAAACCAAATTTGCCTGCGAGGTAAAAGGATTCAATCCAGAGAATTTTATCGACAGGAAAGAGGCTCGCAAGATGGACCCTTTCACGCAGTATGCGGTAGCCTGCTCGGCGGAAGCCATTAAGGATGCTCGCATAGACGCCAGTCTCAATCCGGATCGCATAGGCGTTATCTGGGGAGCAGGAATAGGCGGTCTGCGCACTTTTCACGATGAGGTTTGCGGATACGCAAAAGGTGATGGAACTCCCCGTTTCAATCCTTTCTTTATTCCTAAAATGATTATTGATATTAGTGCCGGTTATATTTCCATGATCAATGGATTTAGAGGTCCTAATTTTTCTACAGTCTCCGCTTGTGCTTCTTCCAGCAATGCGCTGGTTGACGCCTACAATTACATTCGCTTAGGCAAAGCCGACATTATCGTTACCGGAGGATCAGAAGCTGCTATCGTAGAATCTGGAATCGGTGGATTCAATGCCTGCAAGGCCCTTTCGGAAAGAAACGATGATCCCGCCACAGCTTCCAGACCGTTCGACAAGGACCGCGATGGATTTGTTATGGGTGAAGGTGCCGGTGCGCTCGTATTGGAAGAATACGAACATGCCAAACGTCGCGGTGCTACCATTTATGCCGAAGTGATCGGCGGTGGTATGTCTGCCGATGCGTATCACCTTACAGCGCCTCATCCCGAAGGTCTTGGTGCTAAGAATGTAATGCTTAATGTACTTTCCGATAATAACACCCAACCTGAAGAAGTGGATTATATCAATGTTCATGGAACATCCACTCCATTAGGAGATATTGCGGAGCTAAGTGCTATTCAAGCTGTATTCGGAGAGCATGCTTATAAACTGAACATCAGTTCTACCAAATCCATGACAGGACACTTGCTGGGTGCTGCCGGAGCTATTGAAGCCATTGCTTCTATTCTGGCAATCAAATACCAGCTGGTACCTCCTACCATCAATCACTTTACGGATGATGATCAAATTGACTCTAAACTCAATTTGACGTTTAACAAAGCTCAATCGCGCAAGATAACTGTCGCTATGAGCAACACTTTTGGATTTGGCGGACATAATGCTTCTGTATTGTTCCGAAAAATCGAAGGTTAGTGCTTAATCGCCTTAAACGTCTATTCACTCCGTTATCGCCTAAGGATAAAAAAATTTCCTCTGCCGTATTTAATATGGCCGGTTTTTATCCCGGTAATCTGCGTCTATACAAATTGGCCTTCAGCCATTCTTCTGCTGCCAAAGAAAATTCTCAGGGAGTAAAGGAATCCTATGAACGACTTGAATTCCTTGGTGACTCCTTACTTGGTGCGGTTGTCGCTGAATATCTATTCAAAAAATTCCCTTTCCAGGATGAAGGATTCCTTACCGACATCCGATCGCGAATTGTAAATCGTGAATCGCTGAATAAAGTAGGAAAAAAAATGGGCTTACTTTCCGTTGTCACATACTCCGGAAGTGTAAATCATCAGCATCGCTCTCTCTATGGTGATGTTGTGGAAGCACTCGTTGGTGCGATTTATCTCGATAAAGGATTCAACACCTGCCGCTCTTTTATTATCTCAAAAATCCTTGATCCCCACTTTGATCTGGAAGAAGTGGTGCAGACCAATCAAAATCATAAAAGTATTTTGATCGAATGGTCTCAGCGAGAAGGGAAAAAAATCAAATTTGAAATCGTGGATGAAAAAGGAAGCATGCACAGCAAAGAATTTACGGCTGTTGTGTTCCTCGATGATGCCACCATCTCCACAGGCATCGGAACTTCGAAAAAAAGAGCAGAGCAATCTGCTGCGGAGAAAGCATGTATTGCCTTAAACCTATCCGCTAGTTAATCATCACTCTATTTATTTTCTTTCCTATTCTCGTATGCCTGAAGACGGTTGTCCTGAATTGATGGATCATCTCAGGATTTCAAGACTTCTCATTACCATACGAGAGGGAACTAAGTGCTAATTAGCGAATGTAAGCCTGATGATGCAACACCAAAAAGTTGTATATATCAGGTTGACTCTATACGTTAATTTTACCTTTGCTCTGATCCATGAATATGATCACACTGGTATATACCGCAATTGAACCTGCCACTACTAATACTACTACTAACCATCGAACGGGGCTGCTTCTCTTTTTCGGAGCGGAGCCACGCTCGATAACATTTAGCGTAGAAAAAGGTTTGCGCAAGCAAGCCATTCGAGTTAATACCCCCTGGTACTCGTACTTCGTGCGCATTTTTTCCATCGTAATGGCCTCTAGATCTAAATTAGACCCAGCCCGGAGCAATCGCTCGTACAAACTGTCCTGCGTGGCCATGGTTTTAATGATATCCACCTGATATTTTTCCAGCATGGGTAAGCATGCATCCAACAATGGCTGTCTGTTTAATGAGTCTACCACACGCACGATGTCGTTTACTATGATGGCTGCAGTATCTGGATTTGCATCCAAAACGGAAATACGAAGCGCATTAAAATCTGTTTCTGTTACGCTGTAGTTTTCAGTAAACTTCTCAATTACATAATAGGAAAATAATTTATCCTCTTTATCTAGCTTATAGCGCGTACCTAAGTCATATTTATTAATGACGTACCACTTGATCTCTGCTGACTCTGCAATACCATGTATTCTGTCGGCATCGTCATTGCCAGCATACAACGAAACGGGATCTCCTGAAAATAAATATCTCGGGTCATACGCTTGGGAACTGAGTGGATAAAACGTAGACTCCGCCTTATACTTTACCGGGAGTATAAATGCCAGCGCCACGCCCAATATCACAGAAACTATGAACACAAGGAGGTATACCCTTTTATGTTTTAGAAAAAGATTAACAAGATAAAATAAACTGGTGCTTGAATTTTCCATTGTATGATTTGTGGCAATTTACCCTAGCCACCCTTAATAATGTATTTTAGTTAAAAACAAATCTACTTATTTTTTTATGATTTGCCCCAAATTTTTATCCAATTTGGAGTCTGGTTATCGTTTTTTAATGCTTATTAAAGTTCCATTCACATACTCAATCTGATCGTTATCCAATAAGTCTCTTAACGCCTCCACCACCTGAGCTTCTGTACCAATCCCTTTCATCTGTTCCACTACATCCTGCAGCATCTGTGGTTTTTCACAAATACATTGGATTATTTTCTGATTCAATGATTGGGCATGTTGTTTCTTGTCTTTTGTATCTGCCAAGCACAAATCGCAAATACCGCAAGGCTGTGCCAATATCTCTCCGAAATACCTCAGCAAAAACTGATTTCTGCATCCTTTCTGCAACTGAGTATATTGAATCATGTATAATGCCCGTTCTCTGTCGACTTTGCGGAGTTGTTCCTGTTTTTCGGCAGATAGGAATAAACGGGAAGCGTCTTGACGAGGCTGTGTAAATAATACCTGAGGTTTGATTTTTCGCGGCTCGTACAGCAGCATATTGCTCTTTTGGAGAATATCCATCTTTTTTTTGAATTCGATTTCCGACATCCCTAAAATACGCATGACCTGCTGCTCCTGTATGGATACAAAGCCCGTATAAAGTTCTCCTCCATACAACCTGAGCAAGGTTTTAATGAAGGTATCCATGCCTGGGTGTGTTAGCTGATAGTCGTAGAGTTGCATCGCATCGACAATAATCATCAGTTTGGATTGTGTATCCTGAAAATCGGGCATCTGTATATAGCCTTCTTGTTCTAATCGCCTTAAGGCATAATACATTTCTATTTTAGTAAATTTAAAAATCCTGGCAAACTCTTCCTCCTGAAAATCATAACTAGCCAGCATACTGCTGCCTACCGCAATTTTATAGTGGTTGGCCAGTGCTTGGTATACATTCCGCACTATTTCGTTGGAAGGATACTTTTGTTCTATTTTCTCCTGTAGTTCTTTATAATCGGAATCATGAAATAGTTGAACAGCAAAGGCCCTTTGTCCATCTCGTCCCGCGCGGCCTGCCTCCTGAAAATAAGATTCCGGATTGTCTGGAATATCCATGTGTACCACCAAACGTACGTCCGCTTTATCGATCCCCATGCCAAAGGCGTTGGTAGCCACCATTACCCTTATGGCTCCTTTTAACCATTCTTGTTGTTTCCGGTTGCGTTCCACCAAAGGTACTCCTGCATGATAATAATCACATACAACAGCATTTCTTCTCAGCCACTTACTTAATGCCTCACAGCCTTTGCGACTGCGCATATACACGATGGCACTCCCCGGAACTTTCTTGAGAATTTCTAATAGCTTATGATCTTTATTTTCAGGTTGCAGACATGATAAAGATAAGTTTTTACGGATGTACGAATCTTGAATGCATTCAGCATGGGGTATAGCCAATTGTTGTTGTATATCGAGTATCACTGCAGGTGTTGCCGTAGCCGTTACTGCGATTACCTGCAAACCAGGTCGCTGCTGGAGTAAGTCACCAATATGTCGATACGCTGGTCTGAAATCATGCCCCCACTGCGAGATGCAGTGGGCTTCATCTACCGCCAACAATTGGAGCGGCATTTTTTTTATACGCTCCTGAAATAGCTCGCTTTGTAAGCGTTCGGGAGAAACATATAAAAATTTCACTTCGGAATCGTAACTGCAATTATCCAGAACAATATCCATTTCACGGTAGTGCATGCCCGAATGTAAATAATAGGCTTTGATGCCCAGTTGTCGCAGACGCTCTACCTGATCTTTCATCAACGACAGCAAAGGCGATACTACAAGGGTAAGACCTGGCTTGCATAAACCAGGTACCTGGTAGCATATAGACTTACCTCCGCCTGTTGGCAACAATGCCAGCACCGGCTTGCCTTGCATCACTGCCTCTACCACTTCCTTTTGTTTGGGACGGAAGCCATCGTAATTCCAATATTTTTTTAGTACCTGTTCCGGAGTCACCACGTTGCACTATAATTATGATAAAGATACGAAAAGAGATCCGTTATCTATATTCCGCCTATCGGGTCTTGACCACAGATGTAGGATAGGCTGAAAAAGATTTCCTTAATGCTGCCTGTTTGCTTTACATTTTTATTTTTCTCAAAATATCCTTAACATGTCCTAAACTAATTATTTTGTTATGAGTAGATGGATGGACATAAGCCTGGCGATGGATCAGCAACTTCTAACCTGGCCTTCCGACCCTGTATATAGACTGCATAAATTTGCTTCGTTTGAAAGCGGCAAACCCTGCGATGCCAGCGAAGTAAGTATGTCGGTGCATACAGGCACGCATATAGATGCTCCGGCACATTTTATACAAGGAGGGGCAACCATGATGGCCTGGAAACCGGAAATCACTTGCGGCCCATGCCGAATTGTAGAGATAGAACATTCTACGGCTATTACTGCCGATGAATTAATACCCTTGAATATCAAACAAGGAGAGCGCGTATTGTTTCGCACCAAAAATTCAGATAAAATATGGTGGCAACAAGCGTTCGACGAATCCTTTATCCATATAGCGCCCGATGCCGCTGCACTGCTCGCTGCGCTGAAACCCGCTTGTGTAGGTATTGATTATCTTTCGGTTGGTAGTCCAACCACCGGGGTTGAAACCCACCAGCTTTTATTGGGGGCCAACATCTGGCTATTAGAAAGCTTAAACCTGACCCAAGTTATCCCGGGTACTTACGAACTCCTTTTCCTTCCGATTCATCTCGCCGAAGCAGAAGCAGCTCCGGGTAGAGCGCTTATTAAAAAGTTATAATGCTTCGTTGCAAATAAAACAAGGCCGCAACGACATCTGTCAGCTGCGGCCTTGTTTCATTTCAACGATTTAATGTATTACCAGTCTTGTCCGGGGAATCTAAATTGTATGCCCTTCTCCGGACTCCAACGTAAAAAAGCATCGTAGTACTTTCCCTTTTTCTTACTCTCAATACCTACTATCAGCTTTGTTTCGCGACCAGCTTTCAGATCTTCTATATCTTCTTCATCCAACTCCACTCCTCCTACGCTTGTAGGGAGTTTATTGGACTTGGCCTTCGATGCAGTAGTTTTTTTTGCTTCCCTTTCAGGAAAACGATAACGAATTTTCCCTGCATTATCGACTTTCAGAAATGCATCAAAAGGTTTACCTGTACGCTGACTGATAAATCCTTTAATCAGTTCGGTTTCCTTGCCCTCCTTCAGAGCCTGAATAGAAGCTTCATCCAACTTAACACCCAAAATTTCTTCAGGTATTTCCAATGATTCATTCATACACTGCGTGCCTAAAAAATGTAAAAAATTATTAATCCCAGCATGAAAATATTAAAAATATAGTAAAATACAATACCTGACGGCTATTGATTTCTGGTTTATCCGGATTCCAGCTCCTATGAATATCAATTGGTCAAGGTTCTGTTATTTTTACCCACTTAGCAATACTGTTATGGAATTAGTAATTTAGAGAACGTTTTACTGATGTAACATGAAAAATAAAACTTGCCTGTATTTGGTAGGAATGCCTGGCTGCGGAAAGAGTACCCTTGGCAAAGCCTATACCCAGCATACCGGACATACCTTTATAGATATGGACGAAGTAATTATTGAAGCTGAAAATCGAAGTATTGAAGCGATCTACGAAGAAGGAGGCGAGTTTTTATTTCGACAAATTGAACACCGGCACATCAAACGATTCCTAGGTGTTTCCAATACCGTAGTGTGCACGGGAGGAGGGCTTCCCATTTTCAATAACAATATGGCTTTGATGAACGCCCATGGAATAACCGTATTCATGGATGTTTCGCCTGAAGCCCTGTGGAACCGAGTAAAGCATACCAACTTCAAAGGACGGCCGATCTACCAGAACCAAACTCCTGAAGAGGTCTTACAAACGATTCGGGATAAATCGGCTGAGCGCAGGCCTATTTATGAACAGGCAGACATACATCTTCGCAGCAATGAAATCGAACTACCTATGCTACTTGATGCGTTAAAACAAAAATTTACCGGCCATTCTTAAACCAGCTCATGATTTTGTTGCGCTTTTTCATTCTTAGTGTATTCCTCTCCGGGCCGTTGATAGCGCAGCTCCCCTCGGACTTGCTTCCGGAACCCAATAACATAAATATTGCTTACCTCGAACATCTTACCAAATCAAAAATTGATAGTGTACGGGCCTATTATGGCCTTCAGCGATTATACAACGATTCTATTTTGTACGTAGCGGCGGCGCATCATGGTAGTTATTTGCAAGGCAAAAAACTTAGCCACTATGAACCCGAGTTTGACTTATTCAAAACGCCTCAACTGCGCGCTGAATTTTTTGGTGCAAAAAACTATGCCTGCGGCGAAAATCTGGCTAGGGTACCAATATACAACTACACTTCCATTGCACTGCTTCCCGACAAAAAAAACAGTATTCGCATTCATGTTAATACCTACCACAACGCTGCTCATGCGCTGATGCTCTCCTGGGTAAATTCTCCTCCACATTTTGAAAATATTAAAACCGAAGCATACGATGTCACCGGTATGAATATTAGTCTTGATACATCCGGCCGTTTCCTCACTGCGGTACAAAAGTTTGCCAAAGTAATTCATCGCTATCATTTTTCGAATACTGGAACCCTTTTCCCCTATGCTCCTGATTTTCCCGCATCTCTTCATGAACGGCGACTTACTAAGCGAAACAGTTATCCCTGGAAACTAAAAGAAAGAAAAACCAGCGACTCCATACGCATTGCTCAATTGATCCGGGAAAGTGCTGCACCAGAAAAGCTAAATCGCGAAAACAATTCTATACGTTTTTTATCCTACCGTATTCCTACCTTAAAAAAAATGATTAAGCGAAGAAGAGATGGAATGGCGGTGGAACTTGTTTCTTCGGAGCCCTTTGAGTGTGAAAATCCCGACTACGACTATTTGCCCTTCAGACGAAACAATCATTCTTTTATAAATGGGGAAGTGCTAAAACCTGTGTATAAACGAGCATTTTTTAAATCGTATAAAGAAGACTGTAAAAAACTGCTCAAGGAAAAGAAAACATTACAATTGGAGATCCGAAAGAATGCTTCGCTCAGTAAAGAAGAAAAAGAGAAAAAACTCCAGGAGATCGAAAACCAATCCTGGGAGCCGGAATTTATGGAAGTATTGCTAGGTTCGATTCCTGAAAAGCTACCCGCCTTGCATGGTGATATAGAATCCAATATTCTTATTCTCCAGAAAAAAAGAGTAGCCTACGTTCTACACTTTAGTGGGGCTTGCGACAAAGGCAAACTGCTTACTTCCATTCTTCCCTCCTATCCTCAATGGACAGAAGTTCCTATTCCGGATGTTGCTGAAAACAGAAAAACCTTGGTGGCAGTACCTTTCGAAAGAAATAGCTTTTCTGTATCTGAAGAACAAATTTCCCATATACGCGAAGCTATTCCCAAACACCCCATTACTGAAATCCAGCTTCAGGCATGGGCTTCAGTAGAAGGCTTAGAATCAATCAATCTGGAGTTGCAGCAAAAACGGGTAGATGCAATGAAATCCATTATTACTCCTTTCCTGTCAGACTCCTCCATTACCCTTTCCATTCAATCGGGTGAAAACTGGAAAATGTTTTATGAACAACTGGAGCAAAGTCCTTACCGCCACTGGAAAAAATACAAAAAAGAAGAAATTAAACGGTTGCTTGAAAAAGAAGAGAACATACTTGCCTTCGACAAGTTTTTAGATGATCAACGCATTGCCAGACTTGCTATTTTTACGCGTGAACTAAAGCCTGTAAACTCCAGCTTAAACATGGCCTTGCAAGTGTACAAATCATTTCTCCTGCAAATTAAAAACGAGCCTTCGAAATCGCTAGATCCGCAATTGGTGCAGTATGCTTGTACCATGCAAAAACATTTAATAGATCGATGGAAGAACGGAGAGATCAGTCTGGATGCCTTGCTGCATATTGATATTCCACTTGACAAAAAATTTGCTCCATTACTTCTCACCCGCTGCTGGCTTCGGGCAACCTACCTGGCACCTCGGGAACCGTGGAACTTGGGTCCGGACCATTTGCGTGAACTCAAACTTTGCGCTTCGGTAAAACCGGCCTCTGTTTGGGCCAGGTATAATCTTGCTGTGTTTTATGTGAATGCCTGGAGGGAACTTCCGTATCCCGGCACTCCAAATGCGCGAGATTTACTTAAGCTCCTCCGGGATCTTCCGGAAGCCAGCGATGCCACTCCTTATTCTAAAGACGGACTCGACAGTCTTTTTCTCTTTTTCCATATTAAAAATGCTTATGCCATCAGCAAAGTACATTTCTTTCATTCAGACTTAAACTATTCGCTTTCTCAAATTTCAAGTTATTACCGATCGAAAGTGTTAAGCGACTCCATGTGTTATGAGTTAGCTGGATTTTTCCTTCAAATGGGGCGCCCCGACTTAAGTTTAGGAATTCTTGCCCCTGCCCTATCCAAAGAAAAACCCGACCGGCTTTTATTAATGCTTTACCTCAAGCTCTCCTACATCCATGTAGAAAATGCAAGCGACCAATCTTTTTATGAAGAACTCCTGAACGCTTATCATAAACTTTCCCAGGAAGATTGGTGTTCACTTTTTCAACATCCCTGCGGCATTAGCTTTCAGGTTTTTGACCATCGTGCCACCCGAGATTTTTATTGTGAGAAGTGCATACGTTCTCCTCAAACGAAATAAAAAAATCTTCCATTGATAGTGGAAGATTTTTTTATTTCGTTTGCTTTTACCGACTAATACGACAAAACCGGAGACAACCATCGTTCCATTTCGGCCAGATCCATATTTTTGCGACGCGCATATTCTTCTACCTGATCTTTATCGATTTTACCTAAACCAAAATACCTGGAAGAAGGATGTCCGAAATACCAACCGCTCACCGCGGAAGCAGGCCACATGGCAAACGAATCAGTTAGGGTAATTCCTACAGCCTTTTCAACCTCTAATAAATCAAACAGAATTCTCTTTTCTGTGTGATCCGGGCAGGCAGGATATCCGGGAGCTGGCCTGATCCCTTCATAACTTTCTTTGATCAGGGCCTCGTTATCCAGATTTTCATTTTTCGCATACGCCCAATACTGCTTGCGCACAGACTCATGCAAGCACTCGGCGAAAGCTTCTGCCAATCGATCTGAAATTGCTTTCACCAAAATGCTATTATAATCATCAAATTCCTTTTCATAGGATTTCGCCAATTCATCGGTACCAAATATGGCTACCGCGAACCCTCCCATATAATCGGTTTTGCCAGAAGATTTCGGCGCAACAAAATCTGCCAACGAAATATTAGGCACTCCTTTTCCTTTTAATCCCTGCTGACGAAGCATATGAAAGACCGTTTTACGAGCACCGTTTTCGTATATTTCTATATCGTCGTCTTCTGCATTGGCTTCGTAGAGCCCAAGCACAGCATGAGCCTGCAGGGATTTTTGTTTCACCAATTGATTCAGCAGCTCGAGCGCATCGGAGTACAACTTGCGCGCTTCTGTCCCTACCACTTCGTCGTCCAGAATGGCCGGGAATTTACCTGCCAGCTCCCAGGATTGAAAAAACGGTGTCCAATCAATGTACGGCACCAACGTTTCCAATGGAAAATCTTTCAGAATTGTTCTTCCAAGCTTAGCCGGTTTCACGGGCTCAAAGACCGACCAGTCAATGGGGAACTTATTCTTCCTGGCGTCCTGAATGCTGATGTAATTTTTATCTCTTTGACGATTGCTATGATCGTCGCGCAATTTTTGATATTCTGTTTTAATCTGTTGGATAAAATCTTTTTTGTTTTCATTCGACAACAGCGATCCTACTACTGGCACCGAACGCGATGCATCCAATACGTGCACTACGGCTCCCTGGTAGGATGGGGCAATTTTTACAGCCGTATGGATTCGTGATGTGGTAGCTCCACCGATCAACAACGGAATGGTAAATCCTTGACGTTCCATTTCTTTGGCCACAAATACCATTTCATCCAGGGAAGGTGTAATTAATCCAGATAATCCGATCACATCGACTTGCTCTTTGCGGGCTGTTTCCAGGATTTTTTCACAGGGCACCATAACCCCCATGTCGATAATTTCATAGTTGTTGCAAGCAAGTACCACCCCTACAATATTCTTTCCGATATCATGCACATCGCCTTTCACCGTAGCCATCAGTACCTTTCCATTGGAAGTACCTTCTTCCATCAAGCCCTGTGCTACCAATAGCTTTTTCTCTTCTTCAATGTATGGCAACAGGTAGGCCACTGCCTTCTTCATTACACGAGCACTTTTTACCACTTGTGGTAAAAACATTTTGCCTTCTCCAAACAAATCCCCAACCACGTTCATTCCGTCCATCAAAGGACCTTCAATCACCTCAATCGGCCTATTAAACAAATGCCGGGCTTCTTCAACGTCCTGATCAACAAAATCAGAAAGTCCCTTCACCAAAGCGTAGGTAAGTCGCTCCTTAATGGGCAACTGACGCCATTCCAATTCTGTTCCCGCTTTGGTTTCCTTCCCTTGATTTTTGATTTTCTCTGCAAACTCTACCATTCGTTCGGTAGCATCCGGACGGGTATTCAGCAAAACCTCTTCGATATGTTGGAGGAGCTCGGGTTCAATATCGCTGTACACCGGTATTACACCGGCGTTTACAATACCCATATCCAAGCCATGCTTGATGCCATGATACAAGAACACGGAGTGAATGGCTTCACGCACATGGTTATTTCCGCGGAAAGAGAACGAGACATTGCTCACACCTCCACTCACGCGGGCATGCGGCAGATTCGTCTTTATCCATTGAGTAGCATTAAAGAAATCTACCGCATAATTATTATGTTCCTCAATTCCTGTGGCTACCGTTAATATGTTTGGATCAAAAATAATGTCCTCCGGGGGGAAACCTATTCCTACAAGTATGTCGTAACTGCGTTTGCAAATTTCTACTCTACGCTCGTAGGTATCGGCCTGTCCTTTTTCGTCAAAGGCCATAACTACGGTAGCTGCGCCGTAGCGCATAATTTGGCGGGCGTATTCTTTAAACTTTTCTTCTCCTTCTTTGAGTGAAATGGAATTCACAATGGATTTCCCTTGTACACATTTCAACCCGGCCTCAATAACGGACCATTTGGAGGAGTCGATCATAATGGGAACCCTGCAAATATCCGGCTCCGCGGCAATAAGATTCAGGAATCGAGTCATGGCCTCTTCGGAATTAATCATTCCTTCGTCCATGTTGATATCAATGACCTGCGCTCCGTTTTCCACTTGTTCGCGGGCTACGGCAAGCGCTTCGTCGTATTTATTTTCGCGGATGAGCTTAGCAAATTTAGCCGAACCTGTGATATTGGTACGCTCGCCCACGTTTACAAACATATCGCCAATGTTGTGAGTGAAAGGCTCCAGTCCGCTGAGACGCAAGCGTGTTTCGATTGCAGGTTTACGTCGCGGAGTTTTACCGGCAGCAATCGCTGCAATCGCAGCGATATGATCTGGTGTGGTACCACAACATCCGCCTAAAATGTTTACAAATCCACTATCGATAAAATCAATAATGATGGAGGCCATTTCATCGGGAGCCTGGTCGTACTCTCCGAATTGATTGGGCAATCCTGCGTTTGGATATACGCTGACCCAGCAGGAAGCCACCCTTGACATTTCTGCCAGGTAAGGCCTCAGTTCTTTGGCTCCCATGGCACAATTCAAGCCTATACTCAACAGGCCTGCGTGCTTGCAGGAATTATAAAAAGCTTCGGTAGTTTGTCCGGAAAGAATTCGACCTGCTGCATCCGTAATGGTTCCGGAAACCATCAATGGTAAGCGTTTTCCGATGACATCAAAATATTTATTCGCGGCATACAAAGCCGCTTTGCAGTTGAGCGTATCGGTAACGGTTTCAATCAGGATAAGGTCCACTCCTCCTTCCACCAGGGCCTTTACCTGTTCGGTAAAAGCTTCTACCAACTGGTCAAAATTAATAGCTCTGTAACCTGGGTCGTTTACATCGGGGGACATAGAGGCCAGTCGATTGGTAGGCCCCATGGCTCCGGCTACAAACCTGGGTTTGCTTGGGTCTTTGGCAGTAAACTCGTCGGCGGCCTGGCGGGCAAGTTTGGCTGAATAGTAATTGATGTCGTATACTGCTTCTTCAAGCTTGTAATCTTCCTGCGCCACCCAGGTGCCGCTGAACGTATTCGTTTCAATGATATCGGCGCCGGCCTCCAGGTACTGACGATGAATGGCCAGCAAAACATCTGGTCGTGTTAGAGCAAGCAAGTCGTTGTTCCCTTTCAAATCGCGAGGGTGGTCTTTAAACCGTTCGCCTCTGAAATCTTCCTCCGTCAGCTTATAGCGCTGAATCATTGTACCCATGGCTCCATCCAGGATCAGGATGCGCTTCTCTAATTCTCTTTCAATTAATGTCGGCATGATAGTTTACTTTAACGTTCTCGCCCTTCCGGGCAACGAGGGTAGCTCCCCTTCGTCCTTTCGATCTTTCAGACTGCAAGCGCCAGGTGTAGGCTGTTTACGGTCCAAGGGTGCCATATCCAAGAATCCGATTCGAGATATTGGCGGTGCCAATTTCGGTTATTTTCCCCTGAAACACAAGCCACCTTTATCCCCCATTCCTGTACCATTCCTTCCTTTTCGTAAATCGGGGATACGTCATGGGAAGGCTTTATTCCTCCGGTTTGTGGATATTTTTTTTTAAGCGACAGAAACCATGCAGTATGTATGAAGGAAAGGGTACCGCAGAGTAAGCCAGAGGCTTGGCGGTGTGACTGAAATCTAATTTAGAAAAGTAGTCTAAATACTTTATTTTTACGACAACCATACAACTAAATACTTTGAAACTAGGAGCTGTAGATATTGGATCCAACGCCATTCGCTTTCAGATTACCTCGGTACTTGAAAGCGGAAAAAATGTATCGTTTAAAAAGCTGGAATATGTGCGCTTTCCGCTGCGGCTTGGCCAGGATGTTTTTAAAAACAATGAAATATCCACTGAAAAAGAAGCGAAATTTATTAAACTCATGCAGACCTTTAAAAATCTTTTCGATCTGTATGAAGTAGACGATTTCGTTATTTGTGCCACTTCGGCCATGCGCGAATCCAAGAATGGAAGAGACATTGCGTATAAAGTTAAATACCTGCTGGGCATTGATATACATATTATCGAGGGCGAGGCCGAAGCAAACCTGATCAATAAAGTGTTGTTCAATGAACTCGACAACGAAAGTTACCTGCATATTGATGTGGGAGGTGGTAGTACTGAAATAAATATTTTTGTAAACAAGAAAAAAGTTGCCACTAATTCCTTCAAAATCGGAACCGGAGGTAACATTGGCAAGATTTATGAATTGGCCAATCCGGGGGTAAAGGGAAAAGCGGGGAACAAACAAATGATTTCGCTGCACAAAATCGAAGAAATCCAGGATTTCATAGCGAGTCATAATTATGAAGAACGCATCAATAAACTTATGTTAAACCCCGACCGTGCGGATGTGATCATTCCAGCTTCGGAAATATATACCTCTGCCATGCGTTTTGGAAAATCTACTAAAATGATGGTTCCGGAACTGGGTTTAAAAGATGGACTCATGCTAATGCTGTACGAAAAAAACAAAAAGGGAAAGCACAAAACCATCGTATCCGTTAACAAATTTGCCAAATAAATCATGGCCCGTATACTTACAGGAATTCAAAGCAGTGGTCGCCCGCACCTGGGCAATATTTTGGGCGCTATTCTGCCCGCCATCGAATTATCAAAAAAAGATGGTAATGATTGTTTCTTTTTCATTGCCGATTTGCATACCCTCACATCCGCTGCCTGGATGGCGTTTGGATTTGACACCTCTAAAAACACTTTTTATCGTCAATCTGACGTGCCGGAAGTATGCGAACTGGCCTGGTACCTGAGTTGCTACTTCCCTTACCAGAGGCTTACGCTGGCACATTCGTTCAAAGACAAATCCGAGAAACTAGCTGAAATCAACACGGGGCTTTTCACCTATCCCATGTTGATGGCCGCGGATATTCTCATGTACGATGCCCAGATAGTTCCCGTAGGAAAAGATCAATTACAACACCTGGAATTTACCAGGGATGTAGCAGGACGTTTTAATCATCAATATGGAGAAACATTTGTTCTTCCCGAAGCCAGAATCGACGAAAAAGTAATGGTCGTTCCGGGAATAGACGGCGAAAAAATGTCTAAATCCTACAACAACTACATCGATATTTTTTTACCGGAACCGGAATTGAAAAAGAAGGTAATGTCTATCGTTACTGATTCGTTGCCATTGGAAGCGCCTAAAGACGCGGAACAATGCAACGTATATAAATTATTTCAATTGGTAGCGGAAGCACATGAAGCCGCCACCATGCGCCAAAAATACGCTCAGGGGGGATATGGCTACGGGCATGCTAAAAAAGAACTGCTTGAAAAACTACTCACGAAATATAGTCAGGAACGGGAGCGTTTTAATTATTACATGAATCATTTGCCAGAGCTTGATCTCGCGTTGAAAGCAGGAGCTGAAAAAGCCAGACAAACAGGGCAAGTAGTTCTCCATCGCGTTCGCGAAAAATTAGGCTTTTAATTTACAGCTGACTCTTTATGAAACATCTGCTTTTCATTTTTCTTGCAAGCACCATCGCTTGGGCTCAGGTAAAACCAAGAACTCCCGTTTCTACCCAAACGGTCACCAAGCCAGTTCCTGCCAAAGCTTCCAGTGCTACCACCACTCCGGGACCTATGACTGTCACAGCGGCGGAAATAGCCAGCATGAAAAAAATATTGCAGACACTTTTGGATCACTGCAACGTTCTTAACGATTCGACCTCCGCGGAAGTAAAAAAACAATCCACTACGCGGTTGATGAAAGAAGTGCTCAGCACTGTCACCGTAGCCGCAGCGGCACCTCGCATGGAAAGCTCCTTCTGGAACGACTACGACAGTCTTGTTTACGCGGAAATCAATCCTCTGGCATACGGACAAAAAAACACTATTCGCTTCTACCACAGGCTTGATTCAAGCACTCTTACCTTTGGTAAAAAAGAGTACGACCCCTGGCGTCGCTTTTATTTATGCGAAGTGCAGGCAACCAAAATTCGCTGGTACTGGGAGAAAAGTACAGAAACCCGCATCGATAGTTTAGGCAATGCGGTATCAGGTTCGGTTTTCAAAGCCATCTCCCGACGCATTCCTACACGATACTTTTTCAAAATTAGTACCGATGCCTCTGGCAAGGCCATCATCAAATTGCTGTATGCCGGTGCCCCAGGAAAATTGCCGGTGCTGGCTCCATTACCCCCTTTGCAACAATGGTGGAAAGACTTGAGCCCTGAATGGAAAAATTATCTGGGGAAAAACAAAAAACTGGAGGAATATCCGAAAGAAAATGACCTATCAAGATTAGTAAATACAGACGTGCTGGACCTCAGCAAAAGTAATTTCAAATCTTACCAAGCCATTTCTGCTTTTAGTGGTGTTAAAAAATTACTACTCAACGATTGCCCGTTTGCCAACTTAGGTATATTAAAGTCCATGAAATCGTTAACCTACCTGGATGTTAGCAGAACCAATGTACGTTCTTTGGATAGTTTGCCAGCTTTCTCTAAACTGGAGGAATTTTATTGTATCAAAAACCAGATCGTAGACATCAGCCCTGTGCAATCTATTAGCACGTTGCTAAAATTAGATGTTTCAGAAAATGAGATAGAATCGCTACAGGCGGTGAGATCCTTATCGCAATTAAAAGAGCTACACCTTTCCTTGAATATAAAAATAAAAGACCTGAGTCCGATATCAGAATTGCTACTTTTAGAAAAACTCTCTTTGCGTAAAATAGACTTGAGTGACATGTCGGTATTGAGAAAGCTCAACAGCTTGGTATACCTGGATTTGTACAGCGCAGGCATCACCAACCTTCAGCCTCTGGCAGCCATGAAAAAGCT
>JALONM010000135.1 GCA_025454925.1 Cytophagaceae bacterium
ACCGGATGAATAAGATCATCGCGTTTAATAAAAAGTTTAATCCCTGCTTTCTGCGTAAAGGCATCTTCAATTTGTTGCAACGGTGAGGGCAGATGCAGACTTTTGAGTAGAGCTTCCATTAGGCTTTGAAGTTACATCGATTAAAGCAAAAACGATATGAAAAGGCTATTTTATACATACCGCCGGGAAGCGAAAACTCATGAAAATGATTATTTTTGTTTCAACTAATTCTATGCTTATGGCATCCATTGAATGGAAAACCGTCCGGGAATTCGAGGACATCACGTATAAAAAATATAAAGGGGTAGCCCGCATTGCTTTTAACAGACCAGAGGTCCGAAATGCATTTCGGCCCAAAACCACCGCAGAATTATACGAAGCATTCTACGATGCTTACGAAGATGCTTCCATTGGTGTGGTGCTGCTTTCTGCCGAAGGTCCCAGTCCGAAAGATGGCGTGTATGCCTTTTGCAGCGGGGGCGATCAGAAGGCGAGGGGCCAGAAGGGATATGTGGGTGACGATGGAAGGCACCGGCTAAACATTTTGGAAGTGCAACGACTCATTCGTTTTATGCCCAAAGTGGTAATCGCTGTAGTGCCCGGTTGGGCAGTAGGAGGGGGGCATAGCTTGCGATCTTACCCTCGCCAGCAAGGAACATGCTATTTTTAAACAAACCGATGCCGACGTTACCAGTTTTGATGGTGGATATGGTTCGGCATACCTTGCAAAAATGGTGGGTCAGAAAAAAGCGCGCGAAATATTTTTTCTGGGAAGAAATTACAACGCTCAGGAAGCTTACGATATGGGCATGGTCAACGCCGTTATCCCACATGCAGAATTGGAAGATACCGCTTTCGAATGGGCACAGGAAATTCTTGCCAAATCGCCCACTTCAATAAAAATGCTGAAGTTTGCGATGAATCTTACCGACGACGGTATGGTAGGTCAACAGATTTTTGCCGGCGAGGCCACCCGGCTGGCTTACATGACCGACGAAGCGAAAGAAGGCCGCAACGCTTTTCTTGAAAAACGCAAACCTAACTTTGATGAGGTAGGCTGGGGTCCTTGTTAACCGAAACACACTAGTTCATTTCATTTCAATTTAGTATTTCACATGGGAATCATCAGCCGATATATTTTAAAACCTTTTCGCCTCAAGCTTGAAAAGCTAAAAGACGATGAAGACTTTATAGACGATCCATTGTTTCTGGAGCTTTACAAGAAATGCAAGCCATACACCATGACCAGCATGGAACGAATGTATGCCTTGTATCACTCCGTTTGTTATTTGGTACAGCATAAAATTCAGGGAGATATAGTGGAATGCGGCGTATGGAGGGGCGGTAGTTCCATGATGATCGCCTTGACCTTAAAGGCCTTAGGCGATACCAACCGGCGACTGTATTTGTACGATACGTTTGAAGGAATGTCGGAGCCTACCGAGCTTGATAAAACCAAAGATGGTGAAAATGCTGCCGAACTGTTGCAAAAAAATGTGAACAACAAGGAAAATTCTGTTTGGTGCTACGCCGGATTGGAAGATGTAAAACAGAATATGAATCGCACGGCATATCCTGCTGCACAGATACAATTGATAAAAGGCAAGGTCGAAGACAGCATTCCAGGCACCATGCCTGCGTCCTTGGCCTTGTTACGATTGGATACCGATTGGTACGAGAGCACCAGGCACGAGCTGCTGCACCTGTATCCCTTGTTGTGCAACAAAGGCGTATTGATTATCGATGATTATGGCCATTGGGAAGGCGCACGCAAAGCGGTTGACGAATATTTCGCCAACCAACCGGTATTGTTGAATCGTATTGATTATACCGGCCGGATTGCAATTAAAGTAGAGTAAACAAATTATTCTTCCAACAGCAATACCTTTTCGGGAGAAATGGATAGACGTACTGCCGCTCCTGGCGGAAGGAACTCTTTGTGGTAAAAATAAATCTCCATGGAATGCCCTACTACAGTAGTGCGGTAGGCGGGTCCGCAAAATACAGATTGTTTCACGGTAAATACAATACCTTCGCTTGCCGAAGCTAAGCCGATGTCTTCGGCCCGTATGCAAGCAAATTCTTCTTTACCAGGCAAAGCAATTTGTTTTCTAAGGTCTTCGGCGTATACAATATTGGCATTGCCAAAATAACTGGCTACATAGGTATTGGCTGGCTGCTGGTAAAGTTTCTGCGGACTTCCTTGTTGCATGATTACACCATCGTACAGCAATACAATTCGACTTGTCATTGATAAGGCTTCGGCAGGATCATGCGAAACAAAAATCACCGATAAATCTCTTTTCTTTACAAATCCTACCAGCTCATCGCGCAGCTGTTGTCGGTAGCGTACATCCAGGTGGGCAAACGGTTCATCCAATAAAAGAAGTTTGGGTTCTTTAAGAAAAGCAAGCGCCAGCGAAAGTCTAAAAGAAGTTTGGGTTCTTTAAGAAAAGCAAGCGCCAGCGAAAGTCGCTGTCTTTCTCCGGCGGAAAGTTTAGTAGGATATTCCTCCAGGTAATTCTCCAGACGAAACAGTTCGCATACTTCGTTTACTTTCGATTGCCTGATAGCTTCCGGCAAATGGTATACAGGCTTGGAAAGCACTTCATGTACTTTAAAGTGCGGCTTGTATTGCTGATCGCCACTCACCATCACAATATCTGGTTCTCCGGGTATAAGTTTGTAGTCGGCATGTTCCAGCCGTCGCCCTAAAAGTTCTACATATCCATTATCTGCACCTATGGCGCCCGCAATGATTTTTAACAAGGTGGTTTTTCCACTTCCGTTCTCCCCACAAATACATATCGATTCTCCTTTGTTCATGCGGAATGAAATACTTTCTACTGCAAATTTTCCGTCGGCTTGATAGCGCTTGCTGATATTTTCGAGTGTAAGTAGCATAGTAAATCTAGGTATGCAATGTTGTACGGTATATAATCTTCATTTATTCTTAGCAGACACAGCGTCGAACTAAGCTTCTTATTGCCAATAATTGCAAAAATTTCTCCCATAAACAAATTGGGAAAAAGGCTTCTCCCTTCTCTTAAATTTCTTCCATGGTTGAAGGCTTGATAAAAAGAAGTCCAATTGGTACAATACCACATCAATACAAGCAAAATGCACCATGCCAAATCTCGCATGGTGCCTGCTTACGATTACAATCAGATCCTTAGATCGCGTACAATTTAGTATAGAAAAGTGTGGCCGAATGGCTATCCGGATGGGCAATTTATATTAAATTTATTCCTGGGTTTAATGCAGCTATTGAAATGGCTGCACCTTCCTCTACCTTGATTTTCTCGTCTAGCAACGTTCCTATCGAATTGTATATACTAAGGTTGGATCCAGGATTTATTCCTTCTATTGTAAAATGTCCATCGCCA
>JALONM010000057.1 GCA_025454925.1 Cytophagaceae bacterium
GGCTTTCCCACCGAAAGAACCATCCATGTCCCAATGTATGTAACTCCAGAAACGAGGGTGTGCACCACTGTTGGCACCTATATCACCCACCGGAACACCAGCATAGCTGGGGAAATTCATTCGAGGAGGACCATTGTGATCCATCGTCATTCCCGTTATACGATAGTTTACATGTTTTAAAGCACCACCAGTATTTTGGACATAATTGGCGTTAGACGCTTGCCAGCCAATCATGTGGCAATCTTTAATGGTGCAAGAACCATCATAACCTCTATTCAATTTGCGTTCTCCGGAAAATACATTCTCACCGGAATTCGCTACAAATGCCGATTGTTCTACCATGGCATAGTTGGCATGCATCACGGAGGTTACGTTGTCCAGGAAAATATTATTTCTAAAAATTACATCTTTGGTAAAGTTGCGTCCGCCGCCGATACCACCGTAAATAGCGAGATCACAAGCGTACCAGGTACAAGAGTCCATAATGCGTTGGTCTGTTCGTTCCCAACCACCATTCTTTATCAGGCCATGCGCGGCTGTTAATTGATCGAAAATGTCAAAACCGCTAACACAACTGTGAGCTTTATTTCCTTTGAATCGAATTAAAGGTTCTTTGTAAGGTTGCATGCCCGCGAAACGAGGTTCAGAGGCAGAAAAACCCATTGGGCTGCGAGGCATAGCAAACCAGAAGCCCGTACCTTGAGTACCTGCCGCAATATTATTTTCAACTGTATTATTGGGATTCGTTATCCAGAAACTTGAAGGAGTGCGGTTTTGAACTTCATTCGCTTCATTGTCGGATGGAATTAATTCTTCTCCAACAGCAGGTCGGCGAGTTACGAGCACCACATTTCCGCGAACTGTATTATATCGCTCACTTCCATCCTCAAAGAAAATACCATGTCCAATATGGTCGTAGCAAAAGTTATTTTCAGTTAATGTAGATTCCGTTCCATGAATGGTAACCGCTCTGTTAAAAGAGCTATGAATACTTGAGTTTTTTAAATATTGTCCAGCACCTTTATCCAAGAGCATATGCCAGTGGAAGGGATAGGAACCTAACACCGATTTTTGCCCAACCAAATAAAATTCTACATGGTTTACATACGCTTTACCATCTTTGTGAATCATGACATGCGCTCCAAAACCGTTGGCGGTAGATGAGGCATCGCCCTGTATTTTGATGCTTTTGGTAAGGACACCAATTTCTGCACGCATATCTCCTACCCACACTTTACCGTCAGTGGGCCTGGTGTAGGATTTAGACCTTCCAATGTGCGGAAAGGTAAGTCCCGAATTTATTGTGATAGTTAGCCGATCTGGGCTTATGGCTGTGATGGTTCTTTTTTCAGCTTCAAGCCAATTAACCCTGGAAGAGGTCACAACGATTTCATCGCCAACGTCCCAATTGTGCGTGGCGGAGGATAACGATAATTGTGTTGCTCCTACGGCTGCATTCGCATTGAGGGATAACCAGGAGCGTTTTACTTCTCCATTAAGTTCAAGCGTAGCACCATCGCCAACGAGAATTGCTTTGGATGGAATAGTTGTACCAGGAATTTTTGCATTGACATCGCTGCCCGTTAAGGTAATGGCTCCTTTGAATAAATATGGTTGCGCTCTTGTTCCCCACTCCATGTACGCAGTGGTACCTGTTACATGAATGTAGTTGGCACTCACATTGATGTTTTTGGTAACATCCATAATGAGTCTGCCTTGTACAGTGATGGACCGCACGTTAACAGTTTCATCAAGGACAATAATTGCGTTAGCCGGGATCAAAACATCATCGGCCGCTCCTGGCTTTGTACCTCCCGACCAGCTTGAAGCAGCAGACCATTTGCGGAGAGCAGCTGTATTGGCACCTACGGGTAACGAAACGGCCCCTCCAGTATGAGCCACCGCCGTAATGGTTGCCATCACTTTTACCGGAACCATGCATAATTCAGATCTTGAGGGCTCTGGCGGCGGAGGTGGTGATGGTCTGTAAATCCAAAAGTCCCACACTGCATATCCAGCCAACAAATACAACATTCCAATCAGCGTTGGCCACAGAAGTTGTGTTAGGCTACTCGTTTGCTGCAGAGTAGAAGTTATTACGCGCGCTCTTCTCATATATCTATCCGGAGGCTAAATGGGTATTACCTAGAACAACACATTTTGCTAATAAAGTGTAAACAATTATTAATTAAATGCTATACAATTATACGTAGTATTTAAACGTATTGATTTTCATATTACTACGCATCATTACATGTAGGAACTTACAAAATGAAAATTAATATTTTTCTAATTAAAAATGTAACTATTTAAATAGCAAACGATCCAATAAAAGGATAAATACAAAAAAAATGTTTGAAATACTATTCGGTTGTTGCAAAATGGCACCTGCGCAAAACACGGTGCTTGAGATTTAAAAGATAAAAAACTTGTAAAATGACGATAAATATTACATGAATCTAATTTATTATTGAACGGCATTGGAATCTACCGAAAGAGGATCAATATCAAGTAATTCGGAGGAATCTCTTTTAGGTTCAGGCCTGTAAGGGCAGTTGATGTTGATGGTAAGTTTAGTTGGACGTTTAAAAAATCCTTTACGTATCCCTAAACTGGTATCGGCATAGACCTTTTCCATATACAAACCAAAAATAGGAAGAGCTGTTCGTGCGCCCTCTCCGGTGGAAGTTGTGCGGAAATGTACCGAACGATCTTCTGCACCTACCCACATACCGGCCACATGTCCTTTGGTGATTCCCATAAACCACCCATCCGAATGATTGGAAGTTGTTCCTGTTTTTCCTCCTACTTCATTCCCGTAGAAAATATTGTATTGGAAGAGAGCTTGAGATGTTCCTCCAGGCTCCTCCGTTCCACCTTTCAGCATATGTACCATAACATACGCATGCTCTTCACTTAAAGCCTCCCAGGTTGAAGGTTGAAAATCATTTTTCTTTACTTTCGTAACCTTATCTACCGGTGTCGGGAAAAACTCTTCCAAAATGTTTCCATTGCGATCCTCAATTCGAAGAATAAAATGCGGCTCTATGTAAATGCCATTATTCACAAATGTGGCATAGGCTCCAGTCATTTCAAATACCGACACATCGCTGGAACCAAGAGCCAGTGAAGGAACCGACCGAAGTGGACTTTTAATTCCGAGTCGCTGCGCATATCGTATTACCTCCTGAGGCCCAACCAATTTCATAACATGCGCCGCCACTGAATTAATAGATTTACCCATTGCTCTGCGAAGCGTAAGGGAATCGCCGGAAAAAACCCAATCTGCGTTGCGAGGCGACCACACAATGTCTTTCCCATCCTCTTTATAACGGAACGTGATGGGCACATCTGGAAGCATATAGCAGGGCGAATACCCATTGCCAATAGCAGCGGTGTATACAAAGGGCTTAAAGGCTGAACCCGGCTGACGTTTGCCTTGCTTCACATGATCGTATTGGAAATATTTATAATTGATCCCACCTACCCAGGCCTTAATATGACCTGAAAACGGATCTACCGAAACAAATCCACAATGGAGAAAATGTTTGTAGTAGTGTAAGGAATCCATGGATGAAAATAACGTATCGCGCTCTCCCTGCCAGGTAAAGACGCGCATTTTTTTCTTTTTGGATAAGTAATACTGGATGGAATCTTTGTTTTTACCATACTTTGCCAGCAGTTGTTTGTATGTGGAAGTTTTTCGAATGGCATCTTCCAGAAAATTCGGTATTTCCTGCTTATTCTCGTAACGCCAGGGGTTTTTACCCTTCCAATGATCGAAAAACTGATCCTGCAGTTTGGTCATATGTTTTGTCATGGCCTCCTCTGCATAGCGTTGCATGCGCGAGTCGATGGTCGTATAAATTTTTAATCCGTCGGTATAAATATTACGATTGTTTTTTCTGCACCAGTCTGTCAAAAATTTATTCAACTCTCCGCGGAAGTAAGTAGCATAGCCATCGTCGTGATCTTCAATTTTGTAGTTGAGCTTTATTTTTTCTGCTCTCAGTGCTGCCACCTGTTCTTCCTTGATGACACCGTACTCAATCATTAAATCAAAAACAGTATTTCTGCGAAGCCGGCTTCGCTCAGGGTTAAGCTTCGGGCTGTATAAAGTAGGTGCTTTTAACAACCCAACCAACACGGCGGATTGAGATAAAGTAAGACTATCGGGAGTGGTATCAAAGAAAGTGCGGGCAGCTGTTTTGATTCCAAAGGAATGGCTTCCAAAATCAACTGTATTCAAATACATGGTAATGATTTCAAGTTTGGTATATCGCTTTTCCAATTCTATGGCGAGCATCCATTCTTTCGATTTGGCCAGTATTACATTCACTACCGGAATGTAGTTCAGCAAGCCTTTGGAGCTATTAGTGCGAGTTTTAAAGAGATTTTTTGCAAGTTGTTGGGTAATGGTGCTGGAGCCTCGTTTATCCCCTTTAAAGGTATAATAAAACATGGCAAAGAAACCTTTGAAGTCTATTCCTGAATGTTTTTCAAAACGAGTATCCTCCGTTGCCAGCAAGGCACTGATCACGTTTGGAGATATTTCCTCGTACGCCACCGGACTGCGGTTTTCTTTAAAATATTTACCCAGCAATACGCCGTCGGCAGTAAATACTTCAGATGCCTGATCGCTGTGAGGATTTTCCAAATCTTCATATTCCGGAAAAACTCCGAACAGAAACGTGAAAAAATTAATCTTTACAAAAAATGTAAAAACAATCACGTTGTACACGAAAGCAGAAAAAAGTAGCCAGATTCCAATTACCGATTTACCGTATTTTTGATTGCGGTACGACTTTAAAAAACTTCCAACCACTTCTCTTTATTTTTTTGAGGCTCAAAATTTATAAAATTTAAAGGATTTTACAATAAATGCTCTGATTAAAGTCCTAAAAAATAATTCTGGGTTCTTTTACCAAGGAGGCGTTTCAGTATTGGCACCATCGAATTTTTGCCGCCTTCGTGCCTTTACGATGCAAAAGAGGCTATTGTTGGCCCTGCGATTGAATTAAGCCGAGCCTTAAGCCGTAGGTTCATTGAAAAAAATGAAGTAACTTTCAAGCATATTCCAAATACGATTGACATGCTACGAATGCTTCTAATCTCCGCGTTGGTGACGGTAAACTACATTGTACTCCAGGCTCAATGTTTTTACAATTCAACCGTAAGTTATGGAACTGCTTGTCAAGGGTTCCTCCAGAATGTCGTTTTAAACGAAATGAACAACTCGATATCTGGTTGTTCCAGCGGATATGTAGATTATACCCCCAATACCTCCCTTCGACCAACTTTATACCGTGGCACCTTGGATACCATTTACCTTCGTGTAGCTTATGGATACTATGACATGGATGTGGCTCTATTTTTTGATTGGAACAACAATAACACCTACGATGAGGGAGAATACTACCACGTAGGAAGAATTTATACTTACGACAATTTCGATTTGGCCTACCGGTTTTCGGTACCAACTACGATTACCTCCGGCAGTGTGCGCATGCGGGTAAGAGCTTCTTATTTCAGCAATGTTATTGGTAGTGACGATTTGTGCACCACTTTGCCTTTTGGAGAAACAGAAGATTATCTGGTTCAAATTGCCGATAAAGACATGGCTGTTTCTTACACCACCATGCAACCTACCGACATTCAATACGCCACCAAAAACCAATCGACCGCACAAGTTCTACGCATTGAAGTTACAGGCAATGGATCACAAAATCCTAAGCAACTCGATTCATTATATTTTCGCTTCCCATCTACGGTTAGCCCAGGAAATTTCAGTTCCGCCAGCATTCTCAAAACCAATACTATAGACTTTATCAATCCCAGTTTTGTTGGATCGCTTTCCAATCCGGGACGAACCTTTGCTTTTACCAACCTGGCTTCTACCATTGATCCGGGCATGAACTATTATTGGCTAAGCCTGCAGGTAAACAACACTGCCGACATCGGAGATACATTGGATGCTATATCCGATTCTATTTTCACATCCGGTGTCAAGTTAATACCCACACAGAATGATCCTTTTGGAATAATCCGTGTGGATTATTGTCGTAATTCCTACAATACGTTGTGCTATCAATATCTAAGTAAACTTTCCATCGGAACCTATCAAAAGCAACCTGGATGCAGCAATGGGTATTTAAAAGACAACGATTTCATTGGTTTCAACCGGGGAGCTAAGTATTATGTAAATCTCAGCACTACTCAAAGTGGTCAGGTTGGATTTATGATTGACTTTAATGCTGATGGGGATTTTAATGACAATGGTGAATTTTCCATTTGGGATGTTTTAGAACCTTATGCCCCTGTCGGTTTCCCATTGCAAATTCCAGCGAACGCTCACCTGGGTGCGGTAAGAATGCGCATTACCTCTGCGAACTCTTTGACTCAACCTGATGATGCCTGTTCCGCTTTCGAAATTTATGATGCCGACTTACTTATCAATGAGAGCTCTAACATGTATGTAGACCTTGTATCGCTGTCCAATGCATCCAAAAAATTAGTGGAAATGGGCGAAACAAATGCACTTGCCTCGTCCTTTAAAATTAACACAAGCGGAAGCAGCAATCCGATTTCTTTGCAACGAGTACATTTTAACTTGCCATTGAATACCAATCCTTCTTCTATCAAAAATGCAAAGCTATGGACGACAGGGGGCTTCGATCAATTTGATCCGGATTCTTTGCAATTGGTTGGCAGTGTCAACAGTCCTGGCACAATTTCTCAAGTGAACGGAAATGCGTCATTGTACACCGGTTCCACCTATTTCTGGCTAACATTTGATATTCAGAATACCGTAGGAGCCGATGAAAAATTTGATGTGGATATTGACTCATTGATTTTCAATTCAGATTCCTATTCTCTGATCTTCGGTGATATGGAAGGATACCTTCAAGTAAGCGACACCTCTCATCTGAAAGACGGCGTATTCTCTACCTGCCGAACTGTGCTGTATGATGATGGTGGCAAATCGGGAGATTATACGGCAAGCAACAAAACAATGACCTTGTACACCACTGCAAAGCGTTACTTTGAGCTATACTTTCGCGAATTTGATCTTGCTTCCGATGGCGTTTCAGATAGTATCAATATCTGGAACGGAGATACTCCCGGTGATGGCACTCTGATCGGCTCTTTCAAAAGGGAACAATTGCCTTCCGGTGTTTATACTTCCAGCGACTCGATTATTACCATTGAATTTGTGAGCTCCAACAGTAATACCCGCAGCGGATTCGCTTTAGAATTAGCATGTCGATTTAACTGTAACACGAATCCTATTGGTCTTTCGTATGTCCTGACAGATCCTATATGCGAAGGTGGTATGCAAAAAGTACGAACTCAGATTAGTTCAACTTTTACAAGTCCATTGCACTACCGGATGTCGGCTTTTGGTGCGCTGGAATATGACTCATTGCTTATCGTAAACAGTCCGAAAATTGATACCGCATTTTATATTCGAAGCCATTCAATCGCTGGCCAAAGTTATCGATTGTATGTTGTTGACAGCAACGAATGTAAGGCCGATTTGGGAGTATTTCCAGGTTCCTCGGTTAACAGCTTAATAAAGTTGAATCCTACTCAAGAATATACTTGTCCGTACGAAGCAACAGGTAGTATTGCGTTGGCGGCTAGCAACCTAAGCGCTTCGGCAATATATACATGGAGTGGCGATACCGTGGCTACGGGTACAAATTTAAATGGCCTGAAGGAAGGGATATACCATTTGAACGTAGTAGACGAAAATGGATGTAAAGACACTACTTTTGTCATTTATTCAGAGCAGTCTATTCAAACGCCTTCTGCCATCATTGGTCCCAATAGCTTTGACCAGGCACCTGGAGAGCAGAAATATACTTTACCTGCCTTGCCCTCTCTGATTAACGAAGGCGACGACAGAGCCAGAATAAATCCACTCATTACCAATAGCCCATTTTCCTATAAAGTAAGTCTCCTTCCATCTGCTGCCGGTACCTTCCGTCTGGATTCTAATCAACTATTTGTAAATTATCATCCGAATTTTGATGGTACAGCCACCCTGTATCTTCAGTATGAACTAAGCACAAACGGATGCATGAGCAGACGGTCTGTGCCATTGATCGTATCGATCAACTCAGAAAAAATAATTCCTTCACAGGCAGAGGCTGCCGAAGCCTTTTCTCCTAATGGTGATGGCAAAAACGAATTCTTTGTTTTTAAAAATCTGGTTTTCGAAAACAACAAATTGATTGTATACAACCGTGAAGGTCATATCGTTTTTGAAACTAAAAACTACGAGAATAATTGGGACGGTACATTCCAAAACGATGGCAAGACTCCCCTTCCAGACGGTACGTATTATTATGTACTTCGCAATGAACAGGAAGAGGAGAAGTTTAAAGGCTACGTAGAGATCCGGCGAAAATAGTATCGTATGCCCGATAAGCAGTATTCGCTCGAACAAGTACTGAAAAGCATTGGACAAACGCTTTCCGCCCGCTATACCTCGACTTATTGGGTAAAAACAGAAATTAACAAGTTGAATTTTTATCCCCATTCAGGACATTACTATCCGGAATTGGTGGAGAAAAAAAATGGAAAAACGGTTGCTCAGGCTCGTGGTATCCTTTGGAAAAACGATGCCGAACGCATCCAGAAAGAACTTCGCGAAAAAACCGGTAGCCCTCTTCGCGAAGGCATACAAGTGCTGTGTCTTTGTTCCATCGTATTTGATCCTTTGCATGGTCTTAGTCTTCGCATTGAAGAGGTGGATACCACGTTTGCATTAGGTGAACTGGAAAAAGAAAAGCAAGAGACCATTACCCGCCTCCAAAGCGAAAATTTATTTTCGCGAAACAAAACACTGACGTTGGCGCTTGTACCCAAAAGGATTGCCATCATTTCGGTAGAATCCAGCAAAGGGCTTTCCGATTTTCTGCAGGTTATACAAGCCAATCCGGAAGCCTTTCGTATTGAATGGACGCTTTTCCCAGCCCTGCTGCAGGGAGACCGTTCGGTAGAATCGATTAAAAGCCAATTAAAAAAGATTGCTCTGAAAAAAGAAGCATTCGATGCGGTAGCTCTTATCCGAGGCGGTGGTGGTGAAGTGGGCCTGGCTTCTTATAATCAGTATGAACTTGCCAAGGCGGTGGCGGAGTTTCCTCTGCCCGTGCTTACAGGCATTGGTCACTCCACCAATGAAACGGTAACCGAATTGGTTGCCTATAAAAAAGCAATAACTCCAACCGAGTTGGCGGACTTTATTCTCGATCGATACCGCCATCTCCATCATTTTTTGCAGGAAGCTGGCACTCTGGTTTCTCGTTATTCCAAGCAAGTAATCAAAACCGGAAGCGATCAGGTTAACCTAACTACCGAAAAGTTGAATTGGCATGTGAAACACCTTTTGCAAGAACATCGACATCAATTCAGTCAGCAACAGCATCAGATCAAACATCTTTCTACTGCCTTGATACAACAATACCGGCATAGCCTAGCCCAAAGGCATCAGGCATGCCAGCGGGTGGCTGTTGATATTTTAAAGGAACAACTGCAACGCCTTTTAAAATACCAAACTGCGGCGAGTTTACTCACAGCGCAACAATTGAAACTCGAACATTGGCAGCTGCAATCTTTAGAAAACCACGTACGTTTGCTCCATCCCCAACGAGTGTTGGAAAGAGGGTATAGCATCACTCTGCATGAGGGTAAATCCATTCAGGATCCTAATCAACTCAAACCAGGCGATCGCATCACCACCGTATTAGAAAAAGGAATTATTCTCAGTACACTAAATCAAGTAAAGGACGAAGACCCTTCTTTATGAAAAAAATATCGTACACAGAAGCCTACGAAGAGTTAAAAAAAATAGTCCAGGAAATGGAAGAAGGCAAAATTTCAGTGGATGAGCTTTCTGAAAAAGTGAAAAGAGCCACCATGCTCATTGGAATTTGTAAAGAAAAATTACACGCTACGGAACAGGATATCCAGGAAATCATGAAAGATTTGGATTCGGAATAATAATTCTATCACAATTTTTAGATCAAATCCGAATTTTTACGTGGCGATTCTTCTGTTTAGAAACTACTAGTAAAAACATGGGATCCGGGAGTAGTTGTGCCATACCCATTTCTTCTCAAAGTATATAAAATTCTTATTCAGCGTTTTTCGATTTTTCCAGAAATTTCTTCCGAAGCACATGATGAAGAAAGCCTATGAGATCACATATCCATGGCCGTTAATCCCGATATATAAAATCATAGGCTTCGAAAAGAATTTCTTCTGTTCGAAGTCTGAAGCACCTGGTTTTGGTTGACGTTTTTCCTGAGAAACTTTTCTATGGAGAAATTCTATTTAAAACAGGGCTGGTTTTGCGTGAGGGATAGAGTGTAAAGCCATGGCGCAATAAGCGCCATGGCTTGCAGCGATAGCCCGGCCCGATTGGCGTGGTGGCGCTACATGCGCTACCACGCCAATCGGGACACGCCCAAAATAAAATATTGAGTTTGATTACTAAATAAAGGTACCGTAGTGGTCGGAGATTTTACTGCATACCCAAATGATATCAATATCTTTAATTTTGGATTAAAATCGATATAATTCCTTGTATCTTTGGCGTGTCCCAAGCTTCCGGGACAATGGCAGAAATGCCAAGTTTGATTACACCCTTGAATTCTATGACGACTACCCCTACCTCCGATAAAAAACTTTTTATACTGGATGCGATGGCGCTTATTTACAGAGCTCACTTCGCTTTCAGTAAAAACCCACGCATTACATCTACCGGTCTGAATACGGGCTCCATTTTTGGATTTACAAATTCTCTTTGGGAGGTAATCAGCAAAGAGAAGCCCACGCATATTACTGTGGCTTTTGATTTGCCCGGCCCTACTTTTCGGCACGAAAACTTTGAAGCCTACAAAGCCAATCGTCAGGAACAGCCGGAAGATATTACGATCGCTATTCCCATTATAAAAAAAATGTTGAAGCTCTTCAACATTACTGCGCTGGAAGCACCAGGATACGAAGCCGATGACCTTGCAGGAACAGTAGCAAAAAAAGCCGAGAAAGAAGGATTTATCACCTACCTCATGACGATGGATAAAGACTATAGTCAATTGGTGAGTGAACAAACTTTTTTATTTAAGCCTGCCTACCTGGGTGCAGGATACGAAGTTTACGATATCCCTCGGGTACTCGAACGCTTTGGGATTGAACGCGTCGAACAAGTCATCGATATTCTGGGACTGATGGGTGATGCCGTCGACAACATTCCTGGGATTCCGGGCATTGGAGAAAAAACTGCGCAAAAACTTATTGCGGAATATGGGTCGGTAGAAAATCTTATTGCCAATACCGACAAGCTTAAAGGGAAAATGCAAGAAAATGTGCGCAACTTTGCCCAACAAGGATTGCTGTCCAAAGAACTGGCTACAATATATTGCGATGTGCCTGTAGAAATCAACCTCGACTCGTTTGCTTACCAGGGGCCGGATGTAGAAAAACTAAGTGCTTTTTTCGATGAACTGGAATTTCGTCAAATAAAAAAACGCGTTTTAGGATTAGAGGATGAAGCTCCCGCGACTCAAAAAGCTGTATCCAAAAATGCTAAAACACAAGCCTCCGCCGAAGCCCAAATGTCTTTGTTTGGTCCACCGCCAGAACTTTCCGAATCAGCATCTTCCTCTGAAGAAGATCCCCTGATCCCAACACGAAATTATCAAACCATAGATACTACGCTGCACCATTATTACACGATGGAAAGTGCGGAGCAACGTGCACAACTTATCGCCTACTTAGAGCGTTTGCCAGAATTTTGTTTCGACACAGAAACCACAGCCCTCGAGGCTACCGACGCCGATCTGGTGGGACTTTCCTTTTCCTGGCATGCCGGCGAAGCATATTATGTGCCAGTGCCTGCCGATTCCGCAGAAGCAAAAAAAATCGTTACAGAATTTAAATCAGTTTTTGAAAATAAAAACATCGGGAAAGTCGGCCAGAACATCAAATACGATTTGCTGATATTAAAAAATTACGACATCGAACTACAAGGTACTTTGTTTGATACGATGTTGGCACACTACCTGCTCGATCCTGAAACACGCCATAACATGGATGTATTGGCAGAAAATTTTCTTCAATACTCTCCCGTTTCTATTGAAGAATTAATTGGAAAAAAAGGAAGCAAGCAAAAGAACATGCGCGATGTTCCTTTGGAAAAAATTGCAGCGTATGCTGCAGAAGATGCCGACATCACCTGGCAATTGAAGACCCTCTTCGAGAAAGAGTTGCAGGTATTAGGGCTTTCTCCTTTGCTAAACACCGTAGAGTGTCCATTGGTACCCGTATTGGCTGATATGGAACACGAAGGAGTGCGCATCGATACAGCGGCCTTGCAGGAGTTTTCCTCCTTATTGGGGAAAGAGGTTGAAACCTCAGAGAAAAAAATTTACGAATTGGCTGGTGTTTCGTTCAACATTGGTTCACCCAAACAATTGGGAGATATATTATTTGAAAAATTAAAACTAGATCCCAAAGCAAAAAAAACTAAAACAGGACAGTATGCAACGGGGGAGGAAGTGTTGCTGCGACTGGAAGAAAAGCATCCCATTATCAAAGAAATTCTTGATTTCCGGGAATTACAGAAATTAAAATCTACCTACGTTGATGCGCTGCCACAGCTTATTTCACAGAAGGATCGACGGGTCCATACTTCTTTCAATCAAGCGGTAGCTGCAACCGGAAGGCTCAGTTCCACCAATCCCAATCTTCAGAACATTCCTATTCGAACGGAACGAGGGAAGGAAATTCGCAAAGCTTTTGTTCCCCGCGACGAACATCACCTCATCCTGTCCGCCGACTATTCACAGATAGAGTTGCGCATCATGGCAGAATTTTCCAAAGAGAAAAACATGACGCAATCATTCCGGGATGGCATCGATATCCACTCAACAACGGCGAGCAAAGTATTTCAGGTGCCATTGGAGGAAGTAAATTCCGACATGAGACGAAAAGCAAAAATGGTGAACTTTGGAATTATTTATGGAATTTCTGCGTTTGGACTTAGTCAGCGTTTGGACATCCCTAAAAAAGAAGCCAGCGCCATCATTGAATCTTATTTTGAGCAATTTCCAGATATCAAAAAATACATGGATAGTGCCATCAATAAGGCGCGCGAGGTAGGGTATGTAGAAACCATCCTGGGAAGAAGAAGGTATTTGCCTGATATCACCTCAGGAAATTTCACCAATCGTGGATTTGCCGAACGCAATGCCATCAATGCTCCGATACAGGGAAGTGCTGCGGATATGATAAAAATGGCCATGATAAAAATTCATGCCTGGATGAAACAGGAAAAATTAAAGTCGCGCATGATCCTTCAGGTACACGATGAACTTTTGTTTGATGTAGTTCCGGAAGAACTGGAACTTATGAAAGCACAGATTCCTCATTTTATGAAAACCGCCATACCCATGGAAGTGCCTATGGAAGTTGGTGTTGGCGTGGGCAAAAACTGGCTGGAGGCTCATTAATTAAACAGATGGCAGGGAATTAAATATGAAAACAAAAACGATTATAGTGTTGGTTATTTTTATAGTGGCTGCCGCACTTATCAAATGGATTTTTCTTTCTCCTGAACAAGCCCTTGCTGCGCGCAATGGTCCTGACAAAGGGCCGGTGTCAGTAACAGGCTACATTCTTCGGTCTGCATCTTTATCGGAATCCATTCGCTCCTCGGGAATACTTATGGCCATGGAAGAAATGGAATGGAAACCAGAAGTATCAGGCAAGATCATTTATCTATTCCCGAACGAAGGGGTGATGGTAAACAAAGGAACTTTGCTTGCCAAAATAAACGATGCCGAACTGCAGGCGCAATACGAAAAGCTTGAACTTCAATGGAAACTTGCCACAGAAAAAGAGAAGCGGTACATCGCCATGAAAGAGGTAAATGGCATTAGCCAGGAAGAGCTGGATCAAGCCATTCATCAGCGCGAAAGTTTGCAAATCGATATGGAATTAGTTCGAACGCAAATTTTAAAAACAGAAATCAGGGCTCCCTTTTCAGGAAAGGTGGGGCTGCGTCGCAGCAGCACAGGAAGCTTTGTAAGCGCAGGAACCGTGTTGGGAAGCCTGCAACAGGTGCATCCCTTAAAGCTCGATTTTTCTGTTTCTGAAAAATATGCAGGCCTGATTTCTGTTTCTGATAAGGTAGAATTTCAAGTGGAAAATGTAAAAGGCAACCTAGAAGGAAAAGTGTCTGCCATGGAACCACGAATCGACCGTAATACAGGTACCATCACCGTTAGAGCAGTGGTAAACAATGCAGAAGGAAAATTATTTCCAGGAGCATTTGCCAATGTTCAGGTAGTACCCTCCCGGAAACCCAATGCCATACTGGTTCCTACAGAAGCCATCATTCCTGAATTAAAAGGGAAAAAAGTTTTTATAGCCAGACAAGGAAAGGCAGTACCCGTGAAAATTGAAACAGGCTTTCGCGGAGAATCCTTTATAGAAGTTACGTCCGGTTTGCAAGCAGGCGATACGTTGGTGCGCACAGGCATTATGTCCATCCGGCCTGATTCCGAATTAAAATTCAGTTCCATTACTAACTAGCCCGTATGAATCTGTCGTCGACAAGCATCAACAGGCCGGTATTAGCCATTGTGCTCAATCTACTTATTGTTCTTTTCGGAGCCATAGGATTTCATTTTCTAGGAGTACGCGAATTTCCAGCCGTAGATCCACCGGTCATTACGGTTCGTACGAATTATGCCGGAGCTAATGCCGATGTGGTAGAATCGCAAATTACGGAACCCCTGGAAAAAGCAATTAACGGCATCGAAGGAGTGCGCAGCATTTCCTCTTCCAGCAATCAGGGATCCAGCATAATTACGGTGGAGTTTAATCTCTCGGCCAATCTGGAAGCGGCAGCCAACGATGTTCGTGACAAAGTCTCCCAAGCCATTCGACAATTACCACAAGATATTGACGGCTTACCCACCATAACTAAATCCGATGCCAATTCGGATGCCATCATTTCAATGACCGTACAATCGGACAATCGCAGTCAATTGGAAGTTAGCAATTATGCAGAGAATGTGTTGGCTGAGCGCCTGCAAACCATTCCAGGGGTAAGTACTATTCAAATTTGGGGTCAGAAAAAATACGCGATGCGCTTGTGGATGGATCCAGCGAAACTCGCCGCATTCGGACTAAGCCCCCTGGATGTAAAGCAAGCGCTGGATAAAGAAAACATAGAATTGCCCGCTGGTAAGGTAGTAGGAAGTGCCACTGAGCTTACGGTGAAAACAGTAGGCCGATTGAAAAACGAAGAGGAGTTCAACAACCTGATTATTAAAAATACAGGCGAAAAAATTATTCGGTTCAGCGATATTGGCGAAGCAGTACTGGGCCCGGAAAATGAAGAAACCATTTTAAAAAAATCAGGAATACCGATGATCGGATTAGCCTTGGTTCCTCAACCAGGCGCCAACTACCTGGATATTGCCCGGGAATTTTACAAGCGGATGGAAGCGCTTAAAAAAGATTTGCCGGAAGATTTTCACCTCGATATTGCGCTAGACAATACACGATTTATACAAAAATCCATTTATGAGGTAATAGAAACATTGGCCATTGCTATTGTACTCGTAATTCTTATCATTTACCTTTTCTTCCGCGATTGGATGATTGCCTTTCGTCCGCTCATCGATATTCCGGTATCGTTAATTGGAGCGTTTTTTATTATGTACATGATGGACTATTCCATCAACGTACTGACACTACTGGCAATTGTTTTGGCCACTGGCTTGGTAGTTGACGATGGCATAGTAGTGACCGAAAATATTTATAAAAAAATTGAAGACGGCTTAGATCCGGAGGAAGCTGCGCACAAAGGGTCGAAAGAAATTTATTTCGCGGTCATTTCAACCTCGATAACCCTTGCCGCAGTATTTATGCCGGTTATCTTTCTGGAAGGATTTATAGGCCGCTTATTCCGGGAATTTGGAGTAGTACTGGCCGGTGCCGTATTGCTTTCGGCATTTGTTTCGCTTACCCTGACGCCGATGCTCAATGCCAAGCTTAGTAGAAAACATGCAACGAAAAGTAAATTTTATGTTCTTACGGAGCCTTTCTTTGTTTGGTTAGAAAATCGTTACCGCCATTCCCTGGAATCATTTCTGCAACGCAAATGGCTTGCCTGGATGATGTTAGGCAGCTCCTTGCTCATGGTATTCGGCCTGGGGAAATTTTTAAAGAGCGAGCTTTCCCCCCTGGAAGACCGCAACTGGATGCGCGTTTCATTGAATGCGCCCGAGGGATCGAGTTTTGAATACACCGATCAATTTGTAGGCGAACTGGCTAAATTCATCGATGATTCCATTCCAGAAAAAAGGATTTGCCTTACTGTTACTGCTCCAGGTTTTACAGGCTCTGGTGCTGTCAATACAGCTTTTGTGCGCATCGCGCTGAGCGATGCTTCGCAACGGAAACGGAGCCAACAGCAAATTGCTCAATTGATTACTAAGAAGGGAAAAGATTTTCCTCAGGGAAAAATGTTTGTAATACAGGAGCAAACCATTTCCGCAGGTGGAGGTAACCGGGGAAGTTTTCCAGTGCAATTTGTTTTGCAAGCTCCTAACTTTGAAAAGCTAAAAGAAAAGCTACCCGTCTTTTTGGAAGAAGCAAACAAGAGTTCTGTTTTCCAAGGAATCGACTGCAACTTAAAATTCAACAAACCTGAAATTAATTTGAGCATAGACCGTGAAAAAGCTCGGGCTTTAGGGATTTCGGTTGCTGAGCTCGCGCAAACCTTGCAGTTAGCGCTAAGCGGACAACGTTACAGTTATTTTTCACTGAATGGAAAACAATATCAGGTTATCGGGCAATTGGCACGCAACAAACGCGATGAGGTGCTAGACATTCGTTCGTTATATGTGCGCAGCAATACCGGAAAATTAATTCAGCTCGACAATGTGGTGAAGATGGAAGAAAATAATGCACCACCTCAACTCTACCACTATAACCGTTACCAATCGGCCACGGTGTCGGCCGGTCTGGCTCCTGGCAAAACTGTGGGCGACGGCATTCAGGAAATGGAGCGTATTGCAGGCATGGTACTCGACGACAGTTTCTCCACCGCCCTTACGGGCCCTTCCAGGGATTTTGCTGAAAGTTCCTCTAATATTCTTTTTGCTTTTATTTTAGCGTTGGTTATCATTTATCTGGTGCTTTCCGCACAATTTGAAAGTTTCCGCGATCCACTCATCATCATGCTTACAGTTCCTCTGGCGCTTGGTGGAGCGGTACTTTCATTATGGTACTTCAATCAAACTTTAAATATTTTCAGTCAGATCGGAATCATTATGCTGATCGGCCTGGTTACCAAAAATGGAATTCTGATTGTTGAATTTGCCAATCAGTTGCGCCAGCAAGGAGGAAACTTGCAGGAAGCCTGCGTTGAGGCAGCGGTAGCGCGACTGCGGCCGATTCTGATGACAAGCATTGCCACTGCTCTGGGAGCGCTTCCTATTGCTCTGGCCCTGGGGGCAGGAGCCAAAAGCCGTATGGGAATGGGAACTGTAATTGTAGGAGGAGTGCTGTTTTCGCTGGTACTTACATTGTTTGTGATACCTGCCATGTATCAATATTTTTCCAATTCGAAAAAAGCTGTCTGATATGATCCGGATTGTAGCATGTTTGCTTTTTTTACAGGGCTGGTGCCAAAACCTGCACCTTAGTTATACGGATGCTGTTGCGCGTGCACTTCAGCAAAACCTCGAGGTTACTCTTATTCAAAACGAGGCCAGGCAAGCGGCTATACAAAATACTCCCGGCAATGCCGGCATGCTTCCTTCCATTGACCTGCAAGCCAATATGGGTGCTGCCAACAACAATACCAGACAAGAGTTTTCGAATGGATTACAAGTAAATAAAAATGGTGTACAATCAAGTTCCAATACTGCGGGAGTATACCTGCAATGGACTTTGTTTGATGGATTTAAAATGTTCGCTGCCAAACAAAGGCTCAACTTGCAGGAACAACAAGGTGAATTAGCCTTGAAAATGGCCATTGAAAAAACGGTGCTCACCACCTCCGCAGCCTATTTCCAAGTAGTTAAACAACAACAGTATTTAAGAAGCTTGGAAACTTCCATGCAACTAACGGAAGATCGTGTCAGCCTTGCTCGCCACAAGCAGCGCATCGGAACAGGCTCTTCCCTGGAATTGTTGCAAGCACGGATGGATTTTAACGCCCAGCAATCTGCGTATCTCATTCAACAGCAACAATTACTGGAAGTTAAAAACAACCTGAAACTACTGCTGCAGTTGGAAGAGTCCGGTGTGATTACCGTTGACAGCATCATTCCATTTGATTCGTTGGAAACAGAAGCTAGTATACTACAATCTTTAGATCAACAAAATGCTTCGATTGGTTTTGCAAAAAACCAGCTGGCCGTGCAGGAAAAAATGGTATTGGAAAAAAAATCCTGGTTGGCCCCTCGTATTGGGTTCACCACCCAATACCAATTTGTTCGCAATCAAAATGCCGCCGGCTTTGCCTTGCTTAATCAAAACCTGGGATTAAGCGGCGGGCTTCAATTCAGTTGGAATATTTTTAACGGTGGGACGCTTAGAAATGCCCTACAAATAGCACAGCTGGACGCGGAGAACAGTTTGCAGCAATGGCAATATACGCGGTACAAAGTAGCCCTGGATACCCGTAATGCATATTCGGCATGGAAGATGCAACAAAGCATTATGCAACTGGAAAAGGAAAATGTTTCGCTTGCAGAAGAAAGCTTAAAAATTATTGAAGAGAAAGTAAAAAATGGATTAGGGAATTATCTTGAAATTCGAGTCCTGCAACAATCCTATGAAATGGCTCAATACAGAGCATTTCAATCTCTATACGATTTAAAAATGGCAGAATTGGAAGTGAAAAAGCAGGCTGGCCTGCTGGTAAAATAGCTTCTGACTTCTTTCTACATATTCGGAAGTGTTGTACGCCATACTTTAGAAATCAGCTTTCTCTGCTTTCTATTCAAGGCATTATCCATTCGTCCTTAAAAACCAACCGATAATCCTTTTTGTTGAATTTACTGCTTACCATTTGGGCTGAATTTATATTAAGAGAAAACAATTTTGCCCCAATCCTATGCCTATGAAAGGTTTTTACTTTTTATTCCTTATTGCCATTCTCCCATTTTATTCTATTTTTTCACAGCACTGCGGAAGCGAAGATTTATTAGAACGTTCGCTGCGCGAACATCCGCACCTAAAAGAAATACTGCTGCAGCAGGAAAAACAACGAGTATTGCATCAATCCCAACAACTAAAACATGGTAAACTGGCCGCAACGCTTTACACCATTCCGGTGGTTGTTCATATTATACACGACAATGGTAGTGAAAATTTAAGCAATGCGCAGGTGCAAACGGCCATTGATAATTTAAATAAAATGTTCCGACATCAGGCTCCCTGGAATGGCCCTGGTGGAGCCGATGTGGAAATTCAGTTCTGTTTAGCCAAACAGGATCCATTGGGTAATGCTACCAACGGCATAAACAGGATTGTAGATCCTGTGCGCACCAATCATACATACTTTTCATCTGCGGCGGATCTTGCACTTAAAAACCTAAGCCGCTGGGATCCTACCAAATATATCAACATCTGGACGGTGAAAGTAATTTCAGGCCCAGTAGCAGGATACGCTTATTTTCCTTCTGCCCATGGCATGGCCATCGATGGAATAGTCTCAGAAGCCGGATATTTAAACGGACCTGTTCTCACTCACGAAATGGGACACTATTTCAATTTGCACCATACATTCAATTCAGGTTGTGCCAACAACGACTGCGACCTGGATGGAGATCATGTTTGCGATACCCCGCCGGTCGGGAGCTCCTCGGGCTGCTCACGCAATAGCTGCTCTACCGACGAAAACGATCTTTCTACCAACAATCCTTTTCGACCTATTGCTAACGGGGGCATTGGAGATCAAAACGATATGGCCAATAACTACATGGATTACTCTCCGCTTGGTTGCATGAACGCCTTTTCTCCCGGACAAAAAGACCGCATGCGCTATGCATTAACCCAGTACCGCGCATCCCTTACGAGTGCATTTGGATGCGTTGATCCTTGTCCGGCAGTGATTTCCTTTACCATTAATCCCAACACTCCTGCGGTAGCAGGCATACCTCATACGATTCTTAACACCAGCAGCAACGCTACTACCTGGCAATGGTTTGTCAATAATTCCCTTGTTTCAGGCACACAAAATTTATTGTATACATTTCCAAACGGAGGAAATTACACCATTCGTCTGCAAGCCTCCAATTCCAACATTTCCTGCACCAAGGATACAAGTTTCTCATTAATGGTATCCTGCCCGGCCATGAGCGCACAATTCAGCAGCAGCGCCAATCCATCTGTCGCAGGCAATGTGATAAGTTTTACCAATACAACGGTCACCTCGTTGGACACCAGTGGTCAAAATAGATGGTACATAAACGGCATGCTGGTGTCGAGCCAAAAAGACTTTCAGCATCTTTTCAATACCCCTGGTACCTTTGAGGTAAAACTTGTAGTCGGAGAAAACGCTTCATCCTGCACTTCGATACATACCGAACTTATTCGAATTACTTGTGGAGCCAATGCACAGTTTACCTCCAGCGCCACCTCTGCTGCCATCAACAGTACATTATCGTTCACGAATACTAGTTCCGGTGCTATTTCTTACCAATGGCTATTGAATGGTACACCAGCATCTACCCTTACCGATTATTCCCAGCTGTTTGCCAGCGAAGGAGATTATATGATTTCATTGGTAGCCTATAATGGAATTTGTTACGATACCCTGCATCAGATTATCTCCATCTTTAATCCTTCTGTTTGCCGCAGCAACAGACAAAATGACAATTGGTATTTTGGAAATACTGCATCTGTAAATTTTGCCACGGGCACTCCTGTAGCCATGCTAAGCAGTGCAATGAATACACCCGAAGGAGTTGCCACCATTTCCAGTCCAAGCGGCAACTTGCTGTTTTACACCAATGGAGTAACGGTATGGGATCGTACCCATGTCATAATGATGAATGGAACCGGACTAGCAGGAAATGTGAACGCAACGCAAGCGGCTCTTATTGTGCAGCAACCAGGGGTTGACAGCTTGTACTATATTTTTACTACGTCGTCTGCTTCTGCCCCTGGCGAACTTCGTTACTCCGTTGTCAATATGAACTTAAATGGAGGTTTGGGTGCTGTAGTACCAAGCCAAAAAAATATTTTCCTCCGAAACTCCATCACAGAAAAACTAGCTGCTACGTACCAAGGCAACGGATGTGATTTATGGATCATGACGCATGGCTATCAAAACAACCAGTTCATTGCCTATCCGCTTAGCTCCACCGGAATTGGAACACCTGTGATTACTTCCATCGGCCGCACGCATCAACAAAGCAAAGGTCAGATAAAATTTTCACCGGATGGTAGTAAACTTTCTGCTGCGCATTATTCAACGGGAATGGAAGTTTTTGATTTCAACCATTTCAGTGGAGTTGTTTCCAATGCGCTCGATCTTAATGACAAATATCTTCAACCTTATGGAACCGAATTTTCTCCGGACAATTCCAAAGTCTACTTCAATGGTATTGCGGAATCACAGGGAACCTTAAGTGGCAACATGTGCTACCTCATTCAATATGATTTGAGCCTGTCTGGTGCGGCTGCTATAAAGGCAAGCGAAACACCAATTGGATTGTTCTCTTCTCAACAACCTGTTTTTGAAGGAAGTTTCGGTTCCATGCAACTGGGTAAGGATGGAAAGATATACACTACCTTTTACAGCCGCTTCGCTTCTTCTACTTTTTTACATACCATCAACGCTCCGAACATTGCCGGCGTTGGCTGCTCGTATCAGCAAAATGCCTTGAGTTTATCAGGCAGACAATCCACCTTGGGATTACCCGCAATACTAAGCTCCAGCACCCATACCGCCAATTTTAAACCCGAATGTACTTCCAATTCCATGCAGGTGAATTTTATTATTACCTCTGGTGGTACCGGTGCGGATTCCTATTTCTGGGATTTTGGAGATCCAGCTAGTGGCATTTCTAATACCTCTGGGAATGCTTCTCCGGATCATGTATTTAGCGGTCCTGGCACTTATACCGTAACCTTGGTCATTAAAAAAACGTGTCAATGCGCCACGGTTAGTAAATCCATAACCATTCCCTTTCTGTGCACGCTGCCCAGTGGGGATTTGCAATTTCAAGTGTTTGCCAAAGGCAGTGAGGATCTGTTGATCTGGAACCTTCCAAAGGAAACCAAACTCGAATCGATTACCGTTGAGCGTCGCTTTGATAACACTGCCTCTCAAGAAATTGCAAAATGGTCTGCAGGGTATTCTCCCGGAAGATACGAAGCTGCCGTAAGTGCGGTAGATCAAAACAAAGAGCGCTATTACCGCTTGGCTTTAGAAGAAAAAAATGGAAACTGGTTGTATTCTGAATGGCAAAAAGCAGATGCCATGAGCCGACAGTTTCTTATTTTTCCTAATCCTGGACAAGGCGTTTATCAAATCCATACCTCTTCTCCTTCTGAAGCCACGTTGCAAGTATACAGCAGCACGGGGGTATGGCTAAGCGAAAAAACGTTTGAAGAAAATACGGAACTTAATCTAACCGAATTGCCCGACGGCTTGTACGAAGTTATTCTCCGCACAGGAAATGAAATGGAAGTACATAGAATTGTGATTCGCCGTTAAGGTAAGCGAATCACAATTTTACTCATACAGCTTCTGTAGCTTTTCCACGGGATCCAGGTAAAACATCTTCTTCCAGCCCTGTGGACTTGTGTCTATACGGTAGGGTAAAGGAATCAAACTTAAAATAGAATAATGCAAGTGCGGTGCTTTTCCTTCTGCATTCCCAGAGGTTCCAACGCTGCCGATCAATGCTCCTGCACTTCTCCATTGTCCAGTGTGTGTTTGAATGGCATTCAAGTGGGCATAATAATGTATCCTCCATTGAGCACTTAGTATACACACTACTTTGCCTCCCATTTTCCAATTTCCAGTATATAGCACCAGGCCATCGGAAGCAGCCATCACAGCCTCTCCTTTAGGTGCAAAAATATCAACGCCTTTATGCGTACCTGATTTTCCCCAAGGATAATACCAAAATGACTGAGGATGAAAGCTGGCTTTTCCGGCATTTCTAACCGGCATTTGAAAACGCTCTGGCAACAGCATTCCCAGCAGTAGCATTGCGGCTAATACCCAGCCCACTTTTTTTATGAAACTAAATTTTCGCGTTCCGACCATCGTAAATTTCCTGGTAATTCCTGATTAGAAAACTCCAAATGTAGTACCCTTCTTCTTTTAGATGCCGTAGAGCGGGAGGATGCGTGCATTAACAATGGTTTCATGAGCATGATACCGCCCGAACCCACAGGAACCAACTGCTCCATCGAACGCATGGATTCTGCCTCTTCCGGACGCAGAAATCCTTTTGTATGTGACCCGGGAATAACACGAAGTGCGCCATTCTCACTGTCGGTATCATCCAGGTGAATGCGAACGGTAAGCATATTCTCCAGAAACCTTATGGGTGGCTGAACACCAAACTGCTGGAATTTTTGTGTCCAATGCTGAAAACCATCTATCTCTACTTTTCTATCCACGGAAATACTTAAATCCTGATGATACGATACAAACCAGTTGGAGTGTGGAGGTTTGTCGAAATAAATGGATTTCACCAAAAAACAATCCGATTGAAAACTCGCTTCCAGCAAATTAATCATAGATCTGATTGCAACCAACTCTTTAAGTGCCGGAACTAATTTAAAAACCTGACGAATGGCATACAGTCCTTCGCTTCTTCGAATAAGAGGGTGATGCTCCGGAAGCTCGTCTAACAAGGCTTGCATGTGTAACACCTCTTCAGGGGTAAAACATTTTTCCACTACTGAAAATCCGTTTTGTTTTACTTCATTTATGTGCATGGTGTAACCCTATCATTTTTAATTATAAAAAAAGAAAAATTGAGAGTAATTGCTAAGAAAATGTTTTGCGAATTCCGGGAAAAGCAGGAAGATGGCAAAGTACAATGATTCGCATGGTGCAATGATTCCTAAATTGCAGTTTGAAGTCATCAAATCTATTGAATTCCTTTTTCGTCCATTCCTAAAAATGGCCCGGGATGTTCCATATATACCAGATCAAACCCTGGAGCCCAAAAATCCGGTTGTCTGTATTTTAGTTCAAAGCCATTCTTCTGATAAAATAAAAAGGATTGCTGGGAAGTTCGAACAACCACTGTTCGTACTGGATAATTCGTCGCCATAATCATCATTCGAAAGCGAAGCAACTTTGTTCCGTAACCATTTCTCCGGAAGTCTGGATGGCATATATCCCAGGACAGACGTGCCTCTTGTCGTTCTGGTATCCAGTGAACACCTCCCGCGGCCAGCAATCTATCCCCCTTTCCTAACACCCAATAATTTTCTGCATTTTTCTCCCAGTAAGTCGCAAAATCGTTTCGCTCCATTTCATGAAAATAAAAAGGAATATACCGGCCCAACCAGTCATTCAGTTCTGAGAAATCGGAGCATTCAGTTCTTCTTATCCATTCCATAGCAAAAGGGTCGAAGAAATTTAAAACGTAAAACTTTTCATCATGATTACGACATTAAACTCTGGATCCAGGACTTTAATGCCATTTGGTTATTGAGCTAACTATTCCTACGCAAATATACTTGATTCGGAGTAATACAGACTTTATGTTGGGCGTGTCCCGCGTGGTGGCGCCTATGGCGCCACGCCACTTGGGCCGGGCTATCGCTGCAAGCACTTGGAGGCGCGGTGGCGCTACAGCGCCACCACGCCTCCAGGCTTTATGCTCTATCCCTCACGCAAATGCTAGCCATGATTTAACTGGAATTTCATATTTGAAACTCTTCTATGCAGAAACAACGGGTAAACAAGTATTCTAGTTATAAGATATTTTTCTCCCTGTTCCAGTTGCGATCAATACTTCCAGCGGACGAAGGCCTCCATGGCTGCGTATTCTGCCAGTCCTAATTTGTTGTAGAGGTCTGCCGTCGCTTTGTTGCGTTCTTCTGCC
>JALONM010000114.1 GCA_025454925.1 Cytophagaceae bacterium
CAATCCTTCAATAAAAGCCACCGCTTCAGACAATTCGTGATTGCGCAAGGCATCGTCGGAAGCATTGGCGTACGCATCGTTTAAGTAATGGATGGCGGTCCCTACAAATACTTTTTCAATGTTATTTCGTAATATAGTAACCTGTGCTTTGCGAGTTTCTTCGTCCCCATTATTGATGGCTGCGCGACCCAATAAAAAGGCGTTCATGATGGTGGTGTTTAGTCCTAACACTGCATTTCTGTCGTTGCAATATTTTCCAATGAAACGGATTCCCGCTGTATTGCCTGGAAAATCAATGGGTACACCAAAATATCCAAATGCTTCGTCCCAATGATGCAAACGATCGGATTTCAAAGACACGTACTCCGGACTTATTTTCTCCTCACTCAAATAGTAAGAGGTTATTTGATAATAGACAAAAGCTCCCATCAATCCTTTTTCTACTAACTGAGTATATTCTACTCCTTTTCCGTTCATCAAATATTTTGCTGTAGAAACCGAAGAACTCGATACAACACCCGCCACACCGCTGGAACCTGCAGTAGTAGACTGACTTGCCACCGCTATATCATCCAAATAGGTCTGGAACTTAGTAACATCTGCTGCATAAATTTTGTTTTGAATTTGTTTCCCACTGGAATTCAAGGCTGCGTTTGTAAACGGATTGTTAGTATTGGAAAGCATGTTTTTTAGCTGCGTCGCGGACAACACGGTATTCATCACGTTGCCCTTTTTCATGGTGTCGGTAATTTCCTTCAGCATGTCTAGCCGGGTCGTTTGACCGCTATAATCGACCCCTGAAAAATTGTAAGTGGTAGGAACTTCGTACGTTGGTCCGGTTGGAGTCGGATCTATCACCTCCTCCTTTGATGCCTTTTTACAAGAAAGTAGCAAAAACGTGGTAATAAAAATCAGTGCTTTTTTCATAAAAGTATCTATATATCTTTCTTTATTTAGACTTATTTTAAATATGCGACAAAACTAAAACAGGAATCAACACAAGTCAATCTTTATTTAGATTAATTTTAAATAAAATTACAAAAACCTAGTTTTCAATTATTTATAATAAATTTAAATTAGCAGGCAACGATCCTGGCGAAATGGGGGTCTATAGGGTATAGTCCTTGAAAATCATACTGTGCGAGGGCGGTCATTCCTTACTGGCCGCCCTTTTTTGATTTTAATACAAGAAATTTAAGGTAGTAGTCAGCCCCAGTGTTTGGGAATTTATTTATAAATAGCTACCTTTGCCGTCCTTACATTTAATAATCTGTGCCATGGGTGTTACAAGATTGAAAAGAAAAGACAGGATGAACAAAACAGTTTCAAAACTTCGTACAAGCGCTATCAAGCGTTTGACCAAGACTCCTGTGATCAAGAAAGTGGATATTGAAGAGTTGAAAAAGCAGGCTGCTGCCGAAGCTTAATTCTGCTTCATGATACCAAACAAAATAAGGGGGCTATGCCCCTTTTTTGTTTTAGTTCCTGATCTACCCACCTTGTCTGGAAAATGCAGATTGGCTATAATCCAAAATCTTTATAGAATACGCTGATGGCTTCGGCGATGTCGGAAGCGATCATGGCTGGTTTGCTGTATTTACGCGCTGCGGAATCTCCGGCGTAGCCATGAATATAAACCCCCAACAAGGCGGCTTGTAGCGGCTCGTAGCCCTGACTGAGTAATCCGGTAATGATTCCAGTCAATACATCACCACTTCCTGCCGTAGCCATACCAGGATTGCCTGTAGAATTAAAGTAAAATTTACCATCGGGTGTGCATACGGTGGTATGAGCCCCTTTGATTATCATAAAAACTTTGTACTGAGCAGCAAAATCAGAGGCCCTCTTCAATTTCTGGAAATCATCTTTCCATTTCCCAATCAGACGTTCCAATTCACCCGGATGAGGAGTCAGAATGCTATAATGGGGAATTGATTTTTGCAGATCCGGAAACTGTGCCAGAATATTCAACGCACTGGCATCAATTACCAGCGGTATCTTGGCTTTGGCCAGCAAATCGGTGAAGGCTTGTTGCACCGCCGGCTTTTCGGTAATACCGGGTCCTACTCCTATGGCGGTATATTCTTCGAGCGGAGGAATCTCTGTAATCAGCTCCGGATGTGGATCGGTAAGGACCATCACTTCCGGTAAATCATTTTGTAAAACAAAAAAACCAGCTTCGGGCACATAGGCTTTAATTAAGCCCGCACCACTGCGCAGGCAACCTTTGCAGGCCAGTACTGCCGCACCCAGCATTCCATAGCTACCGGCTATAATCAGGGATTTTCCAAAAGTGCCTTTGTGGGCATATTTGCTCCGCTTTTTAACAATGTTTTTTATCATGACTTCCGTCAGATAAAAATTTCTAGTATCTGATTTTTCAATGAACTCATGACTCAATCCGATATTCAATACAAAAAATTCTCCTACGAATCTCTCGTATTGAGGCAAAAGCAAGGCTAGTTTAGGTAATTGAAACGTCAGTGTGTAGCGCGCTTCCATTACCGGCCCCTGTTCCATGGGCTTATCCATAAAAAGTCCGGAGGGCACGTCAATAGACACTACTTCGGCATCCCAGGTATTCATTTGATTGACTACCTGAGTGGCTATTCCTTCCAGTGGTCTGGAAAGTCCGGAACCAAATAAGGCATCAATAAAAACCGTTTCTGCCGTTGGCTCTGGCAATACCGAATCTTTTTGCAGAAAGGTGATGTCTAAAAGTCCTGCCAGACGCTCCTGGTTGAGGAGGTTGGAGGCTGAATATTTTTCCGATTTCAGCAGCCAAACTTCGGCTTTGTACCGGCGCTGGGATAATAAGCGTGCTATGGCCAAACCATCTCCTCCATTGTCTCCGGGACCGCAAAGGATGATAAAGGGACGGTCGCGGTAATATCGATCGCCTAACCAACGCACTACTTGCTGCGAAGCCCTCTCCATAAGGTCGATAGGCTCTATAGGTTCATACGTGATGGTATACTGATCGAGATTGCGGGTTTGTTCGGCACTTAAAATTTTCATAAGGAATAATTAGTGCCCCAAGAAAAAAATTTTAACACAGGATTCCAAATATGAAATTCTATGTCGACAATGACTCACCAGCCATTGTTTATTTTATTGTATGGTTCCACGCAAGTAGAATTCCAATAAATTAGCGCGATAGCCAAGTTCATACCTGGCCCTGGTTTCTTCGGTTTGTGCATTCACAAAACGTAGTTGTGCCTGAGTTACTTCAAAGGCATTACCCAGTCCGGCTTCCCAGCGCTTGGAGGCTTGCTGCCACGCAATTTTAGAAGCCTCTGCCGACACTTTGGCCGATTGCCACTGAATGCTGGCACTGCGGTAAGAGGCATAATTCCGCACTACTTCTTGTCGCACTGCATTTTCTTTAATTCGTTGATCGAGGGTAGCATTTTGCCAATTGAGTCGCGAACGCTGCACCGCCGATCGAACCTGGTATCCGTTAAATACAGGAATGGAAAGTGTAAGCCCAACAAATCTGTTGAGATTGTCCTGCCATTGATTGGCAAAGGCTTTACGTTCTAACTGTGGTGTTAAGCTTGGAGCCACAACCGTATCCAAACCGTTTTGTGTAACTCCGATGACCTGATTTCCATTAAAGGTGTACCCATTAACTTGTTTCGCCGAAGAAGAATAGAGTGTGCTTAAGGTTGCGCTGAGACTCAATCGGGGAAAATAACGGCCATAGGCGGCCAGGTAAGCTTCTTTGCCTGATTGTATGCGCCACTGCGCTGATTTAATTCCTGGATGATTGGATAATGCCATGTGCAAACAAGAATCTAATTGATACTGCACAGGCACGTAATTGAATGACAAGGTGTCGATCAACAGGTTATCGTTCAAGGGGAAATTCATAGTGTTTTTTAGCAACAGCAAGGATAGTTCATACTGTGCTTGTGCCGAACTTACCGACCATTCATCGGAACGCCATTGTGCTTCGAGCGCAGCCAGATCGCTTTCGGCAAGTACGCCCCCTTTGGCTAACTGGGCCGATCGATCGTAGGTTGCCTTAGACAAAAGGACATTGGTACTGGCCTGTTTTACCAGTTGTGCCTGCAATTGCACGTCCAAATAAGCTGCCGTAACCTCTACACGTAAGTTTCTGCGGGCTTCTTCTTCGTCGGATAAGGAAGCTAAATGATCGTATTGTGCTTGTTTTACGCTATGCCTCAATTGACCTCCCGAAAAAATAGTGAAGGCAGAGGTGAGTGATGCATTGTTGGAACGCACACTGCTGGTGGTAAATTGGTTGGTAAAGGGGTCGATGGTTCTACCAAAATTGTAGTTATGTGAAACGCTTCCGTTCAGACTGGGAAGCAATGCTCCTTTGGATTGCATTTCGGTGGCTTCGGCCATGCGCGTTGTATTTTGCAGTCTTTGCACCGACAGGTTGTTGGTTTCCGCATATTCCACGCAAGTCCGTAAATTCCAGGCCTGCGCAAATGCCCTATCCATCAGTAGTAGGAGAATTAGATACACTCCGGTGCCTATGCATTTATTCGACAGACCTCTACACCATGCATTCATTTTATTTATTTTTTTTATTCTGAAAATGCTTAATCGCCCTCATTATTCTTTCCACCCAAAACGATGCCTTGCTTGCCTCCGTCCAGTATTCCACTTTTGATGACAGGGCAAACAAGAACAATACAGGGAAGATTCCCAAATATACAGGAGTAGCCTCTAGTTTCCTTATTTTACAACTTCTTAATTCCTTTGTTCAACGGCGCTGGCCTGTTCGCCGACAGAAGCCCTATTGGTTTACAAAGCTGGTTTTCGTATTTTTCTGAGGTTATGATTCGGTTAAAACAAATTCAAAAATTTTACCGCACGTCTTCCAGCTCTTTGCATGTGCTGAAAGGGATAGACCTGGAAATAGGGCAAGGTGAAATGGTTTCCATTATGGGAGCCTCGGGCTCCGGAAAATCTACCTTGCTCAATATTGTCGGAATATTGGATACGTATGATTCGGGGGAATATTTTTTAAATGATACCCTGATGAAAAATTTAACCGAAGTGCAATCGGCATATTACCGGAATCAATTTCTGGGATTTATTTTTCAATCGTTCAATTTATTGCCGTTTAAGAATGCCATGGAAAATGTGGCGCTGCCTTTGTATTACCAGCAGGTAAGCCGCAAGGAACGCAATGCCATTGCCATGGAATACCTCGAAAAGGTGGGACTTCGTGATTGGTGGGATCATACACCGGCACAACTTTCGGGCGGACAAAAACAACGTGTGGCCATTGCACGTTCGTTGATAGCCAAACCAAAGGTGATATTAGCCGATGAACCTACCGGGGCACTCGACAGCAAAACTTCGGTAGAAGTAATGGAGTTGCTGCGCAGTATTAATCAGGAGGGAATTACCCTGGTGATCGTAACCCATGAAAACGACATCGCTGCCCTCACGGATCGAACCATCCGGTTGAAAGACGGATTGATAGTGGAAGACGTTATGGTTCCATAATCAGGTATTATGTCCTTATGCACTCACGAAAATGTAGGGAGTGTTATGGGATGACCTATATAAGATGCATACAAATCAAATCTCGAATATGAAACGAATTGTAGTATTGGGTGCGGGCACCATGGGAAATGGCATTGCGCATAGTTTCGCCCAACATGGTTTTTCAGTTTGCTTGTTCGATACCTCCCCTGCCGCTTTAGAAAAAGCGATGAGTACCATCAGCTCCAATGCCGATCGTCAGGTTAAAAAAAGTATACTCAGCGAAGCTGAAAAAGCCGAGCTACTGGCACGAATTCAGACGGAGACGTCTCTGGAAACTTCTGTGCAAGAAGCCGGTTTGGTTATTGAAGCTGCACCGGAACTGGAAACTATTAAGTTTCCCTTGTTTAAACGCCTGGACGAACTGTGTCAACCAGAGGTGATCCTTGCCTCCAATACTTCTTCCATTTCCATTACCAAACTGGGGGCTCAATGCAAGCATCCGGAGCGTGTGGTGGGCATGCACTTTATGAATCCGGTACCAGTGATGAAGTTGGTCGAAATCATTGCAGGATATACCACTTCTGAGCAGGTGATAACAAGAATACAGGCTCTCAGTATACAGTTGCAGAAAGTACCGGTAAAGGTAAACGACTATCCGGGTTTTGTATCGAACCGCATATTGATGCCGATGATCAATGAAGCAATATATACCTTGTTTGAAGGAGTGGCAGGTGTTGAGGAAATTGATGAGGTGATGAAACTCGGCATGAGCCATCCGATGGGGCCCCTGCAACTGGCGGATTTCATAGGTCTGGACACTTGCTTATCCATTCTGAATGTTTTGTACGATGGATTTAAACGTCCCCACTATGCCCCTTGTCCGCTGCTGGTTAATATGGTTGCTGCCGGACATTTGGGTAAAAAATCAGGGAAAGGATTTTATACCTACGAACGTTAAAAACACCTTCTTCACTCGTTCCGTTTTGTGAAATTGGGGATAATGTGAACGCTGGGTAACTGGTAGAAAATGCCTTTGATAAAATCAAATGGCTTTTCTCGATAAAATCAAAGCACTCGTTGGAGAGATTCTGATTTAACCCTAATTTTTCAATAGAAATTCTTCTATTGAAAAACAACTGCTAAAATCAAGGGCTTCAGAAGGAATCGAATAAAAGAAATTATTTTCTAAGCCCCTGATTTTCTAAGTCGGGATTACCGGCCATGGATCTACGATCCATGAGCTTTCTCCATAGTGCGCTTCGCTTCTATGGAGAAAAGCCGGTTTAAGAAAATCAAGTTTTATTCAATTCTTCTATTCATTGAAGAGTAGCGTAATCGCTTTAGTTTATCTTGATAAAATTTAAGATACCTTCCTTTCATTTCAGCATTTAAGAAACTTCTGTTTACGAGAGATTCTACTGCCTTTTCTGAGGTAGTGAAGCATCTAATTTCATTTATGACATTATATTCATTCAATCCAACTTTTAATCCCAGTTCAAAAAAATCATCGTATGCAAAGTAGCCGTTCCTTTTAAAGCTTTCGGTTTCATAATCTCCATCGAATAGCCCATCTTTCAATGCTAAATCACTATCGTTAACATGCAAGCGAGAACAAAGTAAATCATAGGCAGGACTTAGAATATAATCACCATGATTGGTTTCCATGAGCGAGTAATTTTTCAGATGAGCATCTCCATTAGAGAATACGTAATTAAAAAGAACTAAGCGAAAGAGCTTTACCGATTCTACCTTATAGGCTGCCACACATTTTTTTGCGTATTGAAAAGCAGGAGTAGTGACCATGGAACTGCGATTCATGAAGTTTTCTATGCGTGAGGGATAGAGTGGAAAGCCTGGTGGCGCTTGTAGCGCCAACAAGGGCTTGCAGCGATAGCCCGGCCCAAGTGGCCTGGCGCCTTAGGCGCCGCCACGCAGGGACACGCCCAAGAAAAAGGCATGCTGAGGTTGA
>JALONM010000115.1 GCA_025454925.1 Cytophagaceae bacterium
AGCTTCCAGGGTGGTGTGAGTAGCACTTTCTGCGATCACATCCATCACGGTAATTACCGGTGGAATCATTACCGCATCAATTACATGCACTACTCCGTTGTCAGCAGGTATATCTACAACAGTTACTTGTGCATCGTTGATGAAAACATTCGATCCATCGATGGTTACCGTAATCTTTTTTCCGTTAAGAGTCGTAATCATCTGTCCGTTGCTAAGGCTGGAAGAAGCCGCAGAACCAGATACTACATGGTATAACAAAATCTGAGCAAGTTCACCGGTTGGATCTGCCAGCGGTCGTCATTCAATTGTGCCGCTAGTATAGCAGCCTCCAGAGTGGTGTGGTCGTTGCTGCCGGCGATTACATCAAAGACACTCGTCTGCGCCTGTGAGCTCAACCAGCCCACCATGGCGAATAAAAATGGAAAAATCTTTTTCTTCAACATCATACAGATAGAGGTTTAAAACATGGATGTAACAGAAACAGAACTTTTCTATAAATGTTTATGATGTTTCAGGAATTATGTAAAAAAAATGTCGCCAATTTTTCATAGGGTGTTCAATAGGATATCTATCGGAGGTCAAGTAACAGAAATTACTCGACGAGTGAAATGCCTTTTCCAATAAGCGATACAGGATTTTATATGAAAATTTAAACGGCTGTATTCAGGATAAAAGGAGGGATGATGGAATCGGAAGAAACGTCAATGATTTTAATAACCATTTTCTTTTGCTGGAAAAGCTTTACTATTATTTTGAAATAGTTTTACTTTTTTATGAAGTTGCAAAGCTGGAAGTTGAAATTACTTTTCTCTGGGTAAAAATTGCAAAAGAGAGATTGAACTTGAAATAATTAAGCATCCGGAAAAATTCCGGATGCCAACAATAGAATTATTGTACGGATAAAGTAAATGTGAATCCGTCGAGTTGTAGGAGATAAATCCCTGAAGGAAGTTCGGGAAGTTCAATGCTATTCACTTGTTCCGTTTGAAGAATATGGGCACCAGTGGCTGAGTACAAAGAAACTCGTTGGGCCTCATTTCCAAAATGCAATCTGCCGCTTTGTATTGGATTTGGAAAAGGAGTAAAATGGGAAGAAGAGCTATTCCCCAATTGAAGAGAAGTAGTGGTGTAAGGAGATTCTAATGCGCCCATATCAGGGCCGCCTTGCTGGCTGCGGGCAGCATTTTGGAAATCTTTGGTAAGCGAGGTAGCCATGGCTGCATTAATGGCAGCACTGCCTGGCTTGAGGCTGAATACGGCGCTTCCGGAAGCTGAAGGATTGCTGAACATGGGGTCTGCCATAAATCCATTGTTCATGATGTCCATTGGTTCGTTTTGAATGATGATGGCATCCTCTGGCCAATACATGTTGTGAGAGAATTCGGTGTCCAGGTTATCAAGGGCCTGAATCAAGTTTTTGGTTGGTCCCGAGGCATGACAAATATTGTTGTAGCAGCGCACGCCAAAACTTGCTACAACATACAATTCTCCGTTGCGAGGATTAATCGTGATGTTGCTGTAAAAAGTATTATGGATAACATCGGTATTGGTGCCCAGGTATACATGCAGGCCGCTTCCGCCATTGTGGTAAGCAATATTATTATCTACCAGTGTTTTTCCTGGATACAAAATTTTAAACGAAGGATTCATGCCATCATTATTTTGCTCGTGTCTGAAATCATCGAGAATGATTCCGTTGCCATCGTAGGCAGCAATGCAGTTGTCTCCGGCAATAAGCTTGTTGCGGTAAGCCTTGTTTTTGCTCACATAGTTTTGATAGCCTGTACTATACAAGGATGCGTTGGAACTGTAGGGAATAGGTTCATATACGTTGATTCCGCTGGTGCCATTGATCGTATAATGACAATTATCGTATACAGTGTTTCCTTCGATGGTAAAAAAGTCCGCACGTTGCATGGCGATTCCGGAAGAGGTGCAATCGTACACCCTGCAATTGCGAATGGTGATATGATGAGGAATGTAGCGCCGCGCATTGGCAAGTGTTTTTTCAGAATTAGAAAGCCAGTTGTACGGTTGATCGTTTCCGTCCCAGGAAAACGGCCCATACACTCCAATACCAGTTCCATTATAAAACGCACTATTGTTTTCACAATGCGGAAGATCGTTGACGCTGCTGCGATTGCCAGCAATGCGTAAACCGTTTATTTCGATGTAAGCAGGTGTATACAATTGACCGTTGCGTACTTGGGAAATTAATTTGATAATGTTCCAGGTTCCCCAGGAATTAGCTTTCAGCGTAGGTTCGTGTCCGGGATAGTTTTTAAAAACAATGGGCTTGGAGGCAGTGCCTGGGCGGTAAATGAGCAGCAATGGATCCCCACCGTAATAGGTGCCATTCATGAAATAAACCAGGTCACCTGGATTCACGCGGTCTGCTGCTTCTTGCGGCCTCAGGTAAGTACCCTGCGGATACGACATCCCACTGGGACGATTGCCATCGGGCGTTACATAATACGTTTCAGAAAAACTGGTGTACCAAACACACATCAGAGAAAACAACATCAATCGCTTCATAGTCCTACTGTTTAACTCGTTCAACAAAAATCACTGCAAGTCTGCTGGTGCAAAGAAAGGTGATTAGTGAACCTGAAAAATAAAAATGTAAAATTTTTTTTTATTCGGCTCTATTGCTGGTACTATTTTGATAATTACTTTAAAATACTCCTGAAATTTGTGTTTTCTTAGAAGCTCTGATCACAGCCATGAATAAGGGATGCAGCGTGTTTAAAAATAGAATAATAGTTAGAATTTTATGAAGCTAAATCCTTTTGTAGATTTACGTGTAGGTAAAAAATAAATCATGTTCCAATGCGTACATGAAATATTCATCTTATTGAAAGCTTTCATAAGAAAATAATGAAAATGGGAATCAGATTTTTTTTTTGCATGACGATGGAAGGTAAAATTCCAATTTTCATTAATTGAATTTTATATCACAGGAAATTCATTTTGGAATAAATGTAAGTTTCGAATAGTTTTGCTGAGTCTTCGTTGAAAATTTGTACGATCGGCTTTCCAGGTAAATCCTGAGTTTGAGCTATTGATTTTTGCCTCATCTAAAGGGAGAAAGAGGAGTTCATTAGGGATGCTTCAACATTTTTTAGACCAATATAGGCCATGAGTGTATGGTTTTTAGGTTATTGTGCTGGGAATGAGTTTTTTATAAATGGTAGAAGGGCTCAGCGAAGCCCAAGCCAGGCCTTCCTGTTATTAATTGTTTACTTTTTGTGCTATTTTTGGATTAATAAATCCAAGCCAAGAGGACCCCGTGAAAGGACTAAGGATTATTTTACTGATCGCCGCGTACGTACTTTCTGCGCAATCCACCATCTCGGGTGTTATAAACTCTTACGCTAAAGTAACCTCCATCAATACCACCTGCAATTCTGTTCAAACCGACAACAATAGTTTTTTTGCCGTTGGCGATCGGGTATTGCTGATTCAAATGAAAGGGGCATCCATATCAACCACCAACGATGCGACCTTCGGAAATATTTCTGCTATCAACAACGCTGGCAATTACGAATTCAACGAAGTATTCGATGTGCAAGGCAGCGATGTGTATTTGAAATACACCATGCGTCCATACACCGTATCGGGTTTGGTGCAGATGATTACAGTCCCTCAATACACCGATGTTGAAATTACCGGAACGCTTACCGCACAAGCCTGGAATGGCAATACCGGTGGAGTACTCGTGTTCGAAGCAAGCGGTACCGTGACTATGAACGCTGATATAGATGTGAGTGGTCTGGGATTTAGCAAAGGTGTGTTAAGTGTAAATGGAGGGGCATGCGGTTTTTTTTCAGCAGCAAAAACAGGATACGCATACGATCCTACCAACGCTGACCCCAATATTGCTTCTGAGGGCGCAGAGAAAGGCGAAGGTATTGCTGTTTCAAATTTAAGAGGAGGCAGAGGAAAGCAAGCCAATGGCGGCGGCGGCGGTAATAACCACAATAATGGCGGTGGTGGCGGAGCCAATTTTGGAGTAGGAGGAAATGGAGGTAACAAATCTTCCGGTTGTGCAAGTACCTATCCTTCGGCGCCTGGGGTGGGGGGAGTGAGTTTGTCATCTTTTTATTCAGTGGCTGAAAATAGAATATTTTTTGGTGGTGGCGGTGGACGTGGGCAACAAAATAACAACGTGGGTCAATTGGGAGGCAATGGCGGAGGAATTGTTATTTTAAGATCGAATTCGATTAATGGAAATGGCAATAAAATAAAAGCAAATGGACAGTTTGGCGGATTTGCCATTCTAGATAACACCTCGGCCTTGTGTGATTTTGGAGATGGTGCCGGTGGCGGTGGTGGAGGAGGTACCATTCTTTTGGATGTTACAAATACCAATTTGAATGGAGTGGTGACCCAAGCGAATGGAGGAGACGGCAGTTATACGTGTTATGCTGCTAGAAATTTCGGGCCTGGCGGTGGCGGTGGTGGTGGCGTTGTTTGGATAAAAGATGGTTCTTTTCCTTTGACTTCACAATTAGACGTTACCGTAGCAGGAGGTGCTTCTGGCCTTTCAACGGGTGTTTCACCCACTCAAAATTGGGGCGCTGCTCCCGGAGGGAATGGAGCCTCGCTTAATTCATTGTCAATAGCCCAGAATCCACTTTTTAATCAAACCTGTCTCATTACAGTTCCGGTAAAAATTTTGTCTTATGCCGCTGTTCCTTCTGGAGCATCCGTCGATATTTCCTGGCAGGTTCTTAGCGATGACGAGCGTTGGTTTATAGTGGAGCGCAGCCAGGATGCACAACATTTTCAAGCAGTCGCTCAGGTGGCTAAAAACGAAACTGGTTTTTATAAGGTCAAGGATCTGATGCCCTACGATGGGGTTTCCTATTACCGTCTTAGCATGGTAAAAGCGGGTGGTGAAAAGCAATATGCTGGTTTGCGCAAAGTGAATCGCAGCCGTATGGCTACTTCCTGGATATTGGCTCCCAATCCGGCCTCTGGCACTGTGAACATCGACGGTTTGCTGGAATCTGCTTATGTGGAAGTATGGGACATTCAGGGTAAAGCCATGTTTCAACAGGAAGTTCAGGCTGGCGAACCTATATCCTTGTATAGCCTTGCCAAAGGTTTATATTTACTTCATATTCAAAGTTCTCAAGCTTCTGAAGTCCTGAAATTACAAGTAGAATAGTCGCAGGAATTTTCTATCTTGTACAAGCTATGAGACTGTATATCCTGTTAATTTTTTGTATTTGCCATGTTGCCCTTTTAGCCCAGCCTGGGAGCTTGATTGGTGGGTTTAATCCAGATACCGTAACCATCAAAGCAGGAAAGTTATTTCCAGCAAGTACCGGCTTGTTTTCCTTGATGAAAGCCTCCGGGTTCCCCAATCCAACTTCCGCGTCGTATACGGTGCAAGTAGCCTTGGAGCAGGAAGATCAGATACAAATACAGCTTTTTGATGTTTACGGCAATCGCCAGTATGAATACCAAAGCAGCAGCCCGTCTAAGAACCACAATCAGACTATAGATTTCAGCGGACTGGCGATTGGCTATTATACCTTGCGCATTGTAAGCAGCACAGACGTACAACTGTTACGCATTGAAAAATTGTAAGGCTACCGACCTTATTTCTTTTTCTTTTTTTCGCGATAGCCCATTACTTTCAGCATGGTGGCTGCATAGCGTCTTCCCATCTCCCTGTATCCTTCGGCATCGAAGTGAGCGTTGTCCTGTGCGGTGCACCCTTGCGAAGAAATGACGCGAGCCGAGGCAATGGAATCGGGTAGTCGATATATAATGTTATTCATGATGGAACAACAATTATTTGGTGCGGATACGACTTCACCTGCCAGCAATGGTACAGGCGACTTTAGTGCTAAGTCGCGATGCATGTCTTCGTAAATTTTTTTTACATAAGAAAGCCACATTTCCTGTCCGGTATTCGTTTCCCCCTGATGCAACAGGATGCCTTTGATGATTCCGTCTTTTTGAGCCAGGCGTGCCAACTCCATCATGTATTGGTATGGATTTCCTCCGTAAGCCGCAACACGACTGGTATACCAAGTTTCGTTGTATGTAGAATCGTACAAGTGGTAAAGATCTTTGTCGAACAAGCGTATGTCGCAGCCACTCACCGCTACGTGGATGATGCCAATGCGAATGCTGTCCGGTAATTTTTCAACCATGGTGCGGCCAAAATAATCGGCAGGCGAGAGCTTGGAATAGCACTGGCACGTAGGAGCTACGGCAGGATACCATTTCGCTTTTTCTCTTCCCAGGTTGGGGCAGTCCAGGGCCTGAAATACCTGAAAGCGCGGCACCTCCACTTGGTCCTGCTTTTCTATTTTGCCCTGTCCTTCCATATTCGATTGCCCGAAGCAAAGGTATATGTGGAAGTTAGGATCCTGTCCAAAGGAAGAAAGAAAAAAGAACAACGGAAGTAAAAGGAAATGTTTCATGATGCTTAAAATATAGGGAAATCGAAAATTAAAAATTCCTTTTAAGATAGAAAAAATAAAAAGATCGAAAGTGCTTAGTTATGTTTTGTATCCATGTGAATCGGTATACAATGAGAGGTAATCACTGGAAGGGAACGATTATTTTTATATGCTGATTCAAGCCCTCCAAGGTTCAAGCCCCCATTTTCCGAACCTTGGAGCTTGGGGTGGACATGTTTTAGGAGGGACTGCGGCCCTTTAATTTTTTTAATTTTTTTTTGATAAATGCTTGAAAAATTAAAATCACCTACTAACTTTGCAGTCCGATAAGCGAAAGTAGCTCAGCTGGTAGAGCGCGACCTTGCCAAGGTCGAGGTCGCGGGTTCGAACCCCGTCTTTCGCTCAAAAGAGAAACGTGATGAACCACGTTTCTTTTTAATTTAAGGACTTCTCTGGAAGCTCCGCCGGGATGGTGGAACTGGTAGACACGCAGGACTTAAAATCCTGTGGCCCCTAAAGGCCGTGTGGGTTCGATTCCCACTCCTGGTACAAGGATGCACATAAATGTACTTAGATGTACACGGATGTGAACAAGTCAAAAAAAGCTCAAACTGAAAAGTTTGGGCTTTTTTTATTATATTCTCCTACGCAAATACCTTACGTAGTGCCTCGTTTACTTTATTCAACTTACATTATTTAAAATGACTGAAATTATAGCTAAAGTTGAAACTTTACAGAATTTGCTTGTAGCGATTGCGACTGGCGGATCAGGTGAAGAAGAAGTATACAAAAGTTTACGAACTGAGTTTCTTGGGAATAATGAGATTAAAAAATATTTGCCTGACTTTATGCAAACTAACAGAACTACAGGACAGTTTTGGCAATATATTAAATACAAGTTTCCAACTTATGCAGAACGCAGAAATTACATATGGGCAGAATTTTCTAATGTCTTAGATTATTTAGAAAAAGCGAAAAACGGAATCATTGAAGAAAGTACACAGAAAAGTTTAGATAAATTCAATCAACAATATATCAACTCTGAATGGTTAAAAGCTTTAGAGAGAAAATCAGATGAT
>JALONM010000010.1 GCA_025454925.1 Cytophagaceae bacterium
GTACCAGTTAATTTATAAATTTCCGCACTTGCCAACAGAAAAGCTCCTACGGCATAGTCAGTAGTAGTGCGATTAGTAACCGGTTGTGCATCTGAAGGGCGAACTCCAGGACCTTGCACGTATCCCAGTCGGCCATCCGATTGGATGGCAGTATTCCAGATAGCGTTGTAGGCGCGTTCTACCACAGGCAGGTAGGTAGCTCTGTCGAGAATACCTTCGTTGATTCCATAGGCAATTCCATAGATAAAAAATACCGTACCACTTGTTTCCGGACCAGGAAATTCATTTGGATCTTCCAAGCTAACATTCCAAAATCCATCCGGACGCTGCACCTTGCGCAAACCTGCGGCCATACTTCTCAGTACATCCACATACGCGGCGCGATAAGGACTGTTTGCCGGTAATATCTTCAATACTCGGGTAATAGCTCCGATGGACCAACCGTTTCCACGAGACCAATGTTCGTGCTTCCCATTAGGAGTAAGATGAGGAGGTCTTACTCCTGGATCTCTCCACCACAAGCCCGTTGTATCTTCAAACAATCTTCTTCTGTCTTTAGTATCAGAAAACATGGCGTACATGCGGTCGTGATACGCCGTGTTACCAGTAAGTACACCCAATTGGGCAAATATAGGCATGGCCATGTACATGCGATCTACAAACGACCAATCGCTGATGACATTGGTAGACATCAAATTGTCGATGTTGGTGCGCACATGACTAATATTGGCGCGTGATGGATTGATGTTGTATAACTCTATATAGGTTTGACTGCAGCATTGCATATCCGCATCGCGAGTTAATGGATCATCTCCATACATGCGCCAGCCGTACGTCTCAGCCCAACGAAACGATTGATCCAGGTATTTCTGGTCTCCTGTAGTGTAATAACAAGCCATGTTTCCTGTATAATATACCGACCTGGCCCACATATTCCCTCCCATGTTGGTTCCTTGTAGGGACAAAAAATAATCGTTTACAAATTTCATCCGGTCAATAATAGCTGCCTTGGTAGGCAAATTTTGAGCACTCAGGTGTATTCCCGACCAAAGGAATAATGCCCATTTCAGATAACGTTTCATCATAATCTTTTTAGTTAGTGTTGGTACTTTTGTTTCGAGTGAAGGAAGGCTAGAGAAAAACATTGCCCGGAAACCTGTGCGATCGATTTTTTCCTCTTTGAAAAGCAACTCGCATAAAGGCTGTCCTGACGAATGCAAACCATCGTTAACCTTAACAATCGTCAGAAATGAAATAAATAACCAAATAAAAACGGGGGAACTACTATTTTTTACATCAAAAATAGAAGGCAAAAAAGAAAGGCAAATGGAATAAAGATGCGCTTACATCGCAGTAAAAATCCTCAAAAAATATCGTTAGTGATGATTTAAGTAAATTTCAATACCTGAATGAAATACAAAAAGAATTACTTCACTCTATCAAATTCCAGGCGAGCTTGCAAGTACTGATGCAAGGCATTAAAATACGCACTTTGGGCTTCTTCCAACACTAAAGCTGCCTGACTCATATCGGCAGAGGTAAGCAAGCCTTGCTCCGCCTTCACCTGGGTGTTTTTATATTGATCTTTGACGAACTGAAGATTATTGTTTCTTATCTGCATATTCTTTTGGGCACTCTCCATCGCCTTTTTAGCATTTTCAACCTCAAAAGAATATTGCTTCTGAAACGCATTTATTTCGTTGTTCTTTTTTTCTTTTAATAACGTAGATTCCTGAATCTGTCTGGCTTTCAGCATTCCATCAAATACCGGCAACGTGGCTTTTAATCCGATATATGAAACCCCATACCAGCGGGCATTCGATGAAAAAAAATCAAATTGAGGACGAAAAGATTGAGATCCCAAATATCCGTAGGCGCTAAGGGTTGGCAAGTAAGATCGTTTGTATCGCCGCTGATTCCAAACCTCCTGGTCTAATTGAAGTTTAAGTACCGCCCATTCGGGTCTTCTTTCCATCTCCAGGGAACCTACTGATTCCTGCGGTGCAGGTGGGAGAATAGTTTGAATTACTAACACAGAATCTGCAGGGAATCCCATTTGGTATCGTAACTGAAAAATTGCCTGCTCAACCTGAAGTGAAGCACTTTCAACTTCTGCTTCCTGATTTTTAAATTCCCATTCTGCTTTTTGCAATTGAATATCCGTTAATTGTTCCTGACTTCGTTTCAGTTGTGCATCTTTTAAAATAATTTGTTTATGACTTACGTTTTCACGTTGAATTGCCAAACGCTCCTGGGCTAACCATAAGGCATAATACGCTTGACTTACCTGAAGTCGGATAGTCTTTTCCAGCAAAGTCTTCTGCTGTTCTGAAATATCAATTTGCTTTTTTAAGGATTTCAATCCAGCCGATACTCCGGGATCGTACAACGTCCAATTGGCATCCAAGGCAGCCGTGGCGTTGTATTGCTGACCAAACTGTACGGCCAACGTTTGGTCGGATGGTAAACCGGCTAAAGCACCCGGCAAAATATTGGTAGGAAGAATCAAATTATCACGCAAATCCGCTACTGCTTTAACCTGAGGCAGTAATTGTGTGTGCGACTGCTTTACCTTTTGAGCAGCCAGTTGTTGGTCGATCTGTGCATTTTTAAAACTCTCCTGATGCTGCAAACCATACGCAATGCATTGCTCCAGGGTCCAGGTGCTTTGGGCCTGTACATTCAGCAACAGGGTGCATGATAAAATCAAAAAGAGCTTTTTCATAAATTTAAAATCTTAATTTCTAAATACACTGGCGGGTTCGGTTTTACTAATTTTCCAAACCGCCATTAAACCTCCCCCAATGGATATCACCACTATGATGGCAAGGAATACGGCTCGTAATGCCAAACTATATTGAAACAGCACTCCGGCGTTGGCGATTCCATTCCTGAAGCCTTCCAGCAACAGGGAGCCAACGGTAAATCCTAGTAAGCCGATGATCATCGCTTGAATCAAAATGAGTTTGCTAATGTATCCATTAGTGGCTCCGATGGCCTTCATGGTCGCATAATCTCGAATACGGTCTACGGCAGAAGAAAATAAAGTGAGGCCTACGATGATTAATCCGGAGATGATGGCAAACAAAACCAAGGTACCGGTGGAAATGGCAATTCCACTGCTTCCCAATACTGTTTTTACAGTCATTGATGATAACTCCTGGGGGGTATACGCTTTTACTCCCGGAATGCTTTTGTTGATGCGTGCTTTTACCTGTTCAAGCTCTTGCTTATTTTTTACTTTGATGAGAAAAGCACTTACTTTGGTAGAAGGGATGCGACTCAGCATACGGGCTCGCTCGAGCGTTGTAAATAAATACACCGCGCCAAAACCTCTGGCACCCTTGGTTTGCAATACCAGTTTTACCTTCCGTCCTCCTATCTCAAAATAATCTCCGAGTTGAGCATTCCCTAAATTTTTGGTATCGAAAAAATCATAACTCACGGCACCTTCCTGAAGCAATTGCGGTGTACTTCCCTGGTTTATTTTCCAGGGACCACCCACAAAAGATGGTGCTTGCGAACCGATCAATTGCACCCCGTACGTTTTACCATTTTGAAATTTTGCAGTTCCCCCAGCAATCAAATAAGGATACGCTTTCAAAACTCCATCCATCGATTCCAATTCTGGACCGATTCGAGCATCAATTTGTCCCAGGGCATTCACGTTGTTTACCACCGGATCTACTACCCACAAATCCGTGCGCGTATTATCGGAAAGAGAAGACATCGCATTGGTGAGGAAAATAAAAATCCCCGATTGCTGACCAATCAAAAATGTGGCGATGATTACTCCAAACAATGCTCCCATGGTTTTGAGTTTATCATACAGCATAAACCGTATCGCTGTTTTAATCATGATGGTTATTATTTATTGGAATACGACCGCAATATTTCATCCCGCTAAGGATTATTTTGAATGATGCACTCCACCCGTGATCCAAATAACAATCCGGTAGAGTCCAATCGGATGCGGATTTCTCTTACTCTCCTATCTTCCAGATCTCCACCTTCTGAAAACAAAGATTTCTTTTTAAGAAATGGAGAAGTAAAAATAATTTGCCCTGAGGCCACCGTATCCAATTGGCCTTGTTTGCGAATGGATGCTTTCATTCCGGTTGTAATCTGATCGGCAAATAATTCATCAATTTCAGCCAATACACTTGTATAACCGGCTGGAGCAAATTCGGCTACACTTGACATGGCTTGCACTGCAGCCCCTGGAGAAAGATCCATACTCAATACCATTCCATCCTGAGGCGCTCGTATGATTTTCCTGGAGGTTTGAAATTGATTTAATAAAATCTGAGATTGAAGTTCCTGCAATTGCATTTGAGCTGTTTGAAGGGAAGCCTGTAAGCGTTCCACTTCCTTTTGCGCAGAGGCGTATTCGGTTTGAACGTTTTCAAGTTGTTGTTTATTTTCAGCCCCTTGTTCTGCCAGATTTTTGGTTCTTGCGAACCGCAGCTTAGCATTTTCCATTTTTATGGTTGCGGCTTCCACCGAAGCCTTCAGGGTGTTCAAATCTGCCTGACGTGTATTAAACTGAGCCCTGCTCACTTGTACTTGCGCATCTTCCACCGAGTGCGTAAGTTCCAGCAAAACATCCCCCTTTTTTACACGGTCTCCCGCTTGGCAGTTCACTTTGTATACTATACCGTTTACTTCTGAGGAAAGCTTTATGATCTTTTGCTCAGGCTCCACACGCCCAATACCCATAATAAGAGTAGGCTCGATGAGAGGAACGATAGAATCTATGGTGCTGATTTCTTTTTTCGATTCACAAGAAAAGAAAAACAAAAATCCAATGACTACGAAAATAGATGGTTTCATATTTAATGTATTGAAAATTCAGCATTATCGGTTACTCGTCCGCTTTCCACATAAATGGTACGGTCGGCATATTCTTTCAGGCGCGGATCGTGGGTAACTATGGCCACGGCAATTCCTTCTTTTGACAAGCGATGTAATTCCTGCAGCACTGACACCATGGAGACTGCATCCAGTGAAGCTGTTGGCTCATCGCACAACAACAGTTGTGGTTTTGTTACCAGAGCCCTGGCGATCGCCACGCGTTGCTGTTGACCGCCGGAGAGTTGTTTCGGCTTAAAATTCTTTCGATCGGCCATCCCAACACCTTCTAGCGCCTGCAAAGCCCTTGCCTTAGCCTCCTGCCCGGATACGCCTTGCAGGGTCAGTGGAAACATAACATTTTCAAGTGCGGTTAACGGTGCCACGAGATTGAAATTTTGAAAGACAAATCCGATATAATTTAAGCGGAGATTGGATAATTGCGTTTCAGACATCTCTCGCACTTTATTTCCCCCTACCAGTACTTCTCCTTCTGTAGGATATATAACACAGCCTAATAAGCTAAGCAGTGTTGTTTTACCGGAACCAGAAGGACCTATAATAAGCGCCAATTCATTACTACGGAAATCTAAGGTAGTGGCTTGAAGAGCGGTAATTTCTGTATCTCCGCTTTTATAGCGCTTGTTCGCTCCTATCAGTTGGGCAATAACTTTTGTAGACGACTGCATCGATCTTTTTCCTTTAGTAATAAGAGCCTTCCAAAGAAAGCTATTCCAAAAGCAGAATTTCTTTCTGGAATCTAAATTAGTACATTTTCGTAGTAAATAAAATATTTTTTATACATTTTTGTAGTAATAAAATCATGGTGAACTACGAAAAAATAGCGGACTTGCTTCGCCTGTATGGCCAATTTGAAGAGGAACATTCCGATAGCGATTTTTCTGCTTTCGGAAAATGGCTGGCTCACACCCAACATCAGGAATCGGGAAAAAAGGGGAAACGGGTTTTACCTAAAGCCAACAAAGAAACCAATGATTCCCTGGTGTTGCATCAACTCAAACACATGCACCAGCATCAACCTCCCAATGTTCAAATAGCCATTCTGGTAGGGCGACTGAATAAGTTTAGTCGTATGTATATGAAAAAGGCTTTGGGTGAAGACCTGGCGCTGACGCCTGATGAATTTCAGTTCCTGGCCTCTGCGGCGTTTATGGAACAAGCCCGTAAATCGGACCTTATTGCAATCAATGTGGTGGAATTGACCACGGGAGTGGAGATTTTAAAAAGGATGGAAAAAATGAAATACATCCGCCAGGTACAAAGCAAAGAAGATAAACGTACCAAATTGATTCTGCTTACCGGTAAAGGACGTAAGACCTTACTGCAGGCATTTAGCAACATTCAGGATCTTGCCTCTTTGCTTACTGCTCGACTCCATGATTCGGCCGTAAAACAATTGCTGGAAACGCTCGAGTACCTCAACGATTTTCATGCCTCCATATATGTGCACGATAAAGAAGAAAGCATTGAAGGCATCGTGCGAAAACGACTTCGAACCTAAACCAAAAAGTAGCTTATTGTTGGCGCAATAAATAATCGGCAAAGGAAAGCATCGCTGCCTCTCCAAATGATTTCGTCATGATCTGCAATCCAATGGGCAAGCCTTGCTTATCAGTGCCATTGGGAATTGACATGGCTGGAATTCCTACCAGGTTTGCCTGAACGGTAAACAAATCGGCCAGGTACATTGACAATTCATCGCCAGCATGCTGCCCTAGCTTAAACGCGGTAGTAGTGGCAGTAGGGAGTAAAATAAAATCATATTCCGAAAGAATGCGATCGGTTTCTTCTTTGATCAGGCGTCTTACCTTTTGTGCTTTGGTGTAATACGCATCGTAATAACTGGCACTCAACACAAAAGTGCCTAGCATAATTCTTTTCTGAACCTCAATACCAAAACCTTCTGAACGCGTTCGTTTATAAAGCGTTTCCAGTGAATGGGCATTAGGACTTCGGTAACCATACTTCACGCCGTCGAAGCGAGACAAGTTGGAGCTGGCCTCAGCCGTGGTAAGGATGTAGTAGGTTGGTAGAATATAATCGAGATACGAAAATGTAACCGGTTTTACGTCATGCCCCTGCGCTCTCAACCAGTCAATGGTGGCGCGTGTTTTCTCGCGCACTTCCTCGTTCACTCCCTCCGAACTTATTCCTTCTTCCAAGTAACAAATAGAAAGTTTTTTATTCAACTCCGGAAGTTTGCTGAACGCAGGAACAGGCAACGTTGAAACGGTGCTATCGTACTCATCGGCGCCTGACATGATCTCCAGCAATAAGGCTGTATCTTCTATGCTTCGTGCAAAAATTCCAATGGTATCAAAAGAAGAAGCATAAGCGACCAATCCATACCTTGAAATTCTGGAATAGGTGGGCTTTAAGCCGATGGTTCCGCAGAAAGAAGCCGGCTGACGTACGGAGCCTCCAGTATCAGAACCTAAGGATGCCAAACAGGTATCGGCTTGCACCGCTACCGCTGATCCTCCGGAAGAACCACCTGGAACTCTCGTATTGTCAATATCATTCAATACCGGACCAAATGCAGAATTTTCGTTGGAGGATCCCATTGCGAATTCATCGCAATTCTGACGGCCTATAATGATGGCATCTTCATCCATGAGACGCTGAACAGCCGAAGCGGTAAATTGACTCACAAAGCCATCCAATATTTTACTGGACGCCTGCAAGCCATGTCCTTTGTGGCATAGAACATCTTTTATACCAATCACCATTCCCGCTAATCGTCCGGCTTTACCTTGTTTTAATTTAGCATCTACTTCCTTTGCCTTTTGCAATGCTTCTTCAGTATATACTTCATGGTATACATTCAAATGCTTCTTCTTCTCTATATTTTCGAGATAATAGTTGGTTAGGCTTTCACAGGAAATTTTTCCAGCTGATAAATCACTCTTAACTTCGGAAAGGGACTGATAGCGTTTCATGGGTATTCTAAAAAAATAATCCGGAGAACCGCTTTAGGTGCTCCGGATACATGATGATTTAATGATTATGACTTGGATGGAGTGTTGTTCTTTTCTTCCATTCCTTTTGAAATTTCTGACTTAATCTCGTTGCTGGCATCTTTGAATTCGCGGATACCTCTTCCCAAGCCACGTGCAAGTTCCGGAATTTTTTTTGCGCCGAACAAGAAGATGAAAATAACTAGGATAACCAGCAGTTCCTGAATACCCAAGCCCATGATTAATAATTGTATAGTTGCCATGTTCTTAGACGTTAACATTACAAAGATAATAAGAAATCGGAGAAAGAGCAGGTATTTTTTAGCACAGCAGGAACAAAAAACAAGAACCAGAGCAAAAGACCTTCTGGTCGTCTTTCACTCTGGCTCAGAAAGCCGTTTATAAATTAACTAAATAAAAATCAAGGACATACAACAGTCACATCCAATTCCATCGTTTGTGATGTCTGCACGCCAATCGTGCTTTTATTGATGGATTCTGAAGCACAACCACTATGACTGGCTTTGATGGTATAATGTGCCTGTTTTTTAAGATTCACAGAATACTCTCCATTCGCATCCGTTTTAATTTCTTGCGAGGTTTTGTCAATGTTATTGGTAATTTTTATCGTGGCCTGAGATAATGTACCCTTGGTTTTCGAATCCAACACTTTTCCTTTTAAAACAATTAACACCTCATTGCTAGAAGCCACCGCATTGGCATCTGCGTCCAGTTGAATTTTAATATTTCCTGTCTGTCCGGGCTGCAACACAGCTGAATTGACGTTTATTTTTTGCATGAAATAACCTTGCTTCTCTGCAATGATCTCGTAGTCGGTGAGTGAGGCCAACTTGGTAAAGGTGAATGTACCATTTAGCACGGAAGTAGTGGTACCAATTTGTTTGCCGTCTTTCGTGCGAATGGTTAGTTTCACTCCGTTTAGAATTTCAGGGGATCCATTTTTCAGAACCACGCCTTTAATGGCACACAAGGACTTATCCTCAGTACGAGTAAGGATATCGGCGAAAGGATCATCTGAAGACTCTTCCTTCTTCACCTCTACTGGCTTGGTTTCTACTTTAGGTGTAGTTACCGGAGGTGTAACAGGTTTCTCTTCTTTCTTCACTACCACCGGAGGCGTTACAGGTTCTTCCTTCTTCACTTCCACCGGCTTGGTTTCTACTTTTGGCGTAGTTACAGGAGGCGTAACAGGTTTTTCTTCTTTCTTCACTACAGGCGGACTTACTGGCTTTTCTTCCTTCTTCACCTCCACCGGCTTGGTCTCCACTTTTGGCGTAGTTACCGGAGGGGTTACGGGTTTCTCTTCTTTCTTCACCACCACCGGAGGTGTTACAGGTTCTTCCTTCTTCACCTCTACCGGCTTGGTCTCTACTTTTGGTGTAGTTACCGGAGGAGTAACGGGTTTCTCTTCTTTCTTCACCACCACCGGAGGCGATACGGGTTCTTCCTTCTTTACCTCTACCGGCTTGGTCTCTACTTTTGGTGTAGTCACCGGAGGAGTAACAGGTTTCTTGTCCAGTACATCCGGATTGGTTTTTATTTCATCCGACTTAACATTGTTAAAATTATCTAAGGTAGACTTTACGGTTTCTGCACGGGTTTGCACATTGCTTTTCGCATCGTTATTTATAGGGGTTTCGGAATATTTATGACAATTCATGGCAGCCACCGCCGGATCGAACTTTTGTTGATTGGCAGGTTTACCCATGGTAAGAATGAAAAATTCAGTTCTACGGTTTACCGCGTGTTCCTCGTCGGAACAAGTGGCGCCATCGGAACATTTATTTAATAGCTTGGATTCTCCATAGCCTTTACCCAACACCCGGTCGGCTTGAATGCCTTTGCTTGACAAATAGGCGTCAACAGATTTTGCACGATCATCGGAAAGCTTTAAATTTTTACCAGCATCACCTCGACTGTCGGTATGAGAACGCACTTCGATGCGCATGTCCGGATATTTATTAAGAAGATCCAATAGCTTATCCAATTCAGAAGCCGCCTCCGGACGTATGTCGGACTTACCCATGTCGTAGTAAATGTTGTCGATTTTAACAATATCACCTTTACACAACAATGGGAAATTTGTTTCTATTTCTTTAGAATCTTCATATCCATAGGTGGATATGACGGTGGAATTCATACCGCAATTTTCTTTGATGGTCGTAATGGCATAGCAGCAGTTTTCCTGCAACCTGATTTTATATTTCCCTTCCCCATCGGTAAAAATATCCTGGGTTTGTCCGGTGCAATTGTTGTACACATTTACCCGAACATTTGGAATGGGTAATTTATCGTCCTCGCCATATACCTTGCCTTTGGCATACAAGAAGATTTCTTTAGGCTCCATAGCGATTTTAACAAAAGAAGTATCGCCACGTTTTACATCTGCAGTTTTTAAATCCAGCCGTTGGGTATGAAAACCATCTTTTTCTACGAGTAACGAATAATCTTTGCCTGGCGATAAATTCTTAAAAGTGAATTTGCCATAGGAAGGAGTAGTTGCACTGTCTACAGGGCTATTACCATTTAACACGGTTACCTTCACTCCATCCATCAACTGCCCGCTGCTTTTGCGAACAGTCATTCCATCAATGGAAATGGTAGTGGCGCCTACAAAAGAAAAGCGGAAAATATCATCGTCGTTGGTGCCTGTGCGGCGGTTGGAACTGAAATAACCGCTGGTAAATTGAGGATTGGCTATAATTCCGAAATCATCCTTTTTGGAATTGATTGGAAATCCAAGGTTTCTTGGTCTGGAAAAGATATTATCCTTAGTTCCGAAAATATTGGTTTCCGTGGTAGAAAAATAGATGTCCAATCCACCCAAACCGCCCCAACCATCGGAAGAGAAATAAAGATTTCCATTATCGTCCACAAATGGAAACATTTCATTTCCTTCTGTATTTATGTTTTTACCACAATTGATAGGAGCCGACCATTTTCCGTCCACTAAATCACACACATAAAGGTCTGTTCCTCCAAATCCAATAGGAGCGTCAGAAGCAAAAAATAATTTCGTATTATCTTTATTCAAACATGGGTGCGAAACTGAAAACTGATTATCATCCAATTCGATTTCTTTCAGGTAGGCAGTATCTTGCTCAGCTCCTTTTTTATTGGACGTATTGAGCGAAGTAAACTTTACAAAGTATTGAAATTTTGAGAACTTGATTGGTTTGGGCTTTTCCCATTTACCATTAATTTCCTTGGCACTATAAATTTTAAGCTTAGCAACACCATCTTTACTGGTAGTATTTCCATTCCGGGTAAGCACAATGGAATCGTTGTGAGAAGAAAAACTGGAAGGGCCTTCGTGAAATTTTGAATTGATGGTTTTGTTAAATGGCTTTACCAAATGCGCATAAGACTGAATCCATTTATCTTCATCAGTTAAAAAAGTACTTCCGTAATATCCCAAGGTATGTGAGTCGTTTCCGGAATTTCTGGAATCGTCGGAGTGCCCCACTACTTTTCCAGTAGAATCATAAAACATTTTCACTTGGTCGGCTCTATAATCTGATTTATATGGCTTTCCACGAAGGGAGTTGGTATCTTCTACATAATATAAATTCAGAAACGCAGACTGATCCCAGCCAAACACGTGCTTAACAGCGCCACCGTAATTTCTTGCAGAACAAAAAACGATGCCCTTTTTATAATACGTTGGACTAAAATCGGATTGTTTGGAGTTGATATTTAAATATTCAACCATCCAGTTGGATGAGTCTTTATAGAATTGTTTTACGTTCGAATAGGCATTCAGAAATCGTTTTCCTCGTCCATCAATGGCAATAGCGTTGTCGTATTTTTTATACCATTTGCGAGCTTCCTCGTATTTTCCGTTTTCAGACAGGACTTGCGCGTAGTAAAGTTTGTTCAACAAGCCAACACTATCCTCAACCACCAATTGCGATAGCACCCGTTCTGCATTTCGAGTATCGTTGGTAAGTCGGTAACAATTTGCCAACCGTTTTTTGGCTTCGACGTTATCGGGTTCTGCATGCAAAATTTCTTCATATAACGTAATGGCCTCTCCGTACAAATATTTGTCGTAGTAGTTGTTGGCCATTTTCACTTTGTAGTTTAAAATGACCTGTGCCCATCCGTCAAGGCAGGAGATGATCAGCAATAAAAAAAATATCCGTTTCATTATCGTATACCGTACCTTTATTAAACGTGAATTAGAACCTTAGGGTTTTTCCAGTAAGTTACTGAATGGCAAGAAATTAATCAAGAGAGTAGCTTTTTCCGGTAATATTCTTTGTGTGCTAAGTCCATGCAGGCATTGATCTCAAAGCCTAGTAAAAGCATAAGTGAAGTAGCATAAAACCATAGCATTAACCCAATTAAGGCCCCAATGGACCCATATACTTTGTTGTATGAATTGAAATTATCGACGTAATAGGAGAAAAGAAAAGTAAATCCGCCTATAAGCAAGGTAGCCACTAAAGAGCCATGGTTGAAAAAACTCCAGCGCTGCTTTACCGCAGGGGTTATGTAATAAATGATGGAAATCACTACATAAATGAGCAAAACGACGAGTATATACTTGAGCACCACCAGTCCTTGTGTGTGTACTTGTTCATTGAGAGGCAATTGGTGGATATAAAGTTCAATAAACAAAATCAACGCCAGGAAAGCCAGAATAACAATAGCCAGCAAAACAAGTAAAAATATGCTCATGGCAATTTTCTTAATAAAAGACCTGCGGTCGCTGGTACTGTAACATTGCTGAAAGGCTTCTTTCATAGCCATTACACCATTTGTTGCGGAATATATGGCCATAATAAAGCCAAAGGAAAGTAATCCACCCCGAGGAATACTTACAATCTCTTTAATGGTATCACTGATCATGTTAAAAATAGAATCTGGCAATACCCCATTCAATTGTTCCATTATCAATTCATCCAGGTTGGGAATTGGGATGTAAGGAATGAGTGTAAATATACATATGATGCTGGGAAACATAGACAACAAAAAGCTGAATGCCATCGACTTTGCCCGCTCCACCAGACTATCACTTTTCATTTCCCTTCCGAGAATCACCAAAAAAATGTAAAGATTAACGCGCTTGCTGGAGAAATGAACTCCTTTCAGAAAATTGATTACTTTCTGATACGGATACGATCTTAGAATCCAGCGTTTCACCATGCGTTTTAATTGTTTTTGTCTATTTCAAAAAAACGATCCATTCGGGATTTAAAGTATGCCTCCGGTACCATGGGCCTGCCTGTTTTAGCATTAATAAATACTAAGGTAGTTTCAGCCACTGTTAGCAATTCCCCATGTTCATTGTGCACTTCGTATTCAAACAATATTCGCACCGAAGGTTGATTTTTCACCATCACCTTTATGGTCAAAGCATCGTCGTATTTGGCAGGCTTAATAAATTTAGTTTTGTATTCCAAAACCGGCATCATAATGCCTGCAGCTTCCATTTCTTTATAACTAAAGCCTATTTCTCTAAAGGTTTCCACGCGAGCTACTTCAAAGTAGGTAGCATAATTTCCATAATATACATAACCCATTTGATCGGTTTCTGCATATCGAACACGTATCTGGATACTTTTCTCAATCATCGAGGCATCTCCCTTTCAAGCAATTATAATCGAATACTTGTTCCCACTTAATGAATATTCAACTTATCGAGATAATCACGATATTTCTGAGCATTTTTTACATGATCGTTAAATGTCTCTGCAAAATCATGAAAACCTATTGCCTCGGGGCTGGCGCAGAAATAAAAATATTTATGACGCTCATAATTCAGCACAGCATCTATGGATGTAATGGAAGGCAGGTTGATAGGGCCTGGAGGCAAGCCAACATTTTTATAGGTATTGTACGGAGACTCCAGCGAGGTATGTGTATTGTTAATCCGTTTGAGTGAAAAATCACCAACCGCAAATTTTACAGTCGGATCTGCCTGTAATTTCATCCCTGTATTGTAGCGGTTCATATACACCCCGGCAATCGTAGCACGCTCCTTATCCTGGTTGGTTTCGGCTTCCACAATGGAAGCCATGGTCATTACCTGTACAGGAGTTAAACCAATTTTTGTCGCTTTACTTTTCCGCTCGGCATTCCAGAATCTTTCGTTCTCATTTTTCATTCGATCTATAAAGTCCGTCGGACTTGTTGTCCAATATAATTGATAAGTGTTCGGAATAAACATGGCCATTATGGTTTGCTCCGAATACCCGAGCTTATCCAGGCGTGCTTTATTGGTAATGGCGGATATGAATTCATTCGAATCAAACATCATTCTTGCGGAAATTTTACCTGCAAATTCGGGCAAGGTGCGAATGTTGTTAAACGTAAGATTAACCGGATCCTCTCCTCCCCTTTTGAGGCGCTTCAACAAGTCCAGATTGGAAGAATTTTTGCGGAGTAAATAACGCCCCGGCTTTACCTCATCCCGATAGCCAAGTAACTTTGAAAGAAATGCAAAAGAAACTACATCACTCAGGGCTTCCTTCTGCCGCAAGGAATCCAGCACTACTTCGAACGTAGCGCCCGGATAGATGTATAGATGGCTATCTTCTTTGTTTACCTGAATATTGGCAGTGTAAAAAATTTGATAGGCATAATACGAAAAACTAACAAACAACAATCCTGCAACAACCACAATGACACGCAGGCGATACTTTTTTGAATCCATGTACCAACAGTATTTCTAAAAATTTTAGGGTATAAGTGCTGAAAATAGAAAAAACAAATTACTCTACAAAACATCAATGCTGCCTAGTCCTTCTCTCTGAACTTCAGGCATACCCGATAGACAATCCAGCACAGTGGAAGGCAATATTCCTCCCGGCCCCCCATCTATAATTATATCCACCAGGTGTTTATAGCGGTCCATCATTTCTTCAGGTTCCACAAAATACGGAAAAACCGGGTCTTCTGTCTTAAGGGAAGAACTGATTAATGGAGCCTCCAAACGATCGACCAATTGCATGGGTATCGGATGGTTGGGAATTCGAATACCGACTGTATGCTTGCGCACATCCAATATTTTAGGCACCTTATTACTCGCTTCCAACAGGAAGGTATAAGGACCAGGCAACGTTTTCTTCATTAACTTGAAGATTGGGCTCGGCAATTGTTTTACATAATCCGAAACCTGACTGAGGTCTTGACAAATAAATGACAAGTTTAACTTTCGCGCATTAACCTGCTGAATTTTACACAGTCGTTCAATGGCCCGGGCATCGTGCAACTGGCACCCCATGCCATACACCGTGTCGGTTGGGTATATTATTATGCCTCCATCACGCAAACATTCGACAACACGCTTTAGCCTGTTCTCTTGCGGATTCTGTGGATGCAATTCAATGATTTCGGCAGGCATACGACGATCGTTAATTTTGATTTTTATTTTTAAAGCGGTCGAATTTGTATTCTGAAAATTTCCAGCGCTTATGCGACCACAACCAGTCGGAGGGATATTTTTTCAGGTCTTTCTCCAGCGCATTAGCATACAACGTGATAAGCTCGTTTTCTTGTTCAAATGGAGGGCGTTTCAGCAATTCAAACTCTACTTCATATTTACCTCTCCCCAGGCGGTGCATATAGGCAATAAGCACCGGTATTTGCGTATGGCGTACGATTTTGTCGGCCCCAACAAAGAAAGCGGTGTTTTGATTTAAAAACGGAAGGAACAATTGTATCTCCCCATGCGGAGGCGTTTGGTCTGCGACCATGGCCATGCATCGTACTTGCCCTTTGTTGCGAATAACTGAACGGAATACATCCTTCATGGCGAGAGGACTGGCACCGAATTTACTTCTCAGCTGAATAAACCAGGCGTCCATACTGGGCGAATGCAAGGGTTTGTAAACCGCATCAATTGGAAACTCATGCGTGGTGGAAGCCCCCAGAAGCAGCCATTCCCAATTGCATTGATGCCCTGTAAGGACCAACACCGACTCTCCGCCTTGCATAATACCAAGATAAAGATCCAGGTTTTTAAACACCACCCGTTTTTGAATTTCTTCTTTAGTTAAAGAGGGTATTTTTAAAATTTCGACACCGATATCTGATAAATTCTTGTAAAAGCCCTTGGCAATCAAAAGCAATTCCTTTTCCGATTTTTCAGGGAATGATTTACGCAAGTTTTCTAGTACTACACGCTTGCGGTATTTGACTACATGAAAAAGTAACAGATAAAGGAAATCAGAAAACCCGTAAATACACCACCAGGGTATTCTGGAAAAAATTTTAAAAAGTACTACCAAGGTTATTTATTCCTCCCGACAATGTTTTAATATTGTTTTAAACTTCAAAGGTACGTGGATTTATTAATAGAACTTCAATATTTACCTCCTCAAATCTATTTTTGCGAAATCGCATCCTGTGAAAAAATAATTCTAGAAAGTTTTGAGACCTACCAAAAACAGTCCTACCGGAACAGATGTTATATTAAAGGAGCAAATAAAATAGAAGTGTTAACGGTTCCGGTGGTACATGGTAACAAACATTACCCAATACGGGACATCAGGATTGATGAGGAACAGCCATGGCGCAACATTCATTTACGCACCTTAGCGTCTGCTTATGGGAAGGCTCCATATTTCGATTATTTCTTCGAACCCCTCCAATCTGTATATGACAAAAAACACACGTTTTTGTTGGACTTGAACCTGGATTTACTGACATTTTGTCTTGAATTATTAAAATTCAAGCAGAAAACGGAATTTAGCACGGAATTTAAGGTTATGAATACCGATCAGGAAGGATTAATTGATAAAAGATCACAAATACATCCGAAGAAGGATAACCTTATTCCTGATTATCAGTATACCCAGGTGTTTGGTGTGGATTTCGTTCCCAACCTTTCCATCCTGGACCTACTTTTTTGCCAAGGTCTGCAATCCGGAACCATGTTGCGCAAAGCAAGTATGGTAAAACGAGAATAAAATCTTTTGCGCATTTTGAATTAAAAACAATACATTTACGTATATAGAGAAAACCCTGAAAAGATGGAAGCTAGATTTTCTGACCGTGTGAAAGAGGTGATCTCCTTGAGTAAGGAAGAGGCGCTTCGTTTAGGCCATGACTACATTGGCTCTGAACACCTTTTGTTAGGGTTGATACGAGAAGGGGAAGGTACTGCCGTATCGCTGTTGAAAAAAATTGGTGTACCCCTCGATGAGCTTAGGGCCACTATTGAACGTACCACCAAAGGTACGTCTTCCGGCAATATTAAAAACCTTACGAACATCCCACTCACTCGTCAATCCGAGAAAATACTCCGGATTACGCAGCTGGAGACGAAAGTTTTTAAAAGTGAAGTCGTAGAAACTGAGCACTTGTTACTCGCTATCCTTAGAGATGAGGACAACCTGGCTACTCAGATTCTTGAAAAATATAACGTAACCTACGACGTAGTTAAAGAAATGCTGGAATATCAATCACAAACCCCTAAAAATGCTGCCGAAGAAGGTGACGACGACGACAATGGTCGTTTGTTCGGCAACACCGGAGGTGGAAATACCGGTAGGGATTCCGCCAAAGGCACTACAGAAAAGTCACGCACACCAGTGCTCGATAATTTCGGCCGCGATCTGACCAAACACGCTGAAGATGGAAAGTTAGACCCTATCGTAGGTCGTGAAAAAGAAATCGAGCGTGTAGCCCAAATTCTTAGTCGAAGAAAGAAAAACAACCCTATCCTGATCGGTGAACCGGGGGTAGGTAAAACAGCTATTGCAGAAGGCCTTGCCCTTCGCATTGTTCAGAAAAAAGTATCGCGGGTACTCTTCGGAAAACGCGTAGTAACACTCGATCTTGCTTCCCTGGTGGCCGGTACTAAATACCGCGGCCAGTTTGAAGAACGTATGAAGGCTGTCATGAACGAACTTGAAAAATCTCCCGAGGTGATTCTGTTCATCGACGAAATCCATACCATAGTGGGTGCAGGTGGAGCTTCCGGATCGCTGGATGCTTCCAATATGTTTAAACCGGCTCTTGCCCGTGGAGACATCCAATGCATTGGGGCCACTACACTCGACGAATACCGCCAGTATATTGAAAAAGACGGAGCCTTGGCGCGCCGCTTTCAGATCGTAATGGTGGATGCTACTACTCCTGAAGAGACCGTTGAGATCTTACATAACATCAAAGAAAAATACGAAGAGCATCATCACGTAAACTTCTCTGAAGAAGCTATAGAAGCCTGCGTGAAGCTCTCAGACCGTTATATTTCCGACCGTTTCTTGCCGGATAAAGCCATCGATGTGTTGGACGAAGCCGGTGCAAGGGTACACTTGAACAACATTCATGTACCACAGGAAATTGTGAAACTGGAGGAGCAAATCGAAGCGGTGAAAAAAGAGAAAAACCGTGTTGTTAAAAGCCAGAAGTATGAAGAAGCTGCGGCCCTTCGTGATAAAGAGAAAAAACTAATCGAACAACTCGATAACGCTAAACTACGTTGGGAAGAAGAAACCAAGAAGAAGCGCTACGATGTGCACGAAGAAAATGTCGCGGAAGTAATTGCCATGATGACGGGGATACCGGTTAGCCGTGTTGCCCAAACTGAAAGTAATAAATTGCTTTCGATGGCCAATGAACTCAAGGCTCGCGTTATCGGTCAGGATCCAGCTATTGAAAAGCTGGTAAAAGCGATACAACGTACCCGGGTTGGGTTGAAAGATCCTAAAAAACCAATTGGTTCTTTTATCTTCCTGGGCCCAACTGGCGTTGGGAAAACGGAGTTGGCAAAAGCATTGGCTACTTACCTCTTCGACAAAGAAGATTCCCTGGTTCGCATCGACATGAGTGAATATATGGAGAAATTCTCTGTATCCAGACTTGTAGGAGCACCTCCAGGCTATGTGGGCTATGAAGAAGGTGGACAGTTAACGGAAAAGATCCGTCGTAAGCCTTATTCGGTAGTACTACTCGATGAAATTGAAAAAGCACATCCAGATGTATTCAACATCCTTCTTCAAGTATTGGATGATGGAATTCTGACAGATGGACTAGGACGTCGTGTTGACTTTAGAAATACCATCATTATCATGACATCCAACATCGGAGCTCGCGACCTCAAGGATTTTGGAACCGGCATCGGTTTCTCTACCCAATCGCGCAGAGAAAATGTGGACGAAATCATGAAAGGTACTATACAGAACGCTCTTCGCAAAGCGTTTTCTCCTGAGTTCCTCAATCGTTTGGATGATGTAATCGTCTTTAATTCCCTGGAGCGTGCCGATATTCATCGCATTATCGACATTACCTTGAAGAATGTATTCAAACGTATTGAAACGCTAGGTTATACGGTCGAACTTACTGAGAAAGCCAAAGACTTTCTGGCGGAGAAAGGATACGATCCATCGTATGGGGCACGTCCTCTGCACAGGGCCATTCAGAAATACCTCGAAGATCCGGTGGCAGAAGAAATCCTGAAAGGAGAACTGGCTGTAGGTGATATCATTCTAGCCGACCTTGGAGAGAATGAATTATTGAAGCTCGCTGTTAAAAAGAAAGAAACCCAAATGTAATACGGGAAAGGGTGGTTGTAAAACCACCCTTTTTTATTACCAACAAGCGTTGGGATATTCAGTAACGTATGCGTTTGCCCATTAAGCCAATGAAGAAGTGAACCATTTGCGGCAAGCCAAAGGCTCCTTCAGACTTGAAATTTTTTTATACATGCTTTATTCCATTAATCCTTATACCCAGGAGCCCATCGGCGAATATAAGGCTCATGAAAATTCCGAAATACTTACCATCAGTGCTCAATGTGAAAGCGCAGCAGCAGATTGGAAGCGCAGTTCTGAAGCATTCAGAATGCAATGCATGCAGCGGCTCTCGGAAGTTTTAGTCTTACGTCAGGAATCCCTTGCCAACCTCATCAGCCAGGAAATGGGCAAACCTATCGCTCAATCCATGGCCGAAATCACCAAGTGTGCGCACAGCGCTGCCTTGCTGGCTCAACTTGGCACCTCTTGGCTGAATGAACCCACCGAGTTGATTCAACAAAAAAGAATTTACAGACATTGGGAACCTAAGGGGGTTTTACTTCTGTTAATGCCCTGGAATTTTCCATTCTGGCAAGTAATGCGCTGTGCCTTGCCAGCCTTGATGGCTGGCAATAGTATTTTACTTAAGCATGCGCCAAATGTTTCCGGCTGTTCGTTGGCATTGGAAAATCTGTTCCACGAAGCAGGGTTCCCGACTCCTGTATTCCGCAGCCTATTCGTTGAAAATGACCGAGCCACATCGCTGCTACAATTACCAGCCGTTAAAGGTGTTTATTTAACAGGCAGTACCCAGGTGGGCAGATGGATTGCAGAGAAAGCCGGAAATCGACTGATACCCTGTGTTTTTGAATTAGGAGGAAGTGATCCGTTTATCGTCTTGGAGGATATGGACCTCCATACCTGCATCGCGGCCGCCGCAGAGGCCCGGCTTCAAAATTCAGGACAGAGTTGCATTGCTGCCAAACGATTTTTAATCCCAATATCTCAACTGGAACAATTTACCAATGCACTGGAGGAATATGTCACACGGCATTTCGCATTCGGTAATCCCTTGAATGCAGGCACCACACTAGGACCTCTGGCACGGTTGGATCTAGCACAACAATTAAAAAAACAAGTTCAGGAGGCAGAGACAGAACTTCAGCAAAACAGCCGCCAACTGCTTCGTGCACCCGACATCGAAACCTGCTGCTCCGTGCGATCCATTGTGCTTTCCAAAGAAGGTTCGCGCACCGGAAGTGAGGAATTTTTCGGACCTGTCTTTTTATTAATTCCATACCGATCTCAGGAAGAACTGATCCGATTTGCCAACGAAACGCCATATGGATTGGGGGCCAGTATTTGGACCCAGGATATTCAGAAAGCCTTTACGATAGCCTCTGAACTGCACTGTGGCAATGTTTATATTAATGACTTAATGCGCTCCGATATGCATTGGCCTTTTGGAGGAATAAAAGATTCGGGATATGGAAAGGAATTGGGAAAAGAAGGAATGAGACAGAGCTGCAACCTTAAAATCCTTGTAGGCCCGCTTTGATGCTGGCTGAATGAGGATAAAGTAGGCTAATTTTTAAACTTTCTAGCATGTGATTCTTTAAATTTCCCTAACTTAGTAGTACGGTTTTTTGTTCTCTTATTGAATAGACAGTCACCCCATGGGAGCTCAAAGAGGCACTAAGTGAAATCTGACGAAACCGGTAGTAGATCTTTATACGTTAAAATAGTTATATCAGCAAATACGAAAAGGTATGTGGAAGAAGTTATTTCAGCGACTCAATTCTATTTTTAAAGCAAAAGCGAACGATGCTCTGGATCAAATAGAAGATCCCGTGCAAATGGTAAAATTAGCCATTGAAGAATTAAGCCTTTCTGTGCGCAAAGCCACTGAAGCACTCTCCAAGGCTATTGCGAATGAAAAGGAATTGGTGCATAAATGTGAACAACACAAACTAAGTGCAGAAGCTTGGATGGCCAAAGCCGAATACGCACTAAAATCCGGAAACGAAGAGCTCGCCAAACAAGCACTCGTAAAAAAATCACTGGATGAAAAACAATATGAGCAATATGCGCTTATGGCAGATTCTGCCAGAAAAAATGTGGAAACGTTGAAGGATCAGCTCAACCGCATGAATCTTAAACTGGACGAAGCCAAATCCAAACAGAATATTTTATTGGCTAAGGCACAAAACGCCAAGGCTCAAAAAGAAATCGCCACCCAATTGGGGGGTATTGATAATTCTGCGTTTTCAAATTTTCAGAAATACGAAGATAAAATCAACAAAATGGATTTCGAAGCTACCGCTCTTACCGAGTTGGTCGATTCGACTACCAAAGTAGAGCGCGAATTTGACAAGTTGGAATCCGAAACTAAAGTTTCTTCTGACCTGGATAAACTCAAGGCTAAACTGGAACAAGATAAAATCAAAAATGAGCTCGAAGCCAACCAGAAGTCTAAATCACTATTCAACGATAAATTCAAAGATGCTACCGACGCTACAATTGTAGAAGATAAGGCCATTTCTTCAGGAAATGAGAATAAATTACCGGTAGTGGAAGACAATGAACAGATAAAAAAGAAAATCGATGATTTCTTTAATAAAAAATCATAGTCAATTTGTCGCTATATTTTCAAAAAGGGCTTTCAGGACCACTGTAGGCCCTTTTTGATATCCATAAGAGAAAAGGAGAACGCGCATCTATTTTTTTCTTTTTTTTGGACTTTTTAATGCTTCTTGTAAATTTACTTCTGTATTTTTATTGTACTAATAAACAATGGCTATTAATCTTAAAAAAGGGGCTTCTTTCAACTTAACCAAGGAAGAACCAGGCTTAAAGAAAATCTTAATCGGCTTAGGCTGGGACCTTCAGTCGAATCCAATTGATATCGATGCTTCGGCGCTTATGCTGAGTGGCAAAGGTAAGTTATTGGACGAGCCGTACTTCATTTTCTACAACAATCTTCGTTCTCCCGACGGGTCCATTCAGCACATGGGCGATAATCGCACAGGAAAAGGCGATGGTGACGATGAAATTGTTCTGGCAAATCTCGACCTGGTGCATCCGGAAATAACAGAAATTTTATTCCTAAGTACCATTCACGACGGAGCTAAAAAAAGACATCATTTTGGAATGTTGGCCAATGCCTACATCCGCATTTTAGATGTACAAACCGAACGTGAGATTTTACGCTATAATTTAGGCACCGAATTCGTAAACAACACCGAAGTCGAATTTGGTCGTCTTCAGAAAATCAGTAGTGAATGGCGCTTTCTTGCTTCTGGAGCCGGAACAGCTTTGGGTCTCGAAGCAATTCTAAACAAATACCTCTAAACTAATTTCATGGAAAACAACGTAAAACGTTCTGGTATCAACCTAAAAAAGGGCAGCAGCATTTCGCTCGTAAAAGAAGAGAAACCGCTGGAGCAAATTTGCCTGGGTCTTAATTGGGGAACCATTCAAAAAAACTCGCTTTTTGGTATCCTGAAAAACAAAGTATCTGTTGACCTGGACGCCAGTGTAACGTTGTTTGACGGGAAAAAAAATGCGGTAGAAACCGTTTTCTTCAATCGTCTTCGCTCTTCCGATAACGCTATCCGCCACAGTGGCGACGATAGAATCGGCGACCTGGGACCTGACGATGACAATGACAACGAAGTGATTGAAGTTAACCTTACCAAATTAAATCCGAACATAGAACAAATAGTATTTTATCTCAACTCCTATAAACAACAGGATTTTGGAGATATTCCATACACTAAAATTCGTATCGTAGAGGGAACGCGCAAAAATATCGAATCCGTATTTGCTACATTTAATCTTTCTACTGAAAAAGAATTTGCCGGCAAAGTATCCATGGTGATGGCTAAAATTGTTCGCAATGCCAGCCAGAACTGGGAATTCGTGGCCATTGGTGAAGCTGTCGGTGCTAAAGATATTAATGATACGATTCAGATCATTAAAGAAAAATACTTGTAATCGCTGCGCAACTTTGCCTGCAAGGTAGATCGGCTAAGCTCCTGAACGCATGAAATGGTTTCAAAGTATAAAAAATTTTTACTTTGTAAAATCTACCGATTTAAACTCCATTGAACTCAAGAGGGTAATCGTGACTAATATCACCATTACCCTTTGTTTTTTTCTGTCCCTATTTATTTCCATAACACTCTTTTACCTGGAAATTTACCCTCTTGATGTTACGTTTGCTTTCTTAGCTTGTTTGTATTTGGCTTGCTGGCAGATTTCGATCACAGGAAATTACCTTACTGCCAAAATAATTCTGTATTGTGTATTGCTTTCTCAATGCATCTGCACATCCGTTATCTTAGGTAAAAATGTAGACTTACGCATTTTTTATATTACTACGGCACTGGTTCCATTGCTCATATTTGGAAAAAAAGAAAGGCGCTTCCTGTATATTTCAATCTTCATTACCATCATCAACATTTCTCTTGTCCATTTCACCAGAAACTCATATAACCCTTACTATTCCTACGATCCAGCCTCCTACGAGTACATCAACATGACGTTGAATGCCATTTGTATCGTATGTTTATTGGTCATGAGCTTTGTTTTTTTATTCTTAACTGAAGCCGGCGAAGAAGAAGCGCAGAAGTTGAATTTCGAACTTTTATCCAATCAGCAAAAACTAATCTCCTCCGAAGAAGAACTTAAGCGAATTAACCATCTGAAAGATCATTTGCTTAAAATCATGACCCATGATCTTAAAAGCCCCTTGAATAACATTTCTGCCATGGCAGAATTAATGCTCAATGAAAAAATAACCAAAGATGAAATACGGTTTCTTTCGGAGAGGTTCAAACAAACGGCAGAGAACACATCGCTGATGTTAGACAATATTCTGGCTTGGTCCATCCGTCAAATAGACAAAAAAGATCCGGAACGTTTTATCTTGCCAAGCCTTGTAAATAAAGTATTTTCCCAATTGGAGGATAAGGCGGAAGCCAAAAAAATCAAATTACTCAATCAAATTCCATCCCGGCTTTATATCAAAAGCGATCCGGAAATGCTGGAAATTTTATTAAGGAATTTGGTGGGCAATTCTATAAAGTTTTGCCACGAAGGCGGACAGGTCAGGGTGGACGCCGCCATCATCAATCAGCGCATCCTGATACGGGTTGAAGACAACGGAATCGGCATTCCACCTTCTTTACTTAATAATTTATTTGGAACGAACCGGCTGAGCAGTCGTCCTGGCACTCAGCAAGAAAAGGGATCTGGCATTGGTCTTTTATTGTGTCAGCATCTTATTCAATCTGCACAGGGACATCTCAACATACAAAGCGAAGAAAAGAGATTTACCATCGTCACCATTGATCTTCCCAATCATTGATCCAAGACAAGGCCCCTTAAAGCATTTTGGTAATCAAATCGTCGACTGTAATGCCTTCGGCTTCCGCTTTAAAATTGCGAACCACTCTATGTCTTAATACCGGTAAGGCTATAGCACGGACATCTTCAATATCGGGAGAATATTTATTCTGAAGCAAGGCATGACACTTCGCTCCTACTACCAGGTATTGTGAGGCCCGTGGACCGGCTCCCCATTCAATGTAAGTCTTGGTTAAATCAGAACGGCGATCGGAGACTGGCCTGGTTTTATGCACCAAATTAACTGCATATTCAATCACGTTGTCAGCCACCGGCACTTGCCTCACCAACTGCTGAAAGCGGCGAATTTGTTCCGCATTTACAATAGGGCTTACTTGAGTTTTCAAACCTGCCGTAGTTGCTTTCACTACCATTAATTCTTCCTGAAAAGTAGGATATTCAACCTTCAGATTGAACATAAAACGATCGAGTTGTGCTTCTGGCAATGGATAGGTTCCTTCTTGCTCGATTGGGTTTTGGGTAGCCAAAACAAAGAAAGGTTTATCCAAGGGGTAATGCTGTCCACCTACCGTAACAGATTGCTCTTGCATGGCCTCCAGCAGAGCAGCCTGCGTTTTGGGGGGCGTACGGTTAATTTCATCCGCCAATATCACATTGGCAAAAATAGGACCTTTGATAAATTTGAAATTGCGATTCATATCAAGGGTCTCCGACCCCAGGATATCCGAAGGCATAAGATCAGGCGTAAACTGGATGCGCTTAAATTCCAAATCCAGGGCCTGTGCGATAGTATTAATAAGCAAGGTTTTGGCAAGACCAGGAACACCTACTAGCAAACAATGTCCTTGGCTAAATATGGAAGTAAGTAATAAACTCACTACTTCTTCCTGCCCAACAATCACTTTAGAAATTTCCTGCTTCAGCTTTTTATTTATTTCAAAAAGCGCATCCGCAGCTTCTACTTCTGATTTGTATGTTTCCATAGTTTTATTGATTCGTAAGCAGCTTGCACCCGCTATAATCTGAAATGATATCGATAAACACTTCCGTTTTTGTTTTATCAAACCATTCGTTCACTGCATTGTTTTTCTTTTCTTCCAAAGCGGCTTTATAAATCTTTTGATAATCATCCTTCAGGTTGGCCTGATGCGGTGGAGTCATGGATTTAAAATAAATCAGGCGCATGGCCTCAGAACCGTCTTCCGACTTCATGAGCATCGGTCTGGTAATCGAACCCACCTTCATGGTATCAACGGTAAAAAATATTCCAGGTTCGAGGTTTTCAGTCAAAATTCTGCTGTCGCCTGTAGTAGGATCTATAAAAAAGCCTCCGTTTCCACTCGTTTCTTTATCATCGGAATATTCTTTGGCCGCTTTTTCAAAGGCTATGCTGCCTTTTAAAATCTCAGTGCGAAGGCTGTCTAAAAATGTGGCAGATACCCCCACATCCTTGGTCGAAGAAACCGCCTTGATCAAAATATGGCGCGAACGGTACGAATTGCCCTTACGGTCGAGAAGTTGAATAATATGAAAACCAAATTGACTTTCTATCACTTCCGATAATTGCGGCTGTTCAACGATGTTTCCTGAAGCATCGTACACTGGTTTTTTTAATTTGAGTGCTGCTGCCTCGTAGGGTGGAACCAATTCTCCCATATTGAAATATCCCAGGTCTCCGCATTCTTTCGCAGAACCAAAATCCTCTGAAAACTGCTCGGCCAGAGTACAAAAATCTTCTCCGTTCAAAATACGTTGGCGGATATCGATCAGCTTTTTCCTTGCTACCTGCTTCTGGTCCTTAGAAACCATGGCCTTTTTCACCAATTGGCCAACTTCGTATTCAGTAGAAAAGAATGGCAAACTATCTTTGGGCAATTCGTTGTAGAATTTTTTTACGTCTCCAGGACTCACTTTTACTTTATCGGTGATCAAGGACTGCATCTTTTCTGTCAATAGTTGTTCCTTGACTTGTGGACGTAAATCCTGTTTCAATTCCTCTACACTTTTTTGGTAGTATTGTTCCAGCTTTTCCTGAGAGCCAATCTGCCGTATAAAATACTGCATGCGTCGATCCAACTCTCCATCCACCTGGGCTTTGTCTACTACAACAGAATCTATTTCGGCTTTAGCCACCAATACTTTATTAATCAGTAATGTTTCCAGAATTCTGCATTTTAAATCTTCAGGTGGTGGTCCTTCCATGGAGGACAGGTATTGCTGATAGGCTGCCTCCAACTCCGATTCCAACAGTATGTAATTATCTACCTTGGCGATGATGCGGTCAATTACCTGGGCCTGGAGGGATGCAATACCTACCCACGTAATAAACAAAAATCTAACTATGTTCATAGAACAATTTATTCTCTACCTTAAAAAACGGACTACTTGCACGTTCCGTATGGCAATATAGGATTTTTATCTGGCTTTTTACTAACAGTTGGGCAGGCCGAAACATGGACTCAGTCTTTTTTATGTTTCTCACGGAATTCTTTTGGAGTGCAACCTTCCATGCTTTTAAAAATACGGTTAAAATGACTAGCGTTAGAATACCCAACCCCATACGCTATTTCCGAAATCATGCGGTCCGACTCCAACATCATCCGCTTGGCTTCGGTTACCCTTAGTCGGTTTAACGTTTGTTTAAAGGATTCTCCGCTAACTTTTTTTATGTAAAGACCAATGCGCGACACAGAAATTCCCGTTGCCCTTTGTATGTCTTCTATACTTAACTCTTGTTCAATATAATGCTGGGTGAGGTATTCAAATATTTTACTGGTTTCCTCATCACTCCTGTTGATAATCTCCTCCGGGGTATACTGAATCCTAACCGGAGGTTTGAAATACCATCGCTGGTATACTAAAAAACAAACAGAAAGCACCAGGCACGCACTCCAGATAAGGTAGAACCAAAAGCGGCTGCGACGCAAGGTGATAGAATAAATCTGAATCTCATCCCAAACTTGACGCGGCAATAACTGGCAGGATGAAAAACCAATGTGACGCACATACCTCAGTTTCGCTGGTTCATCTTCAGCCAGGTAGTGCTTGAAAGCCAATGTCCACCAGGCTGGCACCTGCATTTCCGCCAACGGAATCGAATAGCGCTTTCTTTTTGCATCAAGGTTTAAATCGTAAACTTTAGGAATAAATGAATTAAAATCTTTTTCGTTGGATTTCTTTCCAATAAAAGACAAATAAACAGGGATCCGTTTAGCCTTCGCAGGCATTAGCTCTACTTCCAGATTTTCATAGTCCTCCAAGGTGATTGAATCTTGCGGAAACCGAATATTAATGCCGGCAAAAGGGTACTCTGGGCGGTCCCCTAAGCGGTACCTATAGAATACCGTATCAGCCCCTGATCTAGCCTGAATAAGGGAAGTACCACCACTCAATTGATCCGAAAATGAATGCAAAGACCCTGAGACGGAGTAATCAGGCCATACCATATGATATAAACCAGCACTTAGCAGCGCGGCTCCGCATATGCCTAAAAGACTGAAATAAAACTTTGTTGCTGTCAAATGTAAAATTTCGTTTATCCAAATATAACATTAATTGTCCTTACTGAATAGCCAAACAAATGCCTTTAATCCGCAATCCATGCGATTGAGGTGCAAAGAAATGGCATAATAAAGCGGATGTTTAGCATTTCGTTAAAAACGTCTATCCACTATCCCTTCGCTCTGTTTCATTTGCATCCAACAGATGAAACATAATCCCCATGAGAACACTTCTTCCGTATTTATTAATTCTTGTCCTATTGAATAAAATTCAAGGACAAACTACTGTATTGGCGAACAATGCCATGCTGCAATACCAGGGTCGAATCAATTTCAGTAATGCCCTTTCTCCTGTATTTTCCTGGCCAGGAACTTCTGTCAAAATGAAATTTAATGGAACGGCAGTAGCCATGTTGATGCAAGATCAGGTAAATGGAGGTCCGGAACGAACCAATTTTTACACCGTGGTAATCGACAACCAAATAGAATCCATCCTTTCGGTTAACCCCACCAACAACCAATATACCTTGGCGAGTGGACTAGCTGCCGGGCCGCACCTGGTAGAAGTAATCAAACGTACCGAGTCCTCTGTGGGTAATAGCCTGTTTAACGGATTTGTCATTGACGGTGCCATAGAACCCTTGAACCCTCCTTCGGAACGGCACATGGAAATCGTAGGCGATTCATGGTCGGCCGGATACGGCAATGAATCTAATCATCAAGCCACGGACCCAGGCATTAACGTAGGCAAATTGCTATCCGCTAATGAAGATCATTATTTCACTTACGGATCTATAATCAGCCGTCGACTCAATGCACAATTGCATTGTACTGCGTTTTCAGGCAAGGGAATGGCTCGTAATGCTTATGTTCCCGATCCAAACACGATGCCCATACTTTATCAGCGAACACAGGCATTTGCCAGCCAACCCACCTGGAACCATTCCAACTTTGAACCAGATTTAACACTCATTTTTTTAGGAACAAATGATTTTGCAGCAGAAGCTAATACTCCTGCTTTAGCTCTGGATTCCTCTTTGTATGTGAATTCATATATTGCATTTGTAACACAAGTGAGGACTACCCACCCCCAAACCCATATCCTGATGGTATTTGGAGGCTCCGTAAGTGATTACTGGCCTGCCGGAAAAAGATGGCTAAGCCGATGGAGAAACTATATAACCGCGATTAAAAACCATTTCGCCAATGACCCTTTGCTATCTTCCTTTGAATTATCCCAACAAATGGCTCCTTATGGAGATGACTGGCATCCATCCAAAGCCACACACGAATCCATCGCGAACCAACTTACTCCTTTCATTCAGCAGCGAATGGGTTGGAACGGAAGCATTGCCGATTGTATGGGCATATTAGGCGGCACTGCATCGCTGGACAATTGTGGCAATTGTCGGGGTGGCAATTCTCATTTGGATCCTTGCATGCCCTTGATATTGGATAGTCCTGCTTCCAACAATGATTTCAGCAGTATCCCGGAAGAAGAAATTTTCCAATATGTACTTATGGATGGATCAGGTAAAACTATTTCCACCGGACACTATTCGAAAGAACTTCGCAAACAACTTTCGCTTACACCAGGAATATTTTTCCTTCATGTGTACAACAAAGATTCATCACACAGTTTGCGTTTTCTAAACCTTCCAAAGGAATGATGATCATCCCGTATCAAACCATTCTTGCCAACAAATTAAAATTTCTTAATAGTAAAACTTAAATGATTCGTCGTTAGCCAACGTAAGAAACAAGTATTGCCCACCACGCTTGCCCGGAGAGGAATATGGCTAAGAATTGGCTTTCAATAAAGTTTGCAGAAGGCTTTGCAGGAAACCTGCATTTCCTTAAACTTTAGTCTGGCATTCTTGTTTATATGAAAAAATGGATGGATATGGACGTAATCATAAAAGAAGTTTCGTATACGGAACTGTTCAAAGTAATCGGAGCCAAGTGGTCTTCGGGTATTATTCTGGAAATTAACAAAGGCAACCAACGTTTTGCTGCCATTCAGAAAGCATTACCCGGAATTACTAAAAAATCACTTTCCAGAGAGTTACGCAAACTTGAGGAATTTCGTTTGATCGTGCGTCATGTTGAGCGCGACACGGTGCAACACATACACTATACTCTAACTCCTCCAGGGGAGCAGTTGATTCCAATTATCAATGGAATACAGAAGTGGATCGAAGATAATTATCATCACCAATAAGGTAAAAACTGTGCCTATCAAGTGCGGCAATACCCGGATTTTCAGGACCAGGGTATTGCCGTTTTTCTTTGATTGAAGTAGAATCTCCCTGCACTTAAATCACCGGACTACTCAATATTAAGTCAAGAAAAGAACCTGGCCTTATCCAATACTCCACCTTGATTTCTTACTTTTTTGTTTCCAGTTTAGCCTCCGGAGTGGGCATTGTATACGCCGTTACCGCTGGATACTCTTCCAATGGCATATAATGCATGCCACGAGAATACATCTCTGGCCTGATACGCATTTTTTTGGTGCTCACCTTTTTGGTTCTGAACTTTTTAGGATTTACCAGTTTTTTAGTTTCCATCACTTTCTTTTTGGTTTGCTCTTCCTTTTTCTCATCATTGGGAAACTCATCCCGGCTTGATTCAGACTCCTCCGTGACTGATGCCTGGCGATCCTTATCTTTCGCAGAATCATGATTAGAATCAGTGGAAGATGTTACTTGTTCCCGAGAAGTTTCTTTGGACCGACGTCCAGGATTCTCGGAAGCTGATGGTGAATCGGCAGATTCGGTAACGGAGGCCTCAGTGCGTTCCCCTTCCGGGATTTCTTCCAAACGTACATAGGTGTCTGCACTTTCAGTATACATTGCCGGTACTACCCAGAATGCAGAAACAGAAACAACGGCTAGCCCTACAAGGCCTAAGGTGATTAACTTTTTCATACGATAGAATGGTTTGAGGTAAAACGATGTGTTGAATTAGTTTTAGATGTATTTTTAAGAGAGGTAATCCATACGATGGCTAATTCTGCCAGGAAAGAATTTAACAGTAAACTCATCCATTGCGACATGGCATAATTTTGTTCATATGGAATTTGAACGAAGAAGAATAAAATATGCAACAAGCGAAAACTCAATACTGCAGCCATCATGGCGTAACTTCGAATCATGGCATTTCTGTGCAAGGTCATTTGTCCGTTCTGTGCAGCTCTCCAACCCTGCCAGGTAAAAAATCCGAATGCCAAGGCCTGTGCTAAAAATCCGATTTGTGTCGCTAGACCTCCTTTGGCATACAAGGCCAGGTAAATTCCGGTAGGAAGAATCAGGTATAAACCAAGTTTAACATACCAATTCCCCACCAAGGCATGTATCCGTGTACTGATGTTACATTTTTTACCTAAAAACGATATCAAAGGAATGGCCAGTACCACGACTCCTGCTACTACATGGGAGTACAAGGAAATTTTCCATAGTATATCTTGCTCTGCCTCCCGCTTTTCAGGTAAAATCCCATAATCAGGGTCCATGGTCCAATACAACAATGCATTGTGGCTTAACAAATAACTACAAAAGATCGTAGGCAACCAGAGGGCCAGCGTCAAGATAGAATCAATACTTCGTAGGATCTTCATAGGAAGTTTGTTTGTACGAATGTACGATTCTGAATATCCTGCGTTGGCTGCAATGAGTCAAACGGAGGTTTGGATGAGTCTAAAGCCCGGTCAAATGAGTTTGATTGAAACCCAGATTGTCAACTCCCTAGGCATTGCGCCTTGCAAAACCAAGGATACAGCCCCCCAATAACAATAAAAAAATGCCAACCTACGATTTAACCATTCCATCCAAGCGGTCTAGGTTTCATGCCTCCCGACAGCAGCCTGTGCTTCCTGGTACATGTTGACCTGCCTGGCATCTCTTTTTTTTGTACCTTCGGAATTACCATGAGTGCCCAATTACCCATATTTGAAGTACTGGAGGAACTGAAAGAGCAGCTCCGGCATCAATCTGCCGTTATAGTGCAAGCAGCCCCAGGAGCGGGAAAAAGTACGGTTATTCCCTTGCAGTTATTGCATGAGCCCTGGCTGGAAGGAAAAAAAATCCTGATGCTGGAACCCCGCCGCATCGCTGCCAGGGCGGTAGCCACGCGCATGGCATCTACCTTGGGTGAAGAAGTTGGAAAAACAGTAGGGTACCGCATTCGGTTCGAACAAAAAATCAGTAAGGATACGCGCATCGAAGTGGTTACGGAAGGTATTCTGACCCGGATGTTACAAGAAGATCCGGCTCTGGAAGAAGCAGGGATAGTCATTTTTGATGAATTCCACGAACGAAGTTTACATGCCGATGTTTCATTGGCTTTGTTGCGTGAGTCTCAATCGGTGTTAAGACCTGGCTTGCGCTTACTCCTCATGTCGGCGACGTTCGACAGTCAACGCATAGCAGGATTTCTGAACAATGCCCCGGTGGTAAAAAGCGCCGGGAGGCAATTTCCGGTGCGCATGGAATACCTAGCGCCCGATGAAAACGAATCTTTGGTACAACAAATGACCAGGCTTATCCGACAAGCCTGGTATGCGGAAGAAGGCGATATGCTTGTATTTTTGCCGGGTGCCGGAGAGATACACCGAACGCAAGAGATCCTGAGCGGCAGCTTACCAGAGGCCACTCTATTCCCCTTATATGGTGAATTGAGCGGAAAAGAACAAGACAGAGCCTTACTGCCACACCCGGATGGAAAGCGGAAAATTGTATTGGCCACTTCCATTGCCGAAACCTCGTTGACCATTGAGGGAATCAAAATTGTAGTAGACAGCGGATGGTCGAGGGTTTCCAGGTTTGATCCTAAATCAGGTTTCACACGATTAGAAACTAGTCCGGTTACACAAGATGCCGCTGATCAACGAGCAGGACGAGCAGGACGACTAGGACCCGGCGTTTGTTATCGTAACTGGAGCAAAGGCGCTCACCAATACCTCGCACCAGAGCGCAAACCAGAAATATTGGAAGCCGATGTTAGCAGCCTGCTCCTGGAATTAGCACAATGGGGCATTACTCACGTAGGACATTTGTCCTGGTTGGATGCTCCGCCCTCCAGCGCTGTATCGCAGGCACAACGCTTACTGCTGGACTTAGGAGCCATAGAACCTTCCGGAACAATTACAAAGCTTGGCAAGACCATTGTTAAATGGCCGGCTCACCCACGTATTGGAACCATGCTGATGCAAGCCCAGCGTAAAGGGCTAAGCGCCCTTGCTTGCGATGTAGCGGCAGTGTTGGAAGAAAAGGATCCGCTTCCGCGGGAGCAAGGCGCTGACATTTCCTTGCGACTTGAGTTACTCAGAAAATTCCGGCAAAAAATTCCTGTTCAGGCAGAGCGGAGTACACTGGAACGCATTGAACGCAGTGCCCAGCATTGGTGTCAATTATTGAATGTAAACAAAGAAATTACACCGCCAGATCCGTATGATGTTGGGCTTTTACTTTCCTATGCTTTCCCGGAACGCATAGCCAAAAAAAATGACAAGCAGGGTTTCCGGCTGGCAAACGGAAAACCAGCACGGCTGGCCTACTCGTACGATCCGCTCAATGAACTTCCGTGGCTGGTAGCAGCGCAATTAGATGCCGGAACGCAAGAAGGAAAAATTTTCTCTGCTGCTCCCTTTGATCCTAAACAAGTGGAAGACCAATTGACCAATCAGGAGTTCATTTCCTGGGATTACCAGAAAGGACAGCTCCTGGCACGCATGGAGCGAAGATTGGGATCCATTGTGGTAGATAGCACCCCCATCCTTTCAATACCAGAAGAAACCAAATTAGAGCTGCTGGCAGACGTTGTTAAAAAAGAAAAATGGCTATTGTTCGATAATAGCGCTGCGGTTGATAATTTAGTAGCACGCGTAGAAAGCCTTCGCCTATGGAGGCCTTCCGAAGCGTGGCCGGAATTTTCCAAAGAAGCATTGTGCGCGCATCCCCTCGATTGGATTGGGCCTTATGTTTCTGAAATAAAAAAACGGGATGACTTTAAAAAATTAGACCTCTACACCATCCTTCACTCCTACTTAAGCTGGGAACAACAGCAAGCTTTACAAAAACTTGCTCCACCAGGCATTGAAGTTCCAAGCGGCTTCCACGTTCCCTTGCAATACAAAGAAGATGGCAGCGATCCGGTGCTGGCAGTAAGACTTCAGGAGTTATTTGGCTTACCAGAAACCCCAACCGTTAATGAAGGCAGAACCCAGGTATTACTCCACCTTTTATCTCCTGGCTATAAACCAGTTCAAGTAACGCAAGACCTGAAAAGTTTCTGGAACAATACCTATCAGGAAGTTCGAAAAGAGTTGAAAATCCGCTACCCTAAGCACTCCTGGCCCGAAGACCCCTGGACCGCAGAGGCGGTGAGAGGAGTAAAAAAGAGAACCAGTTGAAGCATTCCCCTTTTCTACATAACATTTTTTTACGCATCCTTTGCGCAACCAAATAGTTTCACTTATTTTTGCAACCAAACGGTTTCAAAATGAAAAGAGATGTATTTCAAGCCATCGCAGACCCTACACGCCGGGCTATTATTCTTTTATTGGCTACACAGGCTTTAACCCCTAATGCGCTGGCAGAGCATTTCGACACCACGCGGCAAGCGGTTTCCAAACATATACGAATACTTACAGAATGCGAAGTAGTAAAACAGGAGAAACAAGGGAGAGAAATCTATTATCATATCAATCAAAAAAAATTAAAAGATATTGAAACGTGGCTTGAAAAATTTAAACACTTGCTTCAACAACGTTTTAATCAATTGGACGATGTTTTAATTCAACTTAAGAAAAATAAAAAATGAAAAACTCCCTACTTTTCAATTTTGATGTAAATAAAGCGGAAAACTCCATTACCGTAGAGCGTTCTTTTCGTGCCCCTCTTGACTTGGTATGGTCTGCCTGGACACAGGCGGAAATACTTGATCAATGGTGGGCCCCAAAACCGTATCGCACCGAAACCAAGAGTATGAATTTCAGTGTGGGCGGGCGCTGGCATTATTCCATGGTAAGCCCACAAGGCGAACGACATTGGTGTTTGTTTGAGTATGAAAGTATTGAAAAGGAACAATCCTACTCGGGCCTGGATGCCTTTTGCGATGAACAGGCCAACATTCAAACAGGACATCCTCGCATGCATTGGACGAATACCTTTCACAATAACGAAGGTGGCACGATGGTGCGTTGTTTAATCCGATTCAACCAATTATCCGATCTGGAAACCATCATGACCATGGGCTTCCAAGAAGGATTTTCTATGGCCATCGAAAATCTGGATGCTTACATACAGGCACAATTTCTTCTCAAACAAGAAAAAAAATCTACCAGCAAAGAAAGAGTATGTACGTATCTGAATTTTCCAGGTAACACAGAAGAAGCTTTACGTTTCTATCAGTCGGTTTTTAAAACCGAGTTCGTAAAAGGCATCCAGCGATTCAGCGATTTACCGGAGAACCCCGCCATGCCTCCCCTCCACGATTCCGTTAAAAACATGGTCTTGCACGCAGAGTTACCTTTGATAGGAGGACATATTTTAATGGCTACCGATGCCCCTGCCGAAATGGGTTTCACTGTAATTTCTGGAAACAATATGCACATCCATCTGGAGCCTGCCAATCGAAGCGAAGCCGATCGAATTTTCCATGAACTTTCTTCAGGGGGGAATATTGAAATGCCTATGCAAGAAATGTTTTGGGGTGCCTACTTTGGGAGTTTTAAAGATAAGTACGGCATCAACTGGATGATACAAGTTCTTTCGTAAGAAAATTGACTAAACTAAAAAAACGATTGCCGTTGAAGAAAAATGCATCCTCGACGGCAATTGTTTAAACCCTCATCTTTCCATAGAAATTCTTCTATGGAGAACCGATTGATAAAATCAAGGGCTTCAGAAGGAATCGAATTAAAGAAATTATTTTCGAAGACAAAATTTTTATTTCCCGGGATTACCGGCCATGGATCTGCGATCCATGAACTTCCTCCACCGTGCGCTTCCCTTCTTTGGAGAAATACCGGTTTAAGTAGCCTCTAATTCTTAATTCCAAAAATCATTGGGGCATAGTACCTGATTTCTACGTTTGAGATTCATTCCGAAAATTATTTCATGAGACCCCCAACTTACGGTTCTTATTCTTGAAGTAATCAGATCATAGGAATATCCGATTTCGAATCGTTCGTTCAACAGCACTCCTATGAGCACAGCCATGGCATCTTGTCGGCGGTATGAAATTCCCAGCCAAGCCATTTTATTATATTTAATGCGCGCATTGAGATCGATCTGAAGTGGTGTTTGGTACACATATTTCATCATGATACTGGGAATGAAGTCCCACTCGCGCGAGAAACTAAAACGATAGCCTCCTGTCAAATAGTAATGATAACGAAGTTGTCCGAAATCAGAATTCGAAACATTGAATTTAAGATTTTGCCTGAAGAGTTGATTGGCTGAAACACCCGCATAAAATCGATCTCCATACGTCCATAGTCCCAGGGAAGCATCCGGCGTCATATAGCTAAGTTTGTTATTGGCCACCAGCGGATCATCAGGAGATTGTACAAAGAACAATTCATTCGCGCGTATCTGATATTGAAACATACCGACACTGGCGCCCATGGACACCGTTAGTTTTTGGGAGGGTTTCAGATGGTAGGAATACGAGCCATACATACCCGTCATGGATATAGGTCCCGACTCATCACGGAAAACATATCCTCCTACCCCATGATGTGGTTTTACGGAATGACCCCTTACTTTTTTATGCGGAAATCCAATGGGGCCATTGGCACTGGCAAAATATGTGAGTGGGGCACCTTTGAAGGAAGTCCATTGATTGCGCAAGCCCATTTTAATATCCCAGTAATCATTGACGCCTCCAGCGGCCGGATTTAATAAATAATTATTGAGTATGTACTGCGTGTATTGCGCGCGTTGCTGGGCCTGCGCCAGAAAAAAGGAAAACAAACTCCAGCCAATTAGTAGATATCGTGCGTTCATCATTATTTTTTGATAAGGGTAATAGTGCCTTCAAACTTGGATTCCGGAGCTTCATTTCCATTGACGTCCAATCCTAATTCCAGCAGATAATAATACGTGGCCTCCGGAAGTGCGCCTCCGTCCCAATCGTTAGCATAACCTGTTCCTTCAAATACTTTGTTGCCCCAACGATTATAAATCAACAAACGGCTGGCAGGATATCGCTCAATGTTACGAATGTAAAATACATCGTTGCTACCATCGCCATTAGGCGTAAGGGCATTGGCAATTTCTACAGGCAATGCTTTGGAACAGGTATCGGAGATGATTGTAATTGCCGACGAAACTATTGGAGAACATATTCCTGTGCTGTCGGAAATAATCACTCGTATAAAATCGGTGGTGGTAGGAGAAGATGTGGTATAGGAAAGTTGCGCAGCATTGGTGCCAATGGCAGTCCAAGGCATTCCAGGCATAGAATCCTGCCATTGGATCACTCCGGAATACCCTGTAAGCGTCAAATCATATTGTATTTTGTCGCAGACAAAGTCATTTCCTACTACATTCCCAAGATTCAACTCCAGCATCTTTCCGGTTAATACATTGCTGGTATCTACTCCGCATGGGGCTTGCGAAGCTAGTAGACGGAACTGTACTGTATTTTGCGATGTGGTTGGTGTATATTGCAGGGTAGCATTGGTAGCACCTGTTATCGAAGCAAATCCTCCACCGTTTACAGCTTGCTGCCATTGTAAACTTCCATACGTAGGAGCGGCTGAAATTGAAAATGTTCCTCCGAGACAAACGGTATCGTTACTTAGCATTTGGGCTGTGCCAGCATTGGGAGATAATACATAATTCACTTTCAGATTTACAGACGTATCGGTACACTGCGCTACCGGAAAAGATCCATTGCTGAAAGCCACAAACCGGAAAAAGGTGGTATCTGTCAGTTGTATTCCGGCTACGGTAGCCGGATCCGTGAGCAAAAGCCGTCGATCGTTGATCCAGGTGATGCCATCCAACGATCGCTGCAACATCAAACTATCTCCCGTTTGACCATTGCTGTAGGTAATATAAAAACTACTGCCTTCGCAAACCGGATTGGCTGAGGCCAGTAAGGTAGTGCCGGAAGTAGCCTTGCAGCACAACGAAAATTCAGATGTGTTATTGGAAGCATCGGTAGCTGTAACCACCAAGCCACCTGGAATGATGGTGCCAAATTTAGCGGTATAATTAAATGACCAAGCTCCATTGGCATCCGCGATCACCGAGTCCAACCACATTTTCCCTTGTGGATTGATATCACAGTTCGGACAGTCTACCACCAAATAAACATCAATACGCTCATTGGCCCAGGCGGTGTTGGCGACACCTACCAATACACTGGAAGTACTTAATACCCCACTTATGCCCGGAGCCTGGTTGCCCCCATTGCCGGCAGTGCTGCTGCCTCTGTTTATAAAAATACCTTGAGATTTGTTGCAATATATTTTATTGAAGCGAACAACGTTTCCAGTTTCTGCAGTGCTGGCGAATGAATTTAATGCAGTACCAACGTTTACGCCATGGCGATCGTTGTAAGCAATGGTATTATATTCAATGATATTATTAGAGGCTGTTTGTCCTGCATTTTCTACGGAAATATTGATCCCATCCTGCACATTTGGTACAGCGGTAGTGCCGTTTAAACTTACGCCAATGAAATTGCCTCGCACCACATTGTTGTTTCCATTGGCAATCAAAAGCCCACAAAATAATCTAGCACCACCTATTACATTACCTTCCTCGTTGAGGGTATCGCCAATAATACAGTTATCACTTTTCAAGATTATCCCAATCAAACCATTTCCGAAATTTTGATTAGCACTGCTATCCGTTCCAATGAAATTGCCTTTCACCACCGTTCCGTGTGAATTGGCACGACCATTACCAGGATCCAGGAAATTAATTCCTGCCAAATTGTTTGCCGAAATGATATTTCCAGTTACACGCCTTCTGCCTCCAATTACAAGCCCCGTATTGGTGCCGCTTAATTGAATGCCATGTGCAGTATTTCCTAATGCAAGCATTCCGGATCTGGAAGTACCTATGTAATTAAATTGAATGAGGATGGTGTTGGAGTTGTTTATTTCTATTCCATTTCCACGATTCGAAGAAATCACATTTTTAGCAGCATAAGATCCTCCTATTAAAACATTCGTGCATTGATTCAAATAAATCCCATGAGAGAAATTGCTACGAGCGGTGAATCCATCAGCCCCCACACCTATATTGTTTCCTAAGATGGCAATTGTATTTCCTGCATTGATTGTGATGCCTATGGCGCGATTTGACCCAATAAAATTTGCTTCTCCAGGTAAAACGCCTCCTATCACTACGCCCGTGTTTGCGTTGGCCAAATTAATGCCGGATTGCTCGTTGGGTATCGCTACATTCCCGCTAACATCCAATCCAATTTTATTACCTGCAATTCGAATAGTAGAGGAATTTGCCGCAATGATAATTCCTGTTTGATTGTTACCGGAAATAACATTGGAGGAGTCGGGTGTGGAACCTCCTATAGTAATATTCGTGAGGCCACCTGCTACTTCAATACCAGAAAGCGTATTTCCCAAATCGGCAGTACCAGCCTGGTTGGTTCCAATATAGCACCCGGAAACAGTTACCTGGGAGGCTGAAATAAGGATACCTTGCGCGGAATGGCCATGGATCACAAGTCCGCGAATACTGCTTCCTGCCGCTGTAGCCGCGATTTGCAAGCCGGAGCCTACCACATTATTGGCATTTCCATTCAATACAATCTGAGGTCCGGTAGTAAAGGGGCCATCGATTTTAACCGGACTGGTAATGACAGGTAAAGCCGTGATTAAAGCAATGCTGAAGGGTCCTGTAAACCGTATGGTATCGAGCCCTGCATTGGTGTTGGCGTCTATAATGGCTTGGCGCATGGAACCTGGTCCGGCATCGGTAGCGACCGATACGGTGTACACGGCAGCTTGAGACACAACACATGCTGCCAATACCAAGAACTGAAGTATTGCTTTCATAGTTTATTAATAAAGATTCCGGAGTTGGAAGAATATGTATATAAAAAAATAGAGTTCGCCTTTATCGACTTTTTCGCTTTCACCCAAATGTTCATACACCATTGCATTTATGGACCCGAATTGAATCCACAATTAGTCATAATGTCAATTTCCTATGGGAGTTTATAGCTTAGACCTTAAGCAAGCAAATCTTAGTCGGTTTATGTGCTTTAAATTCTAACAAATCAGAGGTTGAAAATTATCAGATTTTACGCTTAGGAAGCATTAAAATATAGCCAGAATTAATCCAGAAGAATATTTTTCCATTTACTTAACAAAATTTAGTGCGTAAAAGAGAGGGGCAGAAAAAAGATATTTAATACACAGAAATTGTGATCTAAGCTTATTTCATAGTAGAAAGCCTTTAATCACTAAAAGTCAGTTTAGCTTTTCCACAGGAATGGAAACAAAATATAGCCCAGGGCAGAAATCATCAAACACAAAGCGGCCGACATCAACAAAGGCCCCTGGCTTACCGACCAGGCCAATCCATCAATACTGTTCATGCTTACTCGCATCAGCACCAATAAAAGGGGAATGCTTAAAGGAGCCCCCAGAATGGCAATAAGGGTATAACTTTGACCTGCTTTTACCGCTATGGCAGATACCATGGTATATAATGACGCTAGCCCACTTGATCCAATTAATATGTTAAGGAAAAAAATCCAAGGTTGTTGCACCGGATTTTGAAATACCAAAGAGAACAGCAAATATGCTGAAGTAGACATCAACAGCATCAGAAGCGTATTATAAATGATTTTTGACACAATTAAACTTTGAGGACTGGCTAGGGTATAATAATACAACCAGCGACCGCTGCGCTCCTGCACAAAACTCTTTGCTACGGTATTCACCGTAACAAATAAAATGATGATCCATAACAACGCATTCCAGATAGGTGCCGTTATCTTTCCATTTTTAGCCGTCAGGCTGATATAACAAATATAAACGGTGCCAGCCAGGTACAGTAAGATGGATTGCAAAGTAGACTTCTGACGCCATTCCAATAACATCTCTTTCCGTATTAGGTAATAAATTTCATGCACCGCTCTCATAAAACAAAAATCCACAAATTTTGACCATTTACAAAATGCATCCTAAAGCATCCACCCGGTGTAAGCCAGCAATTCTTTACCTGATCAATCGTGGGCAAAGGTAAATGTAGAGATCAACCAGCAAATGAACCATGATGCAAAAGAGCCAAGAAACATAGCTTCTTGGCCCCTTGCCTGGATATACCATTTTATCCTTTACCTAAACACACTTTTCTCAATAGAAATTCTTATGAAAAAGTACGGGCTTGGAGTATCGTTCGCCTTGCACATGCATCCAATAGGTGCCGGAAGGCAAGCCCTGAATATCTATTTCCATTTCAGAAGTTTCTATCACCTTTTTACCCGTAACATCGACAATCCAAATAGTTGTAATTTTCTGATCCGTTGGCAATTCAACATAAATATGATCTGTTGCCGGATTGGGAAATACTTTTGCTTCGAAAGTAGCCTGATTTGCCTCTTGATTGGCGGTAATGGTAGGCTGAGGCATCGATGCTGTGTTTAGTTTAGTTAGTTGTATCCAGTTCAAATTCCAGGCACCCGAAGGAGCATAAATTCCCAGATGGTAAGTACCCGAAGCAGGAATAGTAACAGCATGTTGCACGGTAGTCCAGTTCTGCCATCCACCGGTAGAAGGCACCGTTACAGAACCTAGCCAAATAGAGCCTGCATTTAAATCCAGCGAAATCACACCACCTCCCATGACACTGGCCACCCGGTATTCAACCTGATAAGTACCTGCAGTCGGAAATACGATGGATTGATAACTCATCCAATCAGTAGCATCAACATACCCTACGTTTAGGCCACCACCGGCATCTATGCAAGTTTCAGTTTGTATGCCGCCCATATAGGTATATTGTTCCGCTTCTATTTTCAAGCTCCAGGTCGCTGCATTTATTGTATAGGTGCGGGTTTCAGAAGTGCTTTCACCTCCCAGGTTGTCGGTCGCTTTGGCATACCAGGTATACGATCCGGCTACATTGGTGGGAGGCGAGCACGTAAATGGAGCGGAAAGATCGCTTCCCAGGAGGGTTCCGTTCGAAAGATAAAAATCTACTTTACGAATAGTACCATCCGCATCGTTAGCCTCAGCCTGCAAGCTCAGGCTAGCTCCTTGTGTCAGGGACGTTCCCGTGACCGGGCTTGTTAATTGAATAGTAGGTAATTGATTCTCTGCGGCCAGTCCAATAGTCATTCGATCAATATTACATTGTCCCGATACAAAATACACTCTCAATACCTGAACTCCTTGTTCCAGATAAAATGCAGACGACTGCACGGAGCTCCATTGTTGCCAGCCACCTGTAAACGGTACTCGGATGGAACATAAGGCCTGGCTTGCATTTTCCAAGCGGAATTCATTGACGGTGATAACATTAGTGGCGACACGCGCTGCCAGTGTATAGTTTCCGCTGGATGCCACCGATACGGTATATTCCAGCCACTCTCCAGCCTGCACATATCCAAGGTTATATCCTCCACCGGAAGTTGGTTCAATGTCTACGGCCTCTTGCGTGCGATAGGCACCCCCGCTATTCCCTGGACTTACATCGGAATAGGCTTGTCCTGCTCCTCCCAAATCATAATTTTCTGCTTCTATAATTCCCGGTAGTATTGCAGGACTGCCAGAATACGGCCCTTGCGGAACCTGCACCGTTACTTGCACGGCGGAAGAGCGCGTGTAAGCACCGGCATTGTCTTTGGCCAACGCAGTAATCTGATAGGTACCCGCCGGAACGGACGTCCAATCAAACGTGTAGGGCGCCGACATATCTATCCCTAATCGCGTAGTGCCCTGAAAAAATTCCACGGATGCAATAGAACCATCTGCATCGCTGGCATTCGCGGAAATAGAAATAGCAGCCGGCGCCACAAACACACCACCATTTGCCGGATTGGACAGGCTTACTTGCGGCGCCTTATTGCTTGCGCTTACAAACTCCTGACCTGCCAGGTTTCTTCTCTGCAATCCTCCTGACCTGTATTCTGAAACTTTGTTTCCTACTTGTTGAGGGGTCCATTCCTGATCTTTAATAAAAATAGTCCAGTCCACTTGCATCGTGGATTTTCGAGAATTGGTGCTGGCGCCAATCCGGTTGTTCCAAATCCAATTGGCGAAGGCTACCTGCATGGGATTGCGAGGATATACCGAAGAACCATCGTTATCGGTATAAGCCATGGAACCAATGTACACATTATCAATCCAGAATTTTACATCGCGCTTATTGGTGCAGGAGAATGTAAACACATGCCATCCTTCAAACGATTTAAGTGAGGTAAAATGATTTTTCCAAGCCTGCCAAGGCTCCGCAATGTATCTGTTCCAGGAAGTCATATACATGACTTTATTCTGAGCCGAGGTTCCCCAATAATCGCTGGCCATGTATTCAAAATCGATTTCACTATACCTGGATCCATCACCTCCCAATAAATAGCTGACGATGGTATAAAAAGTCTGAATGTTCGCATCCTGATACAGGTAAGGATTGTCGGTGCAATACATGCGTGCAGAGTACGTGCCTTCAAAATATTCGTACCCTACCGTTTCAATTCGGGCATGAGTCGTAGCACGTGTGGCTCCATTTACGGTAGTACTCAGGGTCATAAATGTATTCCCTTGAACGGCCGGATCTTCCACAAATGAAATATTATTTTTGCTGTACTGTGCGTTGGAAGGAGGACCATTGACTCCATCTACAATGGTCCACTTGTTAAAATCTCTTAATTGAGAATCATTAACCCCTGAATAACTAAAATCATCAAACATGATGGTTTGTGCCTTTAGCCCTGCAAGCTGGAGGAGCCCAAAAAGCCATAATAAAATGTAACTTGTCTTCATGTACGTAGTGTTTGATTTCCGAGACAAGTATACTTCTTCGAATAAAAAATAGAATCAAAACCACCGTTACTAATACCAGACAGTTCCCTAAAATCACCGGACAATTACCGGACACTTAGTATAAAACACTTAATTTACAAGACATTACAATTTTCATCCCAAAAGAAATCAATCCAACGAATGGATTAGCCCGTGCTTGCTAGGCTCAGGAAGCGTAATCTCTTTATAGTTTCGGAAGGCAATCATCCGGTGGCGTATTGATTTACTGAATCAACATTTTACGAGGCAATTGTCCTTCCAAATAGACTACATACATTCCTTTCGGAAAATCAAGAGCAATGGAATGCCTGGCAGATGGGATTCGCTCTTCATATACAAGTTGTCCCATGGCATCACAAATACGCATGTATTTGTTCTCTGCGTGTTCCACATAAAAGTTTCCTTGGTTGGGATTCGGAAATATCTGTATGTGCTCTTGAACAATGGTTTCACGTGTATGCGTGGTCAAGTCGGGCACCTGCACTGATTCGCCAATGGCACCCAGGAAATAATCTGAAACTTCAAAAATCATAGAATCGCACATGGAACTCTGATGAAATTCTACCTGCTTAATTTTAATTTTTAAATAACCATACCGGTATTGATGTGGCCAAACATTTGTTCCTAATTGAAAGCCAATATAAAACTCTTTATCCTCTTCGTTCTTAATCCGATTCACATACCATACCGAATCCACTCGCTTGCCAGAAGGATAGGAAATGCTCAATCCATCTTCCATATCACCATTCGAATACATGGCCCGGTAATATGGAACCTGATCCAGGTACAAATCAAACGACGACCAGTTACTCAAAGAACTTAACAATTCACCACCTCTTGGTACTCGTTTAACCCTTTTCCAGGGTGGGACCGAATATTCCAGGTACATTTTAAATCGCTCCTTTAATACAGCGCCATTCAATTCAAGAATGGAATCTTTATCATAATATCCGTTCGTAGGATCTAACAGTCGTTCTGAATCCCTGGGATGAGCCGCATTGGTTACACAAAAATCTATCTCAGAGGCTCCGCATCCCTTCCGGATTATCGCATCTATTTGCCTGGCATTGCCATCGTTTAAATAAACGCGGTGCTTAAATGGGAGCTTAAATGTATCGACGGAAGATCGAGTGCCTGTATACATGGAACCGCATAATGAAGGAACCTCCTTTGAACCATACTCACAAATAATTTCCAGCTTGCCATCCGCATCCAAATCAATTCCTTGCCTGGTTAATCCTGGCTGAGCCTTCAAGGATAACAACCAACAAACTAGAGAAAAAACAAGATACCTTAGTCTCATAAATCTTTTCGTTGATATAATTTTATTAAAAAGAATTGTTGATTCGCTGGATAAAATCATACCACACACGTTTACTACAGCCTCACCTCTGCAGCAACATTCTATTCAATACCAAGAAATCAATCACCAAAAATGAAAAGATACTCCATGGAATAACAGGACAGAACAACAGAAATCATTGTTCATACTTTCCATACGAATTTCCTTTTACCTGCAAACTAGATTGAGGCGCCTTTGCTTATCACACACTGATAGTCACGGGCAGCATCCTTGAAAGTTTCACGTTCCTCGCTCCTTAACACTCGCTCCCCGAATTTATTCCGGAACAAACAGGCTACTAACGCACTCTTACCGCTTAGATAGGAAGCTCGAAACAAAGGTTTCCGTGATAAATAAATATTTTTTATAGGGATAATATCCTTTTATGAATACCGTTTTTTTTGTAATTTTAAACACACACACTGATAATCTTAGGATATAGATCCACTTCAGGTCAATGACCAAATCAGAAGTTTCACATATCATTCAAGGATGTCTCCAAAACGACAGGCAAAGTCAAAAAATACTATATAATTATTTGGTGCCTGAAATGATGCGAATTGGAAGACGATATACCCGCAATACAGAAGACCTGAAAGATCTGGTGCAAGATTCCATGATGAAAGTTTTCAAGCACTTAAATTCTTTTAAAGGTGAAAGCGCCATTACTACTTGGGCCAACAGGATTATGATAAATCAAACCCTGAATAAAATCACCAAGGAGAGTAACAAGAAATTTGTAGATGAAGATGAACCATTTTCTTCTATAGACGTATCATCAAATGATCATATCCATATAGAAGGTAAATTACTCGCTGAAGATTTGTTAAAATTTCTTGAGCAATTACCGGAAGGAAAAAGAGTAATTTTCAACTTATATGTAATCGATGGATATACACATAAAGAAATAGCAGAAATGCTGAATATCACAGAAAGTACATCCAAGGCTCAATTGAGCAAGGCAAAAGAAATTTTAATTAAGCTACACCAAAAGAGTAATCAGGATATTCGTGCAAAGGTATACTGAAAATATTGACCAAATAGAAAACGTTTACAGGGAGAATCTGAAAGAGTTACCTGTGGACACGGATGGCATGTGGGAAGCGTTTGAACAAAACCTTCCACCCGTGACACCCCTGCCCCCTGCAGCTCCGACCGCTCCTGCTTCTTTATCCTGGCTACCTATCAGTATTGGATTAAACGTTGCCCTTGCGGGTGTTTCTCTTTACTTATATTGGAAAGTTACCCAACTATCCAATACAGAAATTCCCGGCAGCACGGAGGTTCCTACGGTTACTATTCCAGACAATAAAGAAGTAGAAGCCCTCCCTTCACCCAACGAAAAAAAGAACGTTGAATATCACTCCATAGAAAAGACTACTTCTAATTCCCCTACTGCAACCACCAGCAACAAGCAATCATCCTCTGTTCAAGGCGCGCCACTTGAATCGAACGAAAATGTTCAACCTAACAAGTCTACTGAAAGCAATACCTCTTCTGAAAAAATTCCTTCTTCAGAAGAAAACCCAGTACAGGTAGGTACAGAAAGTAATACCAATCAAGTACCCAAACAATCCGTGCCTACAGAACCTGCTCCTTCCGATGATATCCGGGAGCACTACAAAGACAAAAAGGGGAACACCAAACTATTTAAATAAGCATTCTGTAGCTTTCAATCGGTATATATCTTCTTTACCTTTACCACCAATTCGGTTGGAGGTAAACCAGGCTGTTTTCTGATCGTTGGAGAAGACCAGAGAAACATCATCCGCCCCGCTGTTGATGGGAGTTTTCATATTGAGAGGAGTTTGCCATACCCCCCGCTTAAAGCACGTCTTATAAATATCGAATCCACCGAGTCCCCAATGTCCATTGCTGGAAAAGAATAGACTCCCATTGCATACAAACGGATAAATTTCATCCCCTTTGGTGTTGATACTGGGGCCCAAATGGATGGGATCGCTCCACAAACTATCTTCTTTGATACACATGTATAAATCCCAGCCTCCTAAGCCTCCTGGCATATCCGAAGCGAAATAAAAAATTCCATTCGATTCATCCAGAAATGGATAGGCATACGAATAACTGGTATCATTTAAGATAAACTCATACGGAGCACTCCAGCGATTATGAATTCGCTCACTGCAATACAACTTGAAATAAAAAAATTGCAGCTTATCTCTTTCTTGAGTTACTCGCCGGGTAAAGTAAACGGTATCTCCTCGATTGGTAAGGGAAGGAGCAAAATCATGTTCGCCGGTATTAATGCGCTCCGAAAACTTTTTCACCTCCCCGCCTTCGGCATAATGTAAATTAAAATAAGGATTGCCGTCGCTTTCATTTTTCTTTTTTAATAAAACGCCTTCTCTGTTAGTAGAAAAAATAATACCCTTGCCCATTGGGAACGGTGATATATCGGAACCAGTGCTGTTATATGCTTCGTTTACCATATCACAGGAGGTGGTTTTCCAGCGGTTAAGAGAATCAATGCGTGAAGCCAATACATTTTTTTGATGGGAGGCTGGCAAACGAGCTATAAAATTTGCCAATTCTGCATACTGCCCGCAGGCATTCAAATTAAACACATGGGCAAACAATACATCTTCCCGGGCATGTTTGCGCAGCAGCTCTGTACTTGTTTCCAAGGCCTTCTGAAATTCCCCAGTTAACGAAAAGCAGGAAGACTTCAACAAATTTGCGTATACAAAATAATCGGATTTAGGAGGAATGCGGGATAATAATTCGATCGCTGCACCATATTGTCCTAGCCGGTAACAAGCTTCCGCTTTTTCATAATCATGTCGGTCTAGCCAGGATTGGCCATATACTGGTATCTGCAACACAGATAACATAAAAAAGATTCGAATCATAAAATACGTAAATGATTTCCGGAGGGTAAAACCGAATCAGAATGTTTTGTTTTTTTAAATCGAAATACCAAGCCAAGCTCGTGTCGTGGGCGGGCTGAAAGAACGTGATTGGAATACGATACATCAAAGGCATACATGATACTAACAGGAAATCGCAAGGCAGGAATAGCTCCATGCAGATCAATTCCTGCCAATAAAAATACATCGCTGTTGGATCGGGTACCAGCTCCCAACCAGCCAAGACGGTGTTGAATGGCTGCAGAGGCTTCTGCAAGATAATTGGCCTTAATACCCCGCACTTGCGCAGAAACTCTTAAGCCATATGCCTGATTTAAAGAAAAGATTCTGGATACATGCCCCAGATAATAATAGGAGCTGGCGATCTTCAGATGCTCCGGGAAACCGAGCACTTTCTGAAAACTGGATCCCATCAACCATTTGGAATCAAAATATGAAACACCCGCGCCTATATCAAACTTAGACCAGGATTGTTGTAAAGCTACAAAATCAGGGTCCGAAAGATGCTTGGGATTAATAGCTCCTGCATCATACCCAAATTGCTTCCATCCTGGACTCATGCCAAATGATAAAAAACCTTTCGCGCAGCGGATTTTGTATGAAATTAAAGCTTGCGCAGAAAATGTATTTAATCCGAAATACGAATCCTGTATAATCTTAGCCCCTAATCCCAAACGATAATAATTTGCTGGCATAGAGAATGTTATACCTGTTGTTTTAGGCACCCAATCCTCTTTTCCAGCTTGCTGCTTATTGAGCAGACATACCAGCAATTCCGGCTGCGAACCAGCCAAGGAAGGATTGAAAAACACCGAAGAAGCATGCAATTGAGAAAACAAATACAATTGCTGTGCACTCAGCAAAAATGGTATCCCTAAAAAGATTAAGAAATATTTCATATACTATTTTACTAAGTGAATAATACCCCGCTTATGAATCTCTTCCAAATCAAAATAAACGAGTTCGTAGGTATAATTGCCTGCCGGAAGATGCTGGCCATTCCAATCATTCAAATATTCTTGGCTTTCAAATACAAGTCTCGACCAACGATCGTAGATCCATAATTGGCAAGGTCGTTGTTTAGGAATCTGCACTTCAAAATATTCATTTAAGCCGTCCGAATCAGGACTTACAAAGTTAAACACTGCAAACTCACAGTCAAAGTACGAGCTGGCATCTATTCTCCAAATAGTATCTGCGGCGGCTAGCATTCCATTTGCAGCAGCCCTTACTTCCAATTCAATCCAACCGGGTCCTTCTACCTGTAAGATAGAATCGTCGATACTTGCTTGTCCACTCAACAAGGTAAAGGATTGAATTTGGTTTTCGGTAGAAACACTTTGCAATGAAACCCGCCGCATTTCACATGATAAGGACTGCAATCCAGGAAGCCTTACATATTGATTAAATCGTATCAGCGGCCCTTTGTCTTCAGCGGCTAATTTATACACGACAGGATCGTTCTGTGCACTGATTTGTGTGCCGGCGACAAATACATTTCCTTCGCTGGAAACAACCAAGGATCGGCCTATTATGCCGGTTGGCAAAAGATAAAAGCCATTGTTCCCAAAATTTTGCTTTATACTTCCTTCCGCACTCAGACGTGTTATAAACCATCGTCCTGATCCCATGCCTGAAAATAAGATTTCCTGGTTGGGCAACACTTCTAAGCCAAACCAATATTCGGTTTGGGTAGCGCTGAAAAAATTCATTAAGGGCGAGCTATTAAAACTCATGGAAGTAAAGTCCCCATCTTCATTCACCTGAAAAATAAATGGAGCCTGAACACTATTCGTATTATAAGTATATCCAATCACTGTGATCAATCCGTTCTTATACACATACGAGGTAACCAGCAAATCATGTTCAGAAAGGATGGGCAAACTTTGATATCCGAAATTTCCAAAACTTGGATCGATGCTTCGGTCCGAATTCAGCCGAACAAGTCGTAATCCGAAATTGCCATTGTCGTAAGTAGACAATGGAAGTAGAACCTTTTGATCTGACAAGGAAATGACTGCGTTGGATACCTGCTGAATAGGAGCCGGAAATAAAGTAAATTCTTGCGCATTGGCATCTTTACGAATATTTCCAAGACTATCTATTTCTACCAGAATTACGCCCCAGTAACCATTATTCATGGATAGGTTGGTTCGATAAATCCCTTGCATCAATATTCCACCTTGTGCTCGTTCGCTTGCATCTGCCAGCCGAATACCATACCCGGTTGCAATTTGAATTTGCCCATTCACACCAAAACAAGTCGTGTAGGGGCCTCCCGCAGGTTGTGAACATGATGGAAGAATTCCATCGGCAGAAAGCTTCAAAACAGAAATGGTAGAATCTGCCTCGTCGGCCACTAGTAAAAGTAATTTCCCTGAACTAAGTTTTTTCAAAAAACAAAACTTGGGAATGCGCGAAAAGGTATGGGTAAAAAATCCATGAGTGGCAAAGCTTGAATCGGGTGCTCCATTCGGATTCAACCGTACCACCGATACGCTTTTATTACTGGAATTTACTGAAGCGGAAATCGTTCTTCCAAGGTCATCCACAAGCATTGCGTTCATAATCCCCGGATGTCCTTTAAATCTTCCATTTACGGCATAAGAACTATCAATGCTTACGCCTTGGCCGGGCAGCATGCATAGACTAAACAGCCCTAGGGCAATACAAGTAATTTTTACTAGCATAAAGTGTTGGGGCAAATCAAATTTACAAAATTATACACGTATTTAATATTCGATACTTTCAATATTCATAGAATTAATTATCCTTTCGACACATTTTAAACTTAATTTCATCTTAGAAATTCTGTTTTAACGAAATGACAATTAAACCGGCTTTTCTCTATAGAAGCGAAGCGCAAAATGGAGAAAGCTCATGGATGGTAGATCCATGGCCGGTAATCCCGACTTAGAAAATCATGGGTTAAAATCAAGGATTTTAGAAGCCTATGATCCCTGAGGAATAGTTTTAAAGTCTATGATTTTATTCACCGAAATGAACTGCCTGAATCTTAAATCCAGGTACTTTCCCGGAACCTGTCTATAATTGAAAATCCGGGTAAGTATTGATTCTTAGATGTGATTCAAGGAAAAAGGGTTTCCAGGAAGGATTACAAATTTTTATACCATTGAAATTCTTGTTTCGATTCTAAAAATGAGATGAACCAATCGAAAGCAAATAATCACTTAATTTCTGATCTTCGGTTAATTCTAGCTTTTCCTTCAGGCGGTACTTTCTTTTTTCTATGCCGGCCAGCGATAAGTTAAGCAAGGATGCAATTTCTTTGTTTGATTTATTCATCCGGATATAGGCGCACAGTAGCAACCAGCTAGGCTTCAAGCGTGGATGGCGTTGACGAAGCGTATGCAGATAATTGGGATAAATCTGATCAAAATGAATTTGAAACCTAGACCAATCGTCATCAAAATCCAGATCCTGATCAATGGACTTCACTAATTCTCGCAATGACTCAGCGGTATTTTCTTTCTGTATGGTCTCTAATTTATCTTTTACACTAGCCAAAAATTCAGCTTTCTGCGTCAGATTGGTGGCATAATTGGCTAATTCATTATTCTTTAAAATCATTTCAGCTTCTAGCTTTTCATTTCTCAACTTCATAAGCTCCTTTTCTTGCTGCAACTTTTCATTTATATGCGATTGCTCGCGCAACTGCAAAGCCCTGGCATTTTCATCTTCGAGACGTTGCTTTTGTTCCTTAAATCGACGTACCACCCACCAATAAAGGAAATACAAGAATCCAATCCCCACCAACATATACACTGTATATGCCCAGGTAGACCGATACCAAGGGGGAAGAATGATAAAACTGAGTGTCGCCGGCTTACTGATTTCTTTATAACAATTTTTTGCCCTAACCAATAATTCGTATCGACCTTCCCTCCATTGTGAAAAATCAATTTCATGGTTGCGTGTCCAAGTCGACCAGGTTAATTCCTCCGCTGAACTGCGTCTTATGGCATACTGATACCACAAATCATCCGGGCTTTCAAAAAAATTACTGCCAAAGGATACTCTCTTGGGTTGGATTTCATAGGGCAAAACAATACGCTGTGAATCGGGTAAGTAGCTTGTATATACGATCGAATCAATGGAGGCTGCGCGAAGAGATGTAATAAAGCTACGAAATGGAACGCTGGCTTGGTTTTTATTCTGGTAATTAAAATACACAAAACCATCCTGGGTAGAAAGTATAGCAGATTCTCTGGATAATGGAAGTACATGTTGATAGCTACCAATAAAATCTTGTGCTATTTTCTTAAAACTTATTTCCTCCATCCAATAGCCAGATTGCTTTTGATGAATCAAAAATAAATCAGAATTAAAAAACAACCAGGTGTGTCCGAAAGCATCTTCTTTTAGGTTATCCGAAAACGGACTTCCACTCAATCGCACAAAGAGCGTATCATTTCTCAAACGGGCCTCCGGCAAGTCCACCCAATAGTACGACTGACCGCTTAGCAGCAGCTTTCCTTTACTACTACTGATATCATAAAAATAATCAGGAGGCAGATGGTTCTTTTCATTCACCGATACTTGTTGAATCACGGTGGAGTAATCTTCCGACATTCGCAAGTAAAATACACCTTTGTTGCCATGACAAACCCAAAGATTTCCTTCCGGGTCCTCCTCTATAATTCTTGATGACTCCTGAAAACCCTTGATTTTGCAGGCAAAATTCCATTGCCCATTGCGATAGCGATACAATTGCAGTCCCTCGTAGGTTCCTTTAATAAATAAATCAGGATGTTTTTTTAGCGGTAGAATTGTCCAGTTACCTTCACCCGGAAGAGGGCCTGAAATATCACGCAATTTTCCCTGATCAAATTCCAAACACTTATCCGGTTGACAAATCAATAATTTATCTTTCAAGGTTTGCAAATGCCAGATTTGTCCACGTACAGAGGAAACGGGTAGGCATGACAAGTCATTCAAAGAGGCCAGATACAAGCCCATGGAAGTCCCTAAATACAAGTCCCCACGGTGCAAGGCAGATGAATAGCCCATCCCTTCCACACCATTGCTCGCATTCATATAGCGAAAAGGACTCGAATATTCCAGGAAAGCAATGCCATTATCCAAGGCCAACCACAAATCTCCTCGAGCATCTGTACAAACATCATGAATGGTATTTCCCATCAAGCCGTTAACACGCGCTATTCTTTGCTGTGGGATACCGGATGGATTCAAAAGCAATATTCCTTCGGCATACGAAAATAAGAGCAAGGTACTATCTGCCAAACAACGAATTCCTTTGTATTGGCCTGCCATACCAGCGGGTAGAAAAAAACTTTGTGTCTCCTTGGATCCAAGGTTGTAGGTGCGAATGTTCGTTTCTTCCAATATGTAAATCTTTTTATGCTGAATGGAAAAAGCAAGCGGATGTTCGACGCGATTGAAGGATTGCAGAGTATGCACCCCCTCCGCAGTCCATTGCTGTAATGCGTCTTCACTCAACAGAAAAATCTGATGATTATATTTTTTCATGGCAATATACCTGCTCGAAGTAGGATACATCTTGCATATCCCGGAAGTCAAATAGAACAAAGTATTCCGCGTAAGCAGCAATACTCCTTGGTTATATGTGACTATATCCAGCACTTCCCCTGCCTTCGCAAATTCTGCGGGCAACTGAGAGGTAATAGACGTATACTGCAAAGTGCCGTTGACTTGCGGTGAAAAATAACCAGCCTCCTGGTAAGAGCCTGTCCAAATTTTACCATCGGAATCGCAAAAAACAGCGTACGCTGAATTTCCCTGAGGCAAGGAATACTTTTGCCATTGCTGTCCATCAAATTGCAATAAACCAAAAGCATTCCCTACAAATATAAATCCATTGGAATTTTGGTCGATAGCAAAATTCCTTGGATGCCCACCATAGGTTCTGGAAGAGAATATGCGCTGTGCATAGCCCCCAGCGGTAAATTTATGCTGTGATTGCAGAATGTTGAATGGAAGAAATAAAGAAATGAAAAAAAATATTCCAAGCAGGTTCGAAAGCATTTCTGCAACACGTTTAATTAGCAACTTTTTCGCAAGCATCATCAACAAGCCATTTATACGAACTAATCAGAGCAGGAACTCGAAGGGGGGTAGGTACCTGTGCTCAGTAAGGTAAGAGTATAAATTTGATTATTCAACCTTTTCCAACGGGAACAACCAGGTATAGAAAACCGGGCATAGCATCGCTATAAAAATACCATTCGATCTCAGGATTACCCTTATTTTTCTTCTTTAAAAAATAATTGATAATAGTTCATGCCACGCACATCATCAAAGCCGCGCTCAATGTGGTCCTGGTTGCCATGAATGTATAGACTGAAGTTGCGATCCAATTTTATAACGGATTTAAAAATTTTGGTAGTATTTTTTACGGCACCTTTTGAAATATCAAATTCATCGTAAATATGCACAGATCGTTCTTTTTGAAACTGATCTTTATACTCTTTAAAGGCATCAATTACTTCGGGCTGCTGGATAATTTCTTGCGAAAATTCATTCCAATCAAATACTTCCTTCTCTTTAAAAAATTTTACTGATTTATTCATTAAATCAACCTCATCGGCTTTATTCACTTCAAAGGAATCCTTAAGCTTTTCATCGATAAAACCTTTACACAATTGCATATATTGCTGCGTATGATAGTAACTATCTTCCCTGGGTTTGACACGGATAAATTCATCTTTCCAATACCGGGCTTCCTGCCATTGATTGGTGGAGTCACTTACACAGACCCGGAATCCCTTTTCCTTATCGAGATTGAAGATAACACAGCCTTTATCCAATTTATTAATATTAATTCCATGATCAGAATTGATTTCGTAATTCTCCCCTTTCAACGAAACCCTCAAATACGTTTCTTTTGATTCTGATTTAAATATCCCGATGGCATCGGTAATTTCATTTTCTACCTGAATGTTTTCGAGATACACAATATACAACTCCCCTCCTTTTACTTTTGGATGAACCGAATTTTCATATAAATGTTTTGCAATGGAAATAGACTGTAAGTAAAAGCAATCTGGATCTGCGAAAATCTTACTACAGTACGCGTATAATTCGTTCAGATCCAATTCCGCTTCATGAAACAAATGATAGTATTCAGGATTTTTAAACGGAGAAAGAAAATATTTCATGAGCAAGGATTCCAAATCCGTATCGTTGAGATGCATTTCACTCTTGGAGATCCTCAGCTCTTCTTCCTTTTGCTGATTGCCCACAAAATGCACAACCAAATTTCTCAGCGTTAAATCTTCAATCTTTATCATAGTGTTCCTTGCATTTCCTATTTCAAACCTGAAAATTACACAGGAGTACAGATTAAGCCCACGTCCTATCCATCAACTTATTGACAAGTTATACAGTATTCGGAATCAAGCCTCTTTCGGCTAGTCCGGAGAGGCATTTTAAATAATTAGGGAGCATACAAGCGTAACTGCTTTCATTTAAAATTCTCCTTACCTTTGTATAAAAAGGATTGTATGAAATTTTTATTTGAAGCACAGGGAACGATCCGTTCCAATATGTGGAAAGCCGTTCAGGCCTTATCGGAAGAGCAACTATTCCGCATTCCCGATGGCTACAATAATAACCTGGCCTGGAACCTGGCACACGTAGTGGCTACGCCACAAATTTTGTGCTATAAACTCGGTAATCAAGGTTTTTTGCTTCCCCAGTCATTCATTGATGCCCATAAAAAAGATACTAGCCCCAGAGATTGGAAACAACCTGTGGATTTAAAGGAGGTAAAAGAGTATTTTGATTTTACGCTTCATCAATGTCAAATTGACTATGAAGCAGGAAAATTTTCAACATTTACCCCTTACACCACCTCGGCGGGAGTCGAACTTAAGTCCATCGAAGATGCCTTGATTTACAACTATGGCCATGAGAATCTGCACTATGGCGTGATACTGGCCATGCGGAAACTAGTGTGATGCAAGATTTATGTAGGTTTCAATGTCCGTATCATGATTGATTGCATTGCCATTTTTTAATGCTACCCGTATATTGTAAAGGATTTAAATGGAAGACCCTTCCTGCGATGGATGCGCTCAAGTAAGAGTCATTCAAAATCGTAAACTACGATCGTTTCAGGAGGGGATAACTAGTATGATGCAAGCTCGATACTTCAAGCACCGGCTCGTTTTTAAGTTTGAAGCCGGAACCTCAAGAGGCATTCTCCGTGAAAAAGATACCTGGTTTATTTTATTGTCGAACAATGGAAAAGTAGGCATTGGAGAGTGCTCTCCGATTGAAGGCCTCAGTCCTGAAAGCTCCAAACAGGTGGAGCAGATATTGGAATTATTAGTGCGTCATGTCAGTAAGCTTAATAATCCACCGGAACTTCGACACCTGGTTGAAGAATTTCATCTGCACCAATACCCCAGCGTTCGATTTGGATTGGAAACTGCCTTGCTGGATTTATGCCTGGGTGGTAAACGTAAAATTTGCCGCAATGAATTCTTTGACATGCAAAAGCCCATACCCATCAATGGTTTGATTTGGATGGGGAATGAGCAATTCATGGAAGAACAGATTGAGCAAAAGTTACAGAGTGGCTTTACTTGTTTAAAAATGAAAATAGGGGCCATTGATTTTGAAAAAGAATTGGCCATCATTAAAAAAATCCGCAGCCGCTTTGACGCTTCTACCATAAGTTTACGCGTGGATGCCAATGGTGCTTTCAGTGCAGAGGAAGCATTGGGAAAACTACAACGACTCGCCGAGTATGAGATCCACAGCATTGAACAGCCCATCCGGGCAGGTCAGTTGCAGGACATGGCTAATATTTGTGCCCACTCCCCTATTCCGGTGGCCCTGGACGAAGAGCTGATTGGCTGGCATCAAATGAAAGACAAAGAACGGTTACTCGAAACCATACGACCTCCTTATATTATTTTGAAGCCTACTCTATTGGGTGGCCAAGAAGTTTGTATGGAATGGATCCGGTTGGCAGAAGAGCACCAAATAGATTGGTGGCTTACCAGTTCTCTGGAGGCAAATATCGGATTGAACGCTATCTCCCAATTAGCTTCTCAATTGGAAGTAACCATTCCTCAAGGATTGGGCACGGGACAATTGTACCACAACAATATTCCTTCACCACTCACCATAGAGAACGGTAGTATTCTATACGACAAGCAAAAAGCATGGGATCTATCCATTCTGGAACCCGCGCTATCGAACACAGAACAGCCTTCCTAATAGCTGTTCTTCTGATGCCTTTCGATGGAATCATACAACGATCCTAAATCAAACTAATCTAAGCCCGGATTTCTGTATCCGGGCTTTTTTTGAAAATTTATAATTAAATTTGTCTGGCAAGATCTTACGATCGAACAAAAATCTATTGAGATTGAACCTAAGCCTACCTGCATGAGTGAACAGACCTTACACGCCCGCGGCAAACTTTTCTTTTTAGATAAAGAATATGTTGCTGAATTTGTATACGGAGGTATTGACGGTGCCATCACCACCTTCGCAGTGGTAGCTGGAGCCAGCGGTGCACACCTCAGCATTTCAGTAGTAATCATTTTGGGTATTGCCAACCTGATTGCCGATGGCTTTTCGATGTCGGTAGGAAATTATTTTTCTACCAAAGCCGATCGCGACACTTACGACAAACATGTAGCCATTGAATACTGGGAAATTGAACATTTAAGAGATAAAGAAATTCAGGAAATCCGCGACATATATGCTAAAAAAGGATTTAAAGGTGAGTTGCTGGAACAAGTTGTTCAAACCATCATTGCCGATAAAGATGTGTGGGTAGATACGATGATGAAAGAGGAACTGGAGATGAGCAAAGATGAAAAAACACCTTTGCAAACTGCCACGGTGACATTTATTGCCTTCGTTTTGATTGGTACGATTCCTCTTTTATCCTACCTGGCTGCTTATGTGATGACGATTCCTACGGAATATTTATTTCCATTGTCTTGTGTGCTTACAGCGTTAGGCTTGTCAATAGTGGGTTACTTTAAAAGTGTGGTCACCGACAAAAGTAAAGTTCGCGGTATTCTTGAAACCTTAGCACTGGGGGGCATTGCGGCCCTGTTGTCGTACTACGTTGGAGCCATTTTAGAAAACATCTTCCGCTAATTATGATGTACATCACCCTATTTTGTTCGGGTTCCGGTTCGAATGCAGAAAAAATAATGGAATATTTCCGGGAGCATCCCAGTATACGAGTGGGATTGCTACTGGCTAACAAACCGGATGCTTATGCCTTAGAAAGGGCCAAAAAGTTCGGCATCCCCACTGAAGTTGTTACCAAAGCGGAGTTCACTGACGAATCCTATTGCTGCTCTTTGCTGGAGCGCTATCAAACCGATTGGATTATTCTTGCTGGTTTCCTGTGGCTAATTCCGTCCTATTTGGTAAAACATTTTCCAGATAAGATCATCAACATACACCCTGCCTTGCTTCCGGCGTATGGAGGAAAGGGCATGTATGGCATGCACGTGCACCGCGCAGTGGTGGCGGCTGGGGAAAAGAAAAGTGGCATGACCATACATTTGGTAAATGAGCACTACGATGAAGGTGCCATTCTCTTTCAGGCGAGCTGCGACTTAGATCCGGAAGATTCCGCCGAAGAAGTAGCACATAAAGTACTTACACTGGAACACCGGCATTTTGCGCCGGTTATTGAAACAACAATACTCAACAACGCATAAACGTTTCAATACATGAATTACGTGGAAGGCATCACTTTTGAGCGGCAAAATTCCCTGGCGCCAGGCGAATATGAAAATTGCACTTTTGTTCAATGCAAGTGGCCCGAAGCGTCCTTACGATCTTTCCGTTTTGTACATTGTACCTTTACTGAATGCGAGCTCAGCAATGCCAACGTGAAAGATACGATTTTTAATGAGGTGTCTTTTATTTCCTGCAAGCTTACCGGGGTGTTGTTCAGTGAGTGTAACGATTTTTTATTTCAGATTACATGCCAACGCTGTCAAATGCAATTATGTTCTTTTTATAACCGAAAAATGAAAGGTTTTCGATTTACGGAATGTGACCTCAGTGAAGCGGATTTTGGAAATGCACAATGTGAAAAAATGATATTCGACCAGTGCCTGCTGAAAAATACAATCTTCGACAATGCTAATCTAGAACAAGCCGATTTAAGTACCTCGAAAGAAATTTCAATTGATCCAGTCCGAACGAAGATCAAAAAAGCAAGCTTTCATCTATCCAGCCTTCCTGGCTTACTGGAGCAATACCAACTGCGCGTTAAAATTCATTAGTGGACAAAGGCTTCCCCTTCCTTTGGACAATGCACCGAATAGCCCTGCTGCTCCAACTCCTGCGCCAGCTCTTGCATGCCCGATGGTTCTCCGTGCACAAGGTATACTTTTTGCAACGAAGTCGCTGAAAACTGTTGCATAAATTCCAATAAGCCATTTTTATCAGCATGTCCGCTGTAAATATCCGTTTTAATTACCGTAGCAGCCACAGGAATATCGCGTCCGGCCACGCGTAAGCTACTGGCACCGTTTTGCAGTTGGTATCCTGGAGTTCCGGGTGCAGAATATCCTATCAATAAAAATGTACAATATGGGTTATGCAGATTTTTCTTTAAGTGAATATCCATGCGCCCTCCCTTCATCATTCCGGATGATGAAATGATGATGCAAGGTTCGGAATAATTGCTGATCGCCTTGCTTTCGCGCATATTTTTCAGGTAGGTGAGCCATTCAAAATCAAATAGAGTACCATGATCTTTCATGACTTGTTGCGCTTCTTCATTCAAGAGATAGGCATATTTCTCATAAATTTTAGAACTGGCCTCAGCCATGGAGGAGTCGGTGAATATTTTGATACGCGGTAATCGACCTAATTTATGTAGCTTAAATAGGGTATATAAAATGGATTGTGTTCTTCCAACGCTGAAAGCTGGAATGATTAATCTGCCGGCCTTATCGACACAGGTTTTCCGGATTACCTCTTCCAGCAAGTCTTCGGCTAACTTTTGTTCCTGGTGCAGCCGAGCCCCGTAGGTACTTTCACAAACAACCACATCCGCCTCCCCGGCCGGAGAAGGATCTGTGAGCAAAGGATAATTCTTGCGACCTACATCTCCACTGAACACCACGCATTTCTTTTTCCCGGATTCGTTGATTTCCAGTCGCACATGCGCCGCACCCAATAAATGGCTGGCGGGAATCAATGTGATGCTCAATTCTTCCGATACTACAAAAGGCTGCTGAAAACCTATGGTAACAAATCGATCCATGGTAAGATCCAGCGATTTGCGCAGAATGGCCTCCAGATCGTGCTGACGATGCATATAGCGGTATTGGCGGTTTTGAATACGCACCAAATGTTTGCTTTGCAAGCCTAAGGAATCGTATAAAAGCAAATTGGAAAGTTCATACGTTGGAGCAGAACATAAGATCTGTCCATCGTAACCTTCCTGCAATAACCGGGGCAAGCGCCCACTGTGATCGATATGTGCATGCGTAAGCACCACCAAATCTATTTCGGAAGGATGAAACGGGAATGGATCAAAATCCTTACTGAACGATTCCAGGTAAGAACCACAATCGACCAATACCTTGTACCCTGATTCGAGGGTAACCAGATGCATACTCCCTGTGACGCGTTGAGCGGCACCAAAAAACTGTAGTGTAGGCATGGAATTAAAAAATACTTTTTAATTCCGTAGCATCCTCTGGTTTCATGCGACCAGCCAGTACCAAACGCAGTTGCCTGCGACGGAGTGCTCCATCAAACAAACGTTTTTCGTCTTCTGATTCAGGGACCAATTCCGGCACATCAATGGGATTTCCGGATTGATCCACCGCTACAAACGTATAAAAAGCTTCATTACTTTTTATTTTTTCTCCAGCAGGAATATTCTCGGCAAATACATCAATATGTACTTCCATGCTGGAATTAAACGCTCGGGTTACTTTCGCAATTAAACTCACCACGCTTCCTATAGGGATGGGATTTTTGAAAGAAACATTATCTACAGAAGCTGTAACTACGATGCGATTGGAATGTCGTTGAGCGGCTATGGCAGATACCACGTCCATCATATACAACAACCGTCCACCCATTAAATTATTTAGGCCATTGGTATCGTTTGGCAATACCAATTCGGTCATCACCACTTCAGATTCTTTAGCAAACTTCTTTTTTTTCATACACATCATTACGTTATAGAACCTGAATCTTTTTCCCGGCTTTCCAGCAAATTTCAATGATCACCAGCAAACCGCAACCGCCCCAGAATAAAAATCCGGCTTTGTCGGTGGTTAAAAAATTATTAAAAAATCCATGCACGAAATACGTCACCATTGATATGGTAATAAGCATGGAGGCCACACGCAGGGGCTCATGGGTAATTTGATAAGTAAGGTTCATTCCTGCCCGCACCACAGCAAACAATAGTAAAATTATAGCCAATCCTCCTAACAAACCAGTTTCAGAAAGTGCTAATAAGTATTCTGAATGAGCAGTACCTCCAAAGCCTTGCAAATGCTTTACCTTGGCGGAGGTGACAGAGATGTACGTCATTTCTGCGCTGCGCTGAAAAGGAAGGTATTGATATTGATAAGTACCAGCTCCATATCCGGTAAGTGGTCTGCTAACAAACATTCTAAAGGCGCACAACCACCTGTTTACACGTTCGGCGTTCGACACATCCTTTTTCATGCTGGTAACAGACTTCAACTGTTCATCCAGCTTTGCACCTTTTGCTTTGGAATCGTTTTCATTTTTCAAAAATGCAGGGGCTATGGCTTTTTGAAAAATAAAAAACAGCACCAGCAAGGTTATGAATACCGTCATTAGACTTTTAAAGGAAACACGCCATTGTAGCAGAAAATAAAATCCTATACCTGCCATAATGCTCATCCAGGACGCTCTGCTATGAGAGAAAAAAACAGCCACTAAAAATATACCGGTTGCAGTCAGCCAGAACATCTTCTTCCAGAAGCTCAGTCCGAAAACACCTGCATATCGAACTACGCCGACCGAAATGGGTAATATAAAAGCAAGACAGGCTCCATAAATTGTATGATCGCTGTAAAATGGTTTCACAACATGCCCGGACACCAATTTATTAAATCCATAGGTGGAGTGGTACGCGGTTGCATAAATTGCCAAGCCACACAATACCACAGCATAGGCCAAAAAAGGCTTAAGCAAAGGCATTTCTTCTTTGACTACCATTCTGGGTATGTAGAAGAAAAAAACCAGCAAGTAGGTGGTAAGCAAAATAAACGACTTCAGTGAGACAAAGGGCATCGAAGAAAAAATCATAGAGATGGCGCATGCCAGCCAGGCGCAAAGAGCCAACCAGGTAATGGGATTTTTTTTTGCGGCTGCGGTTTCTTTACTATTTAAAATTAAAGCATACACAGCCGCTATAGACAACACCGCTACCAGCACTTCTCCGGGTATGGCCAAATTAAGTCTCATGCCTGGTATTTTGATTTCATGTGACAAAGGCAAGCAGGCACACAAAAAAGTAATCAGATACTGTTTGTAAAAGAAAAAGATCACTCCGGCTAATAAAGAAATTGGCAAGGCAAGGAAAGCATATTTTCCCATCATCCATGGCAAAACAATCAATAGCACGGAGGCCAGCCCCAGCAGGGAATAAAGGATTGGTTTATTATTTTTTACATCCAGTGTATTTTGTTGAATCATTGCTTCGCGGCAGATTTAGGTGAACACCACAGGTGCCCGCTTGGTTTTCTTTATAAAAATTACACAAAGAGTCGGTAGAAATTCACAAAATACCTATACCCTTTAATCTCATTATGCATATACATTTCAAATTACAAAGCTATTCTGTAAACAACATCTTCGAACACATTCAGATGCCTTGAAACCCGCATTAAAATCTCATAAAAATAAAGAAACTACCTGTCATTCAAAACAGGTATTTCTTATATTTACAGACACAAGGTCAATGTTGACTGCTAAGGGTTCGTAACGTAGCAGAAAATTACCCAGAAACACTATGTTTTCATCTAAATCTGAGATGCAAGCCAACGCATCTTCTCTATTCCTCCCGTGCATATTACCAAGGCCCATCGGCTTGGTAGCAGCGCTCCGGATTATTCTTTTCTTCCTCTTATTTCAAAGCGTGTCTCTGCATGCACAAATAGACCGTGAATTTTGGTTTGCGGCACCAGAGATAACAGAACTTCATGCGGATGAACCCATTTATTTATATGTAACTACACTCGATCAACCTGCTCAAATCAGCCTTACCCAACCTGCCAATCCGGGATTCGTTCCAATTACCAGAAGTCTTGCGGCAAACAGCCAGGTTAGGATTCCTCTGAGCGCATATAAAAATTCCATTGAAACTAGACCATACAATTCGATATTAGAGAAAGGATTGTTGTTAAGTTCTAGCAGCCCGGTAACGGCATATTACGAAGTGCTAGGTTCAAACCGTTGGGGCGTAGGAATTAACTCCGATATTTTCGCATTAAAAGGCCAGCGAGCTCTGGGCAAGGAATTCCTGATTCCATTTCAAACACATTGGGACAATTATGCGGGCATTAATGCCTATGCATCCTTTGATATTGTTGCCACGGAGGATAATACCAAAATAACCATTACACCGAGCAGTGATTTAATGGGTCATCCCGCAGGTATTCCGTTTGATATTTTTTTAAACAAGGGGCAGGTATATTCCTGTCAGGCCGCATCCATATTGGGTTCGGAGAGGCCTAAAGGTTCCGTGGTAATTTCTGACAAACCTATTGCTGTTACAGTAAAAGACGATTCTATATTCGAAGACCGCAGTTATGATACCGCCGGAGATCAGCTTATTCCCGTGCAGGTAGCAGGGACGCAATATGTCGCCACATCCATTTCAAGAGATCAGGAAGACCGGGTATATGTTTTGGCTACTCAAGACAACACCGAACTTTTCCTGGATGGCTCATCCACAGCCATTGCTACTCTGCAACGAGGAGAACAATATGAAATCCATTTGCTAAATCCTACCGTGCTTATTAACGCGAGTAATCCGGTATATGTATTTCATGTAACAGGCTTTCAGAATGAATTGGGTGGAGCTTTGCTTCCACCCTTGGGCTGCACCGGTTCAAAGAATGTAAGCGTCAGCCGCTCTACCATTGAGGAGTTTCAACTTATCATTTTATGTGAGACCGGAGGAGAAAGTTTTTTTACCATCAACGGCAATAGTCAATTCCTTCAAGCTTCCGACTTTCAGCCTGTGGCAGGATCTGCAGGGGCACTAATGTTTGCAAAAATTTCATTAACCACCACCGAATTTCCGATTGACTATGTAATCAATGTTCAAAATAGTACAAAAAATTTCCACCTGGGTACTTGCAACGGCGCAACAGTTACGGGTTTCCGGTATGGATATTTTTCTGATTTTGGTTTTCTTGAGTTAGGAGATGCACAACAATTTTGTAAGGAAAACACCATTCGAATCGATGCGAATTCCTTCATGGATTCTTATGTTTGGACCAAAAAGCCAAGCGCCACGGTTCTTTCCACCGATAAATTCCTTATTACTTCAGACACAGGAGAATTCATTATTACCGGAACCAAAGGAATTTGCACGTTTAAAGATTCGATCAAGCTTTCGTATGCTCCGGAGATAGTCGGTGAAATCCTGGGTGCCGATACGTTTTCGTGCCGCAACATTCCATTAATAGTAAAGAGTCTTCAATCCTTTCCCACCTATATCTGGAGTAATGGAAGCAGGGAGCTCACCACCATTGCCGGAGAGAGTGGTTGGCTCTACCTCGAAGTAAGAAACAACTTCGATTGTTCTAAAAAAGATAGTATGCGCATCACTTTATACGATCTTCCTGAGCCCAGCCTTTCGCTGGATACTACAAAGCCTAGTGCATGTTTTCTTCCAACGATCAGCCTGAGCGGTAACAGTGGCCATAGCACGTACCTTTGGTCAAACGGATCCACCAACCAGCAAACGGTATATGTGTTGGATACCATTTCTGGAAATAACACATTCAGCCTGGAAGTTAGCAATGCCCAAGGCTGCAAAAATACCGTAAGCGCCACCTTCGATTGTTCAACCGAATTTGGATTACTCCCCAATCTGATCACCAACAATAAGGATGGGAAAAACGATGGTTTTATTATTCCTAATCTTAAATTAGGTCGATGGACTTTGCAAGTATTTAATCAATGGGGAAATTTGATTTACAAAGATGATGCTTACCAAAACAATTGGCAACCCCAAGATCTTTCTGCCGGAGTGTATTATTTTTTCTTAACACATAATGATTACGATATCGAAAGGAAAGGTTGGTTGCACATTTTAAACGACTGATTCTCGTAATTGCAGAAGAATTGGCTTGGATTTTGATGGTTATGTCGAAACCTTTTATAAATAAACCGTATAATACATTATTTACTAATACACCAAGATATGAAAAGATCATTTTTGTTCGGTTCACTCATTTTTTGTTTGGGAACCGCATTTGCACAAAGCAACGTTATAAAAGCAAACCTATCGAAGCTAACTTCTTTAAAAGCAGAGTTGGCGTATGAAAGAACCTTCCTTAAAAAGTTTTCTGCACAGGTAGGCTTTACCACTCAAATTCCAACAGCCAACATCCCAGGAGGAGGAAATCTGGCAAAAAATGCGCTAGAAGCCTCAGGAATTTCCAACTTCAAATATACCGGATATGCTATTACACCGGAAGTTCGTTTCTACCTGAGTCCCATTAAAGGTTCTCCGAAAGGTATTTATTTATCTGCTTTCGGTCGTTACGGAAATCGTGTGTTCAACATGACCTTGAACGACACTTCTAACACTACCAATTCTAACTTAGATGCGCGCATGACCATTAAAGGTATCGGAGGTGGGTTGATGCTGGGCCATCAGTGGATCATTGCCAAGCATGTCAGCATAGACTTCTATATTATAGGATTTGGATTCAACAGACACGATGTAAAATTAACGGCGGCAGATTCAAAATATTCCAAGGAATCGTATGCAGACTGGGCTAACTCTATCAACACTACTCCCCAAGAAGATAATGATTTATTCTCAACCCCTCGTGCTACTGCCGATGGTCAATCGATTACCATTACAGCAGGAGGAGCTTTACCGATCATCCGTTCGCTTGGATTTAATATTGGGGTAGCATTCTAAAAGTGCCTAAGAAGCTTGCCTGGCTTTTCTCGATAGATACAAGATGTGTAATGGAGAAAGTTGGTTAGCTCCAATCAGGAAAAAATTCTTATCTCATAAAAAGAGCGGAATCCGGTTATATTCGGATTCCGCTCTTTGCTTTTCATGCCCTTCGCTTTGCATCAAGGTTTGGAAGGCTGCTTAGATCCTGTGCTTCATTCCTGCAACCAATTCCTGAAACTGCGCGTTTTGTTTAATTCCCGGATTCCAAGCAAATCCTAAGCTAACCAAATCAATTTTTTCGGTGATGGTGGCACCCTCTTGTCCTTCCTGATTGGCAAGGATAAAAGCCGTATCAGAGATAGCCAAGGCATTTTCAATGTCGTGACTTACAATAATCAGGGTATTAAAATCATTTATGGTAGAAACATTTAACAATAAATCAACCACCCTGTCAATCATGAGCATATCTAAGCCTGAGAAAGGCTCATCGAGCAATATAAATTTATTACCCGTTAAAACCTGTTGAATAATACTCACGCGCTGGCGTTGACCACCGGACAGCATCATAGGATATTTTTTAAGATGTTCACGCAAATGAAATTTATCTGCGTACTCGTTGATAATATCCTGCTCTTCCTTTTCCGAAATTTTTTTCCCTGAAAAATCAAGACCGATTTTTAAGTTATGATAAACCGTTCGGTGATTAAAGAGAATATAATTCTGAGGAATGATGCCTACTTCTCCAGGTTTTACTTCGTGCTGATCAATATCTATGGTAACCTTTCCAGTACTGGGTTTGATAAGCCCTGCCAGGATTTTGAACAATTGAGTTTTACCAACTCCACTTCTACCAACCAGCGACACCACCTGCCCTTGATTCATATCCGGTCGCACGATGTTATGTATTTCAAAATTTACGTCGCGTAAAATTTGTTTATCATACCTCAAATTTACCTGATGTACTTTCAGCAATAATTCTTGAATAGTATGACTCATTTGCGTATCTGAAGTTTAGTATAAGGAAACAACCAATGACGTATAACGCCCAGAATATAATCGAAGAATACTCCTAAAAAGAAAATAGTAAGTAAAATAGCGTAAATAGTACCCAGGTCAATAAAACGCGAAGATTTTACTACCATCGTCCCAAGTCCACCTCCCGACATTTGCAAACCTTCTACCGTAGTAATCATGATCCAGGAGATTGCGAAATTTTGTCTCATCACTTCCAGCGCCTGATCGATGCGGCCCACGATCACTACCTCCCACATGGTTTGCCAACTATTCATTCGCAAGGTTTTACATAAATCATACTCCTGCGTATTGATGCCATCGAGAATAGAAAGAAAGGACGTTACAAAAAAAGGAACGATACCGAACAACAACAAAGAAATTTTAAGCAGATGGGGATCATTGGGTAGTAAAACAATGAATGTAAAATTCAAACCTGCCAAGGTAAGGTATCGGCATTTGATAATAAAATTGGCTATGGGACTGAATAGTGGAATGAGCGATAAATATGAAATAAATAAAGCCAGTATCAAAGATATTCCCATGCCCTGAAACGAAAGCGAAAGGCTGATAATGATATTCTCCATAAACTCCGGATTGGAGTGAAGCATGGTAAAGAACGATTTCATTATATCGGTAGGGCGAGGAATAAGTTCGCTACCAGAGAGCTGCCATAGGAGCAGCGCAATAGCCGTTTCACCCACGATCAAAGCCAGCATGGCCTTTTTATTGAGCGTATGAAACGGTTGCACGAGGCCTTTCAACTGTTCTTTCATAAAAAATCTGAAGTTGTAATGATGTACAAAAAAATGGAGAAGCACCCAGTGCACTTCTCCATTTTACAATGTCAAGCCATCCTATTCTCCTAACACAATTTGAACGCGGCGGTTTTGAGCACGACCACTTTCTGAAGTATTGTCCGCAATAGGTTGAGATTCACCAAAACCGCGAGACTC
>JALONM010000058.1 GCA_025454925.1 Cytophagaceae bacterium
TTTCAAGAAAAACATTTATTGCATTTCAATTCCACTATGGTACGATTAGATTGAGAACTTCACTCATTCCTTGAAAGCAAGCGTCAGTTATTTCAATTCCACTATGGTACGATTAGATTGTTAAAAGAAGGAAAGTGGATTCCTAAATATCCAGACATTTCAATTCCACTATGGTACGATTAGATTCCGTTCTAAATATACAAAAAAACACGCTTTCAAGCTCCTCTTGAGTGTTTCTAATTTTAATTCTACCTATAAAACTCGTCGATACTCAATACCTCCAATCGAATAGGAGAGCGACGACATTTTATCCTATTGTTCTTCAATCGATTATTTCCATTATCCATTCCTATTGAAAAAAGATACGCTGAAAATCCTCCTAACGACGACTTCAAAAGATGTTTCCAGCATTATTTCGCTCCACTCCAATAACTTCTTTATCCATCCATCGGGCCTCCCTACTTTTGAATATAATCAAACTATCGTACGTAAGGTCCATGATCTTCTCCGATTCATATATCAATTCTTTTAATTGCACTTCGCTTAATTCACCTTCAAAAACACTGTTTTGAATCCAATGCAAATATTGCCTGCACAATTTAAGCATTTTGGCTGTTCTCCGCTGTTCGACATCGTAAACTAGAATTATATACATGGATTGATTGATTGATAGAATGATTGAATGATAGAATGATTGACTACCACCAGGATTTAAATGGTTTGTACTCTTCGATGCCTAAAATATGTTTACTTAATTTATAACACTCCAATCGAATCAAATGCTTGTAGCTGACGTTTCTGCCCAGGCCTCTATGCTTAATGGTTTCACGCAATCGTTCTTCCCAGCTCTCCACTACTTTGCGTCGTCCTGTTTCTTTTAACACACAATAATTTACATTAAAATCAAAATGATTGCTTTGAATTTGTTTTTTATTGAGTAGGCTAAAAATCAAACGATCTGCTAGAATGGGTTTGAATATCTCTGAAAGATCCAGAGCTAAAGAATAGCGTCTTTCACCGGGTTCGTGCAGAAAGCTGATTGTCGGATTGAGTTGGGTATGGTATATCGCATCCAGACAAGCGGTATAGGTCAATGAATTCACAAACGAAATCATTGCATTGATTTCATTGCGGGGCGGTTGCTTGCTGCGACCATCCATCACAAAATCATTGATAATCACATCGAAGGCTTCGTAATAACTCATCCGAATATTCCCTTCTATGCCCATTAATTCAGGAATCGATTGCGCCGCGTCGATGCCTCCTTGATACAACTCCACTAATTGAATAAATCGAGACACATCCTTTTCCCTGTTGCAGTAATAATTCAGATTTCGTAAGATATTGTTCGAGGATCCATAAACAAAAGACTTAGCTAGTGTCAGCCTTTTAGATGGCTTGGAAAAATGTTCAACCTGCTTAACAAGCATGCGACCAGCGAGCAAATATTCCTTGGGCATAAATGAACCAGTGTAATGCTCATAGTAATCAAAGAAATGTACTGCCACATGATTCTTACCTAAAAAATTGTAAAGTGCCGAATTGGCATCCAAACTTCCAAATACATACAAATTATCGACAGTCTCAACCGGAATGTACTTAGCCGGCAAACCATTGCCCACCTCATCTACCGGATCGAAGCGCAGGGTATTATCTTTGCGGCTCAAGCGGCCTGGATTGAATAGGTAATAGGTACGTTTCATAGTAGTAGGCAACCTTGGAGGTTCCCCCGGTGATAAATTTAAAGTATCAGGAACCTCCAAGGTTGAATTCTGCCAAATCCAACCTTAAAAGCTCCTTATGAAAATGAATTAATTCGTCTTTATTTCCCACCCCATTCATCAAATACCGCCAATCGATTTTAGTAGATTTATTCAATACATAAGCGTGTATAGAAGAATACGACCAATCTAATAAATTCCTACAAAAGGAATGATGTATAGGATTGTAATGAATGTACGCAATAAGACGTGCAAAATAGTCGTCATTTGCAATTTCTTTACGTCGCACATTAGATTGGAATAAGCTTCCAATTCGTTCGTATCGTATATTGAATGATTTGGAGTAAGAGTTAAGCATATTACTGAATTGCTGGGAAATGAAGGCAGAAGGATTTTCTATTACGTCCCATGCATCTTTCTTTTTCAAACGGGCATATTCGACCAAATTAGTTAATGAGCGAATCCGGATCATGAGGTGGAAATGATTCGGCATCAGACAGTAGGCATAGGTTTCAGCCACTGGATAAATATACTTGCCATATCGTTTCATAAAATCATCATAATCCTGTTGAGTTCTGAATAAATTATCACTACCATTTGCATGAGAATATACATGATACACTGTATCAGGAAGAAAAGGGGAGTTGTACATCAGTAAATTGTCTTTACTTACTAGACTCTCGAATCAAAAAATAGTTCCCTTTTTTCTACCTCTAAGGTTGGCCTACTCCTCTACCCAACAGAAATCATAGTAGGAGCAGTTTTTACATTTATTTTTCGAGATTCTTTCCGGAATATTTTCCGATTCAATAATTTCCTCGATGCGCTTCAATAAGATCAGTATTTCGTGGCGATCATGGTCGGTTATAAATACCTCCTCGCGCGTTCTGAGTTTGGGATATTCCAAAATTCCAGTTACACCTTGCACTCCCTGTTGCTCCAGCAACCAGAGGTAGTATTTTACTTGCCAAACGTGCGCAACCTCCTTAGAAGGCGATTTTTTGATTTCATGTACGACTTTATTTTTCGCATCGTAATAATCAATTTTACTGCCTCCTATTTCAATTTCCTTATATTTTTCGGAGCGCTGCGAATAAGAATGCTCGTGCAGTTGTTTCCCTTCGGCCACCAGATCGGAGGTATGCTCCATACCGATACCATTGGCAAACAACCACAGCTTACGCAAGCAAATGTAAAAATAGTTGATGTGGGTGGCGGTAAGTTGCATGATTGAAAATTAAAATATCCATCAACTATTTATATAGTTTGATGGATATCAAAAATGTCAAATAAACTACCCTAATTGATTTTCATATGGAAATGCCATCATTAAATCAATGAGTTTTTGTTCCGCTTTATAGAGTGCATCCGCAGATTCTCCTTTAGTATGAATAAATCCACCTGCTTGAAGAGTAATAAAAGTGTCAACATTATTCAATGATTCGTCAATTATTGGGTCCGCCTTTTTAGAGTCTTCCTCTGATAACTTTGCTCTGATACTCCCTGCAATTAGATTAGCATTGTCACTGATTGCAATTGCTAATGTATCCATCAAGCTAAAAGTTCGGGATTGATTAGAGGTAATTCTCCAATCAATTAAAGCTTTAGCTAAACCTTTTATCCACTTTTCTCTAAGCTCCTTAGGAGCTACCAATGATGGGCCAAATACATTAGAGGATTCTATCCAGCCTTCGGATTTTAATTTTTCAATTGTTGCATCACTCATTTCTGGTTCAAATGAATTTGTACTCACGGAAAACAATCTTCTCAAATCAATTGCAATATCAGCAACGAACAAACCTGCAACTCTATCAGAAGCATTAAGCCATTTTCTACTAAGACTTCTGTCCTTCCCCTCTAAAACATCTACTATTTGTTCGTTACTTAATTGGTTCCCTTTTTCGTCTCGTACAATTACTACATTATTCGGCCTTTCACTTCTATCGAAAGAACCCGCCTCTTTTTCTACTCCAGCTAAAAGAGGATGCAATGCTCTCATTGCAGAAATAGAAAGTGGACTTCTTCGTTTAAGTGTCCTTTCGGTTCCTCCTTTTGAAGCCTTCATCCAACCACCAAATAGTTGATCTGCGAATGTTGGATCACAAGTACCATATACTTCACCTTCTTTTAACTCCTTTTGTTTATTTACGTCAAAGAGGAAAGTTGTTGGCGAAGGCGTTTGATTAATCGTCTCGCATAACGAATCAATCAGCGATCGCTTAATTTGTTGACCACTTGAAAAGGGAATATATTTTTTAAATTGTACGTCATAATAAGTCTTTTGACCATCGGCTACACAAAATACGGTATGCTCAGCTCTTTTTAAGGTTCTTATATAAATTGTATTCATTTTATGATAAAGGTTAAAAATTAAGATTGTTTTTCAAGAAATGCGTAATCGAACTTTAGAAGCGTGGATAAGTATCCGAATTCTTCATTTGTCATTAAATGGATATCGTCCTTAAATGCCTTAATGATGTCTAGATCATTTGTATCCAAATCCTTAATCATAGTGGTAAGAATCTCAATGAATGCTCTTTTCGATTTAGCTTCCCAAAGTTCCTTTTCTACTAGATTTTTTCGGACAGTCTTATTATTACTGTCTCCATTACGGTATTTTAAAATCGTTTCAGCTAATTTTAAAGTGTATTCGGAGATCTCTTCTTTGTTTTTAGATAACATAGCGATTAACCAAGTTTTATATACGTAATAATTTATTTTATCCACTTCATTTTTAAAGGTTAGGTTTTTGCTTTCATTCATATATTTTACTAAACCTTCTGGGCGCAGTGTTTGCATTCCAATACTTCCCAATTCACAAGCTCGTTTGATATGCATTCCGAAAAGTTCTTCAAAGTCCTTTGATGATATTGAATGATTAGAGCCAATTAATTGACTATAAATATGCTTTAGCTTTGTACCTGCTTTTAATTGAAAAGGAATAAATCCAATAGTTTTATTCGTTTGCCCGAATCCATAAATATAAGCTGTAAGTGATCTGGATGGATACAATTGCGAAAGGCTAAAAAATAATTTTGACCAATTGACAGTAGAGACTTCTATTTTTTCAGAATCTACCTCAAATATTTTCTCATCTATAAGTGTAGAAAAATCGAATTTTTCATCAAAGTTGCTACGCAACGAATATGTCAGCCATTGTCCATTCCATGTTCCGATTTGATTTCCACGTAATCTTTCTAAGGTATTATCATTTAAAAATTTTCGGTAAGTTTTCCAACCTTCAAAGGTTTGAAGTGTAATTGTTGCATCATCAAACAAAAGTGTATAGCCGCCCGCTACGCCGATACCTAAACCACTTCCAATCCAAGACAAATAAATTTCATCTTCATTTACGGGGATAACAATATCGCTCACCAGCCCAGAAGTACTCGCAAACTCTTTTGATTCGGAGGCAGGAAAACCTAAAGCGAAACTAGCATCGGCTGTTTCATTTTTAACTTTATCATGTAAACTTTCAAGTTTTTCAATTCGTTCTTCCTTTTTTAATAAATGTACTTTTTGACCTGCTTTCATTTGCACAAAAGGTGAATTCGTCACCCATTGCATATACTTTGGATGATTGTAGAATAGATCGAAATACTCTTCAGTAAAAAACTCTTTCGGAGTTAATTGTTTATTGTACTTGCTATTGTATGCATCTAGAAATGTCTTTCCTACTAAAGATGTTATCATAATATTTGATTATTAACGTCCAAGTTTTCTTCTTTAATAAGAGATGTAATCAATCCCAGCTCGCTTGAATATGCCTTGTTCGGAATTATAAAAGGCTTATTTCCTTTTTGTGATTGATTCATTTTCGCTACCGTGAAATATCGTATAGGTATTTCTAATTCTAATCTTCTTTCGAAGTATGAATTTTCATACTCATTCAAATCACTTTCGCATATACATGAGACAGAATCAATGTCAAGTAGCTCAAATAGAATTGATTTACTTCTGTGAGTAAGTTTGTTTATGGAAACACTTCCGTCAGATTTAAATACTGAATGCGTTTCAATATCTAAAAAGTAAATATTCGGAAAAACAATATCAATCTTTTCTTGTAATAGCTTTTCTTGAAAAATTTCTCCATCAGGTAATACTTCATACGTTCTATTTAGTACATCCAAATCGTAAGGTAAAGCGTCTTTGGGTTCTTGCGGTGGAGCTATAACATAAATATCTTTAGTTTTTCCAATTGTTTCTAGCGACCGTTTCCGATTAATTCTACCAAATCGTTGAGCTAATGCGTCTAATGGAGCTGCTTCGGTAATCATTACGTCGAAACTAATATCGAGGCTCACTTCTACAATTTGTGTAGAAACTACTATGCATGCGCTATTGGACGTATTGAACTTGCTTAACGATCTACCTTCATCATCTAGACCAATCAAATCTCTTTCCTTTTTATTTCTATCGCCTCGCTTAAAGCGACTATGTAGCAATAGCGAAGGAATAGTTGGATATAATTTAGTTAAACGTTCAAATACAACTTGAGCGTTCGTCACTCTATTCATTACAATGAGCACCTTTTTATCTTCAGAAACAGCATCCATTATTAAGGGAAGAGCATCTTCAACTGTTTCTATTTTAAACGTTTTATGGCGGTTGAATTTTTCCAATTCATTTTCTGGTAATGAAATCTCTAAAACATCATCTCCTAAAATTGCTACGATTCTATTATACAAAATAGAAGGCATTGTTGCTGTTCCTATGTGGATGCTGCAATCATTCGACTTTAAAATTTCGACCAGCTTAATTACAATTGCCTGTGAAACTCCGGTATAAGTATGAATTTCATCCAGAATAACATCACAGCCTTTTAAATCAAGCAATAATGCTTCATAACCTTTTAGTCCAAATGCTATTGAAGATAACTGATGTGGTGTTAATATTTTTATTGAAGACCCAACCAATGACTGTAAGACCTCTTCTTCCTCATTTCCTTTTCTTTTGATGACTGAAGAGGATGCATGCAAAACTCGGATATCGAGTTCTGGATTATTCTTTTCTAAATCCTTCGACACGCGCTTATACATTGCGTTTATTGAAGCTTGAAATGGGAGTGTATAAAAGACTCTGCCTTTGCATCTCCTAAACAAAAAATCTGTTTTCCCAGCCCCTGTGCAAGCTACTACCAAACTATGCTTTTTAGGTGAGCTTGCATCCAGTTGAGACAGAGGATAAAGCATATGCTTTCTTTCAAAAAAACTAAGATTAGGTTTCAAAAAACAATTCTTTAATTCTTTTTCAGTGGAATTAATTAATGCAGACGCAAAATGATCGGCTCCCATCAGTAAGCCTCTCCAATCCGAAAACCCCTTTTCTTTAACTTTTGTCTTGCAGTAACTAACTACGTATTCAAGATTAGCTAATGCTTCGTTTTTTGTAATTACCTTGGTTGGAATTCCAAAATGGTTAAATATTTCATTTGCCTGAATACTCCATTCATTCCACTCCCCCAAATGAAATTCTTCATAATCTTCTTTATCGTCAAGGTCTAGTAGCCCCTTTTCTCCCGTATCATTTTTAGTTGATTTATGATGTCCAACCACCATTTCAATCAATGCAGAATGTTCTTCTTTTGGGAATAGCGAAATGAAAAATAGAGAAGCTATTTCGTGTCGGAATACTGTTGTCGGCTTTGTTCTTCCTTTTAATCTTTTCTGAAATTCAGGATGAGCTTTTCCTATGTCATGCAAAATGCCGCCCTTAAAAGCTAGGTTTTCATCCAGTTTTAAATGCATGGCAATGGATTTCGCCGCTATAGCCACGTGATATAAATGGTCTTTGAGCGAAGTCCATTCCGGTCCCGATTTTGCGAACAACTTCTCCATCTTAATATTGAGTTATCGGATTTCCAACAACTTTTATCCAACCGTACATCTTTTCAGAATTGAATCTATTATACCCAACTAGAAAAGATTTTTCTGTTTGTTCGAACACTAATTCAAATCCATTAAACTGGTTTTCATCAGAGTTAAAAGTATCCGTATCTGTTTCAATAATTTCGATTGGAAACAATATATCCTCGTTTCTACTCAAGCAGATATGTTGTGTATACGCCAATTGTGCATCTTCAAATGTTTTTAATGCAATACTTAAAACTGGGTTAATCAATATGCCACGCATCAAAATTCCATTTGGTCTTTCAAATAAAATCTGTTTTCCTTTCTTTGTGGAGTTCCAGCCCCTAGTTTGAATTTGCTCTTGTTGCCCAGACAGTTGGTCATAAGAAAGCCTATGTCCCAATATCTTAGAAATTCCAACAGTTCTCAATAACTCTGGAAATAATTTCTTTTCAATTCCTTCCACTATTGATGGTGTTAAAAACTGCTGAGAAAAAGTTTCACTATCCCTCACTGCAGTCCAAGGCTTTATAAAACCAAATGGACCAGCATATTTTACAACAAATAATTTCTCCATCGTACGCTAGATTAATGCTCCGAAACCAATTCCTGTTGAATTACCAACTCCAACGTTCCAGGCAAACGTGATTTGCTCTGGACTGCCTTCAATAATAACAGGACAAATAGTGCCTTTATTGAAGATGTTTTTATAGGTAAATCCTTTATGTTTAACCGCTGGATATTCATCATCAAATGAAACTTTAATTCCATCAGAAGGAAGTCCAGCTTTTTTAAGTTTTGTAACTAGCGTTTCAGTTAATAACTTTTCAGAATCCGGGTCTTCTTTAAAGAAGAATTTAATCTCATCATTTACTCTTCGTTTTATAAAAACAGGATTCGCAACTGAAAAACGTTCTTTAGTTCCAAATTCAGGGTTCGATTGAATATGTATTTCATTTGCAAATACTTCATTTGTTACCAAGTTGTCTGATTGTATTCCTGCTATAATCCGTTTGATTACTTCAGGATCATGGGCATTTATAAACCAATGACTGTTGGGAGTCAATGTAATTCCCCTCTCATTCGATTTGGTTTCTCTTATCCATGAAAATGAGTACAGGGAAACACTTTCATGTTCAGCATTATCTTTCCCTAACCATTTGTGTAATGCAGAAACCAAAATTGATTGGTAATTATAAGGAAGGGTGATCCGTCCTTTGGTTTTAAGTTTTAGTATTATTCGCATATATTCAGAATATCAATTTTATATTTTCGAAATTTTGAGGCTAAACCTTCTGTTCTATTCCATTTCCCCACACCCAAATCCCATACTATTATACTTCCCAAATCCAGCCAACAGTTCCGTTTCCAGAAGCGCTGCGGGGGCGTTGTATTCAAAATCGAACATATAACCTTCGTCTGGGTTTTATGTCATTCATAGCGGTTACGAGTTTATAGCCATTCATTCTATCATTCACTCATTCAATAACTCATTTCCCTACCACTTCCCTGCACCCAAAGCCCTCTAACCGGTATTCTGGCACTTGCAGCATGGAGAAGGTAAAAAGTTTAAAATTCTTGGCTCCTTGTACATAGCCCTTTTGATGCAGGAAACGAGCAAAATCATGATCGCCTTCCGCAATAATTTTGTACACCCAGCTTCCCAAATAATATTGGTAATTCAGCGGAATCGCTGATATGGCTTGTGGGTTTTCAAAGGTGAGGTTTAATATCATAAGCAAAAAATTAAGCAGGTAACATTCATCCCATTTAAATCCCGTTCAACATTTCAAAGGTACAGAGCGCCATTGTCATCAAATGACAAAGCGAAAATCGTTTATACATTTTTTTACATATTCTTTTAGTTCATCAGGACCTACCAATTCCATTTCTCCAGGCAATCCCATAATATAGCGTCGCAAGCCCTTGAAGTCGCGCACTTCGCCTCTAAAACGATACGGGAATTCTTTGTTCTTCCGTTCACTTAAATTAGACAGGGTTCTGGGGAATTCTTCTTTCAGAAGCAGGTATGCCCGTTTGGTCAAATTTAATTCCACCAGATAGATGGATTCGCCGGTAAGCCCGAAAGCATCGGTTTCATGGGCTATTTCTTTAGGAATAGATTTTTCAGACGGCAGTACCTCTACCTCTCCTATGCGTGTGAGCTTGTAGTTTTTTTGTTTTTTACTTTGCTCCTCATAGGCTACTAGTTGACCGGCGTCTTCTACTAAAGCCAGGGGCCATACTTTGCGGTCGGTTTTACCGGCTTCCGGATTGGAGGAGAAATACCGTTTTAACACTACTGGGTTCTGCTCATTGATAGCCTCCTGCAAGCGCATTACATGCAAAGCCAATTGTTTTTCTGCGAGGTCATTGGCATTGGGATATTCCGAGAGGCTTGTTTTGATCTTATGCTGGATGCTTTTGGCCAGTACATTTCTTTTCTCGGTGGAAAGTAAAGCCCTAAGCAGATTTACTTCGTCTTGGGTAAAGCGACTATCCTTGCTTTCTTCATCAAGACAATAATGGTTGTTATTGTTTTTTACAGGAAATCCTAAATCATCGCGAATGAATTGAATGTCGCGGTATACACTATTCAGGCTTATCTCATACATATCACGAATGCGCTTTGCCGTCATACCTCGTGAGTATTTCAATTGCCGAATCAAATCAAAAATACGCTTTATGCGTGCTTCATCGTTGCGAGCCATAGAAAAATTGGAGCGATCTGTGAATGCTAAGTAAAGAATTGACTTGTGAAATAAAAATGATATACTTTCAATTCTGCATGTTTGTTTAAAAAAAACAGCAATCATTCCGTATAAATACTTACACGATGCTAATTATACCTAAGAAAACCATTAACAATTGTCAATGTTTTAATGATAGAGTGATAGAGTGATTGAATGATGGAGTGATTGAATGATGGAATGATTGAGTGAGGGAATGATGGAATGATTGAGTGAGGGAATGATGGAATGATTGAGTGAGGGAATGATGGAATGATAGAATCAATCAATCAATCAATAAGTCAATCAATAAGTCAATCAATCAATAAGACAATCATTCAATAAGTCAATCATTCAATAAGTAGATTAATCAATAAGTCAATCATTCAATAAGTCAATCATTCAAAATATCCATCATTCAACGATTAAATGATGGATATTTTGATTATTCTGGTTTAAATTTTAATTTCAGGTTCTCAATCAATCACTCAATCAATCAATTAGTCAATCATTCAATAAGTCAATCATTCACTCCTCATGGACAAAATTGCATTTAGAACTCACCTGATGCAGCGCACAAAAAAGTTAGCGCTGGAGGTGATTAAATTATATTCTAGTTCAAAAGTAAAGACGGATGAATTTAGAATAGTAGGCAAGCAATTATTGCGTTCCTCTACGTCGGTGGCAGCCAATTATAGAGCCACTTGCAGGGCAAGATCTAAGGCTGAATTTTATTCAAAATTATCCATAGTGATAGAAGAAACCGACGAGACAATGTTTTGGTTAGAATTACTGAACGAAAGCGACATGCTGCCTCCATCCATAGTAGAACCATTAAAAAATGAAAGCATGGAATTGTTGTCTATATTTTCTAAAGCCCGCAAAAACACCATTAGATAATTCCATCATTCTATCATTCTATCAATCCATCACTCTATCATTCAATCATTTCATCCAATCGGGACAAAAAAAACATCGCCCTCGCAGACGATGTTTTTTTTAAAATAGAATAATCTTCTTTTTACAATTTCCCCTTCGATTCTTCCCAGCGTTCGCGGAACGATTTGGGCGCAACCTGAATGGCCTTGCGGCGTTTGGCCCAGGAAGTACTGAAGAGAACTTTGAGGGCTGCATTTTTAATGGATGCCGGTCCGAAAGATAATAGCCGTGGGCGTTTCATGGCATATACCCAAGAACGGAAGCCGATCTTTTCAAGTTTACTAAAATACCCTCGCTTTACACTTTCCCTACGATTCAACAACAACAACTCGTGTATATTGATGCGCACCGGACATACGCTGGTGCAGGAACCACATAACGAACTAGCGTAACTTAAATGTTTGAAGGCTTCCATTCCTTCGTAATGCGGTGTAATGACCGAACCTATAGGACCGCTGTAGGTAGTATGGTAGGTATGACCTCCAATGTTTTTGTATACCGGACACGCATTCAGACATGCTCCGCAACGAATGCATTTGAGCGCTCCGCGTTTTTCTTTATCTGCCAGCAAATCGGTACGTCCGTTGTCGAGGAGGATGACGTACATTTCCTCGGGACCATCTACTTCTTCGCTTTGACGGGGGCCTGTAAGAATGGTATTGTACACCGTTACTTGCTGTCCGGTGCCGCTATGCGCCAGCATTGGCCAGAAAAGTTGCAGGTCCATCATGGAAGGGATCAGCTTTTCAATACCCACGATGGCCACATGTACTTTTGGAAAAGTAGTGGAGAGTCGAGCATTGCCTTCGTTTTCGGTGATGGCTACTCCCCCCACATCGGCTACCAGAAAATTTCCGCCGGAAATTCCGATTTCTGCTTCGAGGTATTTTTTTCTTAGCAAGCGACGTGCCGTGAGCGTAAGTTCCTGTGCATCGTCTGTATAGGGCGTTTGCAATTTTTCGTGAAACAAATCTGAAATGTCCTTCTTGGACATGTGCATGGCTGGAGTAACGATGTGGTAAGGCTTCTGGCCTGCCAATTGCACGATGTATTCACCCAGGTCCGTTTCTACGACTTCCACGCCTTGCTCTTGAGCAAATTCATTCAAATGAATTTCCTCACTGGTCATGGTTTTGGCTTTCACCATGCTGCGACAACGTACCTTTTGAAATATTTTGAGCATTTCTTTCTGCGCATCTTCGCGCGTGCGCGCCCAAATAACCTTGCCTCCGTTGGCAGTAAAGTTGCGCTCAAACTCCAGCAGGTACCGGTCAAGGTGGTCGATGGTGTGTTGCTTGATGTAAGAGGCACGAGAGCGACCGAGTTCGTGGTTTACAAACTGCGCCGTACCATTCTGCACCGCTGCATGGTACTTGGCCATATTAAAATTGATGGTCGCCCGGTGCTTGGCATCGAAGGTTTTCTCTTCTGACTTTTCTAAAAAAAGATCTTTTTCCATACGTGCTTACTTTCTTCCTCGCTTCTTTCTTTTGGGTTCTGTAGTCTCTAACTCAGGTTTGGCCGGCGCTAGAATAATGGGTGGCTGAGTGGCAGGAACCTCATCCGCTTTGGCTTCCACGGTGGTTTGTTTTGCCAGCGTATCTACAATCGCACTGGTATCGACGGCTGTCTTTTTACCTGGAATAAAGGGAATGGCTACCGGTGGCCGACGCTTGCTGAATACGTCAAAGGACGGACGCCATTTGGAGCGCCAATCAAAACCTTCCAGTGTTTTTTCTTCTTCCTTGATTTCCTTAGGTGGAATCATGCGCGCATCGGGTTTTTTCTGATAGGTAAGCGATGTAAACTTACCGTTGGAAAAACGAACCACTATAGAACTGCAGTCGGCGCGGTTCATGCCAAGGATTTCATTGTTCTTTTTTTCATCTATGGGGAAATATAAGGTCTGGGCATTTCCTTTCACCAACACCTGATTCATTTTCCCCTCTTTAAAATAAGCGGTAATAAATTTCCCTGCCACTTGATTAAAATTCCCTACGGTATCCTGCATGATCGAGAACGCATTGACATGGCATTCGGCCCGGTGCACGGATTTATTTTTTAAATACACCAACACGGTATCGGCTTTTACCTGACTTTTGTCGTTCCACAGAGTTGGTTTCCGGAAGAAATAGATGACGGAATCTTTGCGGTCGTATATGAGTGAATCACAAACGCCTTGGGTTTTTTCTCGCCAGAATTTGGCATCCCGGTAGGCGATCACCCGTTGTTCTTTGATGCTGGTATCTTTTTTTGACGGACGATCAATGGAAATCAAGGTATCGGCTATCAAGTATAAGGTATCTTTTCCCATGGCATTCTTTAGGATGGGCGTATCGTATACTTTTACGATTCCTTCTTTTCCCCAATAGCGAACTTGATCGCCTTGAATGATGAGCTTGTTGGTATCAGAGTAACAAATGACATTGCCGGAGGCAGCCCCTGCTTTCAACGTTTCATCGTAAAAAAAACGGTCGCCTTCCATGATAAAGTTATTCGATTCTACCTTTGCCCTTCCCGTAAAAATAGACTGAGCCTTTCGTGTATCGTATTGCCCATGGTCGGCATACAAAATATCTTTTTTCTGAACGACTTTGGAAGGGCCTCGGAACGTGGCGATGCCGTTGTTGGAGTTATACTCCAAGGTATCGGAGAAGAGGGTTGACTGTTCTTTTTTGTTTTCAACGACTACGTTTTTTTTAAACCAAAAAACTTTAGTGGCGGTATTGTAGTAGCCCTTATCACTGGTAAGAACATTCTCCTTATCAATAATTTTTCCGCCGCCATGGTAAGAAGCCATTTTGCTGCGTGTGTCGTAATCGAGATATGGAGTAGTGAGAGTCATTTGGCGGTCGCGCAGCACGACCTGGTCGGTAAAAAATGCTTTTTTCAGATTTCCTTTGTACAGAAGTTTTTTACCCGTCAGCGTAACGGTATCGCCTTGGGTAAGCCGCACGTTGCCGAAGCATTCTACTTCATTTCTTTTTTCGTATTGATAAGCAGAGTCGCAGTAAAGCCAAACATTGTCTTGCTGAAAGCGAACGTTTCCGATCAATTTATTCACTTGCTCGTTGCGGATTTCCATGCCGATGAGTTCGTTTGCCCCTTGCAGCAAAATAGGAGTATTTTTTTCTTTGCTCTTGGGGGCTTGAGCCAGCAGGGAGGTAGCTAATAGAAAGGGAAGCAGACAGCCGGCCACGAAAGAAAGCCTGTTCCGGCGGGTAAAGAACTTGGAATGGGTATTTATTTGTATCTTCACAGTTAAGGGTACTCGTATGCTTGGTAAATTTAATAAATATATAAAGGAAAACGGTCTTTTCACTCAAAATGATCCATTATTGGTGGCGGTAAGTGGCGGACTTGATTCCAGTGTATTGGTGCGTTTGCTGTTGGAAGGCGGCTATTGCTTTGCCATTGCCCACATGAATTTTGGATTGAGGGGCTTAGAGTCGGATGAGAACGAAGAATTTGTAGCGCGCTTGGCATTGGAGGCCAATACGCCATTTTATAAGAAGAAGGTAGATTTAATGGAGCCTCGTTGGGATGGCTCTATTCAAATGCGGGCTCGACAAGCGCGATACGAATGGTTTGAAGAAATCATGGAGCAGCATGGCTACCGCTATTTGCTTACGGCGCACCACGCCGACGATCACCTGGAAACGTTGCTATTGCAATTGGGCCGGGGAGGCAAACTGGATCAGATGGCCGGAATTCCGCTCCGGAATAAAAAAATGGTACGCCCTCTTTTGTTTGCCAGTCGACAGGATTTGGTACAGTATGCCAAAGCCCTATCGTTGCCCTGGAGCGAGGACAGCAGCAATGAGGAAGATAAATACCAACGGAATTTTTTGCGACACCATGTAATTCCGGAGCTGAAAGAGGTTTTTCCTGGCATCCACGAAGCCCTCCAACACCAGTATCAGCGCAACCTGCAGGTGGTAGGATTTTTAAAATCGCAATTAGAAAAAGAAGCCTCCGTGTTTTGTGAGCAAGGGCCGGGCAAACTTTCCATTCACAAAAAACTGACGATGCATCCGCAAGCGGCCTTGTTGCTGCAGCATTTGGTTGAACCGTATGGTTTTGGCGCCAGCCGGGTGCAGGAAATGCTGCACAGCGCGCAACCGGGCGCCTGCTGGCACAGCACTCAATACCAGTGCTGGAACGACCGACAGCATTGGATTATTAGTCCTTTGCAAAACAGCGACGATAGCGAATACGACATTCGCCAGGATACCACACGCATTCAATTTGGCAATGGCTTTTATTTGAACCTGTGTGTGGTGCCGAAAGAAGATTTTTATGTAGCAGAGCATATAGCCTGGCTGCATCTGGAAGCGCTGCAATTTCCCTTGCGCCTGCGACCTGCCAGGCCTGGCGACCGCATACAACCTTTGGGCATGGACGGTTCAAAAAAAATAAGCGACCTCCTTATTGACATGAAAGTGAGCAGTCCGGATAAAAAACACACCTGGGTACTGGAGTCGGCAGGAGAAATAGCCTGGGTAATAGGCTACCGCATCAGTCATGCTTTCCGGATTTTACCCAAAACCAAGTGGGTATATAAAATTGAATTTGGGAGAACAGCCGAGCAGTCTTGAAAAGAATACATCGTTCCTCCTATTCTTCCTAATACATCCGCTACCATTTGATGCACGGCTTCATGCGGCTTGCCCGATTGAACTTACTGAAAATCTTCAAACGGATATCCGAATTCTTTTTGGTTTAGAAACGATGTATCCGTCAGCGTTTTAAGGAAAGCCAGCAGGTCGTTTTTATTTCCTTCGGTTAAGTCGGGAGCTGGCTGCAGCGCAGGCGATAGATGCAGGGTGTTGCTGATGTTGGAAGAATAATGAAACAAAACCATTTGCAAATTTTTATACCTGCCATCGTGCATATAGGGGTAAGACACTTCGATGTTGCGCAAGGTGGGGACTTTGAATAACAAGGAATCGCTGGGTTGATGCGTTACTTTTATTCTCCCTCCATCGTTGAGGTAGGGATCGGGAGCCAGGCCGTTGTTTTCAAACCCTTGGTTGGTAAAGAGCGGTGCGGTATGGCATGCATTGCAATGTTTCAAGAACACGTCCATGCCCCTGGCTTCAGCAGGCGTAAAGTGGTAGCCCGGCTCCGAACGCATTACCCGGTCGTACTTGGCGTTAAACGATTGCAAGGAAAGTAAATAGGCGGATAGGGCCTTCAGCACCTGCTGACCGGTGATGGTGTTTTTTTTTCCGAAAGCTTTTCTGAATTTTTGACGATACCTATCCGAGGCATTTAATTTGGCCACTACGATGGAAAGCCGGCTATTCATTTCGACGGGATTTTCGATGGGTGCCAGGGGCTGAACTTCTATATGATTGATCCCTCCGTCCCACATAAAGCTTTTTGACCAAGCCAAGTTTACCAGTACCGAGGAATTGCGCGTCCCCTTTTTTCCGTCGATGCCATGGCTGAGGGCGTGGTCGACATGGGTAAAATTGGTTTGTTGTAAATGACAACTGGCGCAACTGATGGTGCTGTCGGCAGAGAGCAGTGGATCGTAAAACAGCATGCGCCCCAGGGTAAATCCTTCTTCGGTGATGGGATTTTTTTCAACATCGTAAACCGGAGCGGGCCAACCGGCAGGTTGTATGAGGTGCTTGATTTTGTTTTTTTCCCGGGCACTTATCCAGGATAAAGTAAGAAAGGCAGACAGTAGTAACGCTGCCAGGCCGATGTTCTTCAGACTATTTTTCATACAGATCGTTCTGAAGGCGGAACATGTGCTTGTACTCATCGGCCAGGGCCATAGCGGCTTTTCCGGGTATCATGATGCCGGCTTGCTCTCGGAGGGAACGTTTGGCGAACCAAACAGAAACGTCGGCTTGTAGCTGCAAGGTTCTGGATGTGGCTTCGGCGGAAGTATTGACGGGTAACATAACGATGGCTTTGCGCAGGCTGTTGTTGGGATGGGCATAGCCACCTACATGAAATTCAAATTGTTGTTTGTGCGACAGGCAGGATGGGCTGCGACCTTCGAGTTTGGCGTTGATATAGCCACTGTTCCAGGACCAATACATGCCTTTGGAAAGATCGAGGTCGCCGGCATGGGCACCGGAAACAGACTTGGCGCTGTCGACGCCGATGTGAAAAGAAAGTCCGGCGATGGCACCAAGTGGCAGGGAGCTTAGTTGCAGATGACAGGAGGCCGTATCGGAAGCATCGATCAGGTAATAGGAATTGGGTATTGAAAATGTTTTTCCATCACGATATAAAATTTGAAGGTTGGAAATATAAAACCGGAATACATCGATAAACACCGTGTCGCCTTGGGTGGATCGATAGGCCTGCGTTTCCAGGGTTAGGGCCTGCTTGCCGAAAGTGGGCTGAATAAATACATGGAGATTTTGTTTTTTACCGGAAGTAGTTGCGAAGACCACCAAACCTAAGCAAATACCCACCAAAAAATATACGTTTCTGACATGCTTCAAAATCTTCCTTATTCTATTCTGTGCCATATATCCAAGATACGAAAATATAACACCGCATGTTAAAAAAACCCTACTCATGAAATCCAAGGAATGGAGGATTGATATCGGAAATTTCGATACCCCTGAACGATGATGCCAGCCGCGGCCCGGATAGAGTGGAAAGCGCCACGCGGAAAGCGTGGCCTTGCAGCGATAGCCGGATCGGCCGCCCAAAAATTTAAAAAAAAATCAAACAGAGCATCTGTTTTTATTTACCTTTTTTTATGGAAAGAAAGATGGTATGCGAACAGGAAAAATGACACAACTTGCCAGGAAGCTCGTCCGTACATAGTAGCGTACCATTCTTTATTATTGGGGGGATTGAAAAAAGCCGATTCATCCTATCAGGCAATATTAATTATTGAATAAGCATTGTTCCTTAGTGTCAGGAATTGTATTTTGGAAAACAGAGATAGATTTTTTTAACGTGTATGGATGTACGAAAATTAGATACCAAAGCCAAGGCGCTTTCGATTAACCTGGACAAGCGCACGTACGGCTCATTAGCGGAAATCGGAGCCGGGCAGGAAGTGGCGGCACAATTGTTTAAAGCGGGGGCCGCTTCGCAAACCATAGCCAAAACTATTTCGGCGTACGACATGACCTTTTCGGATGCTATTTATGGCAAGGAAGAAAAGGGCCGATATGTGTGCGAGCCACGGCTGATGAAGATGTTGGACCGGGAATATGATTTGTTGGAGTCGCGGTTGAAAGATGTGCGTCCCAGCGACAATTTATTTTTTGCATTTTCAGACACGGTAGTAGCCATTAATTTTGCCAAAACCAATCAGCCGCATGGCTGGATGGGTATACGCTTTCAATTGAATCCGGGTGCTCCCCCGAATGACATTGTGGTGCATATTCGCATGATGGAAGGCGAGGCCAATGCCCAACAGGTGTCGGTAGGCATTTTTGGAATTAATTTAATTTACGGTGCCTTTTACCATTCGCACAATCCGGAAGAATTGCTGCAATCGCTGATGGATGGGCTTACGGTGGAACGAATCAAAATCGATACCATTCGATTCAGTGGCCCGGACTTTCAGCATGTAAACAACCGTGTAATGGCTTTGCGCCTGGTGCAATACGGATACACCAATGCCGTGTTATTTAACGAAGAAGGAAATGTATGTGAGCCCGCCGATGTTTTTTATAAGAAAAATATTTTGCTTTCGCGCGGGCGTTTTCGTCCGGTAACGAAAGTAAACATGGATATGTTTAAACGGGCACGCAAGCAATTTTTGGAAGAGCCGGATGTAAAGGAAGAAAGTTTAATTGAAGTGGCAGAGCTTACCTTGAATAATTTGCGATCGGAGGGTGAAATTGATTTTACTGATTTTCTGGATCGGGTGGACTTGCTTTGCTCCTTGGGAAAAAATGTATTGATTTCGAATTATCCGGAATACTATCGCTTGGTAACGTTTATAGCCCGATATACCAAACAGAAGTTTGCGTTGGTTATTGGTACGTATAACCTGGTGGATATTTTTAACGAGGAATTTTATACCAAGCTGAAAGGTGGTATCCTGGAGGCTTTCGGGAATTTATTTAACCGCAACATTAAAGTATATATTTACCCTGTGCTTCGGTATGAAGAGCTCTATCATTTGCGGAATTTTGTAGTTCCTCAGCAGCAGCATTATTTGGTAGAGCATTTGAAGGTGAATCAAAAGTTGATTGACTTAAAGGAATACGATCGCGACATCTTGCATATTTTTTCGGATCATGCACTGGCCATGATCAAAAAAGGAGAACCGGGCTGGGAAACAATGGTACCTTACGAGGTAGAGCAAGCGATCAAGAGCAAACGCTTATTTGGTTACCAGGGTTGATGGAACTACCGGGTTTAGAGATTTTGTATGAAGATGAATCGGTGGTGGCGGTGAATAAGCCCGCTGGTTTGTTTGTGCATCCGAGTGATTTGGACCGTACGGCGGGCGCTTCGGTAATGGACCTTCTGCGCGATCAGTTGGGGCACTATGTATATGCTGCGCATCGTCTTGATCGTAAAACCACCGGGGTATTGGTTTTTGCGAAAACGGAAGCGGCAGATCCATTGTTGAAAAAGTCGTTTGCCGAGCAAGAAAATTCCAAGGAGTACCTTGCGCTATGCCGTGGCTTTATGGAGGAGGCGGTTCGCTGCGAAGCTCCCTTAAAAACCGATCGAGGCCATTGGCAGGAAGCCTGCACGGAGTTTAGTCCCCTGCGCCGATGGGAATCGCGAAGGCCTTTCGGAAAATTTACCACTTCGCGGTATACGCTGGTGCAAGCACGGCCGCGCACAGGTCGCACCCATCAAATACGCCGGCACCTGGCACATTTGCGGCATTACCTGATTGGCGACACTACGCATGGGGTTACCAAACTGAATGCCCACTTTTATGCCAGCTACCAATTGCCTCAGATGTTTTTGCATGCCCGAAGTTTAGAATTTACACACCCATTCCGTCCGAAACGCATTCGCGTGGAAGCCCCTGTACCCAATTGGTTTGAGCAAGCGGAGCGTTTGTTGGAAGCGGAACTTTTACCTACTTCCACCTCATGAGTATTCCTGTTTTATACCGGCAAGGATTGGTGTTGGGAAAATTTATGCCCCTGCACCGAGGGCATTTGGCTTTGATAGAATATGCCTTGCAGCATTGCGATCGTGTACTCGTATTGCTTTGTGTACACGAAGGCGAGGCTATACCGGCCTCGCAGCGTATGCGCTGGCTTTCGGATTGTTTGGAAAATATTTCGCGCATACAACTGGCGGTACTGGAATACGATCCGGCACAACTCACCAATCAGTCGGTATCTTCGGAAGCAGAAACTGCCGCTTGGGCAGCCGTTTTGCAAGAAAAATTTCCGCAGGTGGATGTACTCGTAAGCTCTGAAAAATATGGTGAAATTGTAACGCGCTACTGGAATATTGCGCATCTGGATTTTGATTTAGACCGCCATCAAATTCCTGTATCGGCGAGTCAAATCCGCCAGCAACCCTGGAAGTATTGGCAATACCTTCCGGAAGTTGTGCGTCCGTATTATGTAAAAAAGGTCATTTTGCTGGGCACCGAATCGACGGGGAAAACAGTATTGACCGAACGGCTTGCCTGGCATTTTCAAACGAGCTTTGTGAGCGAGGCCGCGCGGGAGTTGGTATCTGTAACAACGGAATGTCGCTACGAAGACTTAGAAAAAATTGCCATCGCCCATGCGCAAGCCATCCTGCGAAAACGCCCTTCCGCCAACAAACTCTTGTTTATTGACACGGACCATCACATCACGCAGTCCTATTCCTGGTATTTGTTTCAGCGCGAATTGCCATTGCCGGCCTGGATTGAGGAGGCGAACCGGGGCGACTTGTATTTGTTTTTGCAACCCGACGCGCCCTATGTGCAAGATGGAACACGCCTGTCTGAGGAAGAGCGCTTGTTATTACACGGCTATCACAGTCGATTTTTCAACCAAAAAAAACTTGACTGTGTAGAAGGAAAGGATTGGGAAACCCGTTTTCTAAACGCGGTAAATGAAGTGGAACGTTGGATCGTTCAACAAAATCTATGACAAAAAAATTGCCCTGTTCTGCGAAATGAGGGATCCATCGCTAAACAGGGCAACCATATCTTACCTGGCTCTTTACGACAAAAATATTTTCTGCATGTAAAATGTATCGCGCTGTTTGGAAGATTTTCGATCAGCCAATGGTTCCCTTTCCTGTGTACTCGAATTTGGAAAAACCATTGAGTCTATTCCACCAAAAGCCATCGTTGAGTTCGGACAAGGCTACCCGAAAGGCTTTTACATGCTTCGGTTGTTCGGAAAACACACTGTACAATCCATCCTTATGATAAAACAATAAAAACTCGAATCATCTTGTGCCTCCAGCCTAAGCTTTCAAAATCTTAGGCTTTTTTTATGCATCTAATAATTTGTATTTTTAGACCAAATAGTTTATTTTTAAACTATGTTAAGTAAAAGCGAACGCACCCGTTTATTTATCATTGAAAAATCGGCCGCCCTTTTCAACCGGAAAGGATTCCATGGCACTTCCATGAGTGATATTCTGGAAGCTACCGGACTGGCTAAAGGAGGCATTTACGGACACTTCGCCAGCAAAGAAGAAATAGCGCTGGAGGCTTTTGAATTCGCTTTCCGCAAAATTTCAGACGAGCTCGCCTTACGCATCAAGCAGCAAACAACGGCTCCAGACAAATTGATGGCCATCGTCGATTATTATTACACATTTCTCTCGGCTGCCCCAGTGGAAGGCGGCTGCCCTATACTCAACTTCAGCTCCCACACCGATGCATCCATGCCGGAATTAAAAAAGGCCGTACACAAAGCCGTACGCATCCTGCTTGATTCCATGCATCGCATCCTACTCAAAGGTCAGGAATACAAACAAATTAAACCCAACCTGGATCCTCTGCGCGAATCCGAAATCCTATTCTCCCGCATCGAAGGCGCTCTCATGCTGGCCCAAGCCACTCACGACGAAAGCCGCTTGCAACGGCTGCTTGACGATCTTAAAATATACATTCAGGAAAATCTTAAACAGTGATTTTTTATTTACCTAAAAAGAGACCAAATGGTTTATTATATGGAAACATTAGAATTTATCAAATCCCCGTACTCCTTTCAACGGGTTCGCTTTCAGGATTGTGATCCCCTCGGCCATCTCAACAATGCGCGTTACATCGATTACGCGCTCAATGCACGGGAAGACCACCTGAGAGAATTTTACCAAATTCAGATCTCCGATTTTTTGAAACAAGGACTCGGCTGGGTGGTTAACAAACATGAAATTCAATACCTGAAACCCGCCTACTACAACGAGAATCTTAAAATTATTTCCGGACTTATCGACGTACTCGACCAATCGGTGCTGGTAGAAGTAAGGCTGTACGACGAACAGCAGCAACTTTTAAAATGTATTGTATGGACGCACTATACGCTCATCAGCACCAGCACGGCAAAAAAAGAACGTATTCCTGACAACTGGAGAGCATTTTTTGAAGCTCGCAAACAAGAGGAAGTGCATGCCTTAGGAGGTATCACAAGCAGAATCGCCCAATTATTCCCGGCTAAAGCCTGAGAAAAAAAATATCGCCCTGTTGCTGCTTAGCCAAGCTTGGTGTGCAACAGGGCGACAACTAAAAAAGATATTATTTAGCGTAGGTTTTAGCGTCTTGCAGAGTGATGCTTTTTTCACTCATAATCACCAAGCGCTCTACAACGTTTTTCAATTCACGGATATTGCCTGTCCAGGCCAACGTTTGCAAATAAGCTACGGCTTTAGGATCTATCGCTTTCATCGTAGTACCATATTCTTCAGCCGTCTCTTTCAAAAAGTGATCCACCAGTATGGGAACATCGTCCAGGCGATCTTTCAAGGGAGGATTATGAATCAAAATCACACTCAGTCGATGGTATAAATCTTCCCTGAAGTTATTTTCCTGAATTTCTTTTTGCAAATCTTTATTGGTAGCCGCTACAATGCGCACATCCACCTTTATTTCTTTATCACCGCCAACCCTGGTAATACGCTGCTCCTGCAAAGCGCGCAGCACCTTGGCTTGCGCCGACAAACTCATATCTCCAATTTCATCGAGAAATAAAGTACCGCCGTTGGCCTGCTCAAACTTCCCAATTCGTTGCTTGATGGCAGAGGTAAAAGCCCCCTTTTCATGTCCAAACAATTCGCTCTCAATCAGCTCGCTCGGAATAGCCGCGCAGTTTACCTCTACTAAAGGTCCGTTAGCACGATTGCTCTTCGCATGAATCCACTTGGCAATCAATTCCTTCCCCGATCCATTCGGTCCGGTAATCAGCACACGGGCATCGGTAGGCCCCACTTTATCAATCGTTTTCTTTACTTTTTCAATGGCCTCCGATTGACCTAAAATTTCAAAGGTCTTGCTTACTTTTTTTCGAAGCACTTTCGTTTCTTGCACCAGGTTATTGCGATCCATGGCGTTGCGCACCGATACCAGCAATCGGTTTAAATCAGGTGGTTTCTGTAAAAAATCAAAAGCCCCTTTTTTGGTGCAGTCCACCGCAGTTTCAATCGTGCCATGCGCCGAAACCATTATAAACGGAGTATCCTTGCCCATCGCCAATGCCTTGTCCAACACTTCTATTCCATCCACCTTCGGCATTTTTATATCGCACAGCACTACATCGTAGTCATTCTTTTCCAACAAAGTCAATGCTTCCTCCCCGTCCTTGGCTTCTTCCACCTGATACTTCTCGTATTCTAAAATTTCCCGTAAGGTTACCCGGATGCTTTTCTCATCATCCACAATTAAAATTTTTGCCATACGCTTTTGCTTAAAGCTGAAATATACGGGCATTTTTGGAAATATCCGAACCAGAACGTTTCCCTGCCGAGATGGGCGATCCGGGCCTTTGGCCCGGCCAGGCTATCCGCTCCTACTCCTCGCGGTGGCGGCGCCTTCAGCGCCACCACCCCTGTGGGGTATCCGCTGCTATCCTTATAGCAAGGCTTCTCAATTCCTCCCTGGTACTGTGCAAAACCAATTTCTCCTACAACACCTATTTCCTGTTGATTTCTATATATTTGTCCTGAAAAATACCTCACTCATGCCTCACGCATTCAAACGTAGAACGCTTGCCATTGTCCTGGCGAGCCTTGGTTGGTTCGCGATACAAGCCTGCCAATCTTCCGACAACACTGCCAAGGCCAACCCTTATGCCAAGCAAGTAGGCACCAGCTTTGTGGTAGACAGCATCGAATACTCCGTAAAAGAATTTTATTATTCGGAAGAAAAAGGCAAAACCGAATTGTCGGTATTAGCTTCCATGCGCAACCTCAGCCGCAGCGAAAAAAGACAAATACCCTCCCAGTATACCCTGCTAAGCAACCACAACAACCCGCTTCGGTACGAACCCTACCAGCTCACGCCTACCTTACTGATCGACAGCAATACGCTGTATTTAAAATATACCCTGCCTCCCAGAGAGGGTAATTACTTTAACTACAACTTACAATTCTTACACCCCACCGACACTAGTCAACGGGCCGAAGTAATGCTGTACAAATCCTTCCGGTCCGAAGGATAAATCAACCATAATTTCGCAACACACATGATTACGATCTACGGTATAAAAAATTGCGACACCATGAAAAAGGCCATGCAATGGCTCGATCAGCAAGGTCTTGCGTATCAATTCCACGATTACAAAACCAAAGGCGTCGACGCCCAACAAGTGCAACGCTGGCTGCAACATGCCCCTTCCAACGTGGTGGTCAATACCAAAGGCACTACCTGGAAAAAACTCAGTCCCGAAGATCAGGCACTGCTGCAACACCCCGATCAACTTATTCCATTGCTCTGCCAACATACCTCTGCACTCAAACGACCCATTGTCGAAGCAGACAACACGCTCCTGATTGGCTTTGACGAAAACAAATGGAAACAGGTCCTTGCTCAATAACTACCAAACTTTCAATAAACAAGATTACATAGTGCAACCATTCATGAAACTTTTTCTCCGTACTGCTTTTATATTTCTTAGCATCTATGGAGCCTGGGCTCAAGACACCTTACCCAAGGGCTATTTTACGTTTCCATTAAAACCCGGACAAATCAACGCCTTGTCTGCCAATATGGGCGATTTGCGACACAATCACTTCCATGGCGGACTCGATGTAAAAACCGAAATGCGCATTGGCATACCCGTGGTTGCCTCTGCCGATGGATTTGTTTCAAGAATAAAAATATCCACCATCGGCTATGGTAAAGTCATGTACATCCAACATCCCAACGGATACATGACTGTATATGCCCACCTCGATCACTTCAATGCCGCTATTGATGCTTACATTTTGCACAAGCAATATGCCCTGGAAAAATTTGATGTAGATTTACTAATCACCCCCAACGAACTTCCTGTAAAAAAAGGGGAAATGATTGCTTACAGCGGCAACACCGGTAGCTCCAGCGGGCCGCATTTGCACTACGAAATCCGCGACATGTACGATCACCAGTTACATCCTTTACTCTTTGGTTTTCGCGAAGTACAAGACCTGCTGAAGCCATCCATGGAATCTATTGCCATTAAAACCCTATCCCTCGACGCCCGTGTGGAAGGGGAATTTGGTCGCAAAGAATTTAAAGCCACCGGAAACACCCTGGCTAAAGCCATACAGGCCCATGGTTGGATTGGCATCGATATCAAAGCCTTCGACGCCATGACGGGGGGAACCGGCAAATACGGACTCGCCTGTTACGAACTAAAAGTGAACGGAGAAGAGTATTTCTCCCACAACCTGAAAGGCTACCACATTCTGGAAAGCAACCAAATCAATGCGCACATCGACTACGATCATTTCGTTCGCAAAAAAGTCCGCTTTGAACATGCCTATGTCAGCGATGGCAACAGGCTTTCTACCTACCAATCCAACGCCAGCAAGGGAAAAATTTACATCGAAAAAGGCAAAACCTATCAAATCGAAATAACGCTATACGACATCTTTCAAAATGCCAGTATTTTCCGGTGCACCATCCTCGGCCAATCAAGTGCCCCTACCAGCCTTCCCAATACCAGCTGGGCTCCTGGCACCGTGCATGTATTCGACCAAATTGCCCGACTTATTCCTTCCAAACCTACCGACTCGCTCCTGCACGTGTATTATCAGGGTAAAAAAGAGGAGCTAACAAGCAGTTATCGCATTCAACAATTCCCTGCTTTCCTGATACCCTTACAACAAAGACTACCAGACTCTGCGCGCATCGATGGAAAAACATTTGTTTTTGATTTTAAAAAGAATCTTATCCCTGGCAATGCGCATCAATTCAGGCTGGGGAAATTAAACTTTTCATTCCCCGACACCTTGCTGAACGATACCATTTCGTTTGAATACCGCGAAGGTATTGGCCCTCTCAAGCAAGCAACCTTTAAAATACACCAGGTTTATACACCTGTGTTCGGTTATTATACATTCTCCCTCGATACCGTATTTCCAGGACCTGGTTATTACTTCGCTTTGGGAAATAAATACGAAGAAACCACACAAACCGCAACCTCCATTTCCTGCAAAACCAAACACTTTGGCAACTTCCAATTGCTGCGGGATGAAACAGCGCCATCGCTGCGCCTGACCACGCCTCTTAAACCAGGGGTAAAAACCAAACAACTCAAATTTCAAATTTCTGATAAACAAACGGGCATAGCCTCCTTCAGGGCAACACTCAATGGAAAATTCGTACTCATGAATTACGAACACAAAAATGCCAGTCTGTGGACACAAATGGAAAATGCCGATGAACCTATAAGCGGGGAATTTGTTTTGCAAGTAACAGACAAGGTAGGCAATACTACCACCTTCAAACAAAAACTTCCGTAACATGAAATTAAAAATAGGCGACAAAGCACCGGATATTGTTTCCAAAGATTTGCAAGGCAATGAGGTAAGCCTGGCATCCTTTAAAGGCAAAAAGATAGTATTGTATTTTTATCCGAAAGACGATACTCCCACCTGCACCAAACAGGCCTGTAACCTTCGCGATAACCATCAGCAATTACTGGCGGCCGGGTACATGGTTATCGGCATCAGCACCGACACTTCCAAATCCCACGAAAAGTTTATTAAAAAATACCAATTGCCGTTCCCGCTGATCGCCGATCCTACCAAAGAAATAAACGAAGCCTACGGAGTATGGGCCGAAAAAAGCATGTATGGTAAAACGTATATGGGTACCCTAAGAACCACCTTTGTGATCAACGAAGAGGGGTACATCGAAAACATTATCGAAAAAGTAGATTCGGCCAACCATAGCCAACAAATTCTTTCCGTTTAGAAAAATCTAAGGGGCGCGCTCAATGGTTCATTATCAAACCATTGAGCGTCTTTTGAAGGTGGCTTCCACAGGGTTCAGGCCTTCATTTTTAAACTTTTCTCATAAACCATGTAACCTAAACTATTTTACTCCCGTAAAATCTCCTATCAAAAGTGCAAAGGATATGAGGTTAGTCAGTTTGGGAATAGTTTCGATGTGGTTGCTGATGGGATGTTCAGGTGAAGGTTTTTACCACCTTGACTCCGAGGAACGAGGCAAACAAAGAGGGTACCACGCCAATGAAGCCAATCGCTTGTTGGATGCCAACGAAAAAAATCGCAAGACCAACCAAGTAGCCGCCGAGAAGCATCGTCAAAACATGAATGCTCAGGCCAAAGCCAAAACCAGAAAGGGTGTGGTTAATAATAGAGAGTTCAACTTCTATTGATTTCAAAAAACAATTTTCAATTTCGATTTTCATAGTGTTTGGGTTATATAATTTAAAGTGCGGGAGCCCTCCCGCACTTTTTTTTATTTCTTCCATAGTAGCACTGCTTGCTATCTTTATTTGCTAATGACAAGGAATCTTTAACCGGCTTTTCACCATAGAAGCGAAGCGCACTATGGTGAAAGCTCATGGATCGTAGATCCATGGCCGGTAATCCCGACTTAGAAAATCATGGGCTTAGAAAAGAATTTCTTCTATTTGATTCCTTCTAATGCCCTTGATATTAGTAGTCGTTTTTCAATAGAAGAATTTCTATGGAGAAATTAGGTTTTAACCGACCTTCTCTATTAAAGTGGATCTGCCCCATGGCCTCCCATAAGAATTACGGAGGGGGCAGTAATTTATGTAGTCATTGATTTTAGTAGTCGCGTTGTCGTAGAAGAATTTCTATGGAGAAATGCTATCTAAGGGCATGGATGGTTTTGCGTGAGGGATAGAGTGTAAAGCCATGGCGCCGCAGGCACCATGGCTTGCAGCGATAGCCCGGCCCGTGGTGGCGCCATAGGCGCCACCACATGGGACACGCCCCAAACATTAGTTATGAATTAGAAAACGCAATAAAGGCAACCAAGTGGTAGTGAATTTAGCGGCCTAAGCAAATGGCATCCATAGTAGGGATTCGGAGGATAGGAAAAGGGAAAATCACTTCCCTTGTCAGAAAAGAACTTCTTGTATCTAGAGCACCAGCTGGTTTACAAATCATTGCAATTCTCCCGTTTAACAAGTATTATAGCAGCGGTTTATATGTTCCGGAAACTAAGTATATTTCAACGCCTCGTTATTTCGTACCTTGGATTAGGTTGGATGATGTTGTTGATTGCCTCCCTTTTCTATTATCACACCTTCAAAACCGCTTTGTTGGAGCGAACACTGGAACAACTCTCTTCCATCAATATGCTCAAACGTATTCAGATTGAAGAATACCTTGCCAAGAATACGAACATTTCCATTGCTGATCCTCAAATCAAGTTTATACTCCGCGAAAATACAGGTATCGGACAAACAGGTGAATCGTATCTGATTGACCAGACTTTGCGTATGCGCTCTCAGAGTAGATTTTTCCCGGAAAAAAATCCCCTGGAAATTTTAGTAAATACCGAAAGTGCCCAGTTGATTTTACAATATGGGGAGTCCAAGTTATTGTGTCCCGATTACCGTCAGGTACCCGTGTTAAGCGTAGGACGCTGGGTAACCAAACAAGGAGAGCGGATTGCCATCCTTACAGAAATCGATGAATCGGAAGCCATGAAGCCGGTCTATAAAATTCGTGATTTCATAGTCATCTATGTGGTAAGTAGTTCCATCCTCATTACCATCATTACGCTGTTGCTGGCAGGCAAATTATCAAAACCAATTTTACAACTTAAGTCCATGATAGAATCGCTGGCATTAGGGAAAATTCCGGATGAGAAAGTAGCGGCCATGGATTTTAAAGAATTGGAAGAAATTCATCAGGCCCTCGAAAAACTAAAAGACGAATTTTTAAATACCAGTCATTTTGCCAAGGAGACTGGAAATGGGAACTTCGAAGCGAACTTTTCTCCCCTGAGTCAGGATGATATCCTGGGCCATGCCTTGATTCAAATGCGCGACAAGCTGAAGTCGCTCACCGAAAGTCAGCTCCTCATGCAACGCCAGCGTGCTTCGGCCTTATTGGAAGGCCAGGAAAAAGAGCGGGAATTTATATCCAGAGAACTACACGATGGGGTAGGTCAGCTATTGACAGGCATTAAACTTATGCTGGAATCTGAAAAAATTCATTTTGAAAAGAAAGATCAAATTAAAGAATTACTTTCCGAAACCATCATGGAAGTGCGCCGCATTTCTCAAAGTGCCATGCCGCCTGCCCTTGCCGGACTTGGCTTGGAGGCTGCACTCAATAATTTGCGCCGGATTATGTCTGCTAAAAACACTGTAAAAATCGAATTGGAATACGAGCTCTCACCAACCTTTAAGGGCGATTTCGAAACCAACATTTGCCTATACCGGATCTGTCAGGAAGCCCTGAATAATATGGTTAAGTATTCGGAAGCAACGCGATGTTTGATTCATCTATGGCGAGACGAAAAACTTATTCGAATGACGATCGCAGACAATGGAAAAGGTTTCGACAAACCTTCTAAAATTTTAAACGGCAATGGTTTGCGCAATATGAAAGAACGGGCGGCCATGCTGCAAGGAGCTTGCCGCATCGTAACCTCCGAGGGAAAAGGTACCACTGTACATGTAGAAATACCATTTTCACATACCCTAAATTAAAAGTATATTCAAGAATAATTTCTTTTGTGAGAAAGCACTATGAGTTCGAGTATTAAAATCATACTGGCAGACGACCATCGCATCATCCGAGATGGTATCCGTAGTATTTTAAATCAACACCCGGAGTTTATTATTACCGGCGAGGCCTCTGATGCTGCTGCATTAATGAATTTGGTAGAAACTACCGAATTTGACATCATATTGATGGACATCAGTATGCCTGGGAAAAATGGCATTGACTTTTTGAAGGAATACAAAAAAAAGAATTCCGGAGCTAAGATTATATTTCTTACCATGCACGAAGAACCCGAATACATCATCAAAGGGGTTAAATTGGGAGCTTCCGGATACCTTTTAAAAAACCTGGATCACACAGAGCTGGAGCTGGCGTTAAAAACGGTATATGCAGGAAAAAAATATTTCACACCGCAGGTCTCTGCCATACTCATGGAAAACCTTTCCAATGCGGAAGAAAATGAAGAAGTAAGTGACAAACTTACCGACCGGGAGCTGGAGGTTTTGCGCGAAATTGTAAACGGACTGGCCTCCAAACAAATTGGTGAAAAACTTTTCATTAGTTCACGCACCGTGGATACGCACCGTGTAAACTTAATGCGTAAACTAGGCGTTCATAACACCGCCGAATTAGTAAAACTAGCTCTGGAAAAAAATTTAATTTAAATCAAAAGTCATTCATATCACCATGAAAACCCTTGTATTTGCATTCTCAATCCTTTGGGGAACTGCGTTGTTAGCGCAAGACAGCATTCGTCTAAACAAAAAAGACGGTGGATTTAAATTCACCCTACTGAATGAACACAAAGCTACCGCTGTTAAGAACCAGCATAAATCAGGGACCTGCTGGAGTTATTCCACCCTCTCTTTTTTTGAATCGGAATTGATGCGCATGGGCAAAGGCGAACACGACTTATCTGAAATGTTTATTGTAAGAAATACGTACAAAGGCAAAGCAGAACAATACGTGCGCATGCATGGTCATGTAAACTTCGCGGCAGGAGGAGCCTTTCACGACGTTGTAAACGTGATACGGAAATATGGAATTTTGCCGCAGGAAGCGTATCCTGGAAATCCGGAATTTCAGGACAAGCCGGTGCATAACGAAATGGATGCAGTATTGAGTGCCTTTGTAGCCGCAGTGGTGAAAAACCCCAACGGTAAACTTACCGACAAATGGAAGCGTGCCTTCGATGCCGTATTGGATGTTTATTTGGGTCCGGTAGCCGCCAGCTTTTTGTATCAAGGCAAAAGCTATTCCCCCAGCTCCTACCGAGATGCACTCGGTATTAATCCCGACGACTACATTGAAATTTCATCCTTCTCGCACCACCCTTTTTACAAACCTTTTGCCTTGGAGGTACCCGACAATTGGAGTTGGGATTTGGTGTACAATGTGCCGCTGGAAGATTTAGGTAAAATCACGGATCATGCCTTGCAAAATGGCTACACGGTAGCCTGGGCCAGTGACATCAGCGAAAAATATTTTTCGTACGGCAATGGCGTGGCGTATGTGCCGGTAAAAGAATACGACGAAATGAGTAAAGAAGAAAAAGAAAGCATGTTTAACACCGCTCCCGACGCTGAAAGAAAAATAACTCAGGAACTGAGGCAACAAGGATTTGATAACTATACTACGGAAGACGATCACGGCATGCACATCACCGGCATGGCCAAAGATCAAAAAGGAAACCTCTATTACGTCGTAAAAAATTCCTGGGGAACTGACCGGAACGAATGCGGTGGTTATTTGTACGCCTCAAGAAACTTCATGCTGTACAAAACCACCTGCATCATGGTGCATAAAAAAGCCCTCCCCAAAGACATTGCTAAAAAACTCGGATTATAAAGTCCGTGTAAGCATCGGAAGGAATAATTTTTTTTCACCAATACACAGAGCCCTGAGCAAGCCTAGCATAAGCTGTTCAGGGCTTTATTAATGCCGGACGTTGCGTTATTTCATGATAACAAACGGAATCTTTTCGAAAATAGTGAAACACCATACTCTTCCGGGTTTTATTTTTGTTTACATGAGGTTGTCCACCATGAAAGAGGTTTGCATGCCAGATCAGTACATCTCCTTTTCGGGCAGTAAATAATTGCTTTTGGATACCGTGTTCTTTTATTTTATCCTGAATCATGGCTTCATAGGCCTCGTAGGATTTTCCACCTACCAAAAAGAAATTCCCTTCGTTGCCATAATCCGCATTCATGTAATAGGGAAGTTTGTGGCTACCCGGGTAGTAGTGCAATGGACCGTTATCTTCATCAATATCCTCCAGTGCAATCCAAACACCCATTAATCCACCCAATGGAAAAGTAGTCATATGGATGGAATCGGAGTGCGACTCTTGTTCACTACCCATAATAAAATTGATACTTTGAAAAAGCACAGGGTCGCCTCCAAATAAAGCACGGATCAATTCCTTCAAATTCGGATCCTCTCCTACCGACCGGATTAATTCGGATTGATGAAAGGCGAACATGATTTTATTCTTATACCGAAAAGAGACTTTTTCTTTTTGCATCAATTGCTGAATCTCCTGATTGATACGACTTACTCTTTCTTCACTTAAATACCCCCGCAAAATCAAGAAACCAGTATCATCAAAAGCCCTCATGGATTCTTTTCGCTCTTCGGTGGCATTGGAAAATAAAAAGCAACGTTGTAGAGCCTCTTTGGAGAAACCAGGAACCTGCATTTTAACTTTTTTAAAATCCTTGCTGGAAACCGGTGAATAATACTGTTTAGGGATTCCTAATTTTTTATACACGGGAACATTGTGTTGCAATTCCTTTTTATGAAAGAAATTATACACCATGTATGTAATTTTTAATCGACGAAGTAATTCGCGCATTGCCAATCTGAACGTATTTTTTACAATATAATTTATTTTGAGGTAACGGACAATGCGAAGCAGCAGGCTTTTAATACCCCGACTAGGAGTCGGGAAGCAAAATCAAATCTGTCCAAACCTTAGCAGAAGCCTGTTGTTGCCAGTGGTCTTTTACCTTCCGTTTAAATTGTCCACATGTGCTAACCCTTACCGAAAGCTGCATAGCCAGGGCATCCACGGTTATATCTTCTCTTGCTTCCACCGTATGATACAGAATGTACATAGCCTTGGGCAATTCAAATTTTGTGGAATGAAACAGCGTATTGGCAGTAGCCGTTTCCCGGTAGCCGCATTTGGTGCATTTGCGGGAATAAAGTTTTTCTCCTTTACTGTATTTGACATTTCCGCATTTACCGCAAGCATACCCATCCTTCCATTTTAATTCGGAAATGAATTGTAGACACTTTGAATCATCCGGAAAGATTTTAAAAAATTCTTCGACACTAATGGTCTCGCCTTTTATTTTAGAAAAAAACTTTTTGTTTAGTTCCCAGTTGTCTTTATCAAGAGCTGAATTCATTACTTCCAGATTAGAAGTATACCCTTTCAGCGTTCCGTAGGCCTGTTCCAGTTCCTGGCGGGCTGCATCCAACTCTTGAGTACGCTCTTTCACTTTTTGCTCCAGTTCTCTGGTAACCTGGCCCTGTATTTCTTCATTCTTTTTATATTGAATAATTAATTCCGACTTCAGGGTCTCTTCCTTTTTAAGAGCTTCGATAACGCGGCGCTGGGCTATTTCTTTTTCGCCTACCAACTGTTTCATTCGCAGGATTAAGGCTTGAGACATCAGCAGCACTTCCAGCAATAATGCCACATTAAAACTGTAAACAGTAATAATTGTACTCGGAATAATATCCTGGATTCTCAATATAAAAATCAACACTCCAATACCCAGCATAGAATAGGCTAATAGGTAATAGCCTGCTTGTAATTGTTGCTGTTTATACGCCTGAATGGCGGCCAGGTACAACACCACAAAAGGCAGTAAATACAGCAAGGAAATAACTGCCGGATAATACCCCATGCTTGTACCAAGCAAAAACAATAAGGAATACAACAGCGCTGCCCCCCAGGAAAGCCGAAAATAGAATGGTTGCTTTTTTTTAAGTTGAAGAAAATCGACGGAATAAAGAAGAAACGAAAACAACAAACTTACATGCACCACCGGATAAAGGTATTTATTGATGAGTATAGACTCTGACCATATCATCTGAAATCCTAAGCCATCCTCATTCATGCTATGCAATACACAACAAAGCACATATCCGATGTAATATAGCTGGATGCGCTCTCTCAAATACCAATACAGATACACATTGTACAAAAGCATCAACACCAGAATCCCGTAATAAATACCTAAATAAAAATATTCCTGAACGGCATATCCGATAAATGCTGGTACAATTTTCAGATGCAAGGAAAGATTAGCTTTTACTGGCGCATAGATCCGAACGATATACCGACACTCCGCTTTGAACTGGCATTCCATCACATGGTTTTTATGAGCAATGGTTCGGGTAGAGAACGGGGAATAATACCCAGAGTAACCTAATATTCTCCATGGTTGCGATTTAGGCATCTCCCACACCGTTACATCCGCCAGATGAGGATCGCTCAATTCCAGCAACCAGGCAGTACCATACCAGGTTGAATCAGGAAAAATTTCTACCCAATAGCAGGCAGGTCTTCCATTCTCAGACACCATGTCTCCTTTTTCCGGAAAACGCAATGATTTCCACCCGGTTGAGCCTTGCAAGAAGGACTCTACCTTAGCGCTGCAGGTCGTATCGAGCCACCATGCAGTATTGCTGCCGCGCAAAGGAATGGTATTTACCTCTGCAGACAACCGTTGTCTGTTCGCCCAACCGTACTGAAACGAGAGTAAGAAAACTAGCAGTATTGAATAAGCGCAGGTACGCATACATTAAAGTTAATCTAAATATGCGCAAAAAATAAAACTCCAGGATGATTGCTTTCATTTTTCTGCTGAAAAATGAAAGCTAAAAAAAACAGTAATAACCTTTCAATAATAAAATCATGAAATCCGAGATGGATCCGTGATGACTAGTCCATCTTTATTTCACTAATATCTTCCTGTTAACCAGCATGTGATTATTGGAGGCTACAATTAAATATATTCCAGGATCCAATTTACCTTTGCCTTCCAGAATATTCTCTTCGGGACTAACATACAGTTTTTCATAAATTACTTTACCTAATACATCTTGTAAAACTACCAAAACCGGTTCGTTTTGCACCCCCAAGTCGATATGCAATTCTGCGCGATCTACAGGCACTGGAAATACACGTACTTCATCGCTTAAGTATTCAACCGCCACACGATTGGAATATCGTTTACTCCCGTCTCTATCAACGACCTGTAAACGATAAAAACTTTTACCTATGCGCATCGACATATCCTCGAATTGATAATACGATCGATCGGTAGTATTGCCCATAGCAACCACAGTATCAAGTAAAACAAAATCTAACCCATTGGCACTTTTTTCAAGCAGGAAACAACAAACGTCTACTTCCTGTTGGGTTACCCAATTTAAATGAACTCGGGAATCGTTCAGGCTGGCATCAAAAGCGATTAAATCAACAGGAAGCGGATTGTAAGCGCCACCCAGTAAGTCAGCCAGGGTAAATGGACTAAAGGAAGCTATCAAATTGGTGGAGGTAATGTATCCACTGGCTCCTAATGGAGAAGCAGCACTATTTCCTTCGTCTTTCCAAACGGTTCCATCCCAATGGGCCACGGCAAGAGTATTAGGATCGGTGACCGCACAGCTGCTTGTTTGTTCCCAGCTTAATTGAATTCGTACCGAAGATACACCCGCATCTCTGCTGATCATCCAATATTCACAACTGCTCACATGATCCAAGGTAGCATCTACTGCATTTCGATCGTAGCCCATCAACCCAGGATCCCCATTTACATAGTAAGCAGAAAATTCATCGGTAGTAGAGGAGGGTGCGGTAGCTAAACCACAAGGCCTGAATACACTTCCGGTTCCTAATGGGAATTCAAACACTTCATTCCCCGTTTTTTTCACCGTACCAGCCGCATGACTGCTGTTGGAGGCACCACTGTGTGTTGCATTATCTCTGAAGTGTAAGATGTTGGGGGCAGCACACCGGACATTTCCATTGGAAAATATGCAGGATCCTGAAACATTTAGTACATCCTGCGGATCCACGTGGGAGGCATTGTTGATGCGGATTTCATAAAAATCCTGATTGCCAGAAGTTACATCCTGATTAGCGGTTCCCACCCAATTGACTCTTCCGTTGCGCGCCGTAAATGTGCTCGCATTGTTAAACCAATGCCCCATGAGGTCAATGGAAAAGTTGCTGGCACTTACATCCAGCGTGGCTCCTGCAGTCAGCGTTAAAGAATCTCTTACATAGATGGCACCTGCCAAGGTTTTAGTGCTGGGGTTCCGAATCCATAGCCGCGGATAACTGGCATTGGTATTTCCTGCCGATAAGGCCCTAACCGTTTGGGCTTGACTTGAATTATAAATTACTTGCGTTTGATTTCCCAAATCAATAATAGGCATATTGGTAGGGAATTCTGTCGCCACGGCAGCATTGCCTAACACCAACGTGGCCTGTCCATTCTGCATTTCAATCTCCGCATTTGCTGAATTATCGCCTGTAATTTGAAATCCGTTATCCAAAAACTGAATATCATCCCCTACAAAAAGACGAGCTGTGACGGTTAAAGGAGCCGATAAATTTTTAGTTCGCATGGTATTATTGGCATTATCCAAGGTTAAATTCCCGTACGTAATGCCACCTGTTACTGATTGAGTGCCGCGATGACGATAGGTAACAATGGACCCATCAGCAAATGAATACGAACTAAACCCTGTAGGAAGACTTGTTGCAGGCAAAGCTGGATTATCTATATTGGGAGTTACATTGGAAGTACCTCCATTATCTCCCAGAAATAACCGACCGTTGGTACCGATCGTCATTATTCCGGATCCCCCTCCTGTAATGGTAAATGGACCTTCGTTTCCTTCGTCCGAATCAAACAATTCGCCGCGTGTGATGGTGAAATTATTTTGCACCACGACATGATTATTTCTGATTCGTATATCGTTGGTGGTGGTTCCGTTATTGATAACCAAATTATAGAAATTTTTATTTCTTGTGGTTATGTTAATGTCATTTTGATTCCCATCAAACGTAACCGTTCCTTGCCTGCACAGAAAATTAGCACTGGTATTATTGCTGATGAACCAATCACCAGCAAGAAATATAGAATAGTTGGAGGTACTGGCGTCCAGTGTACCTCTGGTGATGGTAATATTTCCTCTATTAGAACTATTGTTGACGTCAAGATCGCTTGCCAAAATCCAGGAAGTACCATCGTAGTCAAACTCAATATTCCCAATAAAGGGTTCCCCGTTGCAAGCTATGGTATCAGGAGAAGCATTTTCAGAAACAAAGGTGAATAAACCTTCGTACGCATTCGTCATGTCCGAATCAAAGTATAATGAGCCATTAATAAAGAATTGGGAGGCGGCATTGTTTATGCCATTATCGAATAACGCTCCAGAAGCGGCCACCACATTCCACGACATATTGTTACAATAAGCTGTACTAATGTCAATATCCACCGTTTTGTTAGAAGCATGCGTAAACGATTGATCGTTGAAAATTACATTATCCAGAATACTAGGAATACACGTATTGGAATTGGAAATATCGCCGGAAGTCGTAGCCCAATTGGCGCAATTACTCCAATGGTTATTATTGCCTGTGCCCGAAGGGTTAGATTTAGGATTTCCTGCGGTACCGCCCACCCAGTAATAATTGGTAGGTGTAATTACACCACCGAAGGTAATTCCAGTGTTTCCTCCTTGGTCTACCCCGCTGGAGACTGTAAAATTAGCACTGGTGCAATTAATAGAACTTACCATTAATCCAGTTACCATCTGTGGTATCGTAAATGAAAGTGCTGCCTGCAACCCAGAATTGTTGCTGGTTATCCATGCCCAATTCCGGCAAGTGATGGAAGCCGTTAATGTATTGGTAATGGTGGTAGTGCCATTGGTATTAAATTCTACCTGATCAAATGAACTTATTGACAAATTTCCTATACTGACGGAGGAACTTGCATTGTTAAAATTAATTCTGTTTTCTGCATTCGAATTAATTGCAGAAAAGACAAAAGGAGTAGAAGAGGCTGTATTTCCAAAGGTGATAACCGATTCGGTGCCAATATTCACTGGGCCGTTGAACGTAAGCGTTTGACCACCATCGGTACGAATTAATGCGGTGACAGCATTTGCAAAATTTACCGCACCATTCAAGGTTGACGTATTATCAAACTCTATACTGGTAATGTTTCCGTTTAAGTTAAACGGACAATCCATTATTAATTGATTTCTAAAACGGAGGTTGCTGTTAGAAGAAGCAATGGTTACATTCGAGGTATTGGTGAAACGAACCGAATTCTGAAAATCAAAACTAGCGGTAGTACCCATGGTAAAAGGCTGAGTAATATCTAAAAAGGATCCGCTAAGTGTAAAACTACACCCATTCCCCATCGTGATGGCTCCGTTCATAAAGCTTCTCGGTGTGGCACCATAGGACGCTGCATTTCTGGTACCTATGTTTACTTGTGTAGAATTGGATATTGATAAGACACCAAACTCTTTAAAAGTGGTATTGGTGGTACCGTTGTCAATATTTAAGGCTCCATTACCAGCGGCAGTCTTAGATATATTTCTAAAAACAATCGTATTGGCTGCATTGCCGGAGGTAATCGTGATGGCATTGGTAGTAATGGCTGTAAAGTTAAAATGAGGTAATGTTTTAGCTTGAGTTCCCACCTGTACGGTTATGGCTGCCGTGGCAGTAAAATTAACAGTGGAAGCATTGTTCGTTACCAATATAAGATTGGCTGTATTTCCTCTCAGATCCAGAACAGTCCCAGATCCACTCAGTGTCATCACACTACCACTAATATCTAAGGTGCGCAACGGATCTCCTGCTGGATTGGAGTTTAATGTCTCGGCCTGGATAGTTTGTCCATTGGCTGTAAATATCCCATTAAAATGACGAATTGTCCTAAGTACCTGAAGAGAATTATTAAGCAGTAATGTACCTTGCCCATCAAGCAGCAATTCTTCGCAAGTAGCCGCAACATCTACATTGATAATATCAGTGGAGACAAAAGAAAAACCATCAATGACTACAGAATCAGCCGATGTAGGCACCAAGCCGGTTCCCGGAATGCCACCGGAAGTATTGGCCCAATGGTTCGTTGCATCGCTCCAATTACCTGTGCCTCCGACCCAGTAATACACTGCTGCAGGTGAGCTCAGATAAAATAAGACAAACAAACAACATGATAAGGCCGTTAATTTTGAACTTTTCATCTTCTAATCACTTTCAAAATCCCAAAAAAATGTAATTCTTATTAATCTATTAATCCAATTATGTAGTACGTTATAACATCATATTAGGATTCAATAAGTAGAGTTTATTTACTTTAAATATTCAAGTATACGCGTGAAAAGAATCAAGAAAAACCATTAAAATGAAGTAATTTTAGTATTTTAGACCTACTAAGCCTTTTTCCTGAATTTTTATGAGTACAATTGAACATACCTTCTCCTCTGGAAAATCTAACGGCTATTTTTTACTGGCATTTTCAACCTTGATGTCCTTTCAAGGCTATCAATGGGGAAACCATGCCAGCACTGCATTAGGTATCGGTTGTGCATGCATAGCCATCATGTACCTATTGTTATTGCGCTTCGACTTTGCCTGGCCAGCAAATGGATTGGTTGCATTTGGCTTACCGCTTACTGCGTTTTTCTGCCCCTACTTTTTTCCCCTACGTTTTGAAATAACGGTAACCACTTTTGGCTATATGTATATCGGGGGACTTATGTATACGGCTTGGTGCCTGCAGGATCAACGTTTCCGAAAAATGCTTTGGGCCAGCATGTTCGTGTTTTTTATATGTATGGTTTTTTATGATAAAATAATTATCAGACACTTTCCCAATTCACATTTTGAGGAAATGTTTAAAAACGAAACGCTCTATAAGCATTTCAAATTAATGCAGCTCACACACTTTATTACGGTAGTATTTATCATCCTACTCATCCAAAAAAACAAATTCAAAGCTGAGTTCGAATTAAAAAAACAAATACTCAAAATCCGACAATTTACTAACAACCTTATCAGCAGCTCCAAAAGCAAACTCATACATTCAGGAAATCTGGTAGAAGCCTTGGAAGAAATTATCCGCAATACGGCCAGCACGATGAACGTTTCCCGAGTAAGTATTTGGGAATACAACGACCATACCGACTCCATTGACCTTATTGCCGGTTATGATTTAGAAAGAAACTCATACATGGATAAAACCTTTCTACTTCGAAAAAACTTCCCGACGTACTTTAAAGCCTTGCTGGAAGAAAAGATTGTGACCGCTGATGATGTAATGGAAAATCCCAAAACTCAAGAGTTCGTAGATTCGTATTTAAAACCATTGCAGATTAAATCAATGATGGATGTTCCTTTCTTTATTGACGGGGCTTTCAAAGGTATTTTATGTTTTGAAGAACAACGCAACCGGAAGCACTGGGACAACCAGGATCAACTGTTTGCTACTTCCATGAGTAAAATGATCAGCATCGCTTACTATTGCTGCATGCGAAGAGAACAATTTGAAAAATTACTATCGGCTACTCGGGATCTCGAAAAAAACAATTCTATTATTCAAACCATCAATCAAAAAATTATTGATTTAAATGGAACGCTGCATGAGGACTTGCATATTAAAGAAAAAAATCTTGAAGAACTTCAGGATTTCTTGAACGAACTAAGTTTTAAAAATGCACATCAGGTAAGAGGTCCGCTCAGCAGAATATTGGGATTGGTGTATTTGTATCAAATGGAAAAAGATAGTGATGTAAAAATGGAATATATCAAACACATTGATCACTCGGCTAAAGAATTGGATGAAATGATTCGGGAAATTAGTAAAATGCTAAATCAACGGGTATGAAACAAAAAAACACCATTGCCATCATCAGCCTTCTTAGTATTCTTATTCATTCCCTTTTGCACGCTCAACTCAGCGTGAGAAAAATCAAACCCTCTGATACCGATGCCTCCATCAGCACGTTTACTGCCGATTCCCATTGTGTTTATCTCAATACACAAATAGCTTCACGGGGGATCTTACTGGTGCATCTTCCCGGTTCTTACGGCATTCCAGAACGATCCTCTTTGTTTGGAATACTTGCTGCCAACCTGGGCTTTCATTCCATTGGATTAATGTACCCTAATATTCCAACCGTTGCCACCTATTGTGGTACTTCATCCAATGCGACTTGCTTTGATGAAGTACGAAAAGAAATTGTGGAGGGCTATGACTATTCCCCATTATTACAAATTCAATCACAGGAAGGCATACTCCATCGGGTAAGAAAGCTTGTTGCCTATTTACACAGCCAATACCCTTCAGAAGGCTGGGATCAATACTTGAACACTCAAGGTGAACTTACCTTTTCTTCGATTATTTTCTCAGGGCATTCACAAGGCGGAGGGCATGCAGCCATGCTGGCCAAATTATACCCTTTACACAAAGCTATTTGTTTTTCATCCCCCAAAGATGTGAGTGCTTATTACCTTCGTGCTCCGTCTTGGCTGAGCGAGGGAGTCTGGCAAACAAGTCCTGACAAAATACTTGGGTTCAATCATACAGGGGACAGTCATCCGGAGCAATTAATTATTTGGGACAGCTTAAACAAAGCTCAACCCCTTCAAACAACTTCGGTTGATGGACAAAGCAGTCCATTCGGAGGCTCACTTTTTCTAGAAACTTCCTACGCTGTTACCAGCGGCGACGAGCATGCTTCCACCATTCAAGATAATAAGACGCCCAAAGTAAACAATGTTCCTGTTTTTGAAGAAGTATGGGAATACTTATTGACACAAGTAAACACCACCTCATTTAACGTTAGAAGAAACGAAGGACACATTCAAATAGGCCCCAATCCTGCAAAGGAAACTATATACCTGTTGGGAAATATATCAGGAGTTCATTGGGAAATCCGTAATCCGATGGGAATACTTGTTATGCAAGGCCAGGAAGAAGTGGTAGAAATAAAAACTCTACCAACAGGAGTGTATTCACTTCATGCCGTCGATTCAAAAGGTTCGCAACACTTTCATATTCTTAAATCAGAATAAAAAATCAGCTGATTTTTGCCCAATCAAATTGAGCCTTATAGTATTTCATCAGGTGTTGGCGTACGCAAGCATTGTCGGCACTGCGCAAAGCAGGGTCGTTTTCAATCAACATCCCAGCCGCGGCTCTGGTTTGCTGAATCAACAAAGCATCTTCAGATAAATCTGCTAGTTTAAGTTCTAATGCTCCGCTCTGGCGGGTTCCCGACAAATCACCCGGGCCTCTTAATTTCAAATCTACGTCGGCAATTTCAAAACCATTCGTAGTACGCACCATGGTTTCTATGCGTACCTGGCTATCCTGACTAAGTCGATCTGCCGTCATCAATACACAATACGATTGATCACCTCCCCGACCTACTCTGCCTCTGAGCTGATGCAATTGTGACAAACCAAATCGCTCCGCATTTTCAATAACCATTACCGTGGCATTCGGTACATTCACACCCACCTCAATCACCGTAGTGGCTACCATAATTTTGGTTTCATTTTTGAGAAACCGGTTCATCTCATACGACTTCGCCTCTGCGGTCATTTTCCCATGCACTATGCTGGTCGCAAATTCCGGAAATGCCCTACAAATGCTTTCGTAACCATCCATCAAGTCTTTCAACGAAACCTTTTCCGATTCTTCAATCAAAGGATATACAATATATACTTGTCTACCAAGTTCAATTTGTTGTCTTAAAAAACCAAACAACTGCAATCGGTGACGTTCATTTCTATGGAGTGTTTTAATTGGCTTTCTGCCTTGTGGAAGTTGATCAATGACCGAAATATCCAGGTCTCCATACAAGGTCATGGCAAGTGTGCGAGGAATGGGGGTAGCCGTCATTACGAGAACATGAGGAGGAATTTTTTCATTCTTCTGCCACAAACGTGCGCGTTGCGCCACGCCGAACCGATGTTGTTCATCCACGATAGCCAATCCTAGTTGATGAAACTGAACAGTCTCTTCCAGCAAGGCATGGGTGCCTATGATGATCTTTACTTCATTGGCTTTTAATCCTGCATGAATGATGTCGCGTTCACGTTTCTTCGTACTTCCAGTAAGCAAGGCAATTCCTATATTCATTTTATCGGCAAATACGCGAAGTGCCTGATAATGCTGGGTAGCCAATATTTCAGTAGGTGCCATGAGGCACGCCTGGGTATCTACGCCTATCGCCATCAGCATACAAATAAAGGCTACTATTGTTTTGCCGCTTCCCACATCCCCTTGTAATAAACGATTCATCTGCTTTCCCGAATTGACGTCCTTATAAATTTCTCTTAGCACTTTTTTTTGAGCGTCAGTAAGCTCGAACGGGAGATGATGATTATAAAATTCTGTGATGCGTGTACTGGAATTAAATTGAAAGCCTTGCCATTCTTTTCTTCGCATTTCCCGGCTAAGCAGCATGCGAATCTGAATATAAAACAACTCTTCAAACTTTAAGCGAAACAAAGCCTGCTTCAATGCCTGAGCATCTGCAGGAAAATGAATGGCTCGCATTGCCAGAGTTTTCGAAACCAGTGAATATTCTTTTAATAATGTAACTGGAAGATTTTCTGTAAACTTTACTTCCGGATGTTCCAACAAGGTTCGTATGCATTTGGCGAGTGCTTTGTTGTCGAAAAAACTATTACGCATTCTTTCGGTGAGACTATACACAGGCTCAAATCCAGAGGCTCCTTTATATTCAGTTATAGATTCAATTTCGGGATGAGAAACGGATAATTTGGTCCCAAACAAAGAAGGTTTTCCATATACAATTACCTCTTTGCCAATTTCTAATTTTTTAATTGCATAGTTCGCTCCCTGAAACCAGACCAATTCGAGTATTCCAGTACTATCGGCAACCATTGCCACGAGTCGCTTTTTACCAGTACCCACCATTTGAAAAGATTTAATCTTTCCTCTCACTTGAACAGACCCGAGTCCTTCATGAATCTCTCCGATGGAATAGAACTTGGTTTTATCTTCGTACCTAAATGGAAAATAATGCAAGAGATCCCCGAAGGTAAAAACAGAAAGTTCCGTTTGCAGCAACGCAGCACGTTGCGGGCCAACCCCTTTTACAAATTCAACTTTCTGATCCAACCACTCTGCCATATTAAACTTTATTCTGAGAATCAATAATGATGGTAACGGGGCCGTCGTTGATTAGGGAAATTTTCATATCTGCTCCAAATACTCCTGTCTTGCACACTTTCCCTATTTCTGCCTCACATTGCTCAATAAACGATTCGTACAAAGGCTTCGCTTGTTCGGGTCTCGCTGCATCTGTGAAGGAGGGCCTGTTTCCCTTTTTGGTGGAGGCATGCAAGGTAAATTGAGAAACAATCATCAATTCACCATCCACATCCTTTAATGATAAATTCATTTTTCCTTCTGCATCTGCAAAGATCCGCATCTGTGTGATTTTCTTGACCAAATACATCACATCCTCCATGGAATCGCGCTGCTCTACGCCCAATAGCACCAGCAAGCCATTCGATATCGAACTATGCTCCTGCGCTTCGATGACAAGAGAACACGATAATACCCTTTGCAATACAGCAATCATGAGTTTAAATTAAACAAGATTTACTAAAAAAAATTAGTTTATTTTCCTACAGCCCAAAAATACATATTCAATATTAAAAAAAAAGCCTTCCCATTCCGAAGTTCGGAATCAAGCAGGCTATCTAATATCAGCTTGTAATTTATTTTCTATCGGAGGAGGTACAGTTTTCCGAATTGCTTTTTGAAGGATTTATCTCCGGCAGAATCTCGGTGCTCGAAATTCCCGCCCTTGTTTTTGATCAATACCCGGTACAAATACACTCCATTGGCC
>JALONM010000059.1 GCA_025454925.1 Cytophagaceae bacterium
CAAAGCCGGGTCATCCGTGTGAATCGCTCTACATATTTTGCTAATTATATACATGACCGTTACGGGATCTCCAGATCCCACACGAAACTTTTTAAAAAATTTCACGGAACCATTGTATCGTTTTATAGTCTTAGATATATGAGCGAACGATACAAAATACTAGATCAAAAAAATCAATATTTCATCACTTTTGCAACCGTCGGTTGGGTTGATGTATTTTCCAGACCCGAATACGTCGATATCATTCTCGAAAGCATTCGCTTTTGTCAACTGGGAAAAGAACTCCAAGTATATGCGTGGTGCATTATGACCAATCAAGTACATATGATTATTGGAACTTCAGGCAAAGAAAAAATGCAAAACATTATTCATGACCTAAAAAAGTATACTGCCATGAAAATTGTAGATGCCATACGAAATCATCCTGGAGAAAGTAGAAAAGAATGGCTACTTAAACCTTAATTTTTCAATAGAAATTCTTCTATTGAAAAACGACTACTAAAATCAAGGGCTTCAGAAGGAATCGAATAGAAGAAATTATTTTCTACGCCCATGATTTTCTAAGCCGGGATTACCGGCCATGGATCTACGCTCCATGAGCTTTCCCAATATTGCGCTTCGCTTCTATGGAGAAAAGCCGGTGGAATGTATGAACAGGATTTTTTTTCTGATTTGGAGAATATTGTTTTTCTGAAACGGATATGGTGTTTGGGTGTTGGTGTTGCGTGAGGGACAGAGTGGAAAGCCCGCAGTGGTGGCGCCTACGGCGCCACCACGAGGACTTGCAGCGATGGCCCGGCCCGCAGTGGGGCTGTAGGCGCCACGAAGGGACACGCCCATATTACTGTATTGTAGTGGAGATTTGAGAGGGCAATGTAAGGTCTCGAAATGCTTATCCTCGCTGGCCAAGCACATACATGGCTTCGAGCGTAGGAAAAGAGCTTCCGCCCAGGATTTCGAGGGTAATGGCCAGCGCCTGAAATTGTGGGGCCGATTTCATGGGGTGCACAGGGACTTTTAAATCTTTGGAAACGACTCCCATGTCGACCGGTTTGCCATCAATAATAGCCCAAAGTTGGTATTGCTGATGCGGTGGGGCCGAGGGGAGGCCAGTAGGATCCAGATAGATTTCGTGTGTGTGTTTATTGTAGAATACAACGGCTTTGGCTTGGGGTTGAAGGACGGTACCTGCCAGTGATATTTTGATAACGTTAGTATCGGAAACCAGGCGCTTGTATTGGAGTAATTGGTCGATGGTGTTATTTTTTTCGCTGGCTTCTTTATTCAGTATTTCTTTTTCTTGTTGCACATGCGCCAGCACCGACTGCGTTTCGTTCCATTGCTGGTAAAAATACCAGCTTAATCCGGAGAATACGAGCAGCAAGGCAATAGAGGCTGCCATGGCCACATACATGCCTAGGTGCTTGCCTGATTTTGATGCAGGGCGTGGCGCGTTTACGGCATCGAGTAGCTCTTCCCGCAGTCGAGCAGCTGGTTTTTCGGAAAGGCTGATAATATACTTTTCGAAGCCGGATTGAATTTTGTTGAGTTCATGTGCTATCTCCGGAAATTCTTTGGCAAAGCGCTCCACTTCGCGTGTTTCAGAGTCGGACAAACCGCCCAACACGTACGCCTCTAATTTACCGGATTCTATGTACTCCTTCAGATTCATCCTTAGGCAAATATTTCTTTAAGCTTTAACATGGCGGCGCGCACACGGGTTTTTACGGTTCCCAAGGGAATTTGAAATTGTTCAGAAATTTCCGATTGGGAATACCCCTGGAAATACATCAGGTCTACCAGCAGACGCTGCTCTTCGGGTAATTGCTGCAAGGCATCTTTTACGCCGATGTACTCGGTGCGTGTTTGGCTTTCTTCTTTCCAATGGATTTCAGCATCTTCAATGCCTTCGGTATGCGCCTGCTTGCTGAAAGACTTGGAACGCAGCACATCGATGGCCAGGTTGCGTGTGATGTTGAGCATCCAGGTAAAGAGACGTCCTTTGTTGGGATTATATTCATCAAATCGATCCCAGCATCTAAGGAATGCGTCTTGCAATACTTCTTCCGCAGGCCCTTCTTCTTTTAAAATGCGAAGGGCAATACCGTAAATGGCCGCTCCATACTGGTCGTACAGATAAGCAAAGGCTTGGGTGTCCTTGCTTTTCAGCAGGCGCACCAATTCTTTTTCGGGTATGTTGCGACGGGCAGCGATGTTATTTTTTTCTTGAAAAAATAGTCAATAAAATTCTCATGCCGATGGAGCCTGTAAAACCTCCCAGGGCGTTGTACCAGGCATCCCACCAGTCAAACTGGCGACCTGGAACAAACCGTTGGCCTACTTCCAGGAGCACTCCATACAAGGAACAAAAGATCCAGATGAGTAAAAAAAAGTTTCCTTGGCGCATGCGACTGCGCCCTTCCCACATGACGACTACCGATATAGCGAGGTACATGATAAAGTGTACCATTTTATCGCTAAGGGTAGAAGCTTTGGGTAGCATTTGCGAAGGTGTTAAACTCAGCACGGCTACTGCTATGCAGATCACTGTACTTATTTTAAACAACTTCAGCAATGCAAGGCTACTGTCCGATGAGTTTCTTGTATTCATCGGCCGAAAGCAAACTTTCTACTTCTGCTGCGTTGCTAAGCTCGGCTTTAACGATCCAACCTTGTCCATAAGCGTCAGAATTTACCAATTCCGGATTGTTGCTTAGAGCAGGATTGATTTCAACGATTTTGCCGGATGCAGGCATGAACAATTCGGAAACGGTTTTTACCGCTTCCACTTCACCGAATACTTGATGCTGCTCCAGCGATTGACCTAAGGTATTGATAACAAGGTACACGATATCGCCCAATTCTTTTTGTGCAAAATCGGTGATTCCGATATACGCTGTGTTTCCTTCCAGGCGGATCCACTCATGGTCTTTGCTGTATTTCAGCGACGATGGAAAATTCATACATTTTTAAAATTTGCCAAAAGTACATTTAATGCATGATTTTTCCATAGAATTCTGACAATTGAATACTCTGTTTACGATTAGGCTTTGCTAAACATATAGGAGCGCATGGACAAGGTACCATGCTGAAAGCCTTGATGTATGTATTGCAGTTGGTCTCCGGGCTGTTCTAATCCGGAAGCATATAAAAGCGGTATATAGTGGTCATAGCTTGGATGGGCCAATTTGGTAATATTCCCCCATTGTTCGGGTTTGGCCAAGGCGTTGAGGTTGCCTTGCTCCACAGCATTTTTGATCAATTCGTCGAATTCACGCGCCCAGTCGGCCACGGGAGCCGACTCATTGCGATCGAATACCCCCAGGTTGTGGGTTACGTTGCCACTCGACAGCATCATTACGCCCTTTTCGCGCCATTTTTTTAGCAAGGCTGCCAATTCGAGGTGGTAGGAGAGTGGTTTGTAATAGTCGATGCTCAGTTGAAACACTGGGATTTTGGCTTCAGGAAACATGTGAAGCAATACCGTCCAGGCACCGTGATCGAGGCCCCAGGATGGATCTTCTTTTACCAGTCCGCCGGAATCTGCTGCTAATGCCCTGGCAAGATCCTGAGCTCCGGGAGCGGGATACTGAATGTCGAACAAAGGTTTGGGAAATCCTCCAAAATCATGAATGGTTTCTGGCTGCGGATGCGTTGCAACAAAAGTACCGCGGGTGAGCCAATGGGCTGAAACGACCAGCAACGCTTTAGGGGCGGGCAGCCGTTGTCCGGTGGCTTTTAGGTCGCGCGTGTAGGGATTGTCGGCCAATGCATTCATTGGGCTGCCATGACTTACGAACAACGATGGCATGCGTTGTCCGGGATGTTCGCTGATCCAGGCGTCCAATTCCCGCAGGGTTAAAACTCCTCCCATCACAATTCCTGTTTTAGTTAAAAATTCTTTTCTGTTCATACGATTCAGTTTTTGTCGCAGAATATTCTATCCATGCAGTTGGAAGACAAACGCAGGAATGAATGTTTTTGACTACATCCGCCTTTTAGTATTGCGTTTTCCGAGCAATATTTCTTAATTAGTGTTTAAACATACATTTTTTTATCATAGTTCCACAACGAATAATTTTATAATTTACGACTTCAAACCTACATTCTTTTTGAGAAAGAGCAGGCATTTAATCTTTTTAAGAGACGTCCTTTTCCTTACCCTAGCGGCGTTTGGTGGCCCTCAGGCGCATGTCGCCCTTTTTCTGGAGGTATTGGTAAAAAAGAGAAATTACATTTCTGAGCAGGAATTAATAGATCTGAATTCGTTTTGTCAGATTTTACCGGGGCCAGCCTCTACCCAAACCCTTACTGCAGTAGGATTTCGCATCGGTGGGCCCAAACTGGCGTTCTTAACCCTTTTGGTATGGATACTTCCAGCCTGTCTGATCATGACCATGGCCGCTATAGGGCTCCAATTTTTAAGTGATAGTCATATTTCACTTGATTTCGCCCGCTTTATTGAACCAATGGCGGTAGGCTTGGTGTTTGTGGCGGCGTATAAAATAGGCTTGCTAATGGTCAATACGCCCATAAGTTATGTGATTTACGTTGTTTCTGCGGTATTTTGTTTTTTTGTGAAAAGCCCGGCGGTATTTCCCATTGTGTTGATCATTGCAGGAGCGATTACTTCTTATCGTTATCGAGAGCAACAGCGGGTAGAGAAGAAAGAGAAATTTAAAGTAGAATGGGCCAATCTTATTTTATATGGGGGAATATTTGTAGGGGCTGCTTTATTAGGAAAAATTACAGATGCCTTGCCTATTCGCTTGTTTGAAAATTTTTTCCGAAACGGCAGTTTGATTTTTGGAGGTGGGGAAGCACTTAGCGCGCTTTTTTACAAAGAATTCGTGGTCTTTAAGGAATACCTGGAACCCAATCAATTTCTTACTGGCTATGCCTTGCAACGCACCTTGCCAGGGCCTTTGTTTTCCTTTAGTTCTTTTATCGGTGGCATGGCCATGAAGGAATATGGAGTATGGGGCCAAGCTTTGGGCGGATTGGTAGGCGCAGCGGGTATTTTTTTACCAGGTACCATTTTAATTTTCTTCCTTATCAGAATTTGGGATAACATAAAACAATACCGGGTAGTAAAAGCCGCCAAAGAGGGCTTGAATGCGGCTAGTGCCGGGGTGGTGATCGCCACTGCACTTATCCTGTTTTGGGATTTCCTAAGTCTACCTGTTTACGAGTTGACAGTCAATACCAGTATTGTATTGGGAACTTTTGCCATTTTGGTATTTACGAAACTCAATGCCACGTACTTAATTATGGCTGGATTCCTGGTAGGGATTGCATGCTCTTATTGCTAATATGTACCTGCTTCAAGCTTGGATGTAGGATAAATTATCTATACTCAGGCCTGCTCAACAGCCTTTTTTTTCGATGGTGTCAGATTAATTATTTAGCGGTGAAAATCAAGTCAGTGTTATTAAAACATTAATTTGCTGGGTATTTTTTGCATTAAATCACAGTTAAATCTAATCTTTCCTATCTATACTTACTTGTGGGGCTAGTATATTTTAACGAACTTGCCAGGGTTACCCCATCGAATAAAGAACACTATAAGTGAGAGTGAAGCAATGAACACTATGAAGCAATTAGTATTGTGTACGATGGTTTTACTAAGCGTAATGGTTCGAAGCGCATTTGCTCAGTTTAGTAACTCTAATCTTCCAATTGTAAAAATTACCACACCGAATAGCGACCCAATTCCCGATGAACCGAAAATAACTGCCGATATGCAGATTATTTTCAATGGTCCTGGGCTAATGAACAATGTGTGGGATGCTCCAAATAACTATAATGGGAAAATTGGTATTGAACAAAGAGGATCCAGTTCTGCATCGTTTCCTCAAAAGTCGTATGGTTTCGAAACCCGGAACGGTGATGGTAGCAACCTTAATGTGCCTTTGTTGGGCATGCCTGCCGACAATGACTGGGTGCTGCATGCGCCTTACACAGATAAATCATTGCTTCGAAACGTACTCACGTATCAATTGTGGAATGAAATGGGGCATTATGGCCCCAGGACTCGGTTTGTGGAATTGTTGCTGAACGGGCAATACATGGGGGTTTACGTGCTGATTGAAAGTATTAAGCAGGGCGACGACCGGGTAAATATTAACAAATTGCTTCCTACCGAAATTTCGGGCGATGATCTGACGGGTGGCTACATCATCAAAGTTGATAAAACCACAGGCGGTGGCACCGGATGGACTTCCAACTACAACAGTCCTATGCCTGCCAACAAACCAATCGATATTTTATACCATTATCCTAAAAGCGATGTGATCGTTACCCAGCAGGCAAATTATATCCGGAATGTAATGAACTCGGTAGAGAATTCGTTGGCGAGTACCAATTTTGCCAATCCTACCAGTGGTTACAGGGCACGCATGAGCATCACATCGTTTGCCGACTATTTGATCGTAAATGAGATCAGTAAGAATGTGGATGGGTATCGCATCAGTGCTTTTTTTAACAAAGACAAAGATAGTAAAGGTGGCAAGTTGAAAGCTGGCCCAGTGTGGGATTATAACATCGCTTGGTGGAATGCCGACTATTGCGCCGGAGATTCATATACAGGCTGGGCCTATAACTTTCCAACTACTTGCCCAACCGACGATTACCAGGTTCCGTTTTGGTGGAGCCGTATGCTACAGGATCCATATTTTGTCAATTTCGTCCGTTGCCGCTACGATAATTTCCGAACCAACGTACTCGATATTGCCAAGTTAAACACCTTTATTGATAAATATGCCCTCGATACGCTCGCTTCGGCACAGGCAAGGCATTTTACCAGATGGCCAATTTTGGGTACCTACGTTTGGCCCAATCCCAATACTCCCCCTGCCTACAGCTCTGGTGCAAACAATGAAATTAGAAATCTAAAGACCTGGATCCAAAACCGACTTACCTGGATGGATGCCAATCTCCCCGGCGATTGTTCACTGTTGCCTGTCAATTTGATTGAGTTCTCTGGAAAAAGGAATCAACGGAATGTGCTGTTAACCTGGAAAACGTCTCAGGAAAAGTCGGTTTCCCATTACATAGTGGAAGGCTCTGCGGATGGCCAACATACCTGGGAAGCGGGAACCGTGGCCGCTGCCAATGAACTCGGAAAACGTGACTATCAGTTGGAACTTGATTACCCCGGCACCGCCATATACCGATTGAAAATAGTAGACACCGATGGGCATACCGAATATTCCGATTGGGTGCAGGTAGAAGGGGAAGCTTTATTGTTTGATGATTTCGAAACGTATCCCAATCCTTTTACCAATGCTTTCGCATTTTCTTTCCAGGTACACCAGCCAACCGAAGTATCCTTTGAACTATTGGATTATGCAGGTAAGTCGGTACGTGTAAAAAATATGGGAATGCTAGGATTGGGGCATTATGAAGAACTATGGACTGATTTAGACAAGCTCAATTCCGGTGTGTATTTGCTCAAGATACAGTCTTCTCAATCCGTTTTATTCAAAAAAATTATCAAAGAATAAACCTAGTCCGAAGGATTGCGTACTTTCAAGGGTAAAAATTACTTTTGAATACCATGCGCAAGGCTCTCTTTTTTTTAATTTTTTTACCCTGCCTGCTGTTTGCTCAGGAAACTGTATATACAGTGGATATGGTGCCGAATCCCAAATCGGCAACGAGCAACGACTGGGTTTCTGATCCAGGAGCTGTATTAAATCCGGAAGAAAAAGCCCGGATCAATCAGGTACTTTCCGATATTGAATTACAAACCACTGCACAGGTGGCCGTAGTTATATTGCCCAGCATAGGCGACATCGACGAAAATACGTTTGCCTATCAGCTGTTCAATACCTGGGGCATAGGACAAAGCGATAAAAATAACAGCTTGCTCTTTTTAATGGTCATGGACAAGCGCCGTTGGAGGTTTGAGGTGGGATATGGACTGGAAGGTGTACTGACCGATATAGTTACCAAACATATTGCTGAAGACCGCATGGTGTACTATTTCAAACAAGCGCAGTACGGGGATGGAATTTTAAATGGCATGAGACGTGTGCAAGAGATATTGGGGAATCCCCAGATTGCACAGGAAATTCATTCCGATCAACCCCTCAGTGGTGATACCTCTCCCACAGAACATAATTTTGTATTAAATGCAACCGTGCATTACCTGGGCTTTATTGCCTATGGTTTATTGGCGATGCTACTCATTTTTCTCAACAGGAAAGAAACATTGCTTCAAGACATCGGGAACAAGCAAAAACCACTTTTTAGTACGTTTGAAATCATTGCTTTGTGTATGCTATTTCCCATCATCGCCTGGATATTGGCCAGAGGGGTGGATGTATATTCTTTGGAGACTTATGAAACGTATGGGATGGCCGCCTACTATTACCTGGCGGCTCTGGTGGCCTATTATCGCATCGCGCTCAATCGCAGGGCCGCCAAGTCGAAAGCTGATGCTGAAGATAAATTTCTGCTCGTTAAAGAAAAAAATAGTTCCTGGTGGTGGGTGGTTATACTATTTCCTTTGCCTGCATTGCTTTATGGAATCTGGTTTCTGTATTGGCATTTCCGCAACGTGAAACGCTTCAAACCTCGCAATAGCAAAAGTGGAAAGCCCATGAAGCGCATTAAGGAAGAACACGACGATGAATATTTGAGCAAGGGGCAGGTGAAGGAAGAATCAATTAATTCCATCGACTACGATGTATGGGTTACCGAAGATGGCAAGGAAGTGGAAATTTTGGATTACGTGAATTATTTTTCCGGATACTCCAAATGTCCTAAGTGCAGTTTCAAAACAAAGTATTTACAAAGCGATATTACAGTTACGAGTGCCACGTATTCAAGCAGCGGACAAGGTAAACGAACGTATGCTTGTAAGCATTGCAGTTTTAGCAAAGTAGAATATTATACCATTCCGCAAAAAACAAGAAGTTCATCGAGCAGCGGCGGCGGCGGTGGAGGAGGATCTTTTGGCGGAGGAAGCAGCGGTGGCGGCGGTTCTAGCGGTGGCTGGTAGTCCTTGTCTGCGATTTCGCTACTCAACACTTTTAAGTACTCGCATGCTTTCGAGTTTTCCCTGACTGGAATAGCTCATCATTTTCACAGGACCTAAATCCTTGTGAAACCAGGTTACACTTTTGCTGATTTCTGTTTTATTTACAGTCATCACCTTGGTGGTCATATGCACTTCTCCGGTGATCTTCACGCATTCGTAGGAGTTTCCTGCCACCTGCAAGGTCTCCAATAGTTCTACCTTACGGTTTTTACAAATTACTTGAACCGTTCCAATCGGTTTGCTTCCAAACAAAACCTGGATGTCCAATTTTGAATTTCCCAATAAAGTGCCGGGTTTTGCCTGATAAGGAAAATCAATATTTTCGCTCGATACTACTTTGGTATCAATACCTGCTCCGCCACCATTGCTCAGCGCTTCCTGATCCACCAGCCCTTTCAGATCGACCAGCATATGTGCACCGTCGCAGGCAATTTTATATTGCCAACTGTTTGTTTTCCCTTTGGAAGTAGTGCTCCCCTTCAGTTGGGCATGTAAATAATTATTTTTGTTCTCTGTTGAAATTACTTCGTGCAATTCAGTGCCTACCACTTTAGAGCCTTTGGAATTCTCATAAGTAAGTTTAGTGCCCTTTTTAAACATTTTTTTTTCCGCACACTCCTGCGTAGGAGAAGCCAACAGGATACATACCAAAGAAAATGCAGATACCAGGTTCATGATTATTCTATTTTAAAATTTTTTCCCGGTATTTCCCATTCACCAGGCAGAAAGCGCCATCTCCTTCCACTCAAGGAAGCAAGCAACGAAGAAACGACTGTTGTGTTCAGAAGATTTTCCTTAAGAGTAAAACAATCAGAGCACCCAAAGGTTTACCTACCTCCCTCGACGGTCAGTTCAAAAATAATGCTATTCTCTTTCTTATATGCCATGCACGGGCAGAATTTTAGGAATGGTTATATGAGAGATTCGTAGTTGAGAAAAGCGGGATAAATGAGTACTTTTGTGTTCTTTTTTAAAATACACATGGAGCAAGTCTCACGATATACGGTTACCGCGGCCCTTATTTACGCCAATGGTCCCATACACATAGGTCACTTAGCGGGTTGTTACCTGCCTGCCGATATTTATGTTCGCTACTTGCGTGCTTCGGGCAAGGATGTCATTTTTGTAAGTGGCACCGATGAACATGGCGTGCCTATAACCATCAAAGCAAAAAAAGAAGGTATACAGCCACAACAAGTGGTAGACAAGTATTACACGCAGATAAAATCTTCGTTCGAAGAGTTTGGGATTTCCTTCGATATTTATTCCCGCACCAGTAAACCTGCCCATCATAAAGTTTCGCAGGATTTTTTTCTGAAGTTGCATGAGAAAGGTGATTTTGTAGAAGAAGTTACCGAACAATACTTCGATGAAAAAGCTGGACAATTTCTAGCCGATCGATACATCATGGGTACGTGCCCGCATTGTGGCAACGAGAACGCCTATGGAGATCAGTGTGAAAAATGCGGCTCTACCCTCAGCCCCATGGAACTCATACAACCTCGCTCTACCTTGAGCGGAGAAAAGCCCGTATTGAAAAAAACCAAAAACTGGTACCTCCCGCTTGACCGCATGCAGCCTTCCATAGAGAAGTTTGTAACCAGTCATCCGGAATGGAAAGTAAACGTAGCCGGCCAGTGCCAATCCTGGTTAAAACAAGGATTGCAGCCACGGGCCATGACCAGGGACCTTGAATGGGGAGTACAAGTTCCTCTCCGCGATACCGAAGGAAAAGTATTGTACGTTTGGTTCGATGCTCCCATCGGATACATCACTTTTACCCAGGAATTGTTTGAACAGCACGAGGCTTTCAAAGGGAAATCCTGGGAGCCTTATTGGAAAGCTTCCGATACCAAGTTGGTGCATTTCATAGGGAAAGACAATATCGTATTTCATTGCATTATCTTCCCCGCCATGCTCATGGCAGAAGGTTCTTACATTTTGCCCGACAACGTTCCTGCCAACGAGTTTATGAATCTCGAAGGCGATAAAATTTCTACCTCCCGCAATTGGGCGGTATGGTTGCACGAATACCTGCAGGAGTTTCCCGGCAAACAAGATATGTTGCGTTACGCACTTTGTGCCAACGCTCCCGAAACCAGAGATAATGATTTTACCTGGAAAGATTTTCAGGCGCGCAACAACAACGAACTGGCGGCTTCTTTTGGTAACTTTATGAATCGGGTTTTTACACTCATCGACAAAAACTTTGATTCCAAAGTGCCGGTAGTTTCGTCATTTACAGACCTCGACAAAGAAGTGTTGCAGAAGTTGTCGAATTTGCCTGCACGCATTGCGGCTTCCATTGAACAATACCGATTCCGCGAAGCACAATCCTTAATGATTGAAGTAGCTAAGTTAGGCGACAAATACTTTGCCGACACGGAGCCCTGGAAGGTATTAAAAACCGATCGCGACAGAGCGGCTACCATTTTGCATGTGGCGGCACAAATTGCGGCAACGCTCAGCATTGTGGCCGAACCATTCATTCCCTTCACCGCCTCCAAGCTCCATCAGGCTTTAGGATTACAAAATCCCGTGTGGGCCTGGGCCGGGAAATCCGATTTATTAACACCGGGCAGCCTACTCAAAAATCCGGGAATACTATTCGAGAAAATCGAAGACGCTGTCATCGATGCTCAGGTGCAAAAATTAATGGATGCTAAAAAGGCCAACGAGCTGGCTTCCGCCACCCTCGAGCCTGCCAAAGACCCCGTGAGCTACGAAGATTTTGTAAAGATGGATATTCGCGTAGCCACCATACAAGCTGCCGAAAAAGTAGCGAAAACTAAAAAACTGCTCAAGCTAACACTCGATACCGGAATCGACCAACGTACCGTGGTGAGTGGCATTGCCGAATACTACGAACCCGAACAAATCATTGGTCGGCAGGTATGCTTGTTGGCAAATCTGGCTCCTCGCGAAATTAAAGGAATCATGTCTCAGGGTATGATTTTAATGGCGCAAGAGAAAGATGGAAGTCTGCGTTTCATACAACCCGAAACCTTGGTAAGCCCGGGCGGAACTATTAGTTAATACGTTTGTTGAATAGTGATAAACTGGTAAGCCTGTGGTACCCGATAATGTAAATCACCTGGTTTTTGATTTTGGAGCCGTCATCATCGACATCGATGTGCCGCTTACCTATAGGGCCTTTGCGCGCTTAAGCAACCGCAGCGAACAAGAGGTACAACACCTCTTTGAAAGCGGAGCCTACCGCGATTATGAAATAGGAAAACTAAGCGACGAGGCTTTTCGCCAACTCATACGCGAGGCCCTCGGGGCTTCTTTCTCCGATGCCACCATCGACGAAGCCTGGAATACCCTGCTGATCGGTGTTCCAGACTCTCGCATTCAACTTCTGAAACAACTTGCGCAGCACTACCACGTACATTTGTTAAGTAATACCAATCCCATACACATACGAGAATGTACTCGTATCATAGAACGCCAGCACGGTATTGCCAATTTCAGAACCCTCTTCGAGAAATCGTATATGAGTTATGAAATCGGTCTCCTCAAACCCCATCACGAAATTTATCAGTATGTACTCCGGGATTTAAACGCTCAACCGGGCCAGGTTTTGTTTTTAGACGACAACGAAGCCAATGTTCGCGAAGCCGCCGCACTCGGCATTCACGCGCGAAAAATCACTCCTCAACACGACATTCATTTTTGGTTAGACCATGCAGTCACACGATCTTAAAACGTATCTCAAACACCTGGTCTTATTCCTGTTGACCTTCATCTCCGTTACCTTCGCCGGCGCCGAATTGCAAGATGCCTCGCTCGAAGGTTGGGCATATTTCCGTCAGGGATTTACGTTTTCCATCCCCTTCCTGATGTTTCTTACCGTGCATGAGTTTGGACATTATTTTATGGCCAAAAAATACAACGTAAGCACCTCACTTCCCTATTATATACCTATGCCTTTTCTCGGTATGGTGGGTACTTTAGGCGCCATCATCACCATGAAATCACAGGCGGCTACCACACGCGGAATTTTCGACATCGGCATTGCCGGTCCCCTGGCCGGCTTTGTAGTGGGCGTAGTTTGCATGATCTGGGGATTCCTTACCTTGCCTCCGCGTGAGGATGTTTACCGCATCCATCCGGATTATCGCATGCTGGACTCGCTTTATCAACGCTACGAAAACAAAGCATTGGATTACAACTATCTTGTTTCAAGAGATTCCTTGCAATACCAACGTGTTCAAGAATTAATCAAGGCGGATACAACGAAAAGTGAAATACCCAAGTGGTATAGCTTCACGGGCATTGGGAATTCAAGCGCCTACGAGCGTCCAGAAAAATTTACCATCATCGGTATGGGTTCTAATTTACTCTTTCTGCTTGCCGAGAAACTCCTGGCCGATCCTGCGCGTGTACCGCCCTCCTATGAAATCATTCACAATCCCTTACTTATGGCGGCTTTCTGGGCCTTGTTCTTTACCGGATTAAATTTATTCCCCATCGGACAGCTCGATGGCGGCCACGTGATCTATGGCTTGTTCGGATTCAAAAGACATTTTCAAATTTCCCGGGTGGTCTTTCTTATTTTCGTTTTCGTGGCAGGCATTGGCATCTTCCGTCACAATGTTTTCGACATCAACGTCTTCCATGCAGGCATCATGGATACCTTCCTCATCGTGGGCGGATATTTCTTTTTATTATACCAGATTTTCGGAAGAATTTTTAAGCAACAACGCAATGTATTGCTGGCTTGCACCGTCATTATGTTTTTACAATTCATGGTCGAGTTTTTAGTTCCTCAATGGCATGGCTTCCCAGGCTGGATGCTTTTTGCCGTTATACTTGGGCGCTTTGTAGGCTTGGTGCATCCACCCGCCATGATTGAGCAACCACTCGATACCAAACGCAAAATTCTGGGTTGGCTTTCCTTGCTTATTCTGGTTTTGTGTTTCACTCCCGAGCCTATTAAACTCATCGAAATTCAACCATGAGGCCAACAACTTATACCCGAAAATTTTGTGTCGCAAAAAAAATGGACGTAAAGCAATCCGTTTGATTTTATTGAACTCCAATTTTTCCCATTGAAATAGTGCCAGGGAGAAACGACTAAAAAAATCAAGGACTTCAGAAGGAATCGCCCCTATTCTCCCAACGGATTTTTCTCTAACGTAAGACTCTTATAGGGCGTGTCCCTTTCGTGGCGGCGCCAAAGGCGCCACGCCACTGTGGGCCGGGCTATCGCTCCAAGTCCTCGTGGCGCCGAAAGCGCCACTGCGGGCTTTCCACTCTATCCCTCACGCAAAAACGTCGACTCCATTACTCCAGTTCTATTTTTTTCTCTAACTCAATACTCCTTTTCTTCTATCCGATATTTTCATTATATTTGATAATCTCAATTCAGTTCAACCAAAATGTTAAAAAGCTATGGAATCAAAACATCCATCTAAACTATTGTATTTACTTTTTTGTCTCAGTAGTTTTTGGGCCATGTGCCAACTAAGCGTCGACATCGTAGTCGATCATCCACTTTCCAGTTGTCACACCAAGGACTTGTCGCTATCTGCGCAGGTCACCGGAGGGCAACCACCGTACACCTTTGAGTGGCGCGATATTCAATACCATCTGATCAGTACCAACAACCAAATTTCCGGATTGGGCCAAAATACCTATCAGGTGACCGTGAAGGATGCTTCCGATCAATACGCCTTCGATTCAATTTCCTTTGTGAGTGGATATGCAGGAATCATTGCTTCTCCGGCTACCTGCAACAACAGCGATGGATCCGCCTCTATCGTTACCTACGGAAACCTGGCCCAGCCTATATCCTACGCCTGGTCCAATGGTGCCACCACACAGCTCATCAACAATGTAAAAAGGGGAGAAACCTACAACGCTCAAATAACCGATGGCAACGGGTGTAAGGTGATTTTTCACAATACCAAAGATCTTGACCTTTACAACGGAGTAATCACCATTGGAAGCTATTCCAACCTGATACTATCCACCATCAACACACGTCCCGATTGCAATCAGAAAAATGGATCTTCACAAGTAACCGTTTCGGGAGGAATTGCACCGTATACATATATCTGGAACACCACTCCGGTGCAAACAGGCAGCACCGCTACCCAGTTAGGGAATGGTACGTATGAAGTAACCGTAACCTCCGCCGATGGGTGCCTTTCCAAAATTACTGCTTATGTAACTGAGTTGGAAGGGGTCAACGCATCCGCAACGTGCACCCCGGCTACTTGTCAGGAATCCGATGCCAGCATCAGTCTGGCCATCAACGGAGGGACTGCTCCTTATACCTTCTCCTGGAGCAATGGGGCCACCACGCAAAATATTTCCGGCATTCCCACTGGGTTCTATTGGGTAGAAATAACCGATGCCAACGGATGTAAAGGAAGTGCGAGAGCAATGGTTTCCAGATCCAGTCCAATCCTACTTTCCTTGGATGCAAGCAATGCTGATTGCTCCAATCAAAATGGATCCATCGATCTTACGGTCAGCGGAGGCACCGCGCCCTATACCTATAAGTGGTTCATAAATTCAAATGCTCAAACAGAAGATATCACTGGACTTAGTGCCGATGCATATGGAGTGTTGGTGACGGATGCCAATGGTTGCGAAAAATATTCCTATGCAAGAGTCAACAATGATCCGGCGTGCTCTGCCAACATTTCTGGAAAAATATTTCAGGACGATAATGAAAACTGTACACACGATGCCAATGAATGGTTGTTAGAAGGGGTGTTGGTATACCTGAAAAATGCCAGCATGACTGCATTCAGCCAAAGCGATGTGCAAGGAGAGTACCGCATTACAGCGCCCTATGCGGATACCTATCAAGTAGGAGTACATAATTACTCACCGCATTATAAGTCCATTTGTCCTGCCCAAGAACAAACGCTTACCGTAAGCGCAGGAATAAATCAAACACGTCATTTCGGAACGGTTCCCAAGGTAATCGGTCCCGATCTTGATGTAAAATTATTCTCAGGAGTGGTGCGTCCAGGATTCACTCATAGATATTGGTTACGAGTAAAAAACATAGGCACACAAGCCGTATCCTCCGGAACAGCCTTAGTGCAATTAGCCGCCATAGAGGCCTTGCAATCCTTTTCACAAACTCCGGTTTCCTTTACTACAAATACCAATGAAATCGTTTTTGCCATTACCAATTTGCAACCCGGAAAGTCGGAATGGATAGAATTTTCCTGTTCCATACCACCGAGTACACTCCTGAACACAAATTTCAATGTGACCGCCGTAGCCAATCCTATGTCTGGTGATCTCGACGAAGCCAACAACACCTTTGTGCTTCATCAGCAGGTAGTAGGCTCCTACGATCCCAACGATATTACTGTCCTTAAACAGGGCGATCTCCGATTGAATCAGGATACCACCTTACATTATATGATACGGTTTCAAAATACCGGAACGTATCCTGCAGAGTTTGTGGTCATCCGTGATACACTCGAATCGGATCTGAATATAAACAGCATTCGTGATTTTGAAAGCAGTCATGCGATGGAAGTATCCATAGAGCAAGGAAATGTTTTGGTGCTTACCTTTAACAACATCTTCCTGAGCGATAGCACCTCCAATGAGCCGGAGAGTCATGGATTTGTTTCCTATACCATAGATGTGAAGAAGAACCTCACCTTACAAAGTGAAGTGAACAACCGCGCGGCTATTTATTTCGATTACAACGAACCCATCATCACCAATTGGGCCACCAGCAGAATGGCACAAGTAAACGCTACCACGGTGCTTACACAATCACAAGAACTCACGCTTGCCTTTCCAAATCCTGCCAACGATAAAGTTTCTTTCCACTTAACCCAGGTGGCTCAACGGGTAGAAATCATTTCGCTGACCGGACAAACGGTGGTGAGTCAAGCGGTGGACTCTTCTAATCCGGAGATCAACGTTTCTCATTTACACGGCATGTATATCTATAAAATCTTTTGTAACGATGGCACAAGCCATACGGGAAAACTGATGGTCAAATAGAAAAATAGCACAGAAAGTCCCTTTAGTAAGGGACTTTCTTTTTCTGAGAAAGTACATATACTGATTTTGTGGTTAATCCAGAGAATCTATTGGTTTTAATAGAGCACTCAAGCGTTTTTTGTGAGGCGATTGAAGATTTGAACCGCTTTTTGGACTTCGTGGGTAAGTGTTAATCTTGAATAAAATGCGGGTATTTGTGGATACTTTATTACATTTATTTGAATGTGCCAAAAGTATAAATACAAAGCGTTAATCCTATTGGTAGAATTATTTATTGAAAAATTATCTAAATTTGACCTTTTATTTTATAAAATATTAAAATAATAGACATAATCGAGCTTTATTTTTTTTGTATTTTTGTATTTTTTATTACATGTATTTGTTGGCTTTTATGGTCTAAAATCATCCGGTAGTGTAAAAGAGACGTAGAAGCTAAAAGATTATTTGATTACTCGAATTATTTTAATTGTTAACGTCTATGAACCTGTCTAGAATTATACCCATTGCATTATTATTAGCTTGCAAATTAGTAGTTGCTCAGGTGAATGGATTTGCAAAAGTAACAGCGATTTCCACTGTAGACCTTACGGTGTCGCAAGTGAATGAAACCAATGATTCATTTGAAGATGGAGAATTGGTGATAATCATTCAAATGCAAGGAGCTTCTATTACAGGTAATACATCCAACAACACGTCATTCGGTCAGATAAGTGCGATACAAACATCTGGTCTTTATGAGGTGGCAAGAATCAGCAGTCATACAGAAGCTTCGGGAGTTCCTACAGTAATTACTTTAACGGGTCCCTTAGCAAATACATACAATCCTTCTGCCTCTCTTCAGATCGTTACATTTCCTACGTTAGGCTCTCCCAATTTTACGACCACTTCTACCATTACTACACTTCCTTGGAATGGAAATATAGGAGGTATCGTAGCATTTAATGTTACAGGGAAATTAATATTGAACCATAGTATTGATGTCAGCGGAAGAGGATTCCGCGGTGGTAATTTGGCTGGGAACGATGGTTCCGGTTGCATAACAAATACTTTTATTTCAACCTCTACCAACCAACACGGCGACAAGGGCGAAGGTATTTTCGCTGGGGTGTATGGCAACACCGGTAACGCCTACGTGGCTGGCCGTGCCCCTATCACCAACGGTGGTGGCGGTGGCAGTGTACACAATGCCGGAGGTGGCGGAGGTAGTAATTATTCATCCGGCGGCGATGGTGGTATAGGCTGGAGTTGCGGTTCTTCTGCAGGAGGCATGGGTGGTGTATCTTTGAATGCATATACCAATTCATCCCGAATCTTTATGGGAGGTGGCGGCGGGGGTGGCCAACAAAATAATTCGGTAGGTTCTGCGGGAGCCAATGGCGGAGGAATCATTCTAATCGCAGCCGATAGTATTGTAGCGGGTACCTGCGGAAATTTTATAAATGCGAATGGTGCCAATTCAGTGAATGCAGGCAATGATGGTGCAGGCGGAGCAGGGGCGGGTGGAACCATTGTGTTGCAGGCAAAAGGCGTACGAGTAAACACGGGCTGTTCCCTTGTAATTACGGCTAATGGCGGGAATGGTGGAAATGTTAACAACGGTGGTACCCACGGTGGTGGTGGTGGTGGTGGTCAGGGAATAATTTATACTTCCTTTGTTCTGCCTGTGGCCAATACAACCGTGCAAACCAATAACGGTATTGGTGGTCTCAATAACAACTCAGGAAGTGCTACCCGTGCAGGCAGCGGCACTGGTCCTGATGGAGGAGGCATTAATAATGGCGTTGGTACGCCGTTGCCATTGTCTATCAAAGAATTTACAGTCGTAAGGTACAATGGAATGAATCATATAGAGTGGGTGGTTTCGGCAGAAGAAAATATTGATTATTACGAATTGCTAAAATCAGAAGATGGGATGCATTGGACTGTAGTAACAAAAAAATTCGCTGAAAACAGAAATACAGAAGTTTTGTATGCTGTCAACGATCCCACTATGTCAACAAAAGTCTACTACAAAGTACTGGTGCATGAAAAGAATGGAACGAGCCTTTACTCTCAAACCATTTTCATTACAAGTAAAGGAAAAGTGGGGGATGTGGTAGTATTTCCCAACCCGGCAAAAGATAGAATAAATATTTCTTCTGGTGAGGAAATACAATCGGTAAAAATTTACACTACGTTTGGAAACAGTGTATTGGAGTTTGGCCAAAATACCGATCAAATTGACATCTCATCGCTTAGTCATGGGTATTATATACTCATGATAACTACTCAAGAAACCATTCATTCGGTGGATTTAATTGTTGAGTAAACATCGATGGAATAAAACGAACAATAAAGATCCAAAAAATTGAAAACAAAAAAGAGCGAAAGAAAATCCTTCGCTCTTTTTTGTTTTTCAATTCTCAACGGAAGAATTTCCAAGGAGAAACCTGTATTAAATAATCATTCCGGCGCCTACTGTTTCATTGGTAAATTCATCTACCAGAATAAGACTTCCGGTAGAACGGTTTACGGAATAACTATCGTAGAATAATGGAGCGGTAGTTTTGATTAGAACCCTTCCGATATCATTCAAGCCAATTTCTTTATTGTCATGAATTTCTTCCAGGTTGCTTATGTTGACCTTATACTTTACTTCCTTCACAATGCAACGCGCCTCCTTGGTAGTATGTTTGATTACATATTTACCTCCAGGCACCATTTTCTTTTCGTTCAGCCAGCAAATCATTAACTCAATTTCCTGACCAACCTTGGGCTGATTATCGGCCTTCACCAGCATATCACCGCGGCTGATATCGATATCATTTTCCAGCGTCATGGTTACCGACATAGGGGGGAAGGCTTCTTCCATTTTCCCATTCATGGATTCAATGGCAGCGATTTTAGTTTTTAATCCGGAAGGAAGAACAACCACTTCATCGCCAGGTTTAAATACGCCACCTTCCACACGGCCTGCATACCCGCGGAAATCGTGGTATTGCTCAGAGTGAGGACGGATTACATACTGAACAGGAAATCTTCCATCGGTAAAATTATAATCCTGATCGATGTTAACCGTTTCCAACGTTTCCATCAGTGTTTTTCCACTGTACCAGGGAGTATTGATGGAGCGATCCACCACATTGTCTCCCATGAGGGCAGAAATAGGCAGGAAGTGAATGTCTTTTACCGATAAGTTTTTGGCGAATGCTAAATATTCTGCTTTAATGTCTTCAAAAACTTGTTGGCTAAAGTTTACCAAGTCCATTTTATTCACGCAAACCACCACGTGTTTGATTTGCAGCAGGGAGGCAATGATAGAATGGCGGCAGGTTTGCTCAATTACCCCATTGCGGGCATCGATAAGAATAATGGCCAGGTTCGCGGTAGAAGCACCGGTAACCATGTTACGCGTATATTGAATATGGCCAGGCGTATCGGCAATGATGAACTTGCGCTTGGGAGTTGCGAAATAGCGGTAAGCCACATCAATGGTAATACCTTGCTCACGCTCAGCCCTCAAACCATCCGTCAACAGCGATAAGTCTACATATTCTTTGCCTTTGCGGTGCGAGGCTTCTTCAATGGCTTCCAGCTGATCTTCAAAGATCGATTTGGAATCGTATAACAAACGACCGATGAGCGTACTCTTTCCATCGTCTACACTACCTGCCGTAGTAAAACGAAGCAGGTCCATTGACAGGTAATTGTCTAAGTCTACAGTATTTTTATCCATACAAAAGAGTACAATCAATTAAAAATAACCTTGTTTTTTGCGGTCTTCCATGGCTGCATCCGAGCGTTTGTCGTCGGCGCGGGTACCACGTTCCGTTTGTCGGGCACTTGCCACTTCACGTATGATTTCGTCCAGTGAGTTGGCTGCCGATTCCACCGCACCGGTGCACGTCATATCACCAATGGTTCGGAAGCGAATGGTTTTAGTTTCATACTTTTCTTCACCCATCAGCGTAATAAAATCCGATTTGGCGAGTAAGGTTCCACGGCGGTCTACTACTTCGCGTTGATGCGTAAAGTAAATAGAAGGAATAGGAATATTCTCCAGAGCGATGTATTGCCAAACGTCCATCTCGGTCCAGTTACTGATCGGGAAAACACGGAAATGTTCGCCCACTTGCTTTTTACCGTTGAAGAGGTTCCAAAGTTCCGGACGTTGGTTTTTAGGATCCCATTGGCCGAACTCATCGCGGTGAGAGAAGAAGCGTTCTTTGGCGCGGGCTTTTTCTTCATCACGACGACCTCCGCCGAAGCAGGCATCGAATTTAAATTCTTCAATGGCTTCAAGCAACGTAACGGTTTGCAGCATATTGCGGGAAGGATTGGGTCCTTTTTCTTCTACTGCAGTTCCTTTGTTGATGGAGTCCTGCACATAGCGGACAATGATGTTGGCGCCTACGCGCTGTGCCATCTCGTCTCTGAAATCCAGGGTTTCTACAAAGTTATGTCCGGTATCTACATGCAATAAAGGAAAAGGAATTTTTGCAGGCCAGAAAGCTTTCTGTGCCAGATGCACCATGACGATGGAGTCTTTCCCTCCGGAAAACAGCAATGCCGGACGTTCAAACTGGGCGGCCACTTCGCGCATCACAAAGATTGCTTCGGCTTCCAGTTGTTTTAAATGGGTTAAATGATAATTGCTCATAAGTCTCTTCTCCCTTCGTATCTCTTATGAGAGACGAATTCTTTCATAAATCGCCGCCAGTATCTGGTTGCGGCATTCTTCCAGTGAATGTTGGTCTGTACGCACTTCCACCGCAGGGTGCTGTGGGGCTTCAAAGGGGGCGTCCAGTCCGGTAAAATTTTTAAGTTCTCCCTTTCTCGCTTTTTTATACAAGCCTTTCACGTCGCGTTGCTCGCACACCTCAAATGGGGCATTCACATACACTTCAAAGAAATCTGTATCTCCGATAATGCCACGGGCATTTTTTCTGATTTCTTCAGTCGGGCTGATAAAGGAACAAATACTGATCACTCCGCAGTTCAAAAAAAGCTTAGAAACTTCTGCTGCCCGGCGAATATTTTCGTTACGGTCCGCTTCTGAAAATCCTAAATTGTTGTTGATGCCGGTGCGTAGGTTGTCTCCATCCAGCAATTGGGTAAGATGGCCTTGCTCGTGCAAGTCACGTTCTATAGCACGTGCCAGCGTACTTTTGCCCGATCCTGACAATCCTACCATCCATACCACCAGGGAACGCTGTTTCAGCAGACGCTCCTTATCCTGTCGGTTTAGTATAGAATCGAATATGGGATGTATGTTTTCCAAGGCGTACTTAATTTGGGAGGCAAAAATACAAAAAATACTCTTAAATAACATTGGATATTCATTTTTATCTATCTTTAGGTCAATATATTATTGATAATGAAACATTTTTTAAATCCTAGTCCTGAAGAGCTGAAGCTTCCTGCCTTATTGGCCTTGGTAGAAAAGGCGGGGGCTTGCATCATGGAGGTGTACAACCGCCCCGATTTTTCTTCTACCATAGAATTTAAAAAGGACGAATCGCCGTTAACCCTGGCAGATCGCGAATCGCATCGTTGCATGGCAGACGGCCTTTCCCAATTATTTCCTGCCATTCCACTGATGTCAGAGGAAGGCGCCGAAATACCCTTTTCAGAGCGCTCACACTGGCCGGTTTATTGGTGTCTCGATCCCTTGGACGGAACCAAAGAATTTATCAATCGCAATGGCGAATTTACTGTAAACCTGGCACTCATTGTAGCCGATGAGCCGGTGCTGGGCATCATCTATGTTCCTGTTACGGGGGTAAATTATTTTGCCCTAAAAGGTCACGGCTGTTGGAAAATGGAAAATGGTGAGAAAAGCCCTTTAAAGGCCAATACACATATTGTGCAACTTACCGCAGTGGGCAGCAAATCACATGCAAGTCCTGAAGAAGAACAAGTATTAAAAAAATATTCCATAGCCGAAAAAACAAGTATAGGAAGCTCCTTAAAGTTCTGTTTGTTGGCAGAAGGCAAAGCGGATTTGTATTACCGTCATGGTCCTACCATGGAATGGGATACCGCTGCTGGGCAGGCAATTGTCGCCGAGGCTGGAGGATGCATGGTAGACAATATGGGCAAGCCTTTTCGTTATAACAAGGAGGTGCTGCGCAATGGATCCTTTTTGTGTGTAGCCAATAAAGAGTTACTGGAAATGTATAAAAATTAAAAATCCGTTTGCGTATGAAATATGTAGCACTCTTTTTTTTGTTGAGTTTGGGCTTTTTCGCCTGCCGTCGCGGTCCGATTCAGGTCCCTAGTCATGGTTCCATACAGTGGGCAGAGCCGGCAGCGATTAGTGCCGCCAGTCCGGTAGACATGGAAGCTCGAACCTATGCGGAGGCACCCGTATTTCAGCGCAATACCAAGCTACATTCGGGTGCCAGAAAGCAACACGTTTTCAAACCTCATTGGATGCCTGCCTTAAAAAAACCAGAATTTAAAAATGTGTTGCGCGCCAAATCCAAAGAACTTCCACCCGGATTGTCTAATGCCCTTTGGATAATGCTGATCGGACTTGGTGGCATGATTGTGACGGGCCTTATGCTCTTGTATTTTGATTCTACTTTGTTGTTATTTTTGTTTGGAGTCATATTCGTGGTAGGGCTGGTAAGTTTGATCATGTATAAGATTACACACAAGAAAAAAATTAAGTAAACGCTGGTGGATGAAAACAGAAGCCTGGTTTCTATAAAAGAAGCCAGGCTTTTGTATGCGTTTAAATGAGGATATAGGGGTCAAAAATAGTTGGTAAAATCCTTTATATCCCATACTGGTATTGCCATAGGAGAAAGTTATTTGAAATTTGTTTCAAATAACTTTTTTT
>JALONM010000060.1 GCA_025454925.1 Cytophagaceae bacterium
CACCTCCAATGCGGGCTTTCCGCTCTATCCCTCACGCAAAACCAGCTATGTACTTTCATGGTATTTCACCATACAAATTCTTCTATGGAGAAACGATAAATAAAAACAAGGGCTTCAGAAAAATCGAAAACAAGAAATTCTTTTTGAGGTCGGGATTACCGGCCATGGATCTACGATCCATGAACTCTCTCCCTCGCGCGCTTCGCTTCTTATGAGAAAATCCGGTTGAACATGGAAGATGAAGTATCGTCTTAAGGTACGATCGTCCATCCGAATTCGTTTTCATTACCTTGCGTGAGGGATAGAGCGGATGGCGCCGCAGGCGCCTAGCGATAGCCCGACCCGCAGTGGCGCTGAAGGCGCCACGAAGGGGCACGCCCACAGTATAAAAATCCCCTATCCTATTGGCAATTTGGGTTTTTATATGTGTTTGAATCCATATTATTCTTCCCGACGATATAAGTCGTTTTTCAACTGGAGAATTTCTATTGAAAAAGAAGAATTCAAAAAGGAGATCATTCGGAGGAAAACTTAGTACAAGGTGCATGGCTGAGCACGTTGAGGGAGCGCAGCAAGCCAGGTTTGACTTATGATTTGGAGGAAGTGTTGGATTCCAAGCCACCTCCGGAAACGCCACCAGAAACGATGAGTTTCATTACTTCTGCGGCCGGAATATCCAACTCTTTTACAATATTGGAAGCAGGCATTACGTATAAATTGCCGGTAAACCCATACGAATCAGGAAAGTAAACAGCTACCATTTCACCTGCTCCGATACCCTGTAAATTGTCCCGGGTTAAAAAACCCAGCCGGTATATTTCATCGTTTTTATGCATACGAACCAAAACCGGATGATTGAATTTCTTCTTATCGCCTACAAAAGCACTGATCAGGTCTTTGGTGGAAGAATAGATGAGATTGATAAGTGGAACTTTGTAAATGTAATTTTCTAAAAATTTAAATGCAGGTCTTGCCACCAGTGAGGTTCCCAGCAAACCCAGCAAGGTAATAAGCGTAAGGAGAATCAAAATGGTAACACCAGGAAAGGTAAGGAAGGTTTCGACAGGTTTGGGAAGGTCAAATGCGATGAGACTATTGAGTGATTTATTAAGCCAGTTCAACAAGGAAAAAACGATGTAAATGGTAAAGGAGGCTGGTAATACCAATAACAAACCATTCAAAAAATAACGTAATAAATATTTCATGCCTCACCCTTATTATAAATATTCATATTGCCTATGCTCGATCGTGCTTAGACCTTCAACACTCCTACTTGCAGTTGGCGAATGTGATTGGCCACATTTTCCATAAGCCACATGGGTGTGGATGTTGCCCCGCAAATTCCAACCAAATCACCTTCTTGAAACCAGGCTGCTTCCACTTCCTTTTCATTCTCCACAAAATAACTTCTTGAATTGTGTTGTTTGCATACACTATAGAGAGCTTTGCCATTGCTACTCTTTTTTCCGCTCACAAACACGATGACGGAGTGATTTTGCGAAAATTTAGTCAGCTGAGGCTCCCGATTAGAAACTTGTCTGCAAATGGAGTCGTTCGCATCAAAGTATTGTTCGTCTTTACCATGCGCGGCGACACGCTCTTCTATCAATGCTTTGATTTTGTAAAAGCCCTGAGTGCTTTTGGTTGTTTGACTAAAAAGCGTAACCGGACGATTAAAATCAATTTTATCAAGATCTGCTTCGGAAGTAATAATGATGGCTTTGTCTTGCGTTTGTCCGGTAAGGCCGATCACTTCTGCATGTCCGACCTGGCCGTAAATTACGATTTGCCCTCCTTCTTCTTCCATACCGTCGAAGGCATGCTTAACCCTGTTTTGCAATTTAAGTACTACCGGACAGGATGCATCGATGAGTTCTATATTATTTTCCAAGGCAATGCGGTAGGTTTCCGGAGGTTCGCCGTGCGCTCGGATAAGAACTTTACAATCGCGAAGTTCGGATAAATGGTCTTTGTCAATAAATTTCAGGCCCTTTTTGGAGAGGCGCTCAACTTCCATGCTGTTGTGCACGATATCCCCCAGGCAGTATAAGCTTCCTCCCGCATCCAACTCGTCTTCGGCCATTTGAATGGCAAATTCAACGCCGAAACAATATCCTGAATTTTTATCTATTACTACTTCCATGTGTCCTACGTTTAGTATACATTCCAACAATTTAGAATGGATCTTGGTTCAGTTGCTCTGCCATGTATGAATTTACGATCTTAGAGGTAGCAAGCCCCAGAATATAATCGGTTTGTTCTTCTAACGTAATAAAGGAAGTATCGACCACATAGGCGTCTTCGGCTTTGCTCAATGGGCCTTCGGTGCGCGTAGTATCCAGGTGATCGCGTTTGGCTAGGTTCTCAATTATTTCATCCAGATCCACCACTTGTTTGCGCTCTAATAATTCCTGCTGACGACGTGCGGCGCGAATGTGCATATCGGCTACCATAAAAATTTTAAGTTCGGCATCCGGGTACACGTTGGTGCCAATATCCCGGCCATCCATCACCACTCCGCGCTTTTTCCCCATCTTGCGCTGCAACATGGTCATTTCCTTGCGAACTTCCGGCACTGCGCTTACTTCACTAACAATATCGGATATGTACATTTTCCGAATCTCATCTTCCACATTTAAGCCATTGAGATAGGTTTCGTTCCGATGTAATTTTTCGTTGTAATGAAAGGTGATGGATATATCTTCCAAGGCTTTTGCAATGGCAATAGGGTTGGTGAGATGCACGTAATGTTGGTGAAAATATAAAGCCGTGGCCCTGTACATGGCTCCTGTATCAATATACCCATAGCCCAGTCTGGATGCTACTTGCCTAGCGGTTGTACTTTTGCCACAGGCAGAATATCCATCGATTGCTATGATAATTTTTTTCATGACTTTTCAACGTTTATCACCTTTGTCTATTCTGGGCAGCGCTGTGTGCATGCGCTTCTTTCTCCCCAAAACGTACAAATCCTTTACAACTCCGGTCCTAGCCTGCATCTCTTGATAGTTGCAACCAATCGTGCAACGATTGCTGTGAAATTGCAAAATTCTTTACAACAATCGCGCTTCCATGAACCAAGCTTCTGTATACAATCTTACTAAATAAATTACAATTTGGATACTATTCCCCAAAAAAAGTAAAGCCACGAAATTCGCGGCTTTACGGGATTGTAAGGAACTAGGAAAATTTATCGTTGAAGGGCCGTTTCCATCAACATTATCTGGTTATTACCCGTAATCTTTATTTTAATCCAACCCAACTTTTCCGCACCGGAACTGGTCATTCGTATTCCCAAATAATGTACTTTAGCACCTTTGGCACCTCTGCAATCTAATTCATAAAATACTTTTTGAATTGTAAGACTGTCGGGAGTATTGAGCAATTTAAATTCCGGGTATTCGTAGGAAGCGAAGGTTAAAGGTTCTGCCCTTGCAATCATCCAATCGCCCTGGCTTTCAACAAACTCACCCGCATCCACCAAACGGGCATCCGTATTGCGCTCAACACTAAATAAACTAAAATCGGGACCTTGTGAACAGGAATAATAATGACTGATGGTTGTTTCTACGCGTGCCTTATTTTTAACTACCTTTTTTGTTTTTTTATAAATTGACATTTCGTTGGTATAGGCTTGTAAATAGGCGTTTTCATGAGCGCTGCTTATTTCAGATACAGGCACCTGGATGTTCAGGTTTTCGCCCCAATAACGACTTTTCAATACAAAATCTACACTTCCGTTTTGATCAACATCCACGCCATATTCCTCGTGATTGGAATTATTACCATGAATCATTCGGTTTTGTCGGATTACCGTTAGATCGGCTTCTTCCCCCACTAAGAGCTTGGCATCTGTAAATGGAACCTGCTTTGTATCGTTCTCAGCTGGCTCGGGATCATCCTTTCGATTGGTATTACATGAAACCATAGCCAGAATAAAAAGGCCTACCCCAATGCGTATTATCCATCTTGCTCGTCCCATATTCCATCTGATTTTCTTTTCATTCTCATTTCCACCTTACTGCCGGCATATCGCAATGGAAGCCATACTTCGGCGCATTCCTGAAAGAATTTGTGATCCATTTCAGGAGGAAGAAAGCAGGCCTTTGCCTACCCACGGAACTCTAGTTAATAGGATAAAAACTCAAAATAATTCTAAATAATATTATAATTTCAATAAACTTTCTTATCAGTTTTACGTGATTGGAGATGCTTATGTTGGAGTAATTCTTATAAATTTTAAAAAAATACGCGTTTTTCGCAACGACTTCTCCTTGCGACACCCAAGAGGCAGGTTTTATAGCCTTGCTTTTCCGCTTTTATACGGATGCTTGCAAAGGTAAGCATTGGTGTATCGAACATCCGTGCTCACTTCCTCTCCTATCCAATCAGGCAAATCTATTTTTTCATCTTCTGAAATCAATTCTATCTCAGCCAATATCAATCCTGAGTTCGTACCCGAAAACACATCTACTTCCCATGTTTTGCGGCCTATGATTATCTCGTATCGTTCTTTTTCTATGATATCCTGGCAATACGAATCCAACAGGTACATGGCTTCTTCCCATGGAATTTCAATTTCCCATTCAGGCCGGCTGATGCCTGTGGTTTTACCTTTAATGGTTAAATACCCTTTATCGCCCTTGGTGCGAACCCGAATGGTTTTATCAGCATCGGTATGCAAATAACCTTGTCGAATAGACCGGGGCACTGTTTGCACATCGCGCAACCAATAATCATTTTTCACTAAAAATTTACGTTCAATTTCCATACGAATGTTGTTTATGGTTGAAAATAATCACGCAAGGACTGTTTCAATAATTCAGATGCTTTGCTCATTCGCTCTTCCAAAGACAGGTGCTTCCCCAAACACAAGGTAGAGGCACCTGGCATTTCAGCCTGAATTTGACCGCATACTAAAAGCAATTTGGTAGATTGCTCTTGGCAAAGCTTAAACACGCGGCCGGTGAGTTTCCCCATAAAACTGGAAGCATCAAGGCAGCCTTCGCCACTAATGACAAGATCCGCGCTACGTACCCTGTCTGACAATTGATGATGTTCCGCCAGTAATTCAAATCCTGATTGCAAACGCATTGGGTAAAAATGAGATAATCCAAAGGCCATTCCACCAGCAGCTCCCATCCCCGGGAGCTGCGCATCGACCGGCACACGACTGCGGTGTAAGGCTCTCCGCCAAGCCTCCATGCGACCTTCCAGTAGTTCCAATTCTTCCGGAAGTGCGCCTTTTTGCAATGCAAAGGTATGTGTAGCACCTTGTGCTCCTAATAAGGGAAGCTGAACGTCGGAAGCCATAATCACTTGTACATCCGCATGTGAACTCAACAAATTTCCAGGTTCTACGCGATCGACCAAAGAAAGGAACTGAGGTATTTCGGTAAGTTCCTGATTTCCGAAATAAAATTTCATTCCCAAGGCTTTTAGAAAACCCGCTCCTCCATCGTTGCAAGCGGTACCTCCCAACCCTAAAGTGATGCGCCGGTATCCCGCTTCAACCAAGTGTTTAAACAACAGACCACTGCCATACGAAGACGCCAGAAAAGGAGATCGTTCCCATGATTCCAATCTTGTAAGACCTGAAGCTTCTGCCATTTCCATCACAGCCTCCATTCCAGGCAGCAACAGCACCCTCGCCACCATTGGTCTGCCTAAGGCATCCACGGTAGGTAGTTCAGAAAATTGACCATGCTGCGTTGCATGCCAGGCTTCCATAAACCCCTCTCCTCCATCTGAAAACGGTAGAGCCTCTACCTGCCAGTCTGGATGCAGTTTTTCAATGACCTCTCGGGCACTCCGACAAAATTCGTAGGCACTCAAACTTCCTTTAAACGAATCAGGCAACAGTAATACTTTCATTCCAGCAATTCCTCTTTAATCAATTTCTTAGGGTCTAAAAGTAACGTAATCCATTAGAATAATTCTATTTAACGAGATATTAGTACTTAATTTTTCGATTTTGCCCAGCTTTTAGTAACATTACGTCCCTTAAACTTCATGAAATAAGAGTATTAAGCAAGACGAATATGGCTTTTGACATTGAAATGATTAAAGCGGTGTATGCCGCCCTGCCAGCCAAAATTGAAGCTGCACGCAACGTAGTAGGCAAACCGCTTACACTTACTGAAAAAATCTTGTACTCACACCTCACCGAAGGCCTTGCCAAACAAGCCTACAAGCGTGGTGCCTCGTACGTAGATTTTAATCCTGACCGCGTTGCGATGCAAGATGCCACCGCTCAGATGGCGCTGTTGCAATTCATGCAGGCTGGACGCCCAAAGGTTGCGGTACCCTCAACCGTTCACTGCGACCACTTGATCACTGCCAAAACAGGCTCTTCTGAAGACTTGAAATTTGCAAAAGAAGAAAGCAAAGAAGTATTCGACTTTCTAGCTTCTGTTTCGAATAAATACGGCATCGGCTTCTGGAAACCAGGTGCTGGTATCATTCACCAAGTGGTGCTTGAAAATTATGCGTTCCCTGGTGGAATGATGATAGGTACCGACTCCCACACCGTGAATGCTGGTGGTCTGGGAATGGTGGCCATAGGCGTGGGTGGTGCTGATGCCTGCGACGTGATGGCTGGACTTCCCTGGGAATTAAAAATGCCTAAACTCATCGGTATTAAACTTACCGGAAAACTTTCCGGATGGGTTTCTGCCAAGGATGTGATTTTGAAAGTAGCGGGTATCCTTACTGTAAAAGGCGGAACCGGATGCATTGTGGAATATTTCGGCGAGGGAGCTACCTCCATGAGCTGCACAGGCAAAGGAACCATTTGCAACATGGGTGCTGAAATCGGAGCTACCACTTCCACCTTCGGATACGACGAAAGCATGGAGCGCTACCTGCGCTCTACCGGACGCGCCGATGTTGCCGACCTGGCCAACGGTGTAAAGCAGCACCTGACTGCAGATCCTGAAGTATATGCTTCTCCAGAAAAATATTTCGATCAGGTTATTGAAATCAATCTTTCTGAGTTGGAACCATACATCAACGGTCCATTCTCTCCGGATTTAGCGACACCTATTTCGAAGATGAAAGAAGAAGCCGTTAAAAATGGCTGGCCTACCAAAGTTGAAGTAGGTTTGATCGGTTCCTGCACGAACTCTTCGTACGAAGACATTAGCCGCGCCGCATCCTTAGCGAAGCAAGTGAGCGCTAAAAATTTAAAAACCAAAGCTGAATTCACCATCACGCCTGGCTCTGAGCAAGTGCGCTACACCATCGAGCGCGATGGCTTTATCAAAATATTTGACCAGATCGGTGCCAAGGTATTTGCTAATGCCTGCGGACCTTGCATCGGGATGTGGTCGAGAATGGGCGCCGATAAAAAAGAAAAAAATACCATCGTCCATTCGTTCAACCGCAACTTCCAGGCGCGCCAGGACGGTAACCCGAATACCTATGCATTCGTGGCTTCCCCAGAATTGGTAACCGCGCTCGCCATCGCCGGAGACTTAACCTTTAACCCCATTACCGATACCCTGGTAAATGAGAAAGGTGAAAAAGTAAAATTAGACGCTCCTACAGGAGAAGAACTTCCTTCCAAAGGATTTGCCGTAGAGGATCCTGGATTCCAGGCTCCCGCTGCCGATGGTTCATCCGTGCAAGTTCTGGTTAGCCCAAGTTCTTCGCGTTTGCAACTTCTTGATCCTTTTGCCCCTTGGGAAGGTGCTGATCTGAAAGGATTAAAACTGCTTATTAAAGCCAAAGGCAAATGTACCACCGACCATATCTCTATGGCCGGACCCTGGTTAAAATTCAGAGGCCACCTGGATAACATCTCCAACAACTTATTGATTGGTGCTACCAACTTCTTCAATGCTAAGATTAACAGCGTGAAGAGCCAACTAAGTGGTGAATACGACGAAGTGCCGAAAGTACAACGTGCTTATAAAGCCAAAGGAATTGGTACTATTGTGGTAGGAGATGAAAACTACGGAGAAGGTTCTTCCCGCGAACATGCTGCCATGGAGCCTCGTCACTTAGGTGTTCGCGCTGTGCTGGTAAAATCGTTTGCACGTATTCACGAAACCAATCTGAAAAAACAAGGTATGTTGGCCTTAACGTTTGCCAATCCTGCCGATTACGATAAAATTCAGGAAGACGATACTTTCGACATTATTGGGTTGACTTCTTTTGCTCCGAATACTCCGCTTACCTTGGCTATTAGCCATACGGACGGAAGCAAAGACGAAATTAAAGTAAACCATTCCTATAATGAACAGCAGATTGAGTGGTTCAAAGCCGGTGGAGCCTTGAACATCATTCGCGCAGGAATTAAGTAATTGATGTTTTGAAATAAAAAAAGGCAGTACGAAAGTGCTGCCTTTTTTTATCGACAACCGATGACTCAATCTGTTTTTCTCCATAGAAATTCTTCTTTCTTGAAACGAACATACAATCAATAACTTCAGAAGAAATTGAACACGGAAAATTTCCTTTCGTAGCCCATGATTTTCTATGCCAGGATCATCGGCCATGGATCTACGATCCATGAGTTACCCGCATCATGCACATCGCTTCTCTGGAATATTTTTGAATATCCCTGCGAAAGAAAATCTAAACCAACGTTACTATGTCCATTGACTCTACTCAGCATATCGCTATTCAGAAAGCCTGCCAAGATGAACCCATCCTTTTTTCCCACCAAGATCAAGTGTTGGCTCCCACTTTAGTTTCCATCTTGAGCTATGTCATTTTTACGCTCGTTTGTATTCCGGTATCGATGGTGGTATCAGAACTGTTGAATGTATTGGACCTTTTCAATGAAAAAACAAGTCAGGTACTATTCATTATAGTTGCGATACTAATCGGCCTGGTGATTGTATCTACTATTATCAAAATTAAAAAAGTACTTGCTCCGATTAAAAAAATAATTCGACATATCATTCAAATAAAATCTTCGCAGTTTACCATGGCAGCCACCCCAAGCAAGCTGGTAGTGCTTTATCAAAAAAAGATTACAATACTTCCCTGGAATTCGATTTCGGAGATAAAAATTGCCCCTTCTCTATTCAGTGTGATTCTATATGCCGAGGATGGTGTGAAAAATGACAAACAAAAGGCTTTACTTCATTTCGGCGATGGCAAAAATTTTGATCACTTTTGTCTGATTCTAAAACAACAAGTGAAACTTCATACAAACCATTTACAGCTCTATAATACCATAAAAAAAGACATTGAAGCTTCGAATTACCTCGTTTGGAAAGAAGTTAACACGTACACCTTAGAAGGTTGCATATCCATTTTCGGTGGTTTGGGATTTTTGATTCCCTTAGGAGTTGGTATTTTATTCGGGATAAATAAAGATTTTTTTGATCTTATCATGTTATTTCCCTTTGTACTTATCTTCAGTCCTTTTGGTTTTATTCTTTTTTCCGCTGGCTTGCGTCAACTCTTTCCAATCACGACTCAGTATGGTGCGGATGCGGAATTCTTGTTGCGGTTTGACCAGCATTCCTATCACTTGATACGATGGAAAAAGTTTGCCTCTATGGAATTTGGTTCCAACGAGAAAACCATACTTCACGTAAACGAAAAAGAAAAATTTGAATTAAACAGCGCATTATCAGCGGCGGCTATCAAACAATTTCGTGCCGACCTCATGAAAATCCACGAGACGCAATAGCAACCTACTGCTTCTAAATTCAGTGCAAATAAAACCTATACAATCAAGGGCTCCAGAAAGAATTGAACACGAAGAATTTCTTTTCGAACTCTATAATTTTATAAATCAGGATGACCGTTCATGGATCGTAGATCCATGAACGGTCTCCACAATTCTTTCAGTTCCTATTGAGAAAAGGCAAGCGAAAATTTCGTTAATGAAATTTCAGAATCGGAATTTCTTATTTCGGAAAACTCATGCTGTAAGCGTATAATCTTCGACTCCCTATATTCTATCTCTTCTTCACTTGCATCGGATGGAATTTGACGGACCATTTCCTCGATCAGGAATTCAACTCTTTGTTCAATAAAATCCTCTGTGCTGAGCACACACTTTGAATTAACCACCATATCGGTAAATGTTTAGTGTTTCCATAAATTACTGACCTTGTCCTAAGGAATAGGCATCTACTCCATCGAAGGCATATAAATTTTCTGTCTTGATTACATCCAGATGATTGTCGATGGCCTTTTTTAGAACACTTACTATGTCTTCACTTTCCGCCACTCCATTCACCGGCTTAAATCGGCAGCGCCAATGATCGGTACAGAAGGTTTCTCTTAATCCGTTCGGCCACACTTTTATGCCACGGTTGGTAATCATACTCAGCGCCAGCTTTTCTGTGCTGCATTCCATGACCATATTCGCCAATTCTTCTGCGGAATTTTTATTCCAATGAAGAAAAAGATCAAAGCCTTTAAATACTTTTTTACGAGGACTCTTCCGCTGGTATTCTGGCAGGCGAATGGGAGGTGCAGGAATAAAACGTGCGGGAGGCAATTGACTCGGAACCTGTCCGAGTCTGGCGATGATGGCTTCCGCAAACTCTTTCGTGCCCACCTTGGCGGTATGCATGCCTTCCCGATATACGTCATACGTAAGCACTCCGTCCTCCAGCGTTTTCAACCAGGCATTTTGAATTTTTTCTGCGACTTCATGCTGACCGATATATTGCAACATCAGTACGGCCCCTTGCAACAAACCCGATGGATTGGCCAAGTTCTGGCCGGCACGTCGAGGTGCTGATCCATGGATGGCTTCAAACATGGCGCAATGCTCTCCAATATTGGCCGATCCAGCCAATCCTACCGAACCTGCGATCTGAGCAGCCACGTCGGAAAGTATATCCCCATACAGATTCAGGGTAACAATTACATCAAATACTTCCGGTGTATCGGCCATCTTGGCAGCCCCAATATCTACTATCCAATGTTCCTTTTCTATGTCTTCATACTCCGCTCCTATTTCATCAAATACCTTATGAAACAAGCCATCCGTCTGCTTCATGATGTTATCCTTGGTAAAACAGGTAACTTTTTTCCTTCCCTGTTGTCGCGCAAACTCAAACGCATACCGAATCAATTTCTCACAACCAGGCCTGCTTACTAACTTCAAACACTGCACTACTTCGTCGGTTTGCTGATGCTCGATTCCTGCGTATAAATCCTCTTCATTTTCCCGAATAATCACCAAATCCATGTTGGAATGTTTGGAAGAAATGAAGGGATGATAACTTACAGCCGGACGAACATTGGCAAACAATCCAAAGGACTTTCGAATCGTAACATTAAGACTCTTATATCCACCTCCCTGTGGTGTGGTGATAGGAGCTTTCAGGAAAATTTTATTCTTTCGAATCACTTCCATAGACTCCTGACTAATACCGCTGGTATTACCAGACAGGTACACCCGTTCTCCTACTTCTATCTCTTCAATTTCCAGGGCTGCGCCCGCAGCTTTAAGCACGGCCAAAGTAGCATCCATAATTTCCGGACCGATACCGTCTCCTTTCGCAATGGTGATTTTCTGAATCATAGTTTTAAGGTTTAACCATTCAAAAGTAGAAGTCTATTGTCATAAATTTTTATTTATGTTTATTATGATAAACATAAACTTTTATTATAAAATAATTTTACAGAATATAAGTTTTATGAAATTTTACCATTCCATTCTTCTCTTGAAATAGAAAAATGCAGGAAGAACAATGCTTCCTGCGCCTGGTTTTTTCGTAAAATGATGCGCGTAAAACGACGTTCAATAGTGGCTCAATGCCTATGCCGCCAAAACGTATGCATGCTGGATTAGGATTACAATCCGAGGTATATGATATTGGCCGCGCATGGCATTCTGGTTAAACCGGATTTTTCCATAGAGGCGAAGCACTCGACAAAGAAAGCGCATAGGCTTCGAAAAGAATTTCTTCTGTTCGATTCCTTCTGAAGCCATTGATTGTAATTGACGTTTTTCCATCGAAGAATTTCTATGGAAAGATTAGGGTAAAATCTTCATTCAGGAATATACCCTTGCACTGAATAATGCCGAATAGATCTTGGGTGTGTCCCCAGCGGCCCATCGGGCCGCTCTGGGCCGGGCTATCCGTTTCGGCGCCCCACTCCTATCCCTTACACGGGTTTAAGCAAGGCCCTGATTGACAATCATAAACCAACTACCTATGAAATGAATAATAATAGGCTCCGTTTAAAGGCTGAAATTTGATTAAGATGTTACCCAAAAAACAAACGCAACTTTGTTGCATTTGATGTTTTTTTGATTATTTTTGTCTTGGGATGAGAAGTGCTCATCCAGAATGACAGTAATAAAAGGAAAACCCGCACTACTATGAGTAGCTTATCCAAATTACCTGTAACCGTGCTTAGCGGCTTTCTGGGCGCAGGAAAAACGACTCTATTAAACTATGTATTGCACAATAAAGAAAACTTAAAAGTGGCTGTTATTGTGAACGACATGAGCGAGGTAAATGTTGATGCCCGGTTAATTGAAAATGAACATACACTGTCCCGCACCGATGAGCGTCTGGTGGAAATGTCGAACGGATGCATCTGCTGTACACTGCGTGAAGACTTATTGAAAGAAGTTGAAAAATTAGCGAAGGAAAAAAAGTTTGACTATTTACTTATAGAATCTACTGGAATATCAGAACCACTTCCCGTTGCCCAAACCTTTTCTTACGTGGACGATGAACTAGGTATTGATCTATCTAAATTCAGTCGTCTTGATACCATGGTAACGGTAGTAGATGCGTTTAATTTTGCAAACGATTTTGGCAGCACCGACACCGTATATTCGCGCCAATTAAACGAAGAGGATCCCCAAGACCAGCGTACGATTGTGAATCTGCTCACGGAGCAAATTGAATTTGCCGATGTGATCATCGTAAACAAAGCAGATCTCGTGCCTCCGACTAAATTAGGAGAACTGAAGGCTGTGCTAAAAAAATTGAATCCAGGCGCCCATGTTATCGAATCTAGTTTTGGGAAAGTACCCTTGAATGAAATTTTAAACACCCGTCGATTTGATTTTGAAAAAGCATCCTCTTCCGCTGGATGGATTCAGGAGCTCAACAATCCGCATCACACGCCGGAAACAGAAGCCTATGGATTTAGTTCGTTTGTATTCAGAACTACGGTTCCATTTCATCCGGAACGATTCTGGCAATATTGCAACCAGCATTGGCCGGCCAATATTCTTCGAAGCAAGGGATTGTTCTGGATTGCCTCCAGACCCAACGATGCCCTGAACTGGAGCCAGGCTGGAGGTTCGCTAAGAGCTGAAAAAGCAGGTGTTTGGTGGGCTTCCATGCCTGCTAAAGAGTGGGCATTGCGCGGTGGAGATCCAGTGTACATCAAAAAAAGAATGGACCCGGAATGGGGTGACCGGCTGCAAGAACTGGTAATCATTGGACAAGACCTGGAACAGGAACAAATAAAAAAGGAACTGGAGGAATGCCTGCTTAACGCACAGGAAATACAGGAATGGAAGAAGGGGAAAAGTTTCGTAGATCCCTGGCCTGTATTTGAATAAGCACCTTTGGCAAAGGGTTGAAATCAGAACCAATAATGTATACGAAAGCGGTATCCATTATTCCAATTGCTCTACCAACAAGCTAACCTTGATAACGTGCATGAATCATCGATTCATGCACGTTCTTTTTGTTCAGGAATACCTGGTGTGAGGTATGAAAGTTCAACCGCAATTAGACAGCAGAGTTTGTAACGAGCGCCGAAAGCTCACCATCAGGGCCAGTTCCCGCAAGAATTTACGAGGAAGGAATACCAACCCGTATTTCGACGAGGAAACACCCTCCGATAAAGAGATTACGACTCGTAGTAAATGTACTACTGCCTAATTGCGGTTTAATTATGAAAGATGATGTCCTGCCACATGCCCTCCATCTGCCGGAATAATGGCACCGCTTACAAATGGGTTGAGCGCTACGGCATGCACCAAGGATGCCAGCTCTTCTGCCTCTCCAATTCGATGCAGCAAATGCAGTCCGGCGAGCGAATCGGCTTGCTCCACACCTATTTTAGCTTGTAAAGGAGAGCGAATAATTCCGGGGGCTATGGTATTTACACGAATATTCTGTTTGCCGAATTCTGCTGCCAATTGTTTGGAAAGCGTGTGCAAGGCAGCCTTACTGATTACTGCGGCCGAGGCCGGAAATCCTCCGATGGCATGATCTACCAATACCGTTCCGATGTTTATAATACTTCCGCCTCCGGAACGAAGCATGGCTTCGATCGCAGCTTGTGAAAGGAAATACGCTCCTTGCACATTCACTTCCCAAAAATACTGCAAGTCCGATTCTTCTACCTCCAAAAAAGGTTTGGGATAAAAAACGCCTGCGTTGTTGATGACAATATCCACACGTGTAAAATGTGTTAATGCTTCATCGACCAGTTGTTTGGAAGTGGCTTTGTAACGAATATCTCCTGAAACCAAGCGGATACGCTCAGGAAAAGCCGCCGTTCGTTTGGTTTCCTGTAATCCGGCTTCATTGGTTCCATTGAGCACTAGCTTGGCTCCTTGCCTGGAAAATTCATGAGCGATCGCCCGGCCAATGCCAGAGGATGCTCCGGTAATCACCGCTACTAATTCTAACTTACTCATTGTGCTTGTTGTTTTTTACGTAGTTCACTTACTTGCATGCCAGATACGCCCCAATCGTGTGTATCAATTTCCTGAATCACGATATGGGTCATGGCCGGATCCTTTTTCAGCACCTCCACCATAACTTGGGTAACCCGTTGAATGATTTCCTGCTTTTGTTCGTTGCTAACGCCTTCTCGCGTCACTTCAATTTTGATATAGGGCATAACGATTGTTGTTTAGTACGATGCAAAGGACAATATTTTTCACTGAGCCGTACATGGATAAAAATCCTTTCCTCTTGTACAATTGCGACTTTACCAAAAATGAAATTCATTGCCCGAATCGTAGTTGCTGATCCGACAAAATATGCCAGTCAAAGGTCATTTTGTGCAAGACAACATTCCTTGAGAATAGGTACTTTAGACAACGATTGATTGAATGAATGATCGATTGATTGGGGCTATTGCCCTTGCGTGAGGGACAGAGTGGAAAGCCCGGAGGGGGAGGTGGCATGGCGCTCATAGCGCCATGCCACCTCCGCGAGGACTTGCAACGATGGCCCGGCCCGCTGCGCGGGACACGCCCAAAATAAACTCTGGAGTTTGGGTTGCACGTTTGAGAAAGAATAAAACCAGAGAACTAAAAGAGTTTTGATTTTGAACGTTGTATGTACCCCGATAAATGTCAATTGAAAAACATGTATTTAAACTGGCTTTTCTCCATATAAGTAAAGCGCAGGACCGAGATAGTTCATGGATCAAAGATCCATGGCCGATAATCCCGACTAATAACATCATGGGTTTCGAAAAGAATTTATTCCGCTCAATTCTTACTGAAGCCTCTCTTTTTATCAGTTGATTTTCAATTGAAGAATTTATATAGAGAATTTTGAATTAACTATGGGTATCGCAGTAGTTGGAGATTTTACTACATAACCAATGAAGCAAAATCTTAGATTCGGGTTTTAAGAATTCTACAATCAAATATCCTACAAGAACTTTACTTGAATGAATCACGTTGAATTTTAAAAAAACAGAAATGACTAAGTCCAAAAAAGTCGAATTAGCATCAGAACCTCGCGTGTTATCCATGAACGCGCAATGTGACGAATTAACCAGTTCTGATTTTAAAATATCTTCTTTCGGTGCAGAAACGTGTACCATATTGGAATTTGAAGAAAGGCACCGGCACTCGTATTATGAAATAATATGGCTAAAAAACGGAAAGGGCGTTCATCATATTGACATGATCGATTTTCCGTATCAAGGCTCTGTAGTATTCCTGCTGTCTCCAGGCCAGATGCATCAACTGCATGCTCAGGAAAAAGCAGAAGGATTCATAGTAAAGTTTCTGCCTTCTTTTTTTCCATTAGCCACAGAGCTCAATGAATATGTGGTGGAGAGTGGCTTGTTTGATTCGGTAGAATTATCGCCTGTTATTCCGGTACAGGCCTCCTATCAATCAACGCAGAATGAGCTTTTCAACAAACTAGCATCTGAATTTTATGCCCACGATGAATTACAGGAAAAAATTATCCAGTCCTATCTTAAAATTTTGTTAATTCAGATTCGACGTTTAAAAAATCAACATACTTCGAGGACCCAACCGATAGATCCGGATCTCAGATTGTTTCAGCATTTTAAGCAATTCATCGAACAATCGTATCGCAAGGAACACAGCCTTCAACCGTATGCCGAACGCTTGCATGTAACAGGAAGAAAGCTGAACCAACTGAGTAAGCGATACGCTGGAAAAACTGCCGGTGGGTTACTAGCAGAGCGAATACTATTGGAAGCAAAACGGGAGATGTACTATGGCAACCACAACATCAAAGAGATTGCGTATCAATTAGGATTTGAAGATCCGGCGTATTTTACACGATTCTTTAAAAAGCACACCGGCACAAGTCCCCAGGAGTTCCGAAGCTCACAAGCTTTCACGCTCCGGCAACAACAAGCCTGAACGGTTTGGTTATGCTTTCTTTAGAAATTCCGACTTTAAGGCCATGGCACCAAAACCTTCTACCTTGCAATCCACGTTATGGTCTCCTTCCACCAATCGGATATTTTTTATTTTAGTACCGGCTTTAATACTTTTGGAATAACCTTTTACCGGTAAATCTTTCACTACAACCACAGCATCTCCATCCTTAAGAATGTTGCCATTGCTATCTTTCACCACCAGCACATCAGAGGATTCTACGGCTGTTTCCTCAGCGTTCCACTCATGGCCACACTCCGGACATACTAGCAAATAATCGGACTCATATGTATACGTGGATTTGCACGCTGGGCAAGGTGGTAATGCTGACATATTGGTACTGTTAGAATCTAAAGTTGTATAAATTTTATTGATATTGAAAGCTTTTTTTATGAATTGACAAAATACCTTGAAGGTGGTAGCATTCTATTCAATTGTTTTTAGATAATTAAAATCATACTAAAAAGTTTTTTGTAACTTAATCCTACGAAGGTACTGCAAGCGACTCCATGGCTCCTTCCCTTTCCCAGCCTCGCTTGAACTCCTTATTTAATTTTTTTTAAACTAAAACAACACTGCCTTATGAATTTTTTTTTCAGAAACTCCATTGATTTATTAGAGATCAAAAGAGAACTTCTCCGTCAACGGTTTAAGTTTAGGGAACGCGTTCGTATTTTGATTGTTACGGACAGCATTATTGATCTTGGGATTGGAGGTACCAACGAACAGATTGGCAATCCTGGATTTGGCTTAAGCAAAGTGGTTCAACATTTACGTTCAGAAGAGTTTTACGATTGGATTACGCTAGAAATTGTGGGTGCCAGTCGTGAAGACATGAATGACGACCTGATGCCTCTGCGCGGATTCCAATTTAAAAATTTCGAATTTAAATTTAATCCTGGCCCTGATGCTGCTCCTTATGATTTAAGCAGATTTGACCAGGTTTGGCTATTTGGTTTTTGGCCTGGCAATATTTTGCCTAATGTTACAGATGCTTCCAAAGATAGTCTTATCAATCAATCGGATCCCTATGAATATCAATACGAACATAACAACGAGACTAGAACAGTACCGTATAAATTTCTTCCACTCAGTGCAGATGAAACCAGTGCTATTAGCCGGTTTATGGGCGAGGAACACAAAGGTGGAGTATTTGCCACAGGAGATCATCATTTTGTTGGTTCCACGTTAAGCAATACCATTCCACGTGTGCGGAAGATGCGCAAATGGAAAATTAGTGACCAGGTTCCTACCATGTCATTATCGGATAGAAAAGATACCAATCGACCCAATCGAGATCGTTTTGCCAACATCATTCCTGACCTTGCTCAATCTGATGATATTCCTCAACCCATTAAAATACCCGGGCATATGCACTATTATTTCGATCGTACTTCACACATGGTGAAAGTGAATTACGATGTTCACCCCATCTTTATCGATAAAAACAATGAATTTATTGAAGTTTTTCCGGATCATATGCACGAAGGAGAAACCAGAGGTAAAGTTTTTGCTTCGGAGAATGATTGGATGGGTGGACTGCGAGAAGACGAACTTACGATGGAGGAATTTCCTATGGCAGATCCGAGACCTTTGCCAATGGTCATCGCCATTGGAAAGCCAATGAATTCTGTTTTCCATTTTAAAAATCAAATGATGAATACGAGGACTAATACCGATGCCCCCTTTGGCTTGGTATCCGCTTACGATGGCGAACCGGTTTCACTTGGACGCATAGTAACTGACTCTACCTGGCATCATTGGTTTGACGTCAATCTGCTTTTTACTGAGCCGATGCGTATTGGCCAGCAAACGTATTTGCCAAATCCGAAGGCCGAAAAAGATTATACCCAGATTCGGAATTATCATAAGAATGTTGCGATTTGGCTAACACCAAGATCTAAGAGAGAAAAAATGTTCCTGTCTGCTGTATGGAATACACTGATCAAAGCATTTGAAGAAATGAAATTTACCACCAGCGATACTACCTGGACGGCAGGAATAATGGGCTTGAAGGCCTTGCAGAATGAAGCCAGTAAGGCGTGGGTTTCTCAATGGATCAACGACTTTCTTCCGGATTCCTTTGATCACACCCAATGGAATGTGGATTTACCTGGATTTAATAAAAATGAATCTTCCGAAAGGATCGGTGTGCCAAATGCGTATAGCATTGATCGAACAAGTCTTGAGATTATATTGATTGGTGAAATATTCAAGTCCCTGACTCCACTCGTAGAAAAATATGTATTGTCGGATCCATTCTCACGAAAAAAAATAGACACTGAAGAAATCGCAATAGCGGCTTGCGAAGGCGCCAAAATTGGCCTCGAGGAATTTATCCGATACACACAAAAAAGCCTGGAACAAAGCCAACGATTCGTTAAGAAATTTCACATTGACTGGGATCCTATAAAAAAATCGTCCTCCTACGTACTTCCACAAGAGCAGAAAAAGCTCTCCCTCAGTGTAAATAAAGTCATCCTGATAAATCCGCTTTTCCAACTGATGGTAGAAAACGATAGCAGCGAAATTGTTTTTCAACTGCGTTGCTCAGGTGAACTGGTGGCGGAACAAAACATCAAAACACGAAAAACAGGAGCACTGGCGTGGAAACATCACCTGCCTTCGGGATATACTGTTCTTCAATTGGATTTGGAACTTTTTAATGGTCTACTGCAAAAAGGAGAATACCTGGAACTTTCTGTCTACCTGAAATCTAAATCCATTGCATCCATGCTGATTTGCACCTTGCTTTGGTCAAACGATCCGTCTGACTGGATTGGCATACACCATGCACCAGCTGAAACGTATGCATCCAAAGAAGCTAAGGGGGATGTATGGGTCGAAATAAAAGAAGAGAAGCGTGCTAAAAAGAATAAAAAATAATTCAAACATGAATGTTTGAATACAGAAAGATTGCCGAAGGTAGAGTTTTCTTTTATTCGATGTAACTTTGCTAACTAAAAATAGACACCCTAGGGTGTCTATTTTTAGTGGGTACAAAACATTTTATTTCACCAAACGTGCGGTAAACTGCTGTGTATCGGAGGTAATTACCAATTGATAAACGCCAGAAGCTAACCCCTGAAGTCCACTCAATGTCAGGGGCGCATGGGCTTGTACCATGCTATTTTCCTGCCATACTACGACTCCGGAGGTATTCAACACTTTCATTTTCACCAACCCATTGAAGTCTCCAAGTGTCACGGATACCTGATTAGCAAAGGGGTTGGGATACACCTGTACTTCCGATAGCAACGATTCCCTTCTGCTCAGTGTAAAATCTAAATTGATATTATCGGAAACTTTGCAACCAGAAACAGTGTATCCATCCAATGTCAACAGCACGAATTGATCATCCATGTCGTAGTTTGAAGGACTATAGGTTATATTCAATGCAGAATTATCTGGGAAAAACTCTCCAGAGCCTTCTGTTTTCCAATACGTAGCTACTACCTCATTAATGGTTGCATCTATGACATTTCCTCCAGCATTCAAGGCTTGATCTGGACCTGCATTTACAGAAGCATTGGAAGATTCAATCGTAACGGTGACCTCATCGGTTTCAGTATTAGCACAGATCTGAAGAGGATCAGTAACCGACACGGTTAATATAACCGATCCATTGGCAATATCTGCCGCACTTGGAATGTAGATGGGGTTAACAGCGATCTCTTCATCGACAAACTGTCCTGTTCCACTCGAAGACCATGTTAATACTCCTCTACAATCCGACGCCAGCGAGGCCCCGAAAGAACACATCGTAAAATCATCACCGGCATTGGCTACAGGGTCAGTAAAAACTATGCTCATCATATCATCCACCATGCAATTAATAGATTCATAATACATTCCCAACACTACAGCTCCCGATTCAATATCTTCGGGTGAAGGTGTATAAACGGCATCCAGGGTAGTGTTATTGGGGCTGAAGGTACCCGTACCCGAAGTAGACCAGGCCCAACCTGTAAAATCGGAGGTGCCAGCCAATTGAATAGAGGTGGTAGTGGCAGCGCAAACATACTGATCGGGACCTGCATTGAGAGTGCATTGACCAAAAGTAGACAAACCACAAGAAATTAATACAAAGAATAACCAGGGAGTAAGGGTAGATACTTTTATCATTGGAGTAGTTTTATGGTTTATTAATCCACCTTCCATTCATACCAAATGAAGACATACACTTCCTTTAGGAATTAGTATCATAATAAAAAGATCAAAAGAGTATTTCGAAAGGTTTACGTTTTTTATTACGAAATCCTTTTTAAAAAGTTACCAAAAGACATTTCGGTTTTCAATTCCGCACGTCAAAACACTTACCTAAAATTAAATTTGATCCAAATTTTCCAACAGAAATTCTCCTATAGAAAATCAACCATTAAAGCATAGGTTCAGAAGTAAATACCACAGCGACAACAATCGTAATTCCTTCATTTATTTGGATTACCAACCACGAATCCATGGTCTTACAAGGGCTCAATTGTGCTCGCCGTTTCTATTTAGAAATGACAAAAGATTTGAACTCGATACCAAAACCAGTATGAAGAATTTAAAATGAAGAAACAAAAAATCCCGCCAATGCGGGACTTTTTGTTATGGGAGTTATGTACAAAACATTATTTAGCCAGAGCTTGTTCAATGTCTGCTTTAATATCGTCGATATGTTCAATACCCAATGAAACCCTCAACATGGTAGGGTCTACCCCTGCATTGCGTTGTTCCTGCTCATTCAATTGTGAGTGCGTGGTCGAGGCAGGATGAATAATAAGAGTTTTGGCGTCCCCCACATTAGCCAAATGGCTAATCAGCGAAAGAGAATCTACAAATTTTACGGCATCGGCTCTGGTTCCCTTTAGCTTAAAGGACAATACACCGCCGAACCCACGTGTCAGATATTTTTTCCCATTGGCATGATAACTATTCGATACCAACCCTGGGTAATTTACCGACTCTACGCTGGGATGTTTTTCTAGCCATTGAGCCAAGGCAAGTGCATTCTCGCAGGTGCGCTCCACACGCAAAGAAAGCGTTTCCATGCCTTGCAGGAGCATCCAGGAATTGAATGGACTCTGGCATGGTCCCCAATCGCGCAGTCCTTCTACACGACAACGAATAATGAATTGAATATTTCCAAAAGGACCTCCAAGCCCAAACACCGAATTCAACACTAGGCCATGATAACTTGGAGAAGGTTCTGTGAATTGTTTGTATTTGCCGTTTCCAAAATTAAATGTTCCAGCATCTACAATGTAACCACCCATAGTAGTGCCATGTCCACCAACCCATTTGGTAGCGGAACCAACCACAATGTGAGCACCATGTTTGATCGGTTGGCAAATAGCACCACCGGCACCAAATGTATTATCGACGATCAATGGCAGATCGTATTTTTTTGACAAGGCAGAAAACTTCTCAAAATCAGGTATACTAAATCCTGGATTGCCTATTGTTTCCAGATAAATGGCTTTGGTATTGCCATCAATTAATTTTTCAAAACTTTCAACGGCATCGTTGGCTGCAAAACGAATTTCAACGCCAATATTTTTAAAAGAGTTTTTAAACTGATTGAAGGTACCACCATACAAATAGGGACTGCTTACAATATTGTCCCCAACGGTAGTAATGTTATTGATGGCGATGAACTGCGCGGAATGTCCGGACGAAGTTGCCAAGGCTGCTACCCCTCCTTCCAAAGCTGCAATGCGTTTTTCAAAGGCATCGGTGGTAGGATTCATTAAGCGGGTATAAATATTTCCAAATTCTTTTAAGGCAAAAAGATTTGCCCCATGTTCGGAATTTTTAAATTGGTAAGCTGTCGTCATGTGCAGAGGCAGGGCCCTCGACTGAGTAGCGTCTATTTCCTGTCCGGCATGTATTTGCAAGGTTTCAAATTTCATAAGAAATATTTTTTTGTTTGTAACAAATTTAAATGAAAAATGTTCTTAAGCACGATTTTTCTAAGAAAGAATACAGGGAAGTGAGAGCACCTATTAGAGGTATGAAAATTGGAAATTCTACCACTAACCCATCGCAACTTAATTGAAAGTCCGCTGAGCAAAATCAATACTCTTGAGTTCACTGCAATGAGAGACCAAGAAAAGCAAAACACCCTTGCTTTGACAATCCAGATCTAAGAAAAGAAACTTACAAAAGGATTGCAGATGTTGGAAAATAAAATGAAATGAATCAATACAAACCATACAATTAGGTTGGAATGTTGTCAAATCAATTTCCATTGGCATGAATGCTGAAGAACTCTTGATACAAAACTTCTTGAGTATGCTTTACCAGCTGGGCAAGAATGAAAGCATAGTCGTACTTCATTTAATTAAGCTGCTGTTCAGAGAAAAAGAGTCATACAAAAATGTCGAAGTTTCAACCTGCAACATAATTTCATTTTAACTCCGCTTACTTTTTAACAAATTAAGTGATGAACAATTAAGGAGTTTTGCAAAACTATACTTCCCTAAACACCTTAAGATGGCATTACGTATAAAGACGTAAGTGTCCCATCATTGAAAGAAGAAAGAGAATTTTTATTAGCAAATTTGTCAATTATGCGTACTTTAGAGGTAGAGGTATATTTTGATCTTTCCCAAATAAATGAAACAGCTATCTAAATCAGCAACTCTAATTTCTTTAGAGGAAGTTTTGTTTCGATTTTGATCCTGCAATCAAGAATACCTTATAGATCTGAATCAACAATTTATAAACTATTTTTAAACGAATACCCTATGAAAACCAAATCATTTTTTCTACTAGTTGCAGTAAGTTTATTCATGTTGGCTTGCAAGAAAGACGAGCCAGAAGAAACCAAACCAGCTGAAACTTCCAATAAGGCTCCAACTGTAACATTGACTTCACCAACAACGGGAGGAGCGGGAGCAGCGCCACAAACAGAAACATTAAGTGCAACGGCATCAGATGAAGATGGCACCATTACAAAAGTGGAATTCTACGTAGGCACTACCTTAGTAGGA
>JALONM010000061.1 GCA_025454925.1 Cytophagaceae bacterium
AACCGACCTCATTCGGCACTAAATTATCAAACTCCAATGCAGAAAGTCAGTTGAAAATCTCTACTTTTGAACGGCCCGATTTTACGGGGAGCTTACATTCTGCAACAAATATACAAAGTTACCAAAACATTCACAAAATTAATTTCAATTGAAATTCTTCTATTGAGAAAAGTCGGTTAAAAACTATTTCTGAATTCCAGATTTCTTCTAAACATTTTTTTGACTATTGGATCAAAAATATTGAAACGAAACTATCCCATGATTTCAATACAATTTCATCAGAGAACAATGCATAAGTAAATTTTTTATCATGTAGAAAGAATAATTTTGGGGTGTGACTCTTGTGACCAGATTGTCCGCTGCGGGCCGGTATATTCGCTTTGGCGCCGAAAGAATTGAATAATCTAACGATTACAAAATACCGATCAATTGTATGATTCATTTCTTCGTTAACGAGGTCATCTATGATGATCGATAAACTCACACCCTTCCATTAATCTAAAATTCGACCTCGCTGAGATTGACGCACTGCTGGAGTTGTTGTTTAAAGCTCCTACGTTTTAACCAACAAAGTTGTCTTACACAATTTTTAATTGAAATAATAGTAGTATAGCTATGCTTTCTTAAAATAATTAAATATCTTTAATATCTGAACACTGCCGTTTTTGCAATAATGCACGGCGTTATAATTAGCCCTTACATTCTATTTATCGGATTATATAATTTTGATTTTACATGAAAATACATTTACGTTCGGTTATTCTATCCACCTCTATTCTGCTAAACATTTATTCCATCCTTGGTCCTTGCTCAATGTGGAATTTAGAATTATTAAAAATTAAGAGGGCTACGTAAAAGTTGTCTAATCCAAGCCACAAAATTGCCAATGCATACAATAATTGATTTAAGAATCTAATTAGAATTTTCGTGAACATTAAAAAATACCTAACGTACTTTATCAAAGTAACCTCAAGTTAATTTCTTATAATTATAGTGCAAATTTAAATCTTCCCGTTCTGGAATTTAATATGAAAAAACTATTCTTTATCTCGTGTTTTTCTTTTATCAGTCTCACCTCTTCTGTAATGGCTCAGTGCGGTGCCTATTCAGAAAGTTTTCAATACTATGAAGATCACGATTTAGATGGTGAAGGAGACATAGCTAAAGAGGTACAGGGTTGTATACCTTGCCTTTTCTGGGATCTGGAACGCGACGCCAACCGTCCAGCACCCAAGTGTGTCTTAAATTCTACAGATTGCATGGATAATAATGCCAATGTAACTTCCACTACTTATTATTATTTGGACAACGATGGCGATGGTTATTATACTCAAACCTGGAGACGTTCTGATCAAAACGTTGGATCCCCAGAATGGGCATGCAGGGACAACAGGTGGCGGGTTCAAGGATTACAATACACCATTGGTTTTAATTCCGCATTTTATGGAAATAATACCTGGTCGTGGGTACTAAAAGGCCCCGGCGATTGCAACGACAATAACCCGTTTATTCATCCAGAAACGGTTTGGTACAAGGACAAAGACAAGGACGGGTGGTTTACCGAAAGCACTAAATCCTGCACAAAGCCAGGCACAGACTGGTATCATGCTGGAGAAAATATTAATCAAAGTCCTTACGCGGCTTACAATTTGGGAGATTGTGACGATACTAATCCTGCCATCTATCAACAACTTACCTATTATCCAGATGTTGACGGCGATGGGTACAGAGGTTCGGAGGTAGGCATTTCAGGCTGCCAGCCTAACCCTCCTGCAGGATATATCACATACAATATTTTCAAAAAGGAAATCGACGTTGACGATAATAATGCAGCCGTTTATAGAAGTGGAACTTTTTACAAAGACGAGGACAACGATTGGTATTTGGCAGGTCCATTTACTGTGCAATATGGAGCCACAGAACCAGTAGGGAATTTACCCGCCAACTCACCGTCACGCGGTACTGATTGCGACGACCATGATTTTTTATTGAAAGGATCCATGCTTGCCTTAGTGGATGCAGATAATGACAACTATGCAGGTAGTTTAACTCCGGTTAATGTTTGCTTCAGTGATAATTCTGGCAACATTTATCTACCTCAAGGATATGTTTTGATTTCCGAAAATCAGGGATTGGACTGCGACGATAATAATAATTTTTATAAACAACAACAGTACTATTATAAAGATGTCGATGGTGATGGGTATGTCCCCGTAGGCTATGACTCGGTATTGGCATGCACTCCTCCAAATGGTTATGGATTTTCCTCTTTGCAATACGATTGCGACGATAACAATGCCAGCGCCTTTGCCATGATTACCGCTTATCTTGATGCTGATGGGGATGGAGTTCCAGCGTTGAAAAGTAATTTTTGTTCAGGAGGAAGTTTACCTCCGGGCTACACAGCCAGTATACATTATTCTGTAGTAAACTCTAATTTAATAGACGTAGACGACAACAATCCTGCGGTGTATTTTACCATCAATATATACGTAGATGGTGATGGTGATAAATATCCCAAAGATCTTAATCAACCGATTCCAACCCAAGTTGGTGATGGTTATACGACTCCAGCAGGCTATGTAAGTACACGAGATAATATTAAATACGTCAGCGACTGTAATGATAATAATGCCAGCACAATCGGGGGAACTGTATTTTTTGTTGATAATGATCACGATGGCGTTGGATCGAATACCGTGTTTACCATTTGCCCTGCTACTAATATACCACCACTAGGGTATTCGAATGCAAAAGGGGATTGCGATGACAATGATGCTGCTACCCAATATTCGATGCTATGGTATTTTGATAACGATAATGATGGTTCACCTAACGGCGTTAGCAGCTACATTGGTTGCAATAGACCACTTGGAACGAAAAAGAAAAGCGAGTTAACGAATCCCTTTTCCTTTGATTGCGATGATAACAACCCTAATATTTATTCGAACAATTTATTATATCCGGATTTTGACAACGACGGTTATAGTACAGGGGAAAACTTACCGATCGCCAATCGAAACAATTGTGCTGAACCAGGGTATAAGAGAGCCGATCAGTTAATATCTATAACCGGCGATTGCAATGATTTTAACGCTGCCTATAACCCGGGAGCTGCACTCGCAGTATGGTATCAGGACGCGGATGGGGATGGTTTCGGAAATCCTTCTGTTTCCCTTACACAGTGTCCTGCACCTGTTGGATACGTCGCCGACAATACCGATTGCAACGATGGTAACCCAAACATAAATCCCAATTCAGATTGGTTAAAAGATTACGATAACGATAATTTGACCGATGGTGTAACCATAGTAAACCAGTGCGCCCGACCTACTAATTTCAAGTTGGCGTCTGAGCTAACGCCTAATGTGTCTGCCGACTGTAATGATAGCAGTGCAAGCGTTACGAGCCCTTGCAGCAGCCATCCTGAAGCGTATTGGCTTAGAGACGACGATGGAGATGGATATACCATTAAGCCAAATATTTTTGGCGATTACAATCGTGTAATTGCGGCTTGTGCTCCAGGTTGTAATTGGGTGTGTGCTATGAACTGCTCCGGAACGAGTAAGAAAATAAAGGGGTATTCTGACTGCAATGACCAAGATCCTAATATTCAAAGACCCGTGACTTTTTATATTGATGCTGATGGCGATGGGTATCCTTCTGGCACAACCTCACTATGTTCATTAACGCCACCGAATAGTACTTACAAGACTGCCTTGCAGCTACAAAGTACCGCTACCGACTGCAACGATAATGATGTGAATATCAAATCGGGCATTATATCGGGGAATACCTACTATAGAGATTTTGACGGCGATGGTTTTGGCGATGCCAATACAAGTATTAAAGATTGTTCCACTCCTGTTGGGTATGTAAGTTCTAATACTGATTGTAATGATGCCCAAGCAAACATCAATCAAAATACTATTTGGTTTCGAGATGCGGATAACGATAATTATACGGATAGCGCTACATTCGTTGGGTGTGTAGCTCCTTCAGGGTATAAACTTTTTACGGCATTAGCTTCCTCTGCGAAAGATTGTAATGATAATAATTCATTGATAAATCCTGCCTCAAAATGGTATAAAGATCTTGACGGGGACTTGGTGAGTGATGGAACTTTTATGACTCAATGCAGTCGCCCTGCCAATCACAAACTACTTTCTGAACTAATTTCGGCGGATGTAGATTGCAACGATGGCAATGCAACCATCAAGGACCCTTATCTATGGTACAAAGATGCAGACAACGATGGATACACGGATGGCACTACCACAAAAGCTTGCACCAAACCTTCCAACTATAAAGATATAGCAGAACTCACGAGTCCTATAAATGATTGTGATGATGCTAATGCCAGCATTAATCCGGGAAGCGCAGTAGGGGTTTCTCTTTGGTATGAAGATAAAGATGACGATGGCTTCGGCGATCCTAATGCTTCGATGTCGTATTGCCGTCAACCAGTGGGTTATGTAAGTAATAGCAGCGATTGCAACGATACAGACTCTACGATTAGTCCGAATAACATTTGGTACAAAGATGCGGACGGTGATGGATATTCCGATGGTGGAGTTTTAGTTCAATGTGAAAAGCCGTCAGGATATGTAAAGGGAAATGTGCTGAAAATAACCGTAGACACTACGTTAATACCATCGTCTACAGCACATGTTTTGCATTTTGATGGCATTAACGACTATGCTTATCCTGAAGAATATGCACCAAACATTCCTATTTTCTATACTTCAAACTATAGTTATGAGGTTTGGACAAAATGGGAAGGTGGCGATGCCCAAGTTATTTTTTCAAATGGAAGTACGAAAGGAATAAATGTTTATATCAACTCAAGTGGTAAATACACCATTTCACACATGGGAACCGCTAATTATGCCAGTAATGTGAGTGCTGAGATTGGAAAATGGACACATATTGCGTTAACAAGAACCACCACCACTTCGACCTTGTATATTAACGGCGATACCGCTGTCAGCACAACCACTAATGCACAGAATCCTGATCATGCCACCTACATTGGCAGCCTGGGAGGGATTAATTATTTTTTCAAAGGAGCGATGGACGAGTTTAGAGCGTGGAACAGAGCTTTGACTCAAGCTGAAATATTGGCGAATATGAACAAGGAGTTAACCGGGAATGAAACTGATTTACATTATTATTTCACCTTTAATCAAGGTATTCCTTCTGGCGATAACTCTGCGATCACGTTTTTGACTGACAAATCAACCGCAACCATTTCTTATCGAAAGAAATTTATGCTTGCACCTGTATTTGGTAAAAGCGGTAGCACCTCAAATTTCATTAGTCCGGGTCCTGTAGGGGCCTATACCATTAGTAGCTATATCGATACCGTAAATGTAGCAATAATTCCATCTACGGGGCAGGCGCTTGATTTCGACGGCACCAACGACTTTGTAGTTGCTACGCCTCCATTATCAACGGTCAACAATAATTTTACGGTAGAATTTTGGGCAAAATGGTCGGGGACTGGCAATAGCAGACAAGTTCTGCTAAGCAACGGTTTCAGCACAGGATATAACATCCAAATTTTAAATGGCCAATATTTATTTTCCTACATGGGAGTTGCCGATTATCCAACATCGGTAAGTGCTGTTGCTGGAAAGTGGACACATTTTGCTCTTACAAGAAATGCAACAACTTCTACGTTCTATATCGATGGTGTATCTGTGGCTACTACTTCTGGAAATCCAGGCATACCGAATACAGCCACCTACATAGGAGCCTTTCAAGGCAGTAATTTCTATTTCAAAGGTGTTATTGATGAATTCAGAATGTGGAATCGAGCCTTGACTATATCCGAAGTAAATGCCAACAAAAACCTGGAAATTTCAAATCCTACATCCGGCTTAACGGTGAACTTTAACTTCAATCAAGGAATCGCCTCAGGTAATAATAGCAGTATTCTTGCTTTATCCGATGTAAGCGGAAATAATAAAACTGCCACTCTAAATGGCTTTGCCAAAGCCAGCACTGCTTCTAATTTTGTATCTCCGGGAGCAATTCCTAAAACGATACAAGCCTTTGGCGGCGATTGTAATGACAACGATCCGAATCAATACAAAGCACAAGTGTGGTACAAAGATGCCGACAACGACAATTACAGCGACGGTACAACATATACTAATTGCCATGATTCCGTTGGCTTTAAGCCCGCCTATGCGTTAATCGCATTGACGGGTGATTGCGATGATTCAAATGCGATAGTGTATCCGAATGTTTCATGGTTTAAAGATGCCGATGGAGATGGATTTACTTCAGGAAATAAATTAACTCAGTGCACAAAACCAGTAGGCTATGTGCGAGCTAATAATCTTAAAGAACAAATCGATACTACAATTACTCCGCTTCCTGCTACTGCGGGAGTTGCTCTTAATTTTGACGGGGTGAATGATTATTTGGCTTCTTCCCCTTCCCCATTATCAACAGCAACGAGCAATTTCACTGTAGAGTTTTGGGCGAAATGGTCGGGAACAGGCAATACAAGGCAAGTACTTCTTTCAAATGGAACTTCCTCTGGATATAACATTCAAATACTAAACGGTAAGTATTTATTTTCAATTGCAGGAGTCCAAGATTATACCACTACTATTTCTGCCATAGCGGGACAGTGGACACACATCGCGTTGACGAGAAATGCTACCACCTCTACGTTGTACATCGATGGAGTATCGGCCGCTACTTCCACTGCTACGCCAGGTGTGCCTAATACTGCTACCTATATTGGATCCTATGGAGGATCTAATTTCTACTTTAATGGTTCTATCGATGAATTTAGAGTTTGGAATAAGTCCTTGACGTTGACAGAAATCAATAACAGAAAGAATACTGAATTAACAGGTGCCGAGTCAAATTTGGTAAATTACTTTTCTTTTAATCAAGGGATAGCGGGAGGGAATAATACCGCAATCAGTCAAGTCAACGATAAAGCTTCTGTTCCTCGAAACCTGAACATGATTCAATTTGCCAAAACTGGAACCACCTCTAATTTTGTTAATCCTGGAGCTGTTGCAGCCTTTGCGTACAGCTATTCGAATATCGATTGTGATGACAATAACTCCAGTTATTATCCCAACAGAATCTGGTACCGAGACTATGACAGCGATACCTTGGGTGATCCATTGGAATATTCTATTGCTTGTAGTAAACCAATAGGTTATGTTTCAAACAATTTGGATGATGATGATAGTATTGTTAATGTGGGTGGTGCCCCTAAAATTGTCATCAAAGGTAATAATGAGATTATTCCGAATCGAAGCAGTGTAGCCAGAACAACCAATCAGTCTAGCTTTGGAACGGTATGTCTTAATGATGCAAACAGCATTCATACGTTTACTATTTTCAACACCGGTACCAAAACATTGGATTTACATCAAGTAGCCTTATTAGGTGACGATGCCAATTCGTTCAAGATTCTGGATGCGGTGGTGGATACTGTGGCAGTCGGCGCTAGTCAGTCGGTCCGTGTTTCGTTTGGAGATTCGTTAACAACTGGTTTGAAAAATACGAAGTTTTATGTTCGTAGCAGCGATGCCGCAGAACCCATTTATTTCTTTACAATTTCTGCCAACCTGGTTCAATCGGATTCGATTATCATTCGGGATACCATTTGTGCCGGTGATTCATATGCTTTCCAAGGTAATTCGTATTCTGCATCCGGATCGTATAGTGTGGCGTTTCAAAATCAACATCTATGCGACAGCGTCGTGACGTTAAAGCTGCATGTTTTAGCACCTGACTCAACGCTAGTTCTTGATACCATTTGTTCCGGACAATCTTACGTATTTAATGGCTCAAGCTATACCGCTAGCGGTACATACAGCGTGACCTTGCAGAATAGTCGTTCATGTGATAGTACTGTTACGTTAAAACTGCATGTGAATAATTCAGATTTAATTATCGTTAAGGATACCATTTGTTCAGGGCAATCGTACCTATTCCAGGGCACTAGTTACACATCAAGCGGAACGTATAGCGTTACCTTTCAAAACCAAAATTCCTGTGATAGTATTGTCACTCTAAACTTGGTCGTGCTGAACCCAGACTCCACTGTAGTGACAGATACCATCTGTTCAGGAGAATCGTATTTGTTCCACGGCACTTCTTATACTGCGAGCGGCAATTACAGTGTTACGCTTCAAAACAGATATTCGTGTGATAGCACGGTAACGTTGAAGTTACATGTACACAATGCACTACAAAAATCAAGCATTCGCGGAAAAGTTCTCAAAAATTCTGTCGCTGTTACAGAGGGCGAAGTTATTCTACTTAAGTTATCGAATATCCCGGGAGTAGTTCCGGTATATATCGACACGGTAGCGGTATCTTCCGGGAATTATAACTTTACTGAAGTAAATGATGGCGAATATGCAATTCTGTATCAGTGTGGAGTAAATTGCAACGTAGTGCCTACCTATTATGGTGGAAGTTTTCAATATCAGTTGTCGAGTGCAATTCAAGTAATCGGTTGTCCGGATTTTGTTGTTTCGGATCTGGATATTGCCGCAACACCGGTGTCTGCTTCAACGATTGGTGCGGGTTCTATTGCGGGTAGTTTAGCCGATGGTGCTGTACCTCCAGCCAACGTTCCTGATGTTCTATTTGTTCTTGTCACACATCCTGGAGGAGAAGCAATTCAGTATACATATTCAGATGCTAACGGTTCCTTTTTATTCGGAAACTTAAACAATGGACAGTATAAAGTTATTGCTGATATTCCTGGTTACAAGTCAGACACAACACATGTATATACAGTTGGTGGAGCGTCTGGAATTAATGTGAATGCCTCGCATTGTATTCGTCCAGACACATTATACCTGGGAGTTTGCAACGTGGTAACAGAAACAAAATCTGAACAAGGAATTTGGGAATTCACAGCCTATCCAAATCCAACTTCAGGTATTGTAATGATTCAAACCAACTTCCCCAATTTACGCTATAAAGTATACAGTAGTTTAGGGATGCTTGTAGAGTCTAAGGAGATGAATGGATATACTGGTGAAATTGATTTAGGATCCTATGCAAATGGAATTTATGTAATTCAACTAATTCACAATAGTAAAATCAAAGAAATAAAAGTGATACTCGAATAATCATGTCATTGAAACTTCCTTCAGTTCTCCTTATTGAAAGAAGTTTCAATTTCAATAATTCCTTCAGGCATCAGAATTTGTATTAAGATGTGAATAGAAAAAGAAGTCGTAGACGGGACGAAAATTAAACCGGGATTTGTCAATAGGAATCCTAGCGAGAGCCCAACGCGCAATTGTTTCCCATACATTCTTTACGCAATCACCTTCAATGGCCTTTCATGCACCCGCACACTAGTCTGATAGGAATACTTTATTCTTATTCGCTACTCCGAATCTGTCCGCACTCTAAAGGCTAAGCCAATATTGAATAACAGCCCGTCGTGTGTGGCACTATAATAAGGATCGTTTGTCGTATTTGTTTGGAATAATACTCCCAAATGTGTGCAGACTTTTCTGGACTGTGACGATTCCAATTCTAACGTAACTTCAAATATTGTTTTTTATCTCGACAACGATGGAGATGGATACTACAGACTTGGAGGCGTGTGGATCATCAATGCACCAACTGTGGTCCCGGAAGAATTAGCGCTCCATGCCTGCAGAGACAGCCGATGGCTTGTGCAAGGCCTCACCTATACGTTTTCATTCAACTCGGCTTTTTATGGAAATAATACTTGGAATTGGTCATTGAAAGGTCTTGGAGATTGCAACGACAATAATCCATTTATTCATCCGGAACGATTTGGTATAGCGATGTAGATAAAGATGGCTACTACGTGTCGAGTACAAAGTCTTGCACCAAACCTGGTGCAGACGGGTATCACATCGGAGAGAACGTTGACCAAAAGGCTTATATCGTTTACAACCTCGGCGACTGCAACGACAATAACCCTGCGATTTACCAAGTGCTTACGCATTATCAAAAGGACCGCAAAGGAATTGTAGGCAAAGTAGTAGTGGAATAGAAAAATATAGAAACCATGAGAACAAGAAAACCCGCCTAAAAGCGGGTTTTCTTTTGTATGCAATTGTTTTCTTTCTTTGAAGAAAGTCGAAGATTCGATTTCCAATGACTCTAATATTCGAACTTGTTGCGGATGACTCCTTATTAGAATTGTTTTTTTAATGCTCCCAAATTTGCCCATTGCGTGAGAACAATGAACGTGCCTACAGTTTGAGAACTGAAACCATTTGGGCTGAGGTACCACTGCTAATTCTCATCTTATAAACTCCCGAAGACAAATTTTGCAAATCGATGGCATTCGTTCCTTCTAACACCAAATGCTCTAATACACGTTGTCCTTTGTAATCAAAAATTTCAATTTTGCCGTTCTCATTTACTTCCACGTTTACCAAATCTATGGTCGGATTGGGATGTAAAAAGAAAGAATTTTTTTGATCATGATGCGCTACTAAAGAATTTATTGTTCCTGCGAATTCAATTGCACCAATATCAATCTGATTATTCAGCCTATTGTTGCCTTCAATATCAAACACCGAGTAGTTAGTCAAATCTGGAATCGTGCGGCCAAGATCCGTAAGCAAAGGATGTGTTACATTACCATAAAAATCTTCATACAAAACGGTAGATCCTCCGCTGATATTTGATCCAGCCAAGGTTAATCGGTTGGATACACAATTGGAGATAACTGAATTATAAAAACCAGGTCGTACGTTATTCGCTATCAACGAATCGTTAGAGGAGTAAACAATAGAATTCACCAACTCAAACTTTATCGATTTATCTCCGCTGCTGTATATGGTATCATTAAATACAACAGGACGCGACATATCAACAAAGTTGCAATTATACACATAGAGATCTTTTGAGTTTTGAATGACAGACTTCGCAGGAGTTAACATTTTGAAGATGCTTCCAAATACGACCAGCTTCCCGGAATTGGAAATTAAATCACCGCTGGTTCCCAGTTGTTCAATATGAGAATTTAGTAGTGTGGCATCTCCTCCCCAATTGGCAAGTATAAACGCCGCACCCGGATTGACGGGAGACTGATTTCCGGATTTGATAGTAGTATTCTTTATCACCACCGTATTGGTATTGTAAAACAATGGCTGACTGATATTAATATATTGAAATACTGAAGAATCGATTAAAGAAAATGTTACATAATTCAGTGGAGTTGGTATATGAGTTAAATTTTCGAATGTACAAGATTTGATAAACATAGAGTCTGCATCAATATAGTTCCCGAGCGAAGAGGAAATCATCTTGTATACATTTCCTGTTAAATAACATTTGGGCGCATTGACATTTATAAAATAGGAGCTGGCGTTCCCGGTATTAAAATTTGTCTTTTCAATGGTTGCGCTTTTGCTTGCATACAGATAAATAGGATTGCTACCACGCAAATTATTAAAGTTGCAATTGGAGATTCTACTCTCTTGCCCGCTAAAATAGCACAAACTAAATGTGTTATTATTTCCATTATTCAACGTTGAATTCGAAATACGAAGCGTTTTAGTATAACTATAAATAAATTGATTAGGAAACGTGCCAGTAAAGTAAGAAGAATCAAATTTAAAATTTCCTTCGTTAGAATTGAGGTAGAAGGATTGTGACATGCTGTTCTCCGTATAAAAATCACAATCAAAAAATTGCGCACTTCCAAAAAAAGAATAAAAATATCCACCCTTATTGCCAGAGAATTCTGTACCTCTCACCGAAATAAGATACTCCTCTGCATATACATTACCCAATCCGTTTTGAAATCCATAAATTAATGGTAAGGCCGCGTTATTGGAACCATTATTCTGGAATTTACTTTGTTCGATTGTCACCTTTGCATTATCCCTATACGCTATCATAGTGCCAGAAGTGTTATTCGAAAAAATAGCGCAGGAGAGAAGACTCGTTTGAGAATTTTTATAGACAGACAAGGAGGTACCTTTTGAACCGCCTTTATTCAAATCAAAGTCACAATTTCGTAACGTGGTAGTGGCGGCAGTATCTGAGATAATTATTCCAAACGAAGTGGCGGAAGCATTATCAGAGTTGAAGAAAAAAAATCGGAATCCATCTAACAGTAACGATGATGTATTTCGAAACGCTGTATAGCTATTGTCACTCTGATCGCCCTGTATACCAATATCACCTGAAATGGCAGTCTTAAAAATAGTGCTCCGCTCTAGTTTGGTGGATTCAGTTCCAGCAAAACCACCGTATAGGGCTAGATTCTTTGAAATAATAATATGCTGTGATTTATCGTTTGTCGGGCTCATCTTATAATTAAAAGTATAAGAAACCCAGATCTCATCGCCTGCATTGGCTGCATTTACGGCATCTTCAATGGTAAGAAAAGCATTGTCCCAATTTGTTCCATTGTTTGCCCCGGTCGCATTACCATTTACAAACCATACCGTTTGTGAAAAAAGCATATGGCATGAAGCAATCATCAATAATAAAAATCTTAGATACATAGCGGAAAGTTAGTTTAGGGTTGAAAAATTGAATTTTTCAAAAATAAAAAAATTATCAAAGATAGAGTTACAGCAGCCCAATAAAAAATCCCAACAAAGTGGGACTTTTATACATGTTACTTTTTATGGAAATAATCTTCCAATCTTCACCTTCTTGTGGTCTTATGGCTTTTATTCCCTTACAATTTCATAGATCTGAATTTCCTCCGTATCCCTGAACTTTAGTTTTAGGAAGTATATTCCCGAAGGCAAAGAACGTAGGTCGATCGATGATTCGTTTCCAGAAATAAGAGGTACGCCCAAGGAAGATGATAGCGTAAAGCTGAATGCACTTTCGCAAGTAAGGTGCAATTTATCGCTGCATGGATTGGGAAAAATATTCACGCCTCCAGGAATAGATTCCATCAAGTCTGTGCATGTTTTCACATTCAGCGTGATGGGCGCTGAGTCAACACAGCTTCCGTTCATTGCTTTGATATAATAGGTTCCTGCCGTTCCTACCTGGGTGGGATTCGATAATTCATGAATGAAATTTTCTTCCTTCCAGAATGAATACGTAGAACCTGAAGCATTGGTATCAATAAAGCTTTTTGTTAAATCAAACGTGGTTCCATCACAAATGGGAGTTGGTTCCTGAACCAATATTCCAGGAGATGTATGTACCGTTACTTGAATGGGTGCAGAAAATACTGTATCGAATGGGTTGCTTATCCTACAGGTGTAGCGGCCTTCATCGTTTAATTGAAAATTAAAGGTTTCCATCGGACTAGTTTTATCTTCTAACTTGATGCCATCCTTTAACCACAGATAAGTGATTTCTCCAAATCCAGTTGCGTTCGTCTGCAATTGTGCTTCCGTGCCCGAGCAAACATCTTTCGAAGATTCCAGGGATTGCGCAACCAATAGCTGTTCTAACCTTGGATTACCAATGGTATGATATGTAGTGTTGGTAATAATCGGACTATTGTAATCAAAATAAATGGCTGCTTTGTTTTGAATAACAGTGCCTAATGGTAAATTATTTTTCTGTGCAATTTTAAACGAAACGAAGCCATGTGATTTTGGTTCATTAGAATTGGAATCCGGAAGGTTTATTCCACCAAATATCCATATCAGCTGTGCAGGATTTTTTGTCTGCACTTGTAATTTGTATGTATGAGAACTTGCCAAGACTTCGAGTGAAGACAAGTCCAGGTGTTGACTTAACGTATCGACCAACACTACAGAATAAGCAGGAGCTGTTCCAGTGTTTTGAAAATGTATGGTGTAAACAAGGTCTTCGTTGGGTTTGATAAAGTGTTCTGCCCCTACTCCTTTTGGTAATGCCTCTTTGATATTTGGATCGTAGGAGTCCAAAATGGTTGAGCAAAACACAGATTCTCCGAAAGTCCTGGGAAATGGGAGCCGTGCAGCAAATCCCTTGGATATGGAATCTTGCCCAACGATAGCGCAACCCTCTATCGCGACAGCTCTGTAGGCGAGTTGCGGATGATGAGCTGACTGATCTATTTCGATGCGCATGGATCTTCCAAGTGCAGAAATCATCATCCGTTTGGATTCGTTGGCGGAAAGAAAACATTTTCCAGTTTTTACCAGGATGTTATCTGCCAAAATTCGGTATGAAACGGAGTCCCTCATCGGTGCACCAGTGTTGTGAATAATGGTACGCAATTGGTTTTGTTCGCAGGATGCCTCCAGTGTAAGTTCTGAACCATCCCAAAAAGAAGGAGATAAGCAATACATTGAAGGAGAAATAAATGCTTTGAAACACACATCTAACCCTCGAATCGATTCGTCTCCACATAGTACCGAATCAATGATCGTTATCGTCGCTTTTGTTCCCTTTTTAAAATTTGATCGCTGATACACTAATGTATCGCCATTTTTTGATGTCCATGCTGGGCTTGATTGGATAGGCTTTATTTGAGGTGGAAGCACTAGCTGAATTCTTCCATTTGCAACATCGGACCAGCCGGTATTTTCGAATTGAACCGTGGCACTGCTTCTTCTGCAACGTACCAAAGGAGCATGTACTACATTCACTTTCAGCACTGCGCAAGGGGTTGCAGCAAGATTGACAAATTTCTGATCATATGAACCAAATACGGAAACAGAAACCACGTTGGATCCGGCAGGACAAGTTTTGGTTAAGGTAAACCCAGGATAAGGATTTGTGGTGAGATCAATATTATAAGTAGCTGTGCCATCAGGCACTAGTAATTCATATTTACCAATGGAATCGGTAAACGTAGCGAAGTTAGTGCCGGCTGCAAAAACCGGTACATTTGCGATACCGATTTCATTGGCATCCTGGCGGCAGTTGCCATTTTGATCGTGATATACTACACCAATTATGGTGTTATATTTTGAACTTGGGCCAAAATACCCTCCCTTATCGCCCACAACAATGGGAAAACCAGGAATTGATTCGTATGCCGCCTCCACGATTCTCTTGTTCAAGTTATCAAACAACGCCCAACCGTAATAGGTAAGACCTGATCGAATAAATTTTAATGCGAGATATTGCGTAGAATTAATGCCTGCCAAACTTCCTACAGTGGTGACTATCGGGTAAATAGGATAGGAATTTCCCACAACATTGCTCGTTGAGCAAGATAGAGATTGATTATTAAATCTAGTACTAATTGACTGCCTGAAATAATCCGAGATTTGAAATGTGGCTGCAGTAACTTTAGTGTTTATCATTGTAAATTTCAAAGCGGCATGACCGAAAATTTGTGCCGCATCGGTAGCCAAAAGGAAATATTGATTGGGTGCAGCACCACCTGGCACTACTGAGCAGGTGCGTTCGATAGGATTGATTGATACATTTAATGAAATATTTACATCGAGAATCACAAAATGATTATATGGAAACCAAGTTTGTGAAATTTGATAGGATGTGGAAGGGCTTATTTGCCCCGGACCTTTATAAATTACTCGAGCCTGGATCCCTAAAATATTTACGAAAATGATCGTTATAAGTAGAATTTTAAATTTCATGGTATAGCCTTTTTACCATGATTCATATAAAAGATCAATGGTTGCTGTCGCATAAAAATATTTCGAGAAGTATTATGAGGAATTGAATGCAAAAAAATATGAGCTCTAGAAATAAAAAAGTCCTGGTGAGAACCAGGACTTTTAGAAAATACTAATTCCTGTCTCGAAACTATTGTTTTACCAACTTCAATACCTTTGACCCGCTTATGCTGTTTATTCTTAAGAAATAAATTCCTGGTGGTTCTTCAAGGGTTAGGTTTAATTCTCCTTTAAGAATTTGTTTCCGTTGTAAAACAATTTTTCCTGAGGCGTTATAAAGAAATAGATCAGCATTCTCTTTTCCCTTATAATTTATACTAAATGAACCATTCGTTGGGTTTGGAAATAGAGTTACACTATTTTCTTCATCTATTCCATTTTTTAATTGCACTTCCGTTCTTCTCATAAAATAATTTCTATTAATGACATGAGATGTCTCATTCGTTATAATAGGATCATTAAAATCAAAATAAATAGCAGGAGAATTAGTTATGGATGTAAAATCGGGCAAGTTGGGGCGTTGATTTACTGTAAATGTGACAAACCCATTGCTAAGAGGTTGATTGGTATTACTGTCAGGAAGCATTATATGCTCGAATGTCCATTCTAAAATTCTTGGACCGAACATTCTAAAACTATAATTGTGACTTGAAACTCCTGAACGAACAGAATAAATATCAAGATCCTGATCCAGTGTATCTCTTATTACAACAGTAAATGCCGTATCTGTTCCTGTATTTTGAAATCGTATGATGTATTCTATTGTTTCATTAGGCAGAATGAAATGCTGTTCAGTAACACCAGAGGGGAAGCCGCGTTTATCATTCGGATCATAACTTCCTCGCACTCTAGCACAATAAATATCTGTGTTGGGGTCACCATCATCCAAATACATCGCTTCTAATTGATCGCTGATAATGCTTGTTGGGAATAATGCGTCACATCGTTCGGCAGTAGCGTTCGGCCTTGATTTTCCTGGGTACTTAGGATGCTAGTCTACTTCTGTACGCCAGGAATAACCTGCCGTTGGAAACTGAATAGTATCGGCTTGTCCACCATTTAGTTTTATAGAGTCTAGCAGAATCATTGCGCCATCATTAAATGTTCGCACATGCGAAAAGCACTTCATATCTCCAGAACCTTGCTTTCCTTTATTTCGAATTTCAAAATATACTGAATCCTGGTTACACCAGGCCTTCACTTTTATGTCCGAAGAATCGTATGGCAAGGCGCAAGTAGTATTGATTAACGGAGATTGTCCCGATTTGAAATTTGTATAATCACACAAATAATAAGGAAAAAGTTCTGCTTTTATACAAAGCGTCTGACCTATAAAGGCTTGTGTACTCAATGAACATGAAACTGTTATGTTCGTACAATTCCCTGGTGCTAAATTTCCAACTATATATTTATATTGATTATTGCCAAGTGAAACAAAAGGAACCGATGCAGAATCTGGAATTAATAACGGATCCATATCCACCACTACGAATGCATCTTGGATGGTATCTTTGGCTATGGTGGCGTTACATGCATTGATATACATTTTCTGATTACTAAATCCTGGCCTTATTACGGGGATATGAACACTAACTTCTGGCTTAGGGCAAGTTATTGAATTCCACATTCCTATATCTGGAACCAAGGTAATTGCTTTCATTCCATCCACCGTAAAGTTTAATGAATTTGAACACGAAGACCTCCAACCAGAAGTGGTATCCAAGGTGAGTGTATAATTCCCCGCTGGCAAGGAATCTATTGACCAACGACCGTATCGGTTTGTTTGAACAACGATATTGCCTGGTTGAATGGTTCCTCGGATATTACGAGCAAACGAAGCTTCATCGTGGATACAGTTTTTATTCAAATCATTGTAAACTAAGCCATGGATACCTTTTAACTTATACACACGTACACTCCCGGATCGAAAGCCATTGCCGTTGTTATAAGGTGCTCCAATAGCAACTGTTTCAACATCGGGCATAGATATATAAGTAGGGTAAATAGAAATAAGTTCTTCCGGCTGAATTTCTACACCCATTTGTTCCCAACGCAAACCATTCCAATTATAAATCTTAGCTGATCCATATAAACTTGAAACGGCAATAATATCGGGGGTGGGCATGCTAATAATAAGTGGAGTTCCTAAAGTATCGCCTGTTATGTCTGGTCGATCCTGAATCCAATGAGCTCCATTCCAGGTATAGAATCGAACAAAACCATTTTTATACACGTCATCATCAAGAGTAGAGCCGTATGAAGCTATAGCAAGGGTATTGGTATCGGGCATGCATGAAAAATATCCAAACCCTACCGAATCAATTCCAGTAATTTCGTCTCCCATTTGCACCCATTCGTTTGTTCGCCATTTGTATACCCTTACCAATTCTGGCCCTACTGAAGACGGTCTATCAAAATAAGAGCTAATTGCAATGGTATTAGAGTCGGGCATTTCTATATATTCGCCAAAATATTCTCTTATTGATTTACCTTGTATGTCGCTGCCCTTTTGAGACCAGGAGTTTCCATCCCACTTGTAAATTCGAACTTTACCAAAGTGATCTCCATAATAGTTCCTATCCTTAGGCATTCCTATTGCAATAGTATTTCTGTCTGGCATTTTTACGCTTGTAATATATGTTTCAGCTGTAATATCATTGCCAAAGGCTTCCCAACTGCTTCCGTTCCATTTATAGGCGCGAACCCAATAATCAAATTGACGTGTAATGGAATTATACTTGTTATCTACTAGAGCCAATGTATTAGAATCGGGCATATCAATATTGCTAGAGCCGTCATAATCTAATGATTGACCTTTTTGTTTCCATTCTTGTCCGTTCCAACGGTAAACATGCACCAGTAAAGGATTTAATGGATCGCCGTCACCTCCAGGATCATCAGCGGCAATAAATGTATAAGGATCCGGCATTTTCACGGGTGAGCCAAATGAATCCCAGCGTCCTTTCCCATCGATATCCCTTCCCCATTGAATTTGTGCGGAGCAAACATAAAATTGAGCAAGTAAAAGGAGTACTAGTACTTTTATTAAGAGAAGTTTTTTGATTGATTTCATACTAATGGAATAAACAGAACGTCAGTGAACCCAAATATATGCCTTCAAGTGACGGTCACATTTCAAATGCCTGGTTAAGAAACTATACGTTTGGTTGATTACTCTAAAGTAATGGATTAAAGATTCAATCACAAAAATTGATAGCGAAAATTCAATGCTAAATTTTCACGAGAAGCCACGTGCTAAGCTCATTCTACAAAATAGGACTCAAAAATAAAAAAATCCCACCTAAGGTGGGATTTCTACTAAAAATACCTTGTTACGATCCTTTATACCACGGTTGTATCCAATACTCCGGTATCGCGAGCTTCTAATTGACTAGAGCCCATCAGGTAAATATCCACATTGCGGGCGGCTTCGCGGCCTTCACTGATGGCCCAAACCACCAATGACTGTCCGCGACGCATATCGCCAGCAGCGAACACTTTCGCATTCGTAGTGGTTTGATAATTTTCTTTACATTTCACGTTGCCGCGATCGTCGAATTCTACGCCCATCTCGGTAAGCATACCTTCTTTTTGCGGGTGCAAGAAACCAATCGCCAGCAATGCCAGCTCGCATGGAATAATGCGCTCGGTACCTGGTAACTCCTGGAATTTTGGAAGTTTGCTTCCTTCTTCCGTTACCCAGCCCATGTCGGCTACTTTAATTCCTTTTAAATTACCCTGCTCATCTCCCAAAAACTCTTTGGTAGTGATGGACCAATTTCTGCTACACCCCTCTTCGTGAGAAGTAGATGTGCGCAATATCATCGGATAATTCGGCCAAGGCATTTGCTCTGTTCTTCCTTCCGGTGGTTTTGGCATCACCTCCAGCTGAGTGATCGACTTTGCACCATGACGATTAGAAGTACCTACACAGTCTGATCCTGTATCGCCACCACCAATTACAACTACATTTTTACCGGTAGCCAATAAATCGCCGTTTTTGTACGGACGACCGGTATGGTCTACGGTTCTTTCAATGTTAGAGACACGTTTGTTTTGTTGCGAAAGAAACTCCATCGCAAAATGTATCCCTTTCAGGTTTCTTCCCGGAATGTTCAGATCTCTCGGAGTAGTAGAACCACCCGAAAGAACTACCGCATCGAAATCATTCAGGATTTCTTTCACCTTTACATTTTCGCCTACATTGGCATTGGTTTTAAATACAATGCCTTCTTCTTCCATTAATTTTGCACGACGGAATACGATGGATTTTTCCAGTTTAAAATCAGGAATTCCATAACGTAACAGTCCGCCAACAGAGTCTGCACGTTCGAATACCGTTACCAGGTGTCCGGCTTTATTGAGCTGCGCAGCAGCAGCCAAACCAGCAGGACCTGCACCAATCACCGCCACTTTTTTACCGGTGCGTTTCTTAGGCGGGTTTGCTTTTATATAACCTCTGCTGAAGGCAATCTCGGCAATATTCTTTTCTATTTCCTCAATGGCAACCGGAGGTTTGTTAATGCCTAACACACATGAAGATTCACATGGTGCAGGGCAAATACGTCCTGTAAACTCCGGGAAATTGTTGGTAGAGAGTAAAATCTCTGCGGCTTCTTCCCAGTTGCCTTGATACACGGCATCGTTGAACTCGGGAATAATATTTCCGAGGGGACAACCACTATGGCAGAAAGGCACACCACAATTCATGCAGCGCGAGGCCTGTGTTTTTAATTTTTCTTCCGGAAATACTTCTACAAACTCGTTGTAGTTTTTAACTCTTTCCGAAGGGTCCTTCTTCTTGGGAAGTTCCCTGCCAAATTCCAGAAATCCTGTAGGCTTACCCATTGACTAACACTTCTTTATTTTCCGACTGTTGTTTTCTTTTCAAAAGTACCGCTTTGTAATCGGTAGGCATCACTTTTACAAAATGCTTCAGTTGGTTATCCCAATCTTTCAGGATGAAAGAGGCCACGTCGCTTCCTGTAAAGGTGTTGTGGTTTTCGATCAGGGCACGCAATGTATCGATGTCTTCTTTCTCCATAGGATCGAAAGCGACCATTTCCATATTGCAATGACCTTCAAAGGTTTTATTCGGGTTGTAGATATAGGCTACACCACCGCTCATACCTGCTGCAAAGTTACGTCCGGTTTCACCGAGCACTACGGCAATACCACCGGTCATGTATTCACATCCGTGATCGCCTACCCCTTCTACTACCGCCTTGGCACCGGAGTTGCGCACGCAGAAGCGCTCGCCTCCTACACCATGTATGTAGGCATCGCCGTTGGTAGCACCATAGAAGGCCACGTTGCCTACGATGATGTTGGCTTTAGCATCGAACTTGGCGTTCTTGGCAGGGTACAAAATCAAACGTCCGCCCGACAAGCCTTTACCAAAGTAGTCATTGGCTTCTCCTTCCAGTTCAAACTTCAGTCCTGGCGCCAGGAAAGCGCCAAAACTTTGACCGGCAGAACCGTTGAATTTGAAGTGCACGGTATCGAGTGGAAGACCGTCTTTTTTATGCTTGGTAGACACCTCGTACGAAAGCATGGTACCCACCGTACGATTGATGTTGATGATCGGGAACTCTTTATATACTTTCTCTTTGTTATCCAGGGCTGGTTTGGCAGCCGCCACCAATTGGTGGTCAAGGATAGTGTCCATGCCATGATCCTGAGGTTCCATTTTGTAGCGTCCAACAGAAGCATCGGCAGGTTCTACATAAAGGATTTTAGCAAGATCAATGGTTTTCAATTTCCAATGAGCAATATCGCTGCGCAATTCTAATTTATCTGCACGACCAACCATTTCGTTCAGTGTGCGGAATCCTAGCTCGGACATTATTTCGCGAAGCTCCATGGCCAGGAAGGTAAAGAGGTTTACCACATGTTCTGGTTTCCCTGTAAATACTGCGCGCAAGTCTTTGTTTTGCGTAGCAACACCTACCGGACAGGTATTCAGATGGCATTTGCGCATCATGATGCAACCGGCTGTTACTAAGGCTGCGGTAGCTACACCGAACTCCTCGGCTCCCAGCAATGCTGCTATAGCCAAGTCGCGACCTGTTTTCAACTGACCGTCTGTTTGAACAGTGATGCGGCTTCTTAGCTTATTGCGCACCAAGGTCTGGTGAGCTTCGGCCAAACCAAGTTCCCAAGGTAAGCCTGCATGGCGGATGGAAGAGATCGGAGATGCTCCGGTACCACCATCGTAGCCAGAAATAAGCACATGATCGGAGTGTGCTTTTGCCACACCGGAAGCAACCGTACCAACGCCTGCTTCGGAAACCAGCTTAACACTAATCCGTGCTTTAGGATTTGAATTTTTTAGGTCGAAGATCAGCTGTGCCAAATCTTCGATAGAATAAATATCGTGGTGCGGAGGCGGGGAAATTAATCCTACGCCCGGAGTAGAGTGACGAACTCTTCCGATCCAATCATCCACTTTATGACCTGGAAGCTGTCCACCTTCACCAGGCTTGGCTCCCTGTGCCATTTTAATTTGCAATTCATCGGCGTTGGCCAGGTAATAGCTGGTTACACCAAATCTACCTGATGCCACCTGTTTGATGGCCGATCGCATGCTGTCTCCATTAGGTAATGGTTCAAAGCGGATTTCATCTTCTCCACCTTCGCCGCAATTGCTCTTACCGCCAATGCGGTTCATGGCAATAGCCAGCGTTGTATGTGCCTCGTAGGAGATCGATCCAAACGACATGGCTCCGGTAGCGAAGCGAGTGAAAATACTTTCAATCGGCTCTACTTCATCCAAAGGAATAGGCTCCGGTAAGGTCTTAAATTTAAGCAATCCACGCAGAGTAGCAGCTTTCTGGGTTTGATCGTTTACGAGTTTTGAATATTTTTTGAATACCTGATAGTCGTTGGTTTTTGTTGATTGCTGCAACAAATGTATCGTTTGTGGATTGAAGAGGTGATATTCTCCCCTACGCTTCCACTGGTACAATCCACCTACTTCTAACTTCGGATTGAGTACCTCTGTTTCCGGGAAGGCGAGTTTGTGTTTGATCAAGGTTTCTTTAGCGATACCGTCAAGATCCAATCCACCGATTCTGGAAACTGTATTGGTAAAATATTTATCAATAACTTTTCTGGAAATACCTAAGGCTTCGAAAATCTGGGCTCCCTGGTACGACTGTAGCGTAGAGATTCCCATTTTTGAAAAGACTTTCAGCAATCCATCATTCACGGCTTTTGTAAAGTTGTAGAACAGTTTGTCTTCGGAAAGATCAGTTTTAATAGTGCCATCTTTTTTCAAACCAACTATGGTTTCGAAAGCGAGATATGGATTTACCGCAGAAGCGCCGAATCCAATTAAGGTGGCAAAGTGATGCACTTCCCAAGCATCTCCTGCTTCAATGACCAATCCTACTTTACCTCTCTGACCCTGGCGAATGAGGTGATGGTGCACTGCTGCCGTAGCCAAAAGCGACGGAATAGGAGCATGACCATGATCTATTTTACGATCAGAAAGTAAAATAATGGAGTATCC